>NZ_JASJOY010000020.1:0-4056 GCF_031426985.1 Hydrogenophaga sp.
CGTCGTGCATCAGCGCGGCCATCAGGGCCTGGGCGTCGAGCTTCCATTCGGCGCATTGCGCCGCCACGGCGATCGGGTGGGTGATGTACGGATCACCGTTCTTGCGCATCTGGCCCAGGTGGGCCTCGTCGGCCAGCCGGTAGGCCTGGCGGATCTGTTCGATGTCGCTGGCCTGCAGGTAGTCCAGCTTGCCCAGCAGGGCCGCGAAGCTGGCCGCGGCCGCGCTGGCCGATGCTGCCGGCACGGCGGTTTTGGCTTTGCGAGCGGCGGATTCCGCGAGGGTACTCATGTCCGTACTTTAGCGCGAGACGTCAGCGAGCGCCGCGCGCTGCGGTGTTCATGCGTGCTGCCGAAAAAAAACACCGCCATGGCGGTGTTTTTTGTGGGGTGCGAGGGCCCGCAGGTCAGACCGGCACCTTCTTGAGCATTTCCAGGCCAATCTTGCCTTCGGCGATTTCGCGCAGCGCGGTCACGCCCGGCTTGTTCTTGCTTTCGATCTTGGGTGCGTGACCCTGGCTGAGCATGCGGGCGCGGTAGGTCGCGGCCAGCACCAGCTGAAAGCGGTTGGGGATTTTTTCCAGGCAGTCTTCGACGGTGATGCGGGCCATGGCAGAGCTCTCGGTGATTCAGTGGATGTGGAGGGCGCCGAAGGTGTCGGCGCGGGCGATGCGCTGGGCGGCAAACCGGAGCCGCTGGGCGTGAACGATGGCTTTGAGATCAAACAAAGCGCGTTCGAACAACTCGTTGATTATAACGAAGTCGAATTCCCGGGCGTGTTCCATCTCCTGGGCGGCGTTCTTCAGGCGCAGCTCGATGGTGTCGGCGCTGTCCTCGTTGCGGCGCTCCAGCCGGGAGCGCAGTTCCTCCCAGCTCGGCGGCAGGATGAAGATCAGCACCGCGTCGGGGAAGATGCGCTTGACCTGGATCGCGCCCTGGAAGTCGATCTCCAGCACCACATCCGAGCCCTGGGCCATGCGCTGTTCGATGGCGAATTTGGATGTGCCGTAGCGGTTGCCGTGCACATTGGCCCATTCCAGAAAGGCGTCCTGCGCGACCATCTGGTCGAAGGTTTCCTGGCTGACAAAGTAGTACTCGCGGCCGTGCACCTCCTGGCCGCGCGGCGCACGAGTGGTGTGCGAGACCGAGGGCGAAACGCGCTGGTCCAGCTCCATCAGCGCCTTGACCAGGCTGGATTTGCCAGCCCCGCTGGGGGCCGCGACGACAAAGAGATTTCCGGGATATTCCATACGGTCATTCCAAGTTCTGGACCTGCTCGCGCATCTGCTCGATCAGCACTTTCATGTCCACCGAGATGCGGGTGAGCTCCAGGCTGGACGACTTGGAACCCAGTGTGTTGGCCTCGCGGTGCAGTTCCTGGATGAGGAAATCCAGGCGCTTGCCGGTTTCACCGCCCTTTTTCAGCAGCCGCTCAATTTCGATCAGGTGCGAATCCAGTCGCGTCAGTTCTTCGGCCACGTCGATGCGGATGGCAAACGCGGTCGCCTCGGTCAGTGCCCGGTCGTTGGCGGTTTCTGCGTTCATGGTGGCGCCGCCTGCACCCAGGGCTTCGGCCCAGCGGTCCAGAAAGCGCTGGCGCTGCTGGGCGACCAGCTGGGGAATCAGCGGTTGCGCATCGGCCGCCAGCTGCCGCAGCTGCTGGAGTCGGTCCAGCAGCATCGTGGCCAGGCGCTGGCCTTCGCGCTGGCGGGCGTCCACCAAGCCGTCCAAGGCCGTTTGGGCCAGAGCGAGCAACTGTTCGTGCAGGCCACCGGGCAGGCTCTGCTGCCGTGCGGTGAGGTGCAGCACCTCGGCCACGCTCAACGGCGCGGCCTTGGGGCACCAGGCCTGGATGCTGTCCTGCAGGCCGACGAGTTTTTGCAGGTCGGCCGGGCTGGGGGTGCGCAGGGCGCCGTCGCTGCGGCCTTCGATCCAGGCGCGCACCTCCACCTTGCCGCGTTTGAGGCGCGTACCCAGCAGTTCGCGCAACGCGGGTTCTGTGCCGCGCAGGTCGTCCTGGAGCTTGAAGGCGAGGTCGAGAAATCGGCTGTTGACCGAGCGGATCTCCAGGCCCAGCGCGGGTTGCGCCGCGTCGGAACTGCCTGGAGAAGGGCTGCCACTTTGGGCTGTAGCGTAGCCGGTCATGCTGTAAACTGCCATCGGACTGGTGACCCATCTGGTTGAGTGGTCCAAAACGAGGCGTTCCGGAAGCCATTCGAATTATGTCAAAGGTCAAACCCGCTCCACTGCCGCCAGATACCGTGATCGGCGGCTACCGCATCGTCAGGAAGCTGGCCGCAGGTGGTTTCGGGGTGGTTTACCTGGCGGTGGACACCGAAGGTCAGCAGGTGGCCGTCAAGGAATACCTGCCGTCATCGCTGGCCACACGGGCGCCGGGCGAACTGTTGCCGCAGGTGCAGCCCGAGAAGCTCTCGCTGTACCGGCTGGGTCTCAAGAGTTTCTTTGAAGAAGGCCGGGCGCTGGCCCAGATCTCCCACCAGTCGGTGGTGAGCGTGCTCAATTTCTTCCGCGAGAACGAGACCGTCTACATGGTCATGAACTACCTGGAGGGCGCGTCCCTGCAGGAGTTCATCATCACCGCGCGTGAACTGAAAAAACAGAAGGTGTTCCGCGAGTCCACCATCCGTTCGCTCTACGACGAGGTGCTGCGCGGCCTGCGCATCGTGCACCAGCACAAGATGCTGCACCTCGACATCAAGCCGGCCAACATCTTCGTGACCGATGACAACCGCTCGGTGCTGATCGACTTCGGTGCTGCGCGTGAGGTGCTGAGCAAGGAGGGCAACTTCATCCGCCCGATGTACACGCCCGGTTTCGCTGCGCCCGAGATGTACCGCCGCGATTCGAGCATGGGCCCCTGGACCGACATCTACGCCATCGGTGCCTGCATCTACGCCAGCATGCAGGGCTACCCGCCCAACGACGCCCCGCAACGGCTGGAAAAAGACCGGCTGTCGCTGGCACTCTCGCGTCTGCGCGGTGTCTACTCCGACAACCTGATCGAGGTGGTGGAGTGGTGCATGTCGCTCGATCCGCTGTCGCGTCCGCAATCGGTGTTCGCCCTGCAAAAAGAGCTGAGCCGGGAGACCGAACGCAGTTACACCAAGCTGACCGTGGCCGAGAAGATGCGCCTGCAGTTTGACAACATTGTTTCGGACAAGAAGTCGCCACGCAAATCCACCGCCGCCGGGACCAAGTTCCGATGAAGTTTTCGGTCTACCAGATCAGTCGGCAGGGTGGTCGCGAGCGCAACGAAGACCGCATGGGCTACGCGTACACGCGCGAGTCCGGGCTGTTCGTGCTGGCCGATGGCATGGGTGGGCATCCCGAGGGCGCGATGGCGGCCCAGTTGGCGCTGCAGACGTTTTCGGCCTATTTCCAGAAAGCCGCCAACCCCACGGTGCGCGAAGTGCCGGAGTTCCTCTCCAGCGCCGTGATGGCGGCACACCACCAGATCATCCGCTACGCCGCCGAAAAAGGCATGCTCGACACGCCCCGCACCACGCTCGTGGCGGCCGTGATGGAGCGTGGCAACATGCACTGGGTGCACTGTGGCGACTCCCGCCTGTACCTCGTGCGCAATGGCGAGTTGCTGACGCGCACGCGGGACCACTCCTACATGGAGCAGCAGGCCCACCTCGGCAAGGCCACCCAGCACATCAACCGCAACATCCTCTTCACCTGTCTGGGCTCGCCCGCGAAGCCGGTGTTCGACCTGTCGGGGCCGGTTCAGCTGCAGCAGGGTGACCGTGTGTTGCTCTGCTCGGACGGTCTCTGGGGCACGGTGAAGGATTTCGAGATCGCCGCCGAACTGGCCCGCAATCCGCTGGAACAGGCGGTTCCCGAGCTGGTGGAAATGGCGCTCAAGCGCGGTGGGCCGCGCTGCGACAACGTCACCGTGCTGGCCATGGAGTGGGAGACCGCCGACGAATTCCAGACCACGCGGGTGTCGACCGAAGACATCGAAGAAGGCGTGTTCGCCTCCACCATCCAGTCGGGCGTGGCCGACCCGACCATCGAAGACCTGGACGACGAGGC
>NZ_JASJOY010000021.1:0-16604 GCF_031426985.1 Hydrogenophaga sp.
ACGAGATCGGCCGCGGCACCTCCACCTTCGACGGCCTGGCGCTGGCCGGCGGCATCGCCGCCCACCTGCACGACAAGGCGCGCTGCTTCACGCTGTTCGCAACCCACTACTTCGAGCTGACCGAATTTCCGGCCGGCCACCACGGCGCGGTCAACGTGCACGTGAGCGCAGTCGAAGGCGGCGGCAAATCGGGCATCGTGTTCCTGCACCAGATCGAGCCCGGCCCGGCCAGCCGCAGCTACGGCATCCAGGTCGCGCGGCTGGCCGGCGTGCCCGGCGCGGTGGTGCAGCACGCCCGGCACGCGCTGGCCGCGCTCGAAGCCCACAGCGAAAGCAGCCGGTTGCAGGTCGACCTGTTCGCGCCGCCACCGGCCGCGCCCGAAGCCGAAACGCCCCCGGTGCTGGCCGCGCTGGCCGCCATCGACCCCGACACGCTGAGTCCGCGCGAAGCGCTGGACCAGCTCTACGCCCTCAAGAAACTCTCTCAAAAATCATGACCTACTGCGTCGCCGTCAAACTCAAGGCCGGCCTGGTGTTCCTCTCCGACTCGCGCACCAACGCGGGCCTGGACCAGATCAGCACCTTCCGCAAAATGATCGTCTACGAGAAGCCGGGCGACCGCTTCATGTGCCTGCTCTCGGCCGGCAACCTGAGCATCTCGCAGTCGGTGCGCGAGATCCTGCAGGTCGAAAAGCTGCCCCACCACGACGGTGGCGAGCCCATCACGATCTGGAACGCCACCAGCATGTTCGACGCCGCGCGCGTGCTGGGTTCGGCCGTGCGCCATGTGTTCGAGCGCGACGGTGAAGCCCTGCAGCGCGCCGGTGTGGACTTCAACGTGTCCATGATCTTCGGCGGCCAGATCGGCCACGAGGGCATGCGCCTGTTCCAGGTCTATTCGGCCGGCAATTTCATCGAGGCCACGCCCGAAACGCCGTTCTTCCAGGTCGGCGAGTCCAAGTACGGCAAGCCCGTGCTCGACCGCGTGATCACCCCCGACACGCCGCTGGACGAAGCCGCCAAGTGCGCCCTGGTGTCGATGGACAGCACGCTCAAGTCCAACCTCTCGGTGGGCCTGCCACTGGACCTGGTGGTCTACGAAGCCGACACGCTCAAGACCGACAGGATCACCTGCATCGACGAGAACAACCCCTACTTCCGCATGGTGCGCAACACCTGGGGCCAGAAGCTGCGCGAGGTCTTTGACAGCATCGAGGACCCGGCCTGGGACGGCGCGCCGACCAGCGTGCCGCTGATGGGCTGCAGCACGCGCAGCCAGCCGCTCAAGAAGATTTCGAACGCCGACGAGAAGCTGATCTGATGATTGCCCAGGTGCTGGCGGAGTCTTTCCAGAATGCCGCGGAGCCGGCTTTGTCGGGCCGCAGGCATTGCCCCCTGGAGGGGGTGACGCGCCCACGGCGCGGCGCGGGGGTGGGCTGATGTCCCTGATCGTTTTTTCCCACGCCAACAGCTTCCCGGTCAGCACCTACGCGGTGCTGTTCCGCAGCCTGCGGGCGCGCGGCTACACGGTGCGCGGGGTCGACAAGTTCGGCCACGATCCGCGCTACCCCGTCACCAGCAACTGGCCGCACCTGGTGCAGCAGCTGGCCGACTTCGCCGGCCCGGAGGTCGAGCGCCACGGCCAGGGGGCCTGGCTGGTCGGGCATTCGCTGGGCGGCTTCCTCAGCCTCATGTGCGCCGCGCGCCATCCGGTGCTCGGTGGCCGGCCGGTCAAGGGCGTGCTGCTGATCGACTCGCCCGTGCTCGGCGGCTGGCGCGCCCGGGCGCTGGAACTGGTCAAACGCACCCAGCTGGTGGGCTCGATCTCGCCCGGCAAGGTCAGCCGCAAGCGCCGCAACGCCTGGCCCGACGCCTTCACCGCCTTCGACCACTTCGCGCACAAAAAGGCCTTTGCCCGCTGGGACCCGCAGGTGCTGCGCGACTACATCGAACACGGCACGCACGACGAGCACACCGCCCAGGGCGTGCGCCGCCTGCTCGGGTTCGACCGCGATGTCGAAACCGCGATCTACAACACCCTGCCCCACAACCTGGACCGCCTGCTGCGCCGCCACCCGCTGCAATGCCCGGTGGCCTTCATCGGCGGCACCGAATCGGCCGAAATGAAGCAGGTCGGCATGGCCATGACCCACAAGCTGGTGGGCCGCGACCACCCCGAACGGCTGCGCCTGATCGAAGGCAGCCACCTGTTTCCGATGGAAAAACCCCACGAGACCGCGGTGGCCATCGACGCGGCGCTCAAGTCCCTGTCGCCCTGAGCCGATAACCCAAGGGTAGGAAAACACACCACCCAATCGACACCGCAGTGGCTACGATGGGCAGCCCATGACCGTCTCCACCCCCTCACGCCTTGTGCTGCGGCAACTCTGGCACGGCCTGCTGGCCTGGGAGCCGCGGCGCCTGAGCGCCTGGCAACG
Source organism: Hydrogenophaga sp. (assembly GCF_031426985.1). Taxonomy (GTDB): domain Bacteria; phylum Pseudomonadota; class Gammaproteobacteria; order Burkholderiales; family Burkholderiaceae_C; genus Hydrogenophaga. Next base: position 2,439 of record NZ_JASJOY010000021.1, read on the forward strand.
GATCGGGGTGGCGATCGTGCTCACCGTGCTGGCCACCTGGCTGCGCCTGGCGCTGGCGCCGGCCGAATCGGGTGGGCGCTTCATCACCTTCTCGCTGGCCGCTGCGCTGTCGGCGCTGTACGGCGGGTTTCGGGCCGGCATGGTCAGCACCGTGCTGGGCATGGTGCTGGCCAATTACTTCCTGGTCGGCCCGCTGCTGAGCCCGGCCATCAGCGACCTGATCGAGGCCTTCTGGCTCAACCTCTGGTACTTCATCACCCAGCTGGTGGTGGTGGGCGCCATTGCGCAGATGCAGCAGCGCAACCGGCGCCTGCAGCACACCTCCGAACAGCTCCAGCAAAGCCAGCAACGGTTTCTGCAGACCTTCGAGCACGCCGCCTCGGGCTTCGCGCACGTCGCCCTCGATGGCCGGCTGCTGCTGGTCAACCGCAGCTTCTGCAACATCGTGGGTTACAGCGCCGACGAACTGCAGCGCTTGAGCTTTCAGGACATCACCCACCCCGATGACCTTGCGCAAGACCTGGCCTTGCTGCACGAAACCCTGGCCGGTCAGCGCGACACCTACTCGCTGGAAAAGCGCTACCGCAACCAACAGGGCCACTGGGTCTGGGTGCAGCTGTCGGTGGCCCTGGTGCGCAAGCCCGACGGCGCGCCGGACTATTTCATCTCGGTCGTGCAGGACCTGAGCGCCCAGAAGGCCGCAGAAGAGGCCTTGCACACCAGCCAGAACCTGATGAACCAGGCCCAGAAGCTCGCCCACATCGCCGCCTGGCAGGCCGACATGGCCACCGGCCGGATGAGCAGCCTGGCACAGGGCGCGTCGTTTCTCTCGATCCCGGCCAACGACTACGCGATCACGGACATGCTGGGCATCATCCACCCGGACGACCGCCCGCGCGTGCAGGCGCTGTGGCCCCGGGCCGTCAAGGGCGAGGCCCCCTACGAGATCGAATACCGGGTCGTGCTGAGCGGGCGCGAATACTGGCATGCGGTGAAGGCCGAGTTCGAGCGCAACGAACAGGGCCGTGCGCTCAGGGCCCTGGGCGTGACGCAGGACATCACCGACCGCAAACGCATCGAGCTGGAGGTCCAGCACCTGAACGCCACGCTGGAGCAGCGCATCGGCGAACGCACGCGCGCCCTGCGGGACGCCTACGACGAGCTGGAAAGCTACTCGTACGCGGTGGCGCACGACCTGCGCTCCCCGCTGCGCATCATCAACGGCTTTGCACAGGCGCTGCGGGAAGACAACCCGGCCCTGGACGCCGCCAGCCAGGACCACCTGGGCCGCATCATGGGCGCCAGCAAGAAGATGGGCGAGCTGATCGACGGCCTGCTCAAGCTGTCGCAGGTCGCGCGCGGCGAGGTGCAGCGCGCGAGCGAGCGCGTGAACCTGAGCGCGATCGCCACCCGCATCTTCGAAGAGCTGTCGGTGGCCGAACCACAGCGCGCCGTCGAATGGGAGATCGAGCCGGACCTGCTCGCGTGGGCCGATCGGCCGCTGATCGAAGCCCTGCTGCAGAACCTGCTGCACAACGCCTGGAAGTACACCGAGCTGACGCCGGCCGCGCGCATCCGGGTGTTCAGCCGCACCATCGACGGCCAGCGCCACTTCTGCATCAGCGACAACGGCGCGGGCTTCGACATGGCCCGTTCGGGCAAGCTGTTCCAGCCGTTTCAGCGCCTGCACCAGCCCCACGAATTCAGTGGCCTGGGCATCGGTCTGGCCACGTCGCGGCGCATCGTGCTGCGCCATGGCGGCGTGCTGAGCGCGCAGTCGACCCCGGGTCAGGGCGCCACGTTCTGCTTCACGCTGCCCGACGCGGCCCCCAAGTCCACCGGCCTGGAAGGCTGAAAAGGCCCCCACGCTCCGCCGCTGCGCGGGGCGCGGGGCGCGGATCGCGGCCGGTTTATTCGGCCCAGTGCACCCAGCCCATCTGGGCGGTCAGCAGGATCAGCACGCCGAAGGCGATGCGGTACCAGGCGAAGGGCACGAAGCTGTGGCTGGCCACGTAGCGCAGCAGCCAGCGGATGCACAGCCAGGCGCTGAGAAACGCGAACAGCAGGCCCACGGCGAACATCGGCACGTCGTCCGGCGACAGCAGCGCCCGTTCCTTGTAGAGGCTGTAGGCGCCGGCACCGATCAGCGTGGGAATGGCCAGGTAGAAGCTGAAATCGGTGGCCGTCTTGCGCGAAAGGCCCAGCAGCATGCCGCCGATGATGGTGGCGCCGCTGCGGCTGGTGCCCGGCACCAGGGCCAGGCACTGCGCCAGGCCGAGCTTGAGCGCGTCCCACGGAGTCATCTCGTCCACGCTGTTCACCCGCGTGTGCTGCTCGGCACGGCGCTCGGCCCACAGGATGATGAAGCCGCCGATGATGAACGTGGTGGCCACCACGGTGGGCGTGAACAGGTGGGCCTTGATGGCCTTGCCGAACAGCAGGCCCAGCACCACCGCCGGGATGAAGGCGATCAGCACGTTCAGCGCAAAACGCTGCGCCTGGCGCTGGCTGGGCAGGCCCAGCAGCGTCTCGCGCAGGCGCTGCCAGTACACGATGATCACCGCCAGGATCGCGCCGGTCTGGATCGCGATCTCGAACACCTTGGCCTTGGCATCGACAAAGCCCAGCAGGCTGCCCGCCAGGATCAGGTGGCCGGTGGAAGAAATCGGCAGGAACTCGGTCAGGCCTTCCACCACCCCCATGATGGCGGCCTTGATCAACAGCATCAGATCCATAAACGTCGGCGCCCGCGCGCAGCGGTTCGCAAAAATGACAACAGGCCAACGGCTGGCCTGTTTTGCAGCCGGCTATCGTACCTGCTGGGCCTGGGGCACAGCACTGTCCGCCGCATCCAGCTGCAGGCGCAGGCCGCCGGGCACCACGCTCAGCGCGCCGGGCCTGAGGCCGCGACCCTCCAGGCGGCGCAGGTCGGCCGCGTCCAGCCGGTGCACCACCAGGTCCTGAAACAGGTTTTCGGCCAGCAGCGCGCCCAACTGGTGCGCCCGCCCGGCGTAGGCCTTGGGCAGGCCGCTCAGGTCAAAGCGCTCCACTTTCACGCTGGCCAGCCGCACCGTCGCGTCCGACGGATCCAGCCGCAGCGCGTAGCTCAGGCCCAGGGTGCCCTTCATCTGCCGTTCGCTCAGCACCGAACTGCCCAGCGAATACGCCAGCTCGGTGCCGATGCGGTTCTGCGCCGGCATCAGCCGCACGCGCGGCGCGCTCAGCGTCACGTCGAACAGGTCCAGGTAACGCTGGCTGCGCGGAAAGGACCGGCTCATCAGCTCCACCAGCCGCGCTTCGGACACCTCCACCGTGCGCGGACCACCGCCCAGGCCGGCGCACCCCGCCAGCGCCGTGGCGAACAGCACCAGCCCGCCCGCACCGAGCCAACCGCGCCGAGACATCACCTGCCGCATGAACCACCGCCCTTCCCTGTTGATGGCGCCCGTGGCGCCCTGAACCGAGGGCAATTGTAGAAAGCGCCGCCCTGTTGTGTTGCACGCGCAGGGCGCAACCAGGCGGTCCGATGGGTTGCATTTCACGGCCGCCAGGCGTCGTTTCGCGTCCGCCGCGGTGCGTTCGGTCGCAGGCCGGTGGCACGGCGGCGGCGCGGCCGGCACAGTCGCCCCCACCCCACCGACCCGCACCCCACGGAGCCCGCCATGCCGATGACCCCCATGATCGCCGTGCACCTGACCGCCGCGCTCGCCGCGCTGGTGGTCGGCCCGGTCGCGCTGTGGACGCGACGGGGCCACACCGGCCGCATCGCCGCCACCCAGCGCCCGCGCCTGCACCGCGCGGCCGGCTACGCCTGGGTCACGCTCATGCTGCTGACCGCCCTCTCGGCCCTGTTCATCCACGACCCGGTCCTGCCCGGCTGGTTCGGCTTTTCGCCCATCCACTTTTTTGTGCCCCTCACGCTGGGCGGGCTGGCGCAGGCCTTCCGGCAGCTGTTCCGGGGCAACGTCGCAGGTCACCGCAAGACCATGCTCGGCCTCTACTTCGGCGCCTGCGTGGGCGCGGGCGTCTTCACCCTGCTGCCGCAGCGCTTCCTGGGCCAGCTGGTCTGGGGCCAGTGGCTGGGCCTGCTCTGAAGCCGCCGCCTGAACGTCTGAAATTGGAATCTGGCCCCGTTTTTTCCACGTTTTTTTGGAGATGACCATGAACACCACCACCCCGCTCTCGCCCGAACTCGAACGCCTGGCCCGCCGCAACGTGGGCCTGCGCATGGGCTGGCTGATCCACGCCACGGTCTTTGTGCTGGTCAACGCGGGCCTGTGGCTGGCGGGCAGCCGCAGCGGCTGGCTGGGCCTGCCGACCGGCGGCTGGGTCATCGGCCTGCTGGTCCATGGCGCCGTGGTCTGGCTGCGCCCGCTGGGCGACGGGCTGCGTGAGCGCCTGCTGGCGCAGGAACGCCAGCGCCTGAGCGACCGGTGATGGCCAGGACGGGCCTGCCCAGGGCCCGTGACAGAATGACCGCGCCCGCTCCCCCTGCGCGCCCCCGCCCCTTTTGACCACAGCCCCGCCATGACCCTCGACCCCGGCCCCTGGTGGCTGCGCTGGCTGCCCGCCGACAGCCGCGCCGGCGTGCAGCGCCGGGCCTTCATCGTCTGGGGCGTGGCCGCCGTCATCGCGCTGCTGCAAAGCGTCTTCAGCCCCACGCTGCACCCGCTGGCCGCGTCGCTGGTCTACAGCTACGGCATCAGCACCAGCATCTGGTTCCTGTGCGACCCGCTGCGCATCGCGCTGCGGCGCTGGCTGCGCGCCGAGGCACCGCATTACTGGACCTTCAACGTGCGTTCGGTGCTGCACCTGCTGCTGGCCATCGTGCTGGGCTACGCCGCCGGCACTGCCCTGGGCGACGCGTACACCGGCCGCTCCACCTGGCAGCTGCTCCTGCTCTCGCCCGAACGTTTCTGGGGCTTCCTGCTGGGGTCGGTCGGCATCAGCGCGGGCTTCCTGTTTTTCTTCTACCACCGCGAAAAAGCCCACGCCCTTGAACGCCTGGCCACCGAAACGCGCCTGAAGCTGCTCGAAAGCCAGCTCGAACCGCACATGCTGTTCAACACCCTGGCCAACCTGCGCGTGCTCATCGGCACCGACCCGGCCCGCGCCACCGCCATGCTCGACCAGCTGGGCGACTACCTGCGCGCCACCCTGGCCGCTTCGCGCAGCACCGGCAGCCACACCCTGGCGCTGGAGTTTCAGCGCCTGCGCGACTACCTGGGCCTCATGAGCGTGCGCATGGGCGATCGCCTGCACCACACGCTGGACCTGCCCGAGGCCCTGGCCGCCCACCCGGTGCCGCCGCTGCTGCTGCAGCCCCTGGTGGAAAACGCCATCCGCCACGGGCTGGAACCCAGCGTGCACGGCGGCGAGATCGTGGTCAGCGCGCGCGCCGCGGGCGACACGCTGCGCATCACCGTGCGCGACAGCGGCGTCGGCTGCGACGGCGAACCCCGTGCCGGCTTTGGTCTGGCGCAGGTGCGCGAACGCCTGGCCACCGCCTTCGGTGCACAGGCCCGGCTCGACTGGGCCAGCACGCCCGGCCAGGGCACGTTGATCACCCTCACCCTGCCCCGGCAGACATGAACGCAGCGCAGGGCCGCCCCCAGCCAGTTCGCTCCCGCCCGGCGGGACGGGCCGCAGGCCCAGGGGTGCCCACATGACCATGAACGCCACCGCCCTCATCGCCGAAGACGAACCCCTGCTGGCCGCGGCGCTGCAGGCCGAGCTGGCCCACGCCTGGCCGCAGCTGCAGATCGTGGCCACCGTGGGCCACGGCGCAGCCGCGGTGCAGCAGGCGCTGGCGCTGCGCCCGCAGCTGCTGTTCCTGGACATCCGCATGCCCGGCCAGAGCGGGCTGGAAGCCGCCGCCGAACTGGCCGACGAGTGGCCCGAGGGCACGCCCTTCCCGGTGATCGTCTTCGTCACCGCCTACGACCAGTACGCCCTGCAGGCCTTTGAAGCGCAGGCGGTGGACTACCTGCTCAAACCCGTGCTGCCCGAACGCCTGGCGCGCACCGTGCAGCGGGTGCAGGGCCTGCTGGCCCAGCGCGGGAACACGCCGGACAGCACGGCGCCGGACACGGCCCTGGAGCACACCATGAACCAGCTGCGCGCCCTGCTGGCGCCCGCCGCGCACGCCCCTGGCGCCGAGCCGCTGCGTGTGATCCAGGCCAGCGTGGGCAGCCTGATCCGGCTGATCCCGGTGGACGAGGTGGTGGTGTTTGAAGCGGCCGACAAGTACGTGCGCGTGCTCACGCGCGACGCCGAGGTGCTGATCCGCACCCCGCTCAAAGACCTGCTGCCGCAGCTGGACGCCAGCGTGTTCTGGCAGGTCCACCGCGGCACCGTGGTGCGGGCCGACGCGATCCACAGCGTGCACCGCGACGAGGCCGGCAAGCTCAGCCTGCGGCTGCGCGAGCGGCCCGAACACTGGCCCGTCAGCCGGCTTTACGCGCAGCGCTTCCGGGCCATGTGAGGGGTCCTCCGCTCAGCGGCGGCGGTCGTCATCGTCCCAGCGGTCGCGCCCGTGGTCATGGCGGTCATCGCGGTCGTAACGGTCGTGGTGGCGGTGCTTCCAGTGGCGGCGGTCGTGCCGGTCGTCCCAGCGGGGGCCGGGGCCCCAGCCGCGGTAGACCACCGGGCGCGGCTGCACCACCACCGGCCGCACGTACGGATAGGGATACGGATAAGCCTGGTGGATGACCACCGGCGCTGCCTGGTGCACCACCACCGGCTGCGGGTACACCACCACCGGTCGCGGGGGTGGCGCGTTGGACACGCCCACCACCACCCCCGGCGAACTCACGCCGATGGACCAGTAGACGTCGTCCTGTCCACCACGGGCCTGCGCCTGGCCCGCGCTCAGCGCCCAGGCGGTGGCGGCCAATGAAACCAGGCCCCACGCCTTGGCCCAGGTCGGTCGGCCTTGTGCCGCTGTGTTGAAAGTCACGGTATTCATGTGGTGTCTCCGGTGATGGGCAACCCCAGTGGCTGCCGTAAGGCGATTACAGAAAATTCGGCTGTAACCTGTTGCGCACGCACGGTCAAACCCGTAGCCAGACGTAACCTGCCCCATGCCCACCGACACGGCCCCACCCCTGCCATCGCCCGACGAGGTGCTGACCTTCTGGTTCGGCGACGCGTTGTCCAGCCCCTGGCCCGCGCAGGACCGCAGCGCCCTGTGGTTCGGCGGCGGCGCCGCGCTCGACGCCACCATCACCCAGCGCTTCGGCCCGCTGGTGGACTGCGCGCAAAGCGGCGGCCTGGCGCACTGGGAAAGCCCCATGCCCGCGCGCCTGGCGCTGGTGATCGTGCTCGACCAGCTCGCCCGCAACGTGCACCGGGGCCAGGCCCGCGCCTTCGCCGGCGACGGCTGCGCCCAGCGCCTGGTGCTGCAGTCGCTTGCGCTGGCGCAAGACGCCGAGCTGCCCTGCGTGGGCCGGCTGTTTTTCTACATGCCCCTCATGCACGCCGAAAGCGTGGCGCTGCAACACGAATGCGTGGCCCGCCTCGAAGCCCTGATCCACGACAGCCCGCCCGAGCTGCGCCTGCACCTGCAGGGCAACCTGCGCTCGGCCCGGCAGCACTGCAACATCATCGAAAAATTTGGTCGCTTCCCGCACCGCAACGCCGTGCTGGGCCGCCCCAGCACACCGGCCGAAACCACCTTTCTGCAAGACGGGCCACGCTTCGGCCAATGAGCGTGCGGCGTGCAGAGGGTGCTATCGTGGGCGCCCAGCCCGCTGCCTCGCGCACCCGCCCCATGCCGCACACCCTGGTTCTCCACGCCCACCCCTACCCGCGCCACTCACTGGTCACGCGACGCCTCAAGGCCGTGTTCGACGCCGCACCCCACACCCAGGTGCGCGCGCTCTACGAGCTGTACCCGGATTTCGACATCGACGTCGCCGCCGAGCAGCAGGCCCTGAGCGGCGCGCAGCTGGTCGTGTGGCTGGCGCCGGTGCACTGGTACAGCGTGCCCGCGCTGCTCAAGCACTGGTTCGACCGCGTGCTCACCCACGGCTGGGCCTATGGCCACGGTGGTCACGCCCTGCGCGGCAAGACCGTCTGGTGGGTCGCCAGCGCGGGCGCCGACGCGCCGGCCTACAGCCCGGGCGGTGAACACGGCCGCCCCTTCGCCGACTTCGTGGCCCCCATCGAACAGACCGCCCGCTACTGCGGCATGCACTGGCTGCCGCCGCACCTGGTGTACGCCGGCCACACCGTCACCGAAGCCGACCACCAGGCCAGCTGCGACGCCCTGGCCCTGAGCCTGGCGCAGCACCAGGCGGGCCTGGCCATCGCCGGAGGCGCCCCATGATCCAGGGCATCCTCTTCCTGCTGGCGGCGCTGGTCTTCGTACCGCTGGCCGTGCGCCTGGGCCTGGGGTCGGTGCTGGGCTACCTGACCGCCGGTGTGGTCATCGGCCCGGTGGGCTTCGCGCTGGTCAGCGACCCCACGGCCATCCTGCACGCGTCCGAACTGGGCGTGGTGCTCATGCTCTTCGTCATCGGGCTCGAACTCGAACCCCAGCGCCTGTGGGCCATGCGCGCGGCCGTGTTCGGCGGCGGCGCGCTGCAAATGGCCGTGTGCGCCGCCCTGCTCATGCCCGTGGGCCTGCTGCTGGGCTGGACCTGGCAGGCCTCGCTGGTGGCGGCGCTGGCGCTGGCGCTCTCGTCCACCGCCATCGTCGTCGGCATCCTGCAGGAGCGGCACCTGATGGACGTGCCCGTGGGCCGCAACGGCTTTTCCATGCTGCTGTTCCAGGACATCGCGGCCATCCCGCTGCTGGCGCTGGCCGCGGCGCTCGGCCCGCAGAACGCCCCCAGCGTGAGCAGCGGCCACGGCGGCCCGCTGCTGCAGGTGGCGGCGGTGCTGGCGGTGGTGGTGGCCGGGCGTTACGTGGCCTACCCGGCCATGCGCTTCGTGGCGCGCCTGCCGGTGCGCGAGCTGTTCACCGGCTTTGCCCTGCTGCTGGTGCTGGGCGTGGCCGCGCTGATGGAGTCGGTCGGCCTGTCCATGGGCCTGGGCGCCTTCCTGGCCGGTGTGCTGCTGGCCAGTTCCGAATACCGCCACGCACTGGAAAACGACATCCTGCCCTTCAAGGGCCTGTTGCTGGGCCTGTTCTTCATCGCCGTGGGCATGAGCATGGAACTGGGCCTGGTGCTGACCGCGCCGCTGCAGGTGGCGCTGGGCCTGCTGCTGGTGGTGGCGCTCAAGGCGCTGGCCCTGTGGCTGCTGGCGCCGGCGGCCGGCCTGCGCGGCAGCCAGCGCAAGCTGCTGGCGGTGCTGCTGTCGCAGGTGGGCGAATTCGCCTTCGTGGTGCTGGCGGCGGCCAAGGCCTCGCAGGTCATGCCCGCGGCCGACGCCGACCTGCTCACCCTCATCGCCGCGCTGTCCATGGTCAGCACCCCGCTGCTGCTCATCGCCTACGACCGCTGGGGCTGCCCCGAGACCGAAACCCGCCCCGCCGACGCGGTGGAGAACACCCAGGCCCCGGTGCTGCTGGTGGGCTTCGGCCGCTACGGGCAGATCGTGGCACGCCTGCTGCTCAGCGCCGGCATCCGCCCCACCGTGATCGACCACGACGCCGACACCGTGGACTCGGCCCGGCGCTTTGGCTACAAGGTGTACTTTGGCGACGCCACCCAGCCCGACCTGCTGCGCGCCGCCGGGCTGGACCAGGCGCGGGCGGTGGTCATCGCCATCGACGACGTGACCCAGACCAACCGCCTGGTGCACGAGCTGCACGCCTCACACCCGCGGCTGCCCATCGTGGCGCGGGCGCGCGACGCGGTGCACGCCATGGAACTGGTGGACGCCGGCGTGCACCACGTGCAGCGCGAACTGTTTGAAAGCTCGCTGCGCAGCGCCCGCGCCACGCTGGAACTGCTGGACTTCGACCGCCTGCACGCGCGCGAACTGGCCGACGAATTCCGCCGCTACACCGACCACTTCATCACCAGCGCCCGCGGCAGCCGGCACGACGAAGACGACCTCGTGCAGCGCGTGCGCGAAGCGCGCGAACAGTTTGAAAAACAGATGCAGACCGACCTGCAGCGCCAGCACCGCCACCGGCCCGAAACCGGCTGGGCCCCGGGCTCGGGGGCGCCCCCGGATCAGGCCCCCAGGCCCAGCCAGGTGCCGCCCGCGCCCAGCACCGCGCCCGCCACCAGCCCCAGCAGCAGCCCATAGCGCTGGCGCAGCCCCGCCGCGGCGGGCATGGGCAGGTCGTCGTCGCCCTCATCGGCCAGGGTGGACTCGTAGGCCGGCACCACACCGCTACCCCCCACCCGCAGGCCGCTGGTGGGCGAGGCCCAGGCCGCCCACAGCATGTGCGCCTGCTGCGGCACCACCGCCCCGTGCTCCACGGCGGCTTCCACGTCCTTCCAGCCCAGCTGCACCCGCACGGTGGGCTGGAACACGTCGTCCACGTGGGTCTGCTGCCACTGGGTTTCTTCCATCGCAATGGTGTCCGGGCCGTCGTCGTGCATGGTTCCGCCTGTTCTTATCTGCCTGTCGGTCTGCGGGCCTGTTGACCTGCGGGCCTGTTGGTGTGGAGTCCTCCCCCCGTTCGGGGTGCGGGAAAGATAGCGGAAACCGCGCGCCGCCGGGGGCTGTTGTGGCGCCCCTTGTCGGTGGCGCTCCCCCGTGTGAGGGCCATCACGGTCACCGCGCTCCGCCGCCGCCCGGCCTCGTGCGCCGCACGGGCCACCTCTGGCATCCATTCGACCTTTCGGTTAATTCATCCAGAAATTCGGCATTTTTCCTTCAAAAACAAGTCACTACAAAACAAAAATCTATTCAATAATTCATTCAATGACACCAGCCGCCTCAACCGCCCCCCCCGATCTGCTGACCGCTGTGCGCCAGCTCGGCGGCACCGCCACCAGCCCGCAACTGCAGGCCCGGCTGGGCATCAGCCAGCCCAGCGCCTCGCGCCTGCTCGCGCCGCTGCTGGCCGACGGCACGCTGGTGGCGGTGGGCTCGGCCCGCGCCCGGCGCTACCTGCTGCCGCGCGACGTGCCCGGCGTCGGCCGGCAGGTGCCCATTCACGCCGTGCAGCCGGGCGGCGCCGTGCAGTTCTTCGGCACGCTCTACCCTCTGGCGGGCGAAGGCTTCTGGATGGAAGAAGCCGACCGCACCCACGGCCAGAGCGCCCGGCACGACAGCCTGCCCTGGTTTTTGTACGACATGCGGCCCCAGGGCTTTCTGGGCCGCGGCTTCGTGCAGGGCCACCCCGCCCTGCAACTGCCCGCCAACCTCGCGCACTGGAGCGACGACCACATCCTCAAGGCCCTGGTGAACGCCGGCGAAGACCAGCCAGGCAACCTGGTGGTGGGCGCCAGCGCCTTCGACCGCTACCAGGCCCTGCCCCCCCCGCAACGCAGCGCCGCCCCGGTGGTGACCGACCCGGCCATCCAGTACCCGGCCCTGGCCCTGCAGGCACTGGAACAGTCCGCCGTGGGCTCCAGCGCCGGTGGCGAGCAACCCAAGTTCAGCGCCGTGCGCGACGGCCACGCCGTGCTGGTGAAGTTCTCGCCCGCCGACGACAGCGCCGCCAGCCAGCGCTGGCGCGACCTGCTGGTGTGCGAAGGCCTGGCCCTGCAGACCCTGGCCGCGGCCGGCGTGGGCGCGGCGCACACCGTCATCGAGCAGGCCGCGGGCCGCGTCTTCCTGGAAAGCCGGCGCTTCGACCGCACGGCCCCGGGCGGCCGCGTGGGCATGGTCTCGCTGGAGGTGTACGACCGCCAGTACATCGGCCAGGGCACCAACTGGGTGGACACGGCCCAGCGGTCCGAGCGCGCCGGGCCTGAGCGTCTGGCCGCTGACGACGTGCTGGCCATCGGCCTGCTCGACGCCTTTGGCGCCCTGATCGCCAACACCGACCGCCACCACGGCAACCTCTCGCTGCTGCTGCAAGACCACCGCTGGCGCCTGGCCCCGGCCTACGACATGCTGCCCATGCTCTATGCCCCCGTGGCCGGCGAAGTGGTGCCACGCGACTTTGCCGCCCAGCCGCCGCGCCCCAGTGTGCACACCCTGGCCGTGTGGCCGCAGGCGCGCACACTGGCACTAGGCTTCTGGCAGGCCGCCGCGCAAGATGCGCGCATCAGCCCCGGCTTCCAGGCCATTGCCCGCAGCAACCACGCCGCCGTGCTCGCGCTCTGAGGCGGCGCGAACCGCCCCCGACCCGCCCGCGGGTGGCGCCCACGGCTGCGGACTTACCCTCGAATGGCGGGGCCTGATGCCCGGCACGCATCACCCGCCCCTGTCACCGGCATAAACCCACCGCTGCGGCTCCTAGAATCCGCGCCCACCATGCACCGCCCTTTCGACCTGCCAGCCGTGCTGGCCCAGATCCACCACGACGCCCAGGCCCTGTTCGGCCAGGGCCGCGTGGCCGACTACATCCCGGCGCTGGCCGAGGTGCCGCCCCGCCAGTTCGGGCTGGCCATCGCCACCGTCGACGGCCAGACCCACAGCGTCGGCGACGCCCACACCCCGTTCTCGCTGCAAAGCATCACCAAGCTCTTCACCTTCGTGCTGGCGCTCAAGCTCGAAGGCGACGCGCTCTGGCAGCGCGTGGGCCGCGAACCCTCGGGCGCCGCGTTCAACTCCATCGTCCAGCTCGAAACCGAAAACGGCATCCCGCGCAACCCCTTCATCAACGCCGGCGCGCTGGTCATCACCGACATCCTCACCACCCGCTACGCCCACCTCGACTACGCTCTGCTCGGCGCCCTGCGCCGCCTGGCCGACGAACCCAACCTGCACTGGAACCCGCGCGTGGCGCGCAGCGAGCGCGAGACCGCGCACCGCAACATGGCCATGGCCTACTTCATGAAGAGCCACGGCAACGTGCACAACGCGCCCGAAACCGTGCTGGACAACTACTGCCGCCAGTGCGCCACCGAAATGAGCTGCGCCCAGCTGGCCCAGGCCACGCTCTTCCTGGCCCACGGCGGCCGCGACCTCACCCGCGACGGCCAGCCCGACGAGCACTTTCTCAGCGCCGACGACACCCGCCGCGTCAACGCCCTGCTGCTGACCTGCGGTGCCTACGACGCGGCCGGCGACTTTGCCTACCGCATCGGCCTGCCGGTCAAGACCGGCGTGGGCGGCGGCATCGTCGCCATCGTGCCCGGTGTGGCCACCGTGGCTGTGTGGTCGCCCGAACTCGACGCCAAAGGCAATTCGGTGCTCGGCGCCTTCGCCCTCGAACGCCTGGTGCAGGCCACCGGCTGGGGCCACACCAGCCTGTGACGGCCGTTACCGCTCGATGGCTGCGATCTGAGACCGCAACAACGGCATGTCCCGCTCGACCACCTTCCACACAACGTCCAGATCCACCGTGTCGTAGCCGTGCGTCAGCCGGTTGCGCATCGCGTACATCACCGCCCACGGCACCTGCGGATGCGCGGTTGTGAAAGCAGGATCGACCCGCTGGATGTTGTTGGCCGCCTCGCCGATCACTTCCAGGTTGCGAATGACGGCGTCCTGTATGAGTTCGCTGGCGGCGAAGCCGGACGCATCCACACCCACGGTGTGCCGCTCGATGCGCGCCATGGCCTGCAGGATGTGGCCGAGGTAGTCGGCGACACGTCCCGCTTTGTTCATACCGGCACGGCCTGCAGCAGAACGGCCTGCCGGAAGCTGGCGGGCAGTGCATTGGGCGTGAGCACGTCCACCGGCACGCCCAACAATTGCTCCAGCTCCACCTGGATTGCCGCCACGTCCATCAGGCTGGTCTCGGGCGTCGGGTCGATCAGCAGATCCAGATCGCTGCCGTCCAAGTCGACACCTGCCACCACCGAGCCGAACACCCGCGCGTTGCACGCGCGGTGCGCCTCGACCACGCGGCGGACGGCGGATCGGTGGGCTTGGAGTGCGGTGGAGGGCTTCATGGGCTGAGCGCCAGAAATGGCGCAGACCATGATAGCGCCGAAGGCGCCGCCCTAGAATGGCCGGATGAGCTCCAACACCCCCTCCAACGCCCCGAAAAACAACGCTCCCGCCACCGCAGAAGGCGAGGAGCACAAGGTCTCCAACTTCCTGCGCCAGGTGATCGAAAAAGACCTGGAGCAAGGCACCTACGCCGGGCGCCGCTGGGCCGGCACCCCGGGCGACGCCGCCCACCACGCCGCCGGCCAGCCC
>NZ_JASJOY010000022.1:0-79722 GCF_031426985.1 Hydrogenophaga sp.
CCGCGCGCGGCACGCAGATCGTGCTGGCCGACCCGCGCCGCACCGACCTGCACCGTCACGCCTGGCGCAGCCTGCAATTCAAGGCCGACACCGACGTGGCCCTGCTCAACGCGATGCTGCACGTGATCATCGAAGAGGGCCTGACCGACGCCGATTTCATTGCCCGACGCGTGGACAACTTCGACGCCATCCGCGAACAGGTGCAGCACACCACGCCCGAGGCCATGTCGCCGATCTGCGGCATCGACCCGCAGACCATCAGAGAGGTGGCGCGCGCCTACGCCACGAGCAAGGCGTCCATGATCCTCTGGGGCATGGGCGTGAGCCAGCACACCCACGGCACCGACAACGTGCGCTGCCTGATCGCGCTGGCCAGCCTCACCGGGCAGATCGGCCGCCCCGGCACCGGCCTGCACCCGCTGCGCGGGCAGAACAACGTGCAAGGAGCGAGCGACGCGGGGCTGATCCCCATGATGTACCCCAACTACCAGCGCGTGAACCACCCCGAGGTGCACGACTGGTTCGAGGCCTTCTGGGACATGGCGCTGGACCCGCAGCCCGGCCTGACCGTGGTGGAAATCCTGCACAAGGCGCATGCGCCGGCCGACGACCCGCAGAAGATCTGGGGCATGTACATCATGGGCGAGAACCCGGCCATGAGCGACCCCGACCTGAACCACGCCCGCGAAGGCCTGGCCGGCCTGCAGCACCTGGTGGTGCAGGACATCTTCATGACCGAAACCGCCTGGCTGGCCGACGTGGTGCTGCCCGCCAGCGCCTGGCCGGAAAAGACCGGCACTGTGACCAACACCGACCGCATGGTGCAGATGGGCCGCCGCGCGCTCGACCTGCCGGGCGATGCGAAGCCCGACCTCTGGATCATTCAGCAAATGGCACAACGCATGGGCCTGGCCTGGAACTACACCGGACCAGAGTCCGGTGTGGCGGCGGTCTACGAAGAGCTGCGACAGGCCATGCACGGCGTGATCGCCGGCATCAGCTGGGAGCGGCTGGAGCGCGAGGGCAGCGTGACCTACCCCTGCCTGAGCGCAGACGACCCGGGCCAGCCCATCGTCTTCAGCGACCATTTCGCCACGGCCGACGGGCGCGTGCAGCTGGTGCCCGCCGCCTTCAAACCCGCGGCGGAAACGCCCGATGCCGACTACCCCTGGGTGCTCATCACCGGCCGCCAGCTGGAGCACTGGCACACCGGCAGCATGACGCGCCGCAGCCAGGTGCTGGACGCGGTGGAGCCGGGCCCGACGGTGAGCCTGAACGGCGCCGAGCTGCAGCGCCTGGGCGTGCAGGCGGGCGATGTGGTGACGGTGCGCTCGCGCCGCGGCAACGTGGTGCTGCGCACGCGGCGCGACGACGGCACGCCGCCGGGCACGGTGTACATCCCCTTCGCCTACGCCGAGGCGGCCGCCAACCTGCTGACCAACCCGGCGCTGGACCCGTTCGGCAAGATCCCCGAGTTCAAGTACTGCGCGGTGCAGGTCAGCGCCGGGGGGGCGCTGCACGGCGGCGTGGGTTACGGCGGGGGTGAGAGTGGCAGCCGCACGCGCACGGTCAACCCGCCGCCGGGCGTGTCGTCCAGCTGAAGCGAGCCGCCGTGCAGGGCGGCCGTTGCGCGCGCGATGGCCAGGCCCAGACCGCTGCCGGTGATGTCGGTCGGGTTCAGCCGCACGAAACGCTCCACGGCGCGTGAGCGGTCCTGTGCGGGGATGCCGGGGCCGTTGTCCGCGATCTCCAGCAACACCCCGTCGGCCTCCCGCCGCAGGCTCACGTCGATCCGGGCGCCGGGCGGGGTGTAACGCAGGGCGTTGTCCAGCAGGTTGTCCAGCAGGGCGCGCAAGGCGACACGGTCGCCGACCAGGGGCGCGGCGTCGGCCTGCACCAGCCCCAGGTCGGTGTCGCGGGCATCGGCCGCGGCGGAAAACGCCACCACCGACTGGCGCACCAGGGCGTCCAGCCGGAGCGCTTCATGGGTGGACGCGCGCTGGTCGGGTTCCAGCCGGGCGAACTGCAGCAGCTGGGCCGTCAGGTGGATGGCGCGCTCGATGCCGGCGTCCAGATCGTCCAGGGCCGTCTGGCGCTCGGCCTCGTGCGCGCGGCGCGCCAGCTGGGCCTGCAGCTTGATGGCTGCCAGCGGCGTGTTCAGTTCGTGAGCGGCGTCGGCCAGGAACTGCCGCTGGCCGGCCAGCAGGTGGTCCAGGCGTGCGAGCAGCTGGTTCAGGGTGTGGGCCAGCGGGGCGACCTCGTCGGGCAGGTCGGAGAGGGCCACGGCGTGCAGCTCGGCCATCTCGCGCTGCCCGATGTCGCGCCGCAGCTGGTCCAGCGGTCGCAGGGCGCGCGAGACCGCTTCGTGGATCAGCACGCCCAGCAGCAGTACCAGCAGCCCCATCGGCAGCAGCAACCAGACCACCAGCGACGACACACCCTGGTTGCGGTCTTGGCGGGTCATGGCCACCTGCACGGTGCGCGTCTCGCGCGGCAGGGTGTACACGCGCCAGGTGTGCGTCCCCCAGACCACAAAATGGTAGCCCGGGGGCTGCAGTGGCGGGCCGTCGTCGAGCACCGACGCGTAGATCAGTTCACCCTTGGTGCTCCAGATCTGGCTGACGAACCGCCCCTCGTCGGGTTCGTCGTCCGCCGGCTCCATGACACTTTCTTCCGGCTCGGGCGGCGACAGCTCGTCGCCGGTGGTGTAGGTCGGTGGCGGGCTGGGCCGCGCGCGCCCCGCCGGGGCCGGCACGGGGGTCTCGTCGTGCCGCAAGACCGTGTGCGCAATCTGTTCGAGGCCGGTGTCCTGGACCTCGTGGAACCCCTGCAATGCCAGCCGGTAGGTCAGCACGCCGACCACCAGGGCCGTGACCAGCAGGGCCGAGATCTGCCACAGCAGCAGCCGCGAGCGGATCGAATTCACTGCACTTCCACCAGCTTGTAGCCCACGCCCCGGACGTTGCGGATCCAGGGCTCACCGAGCTTGCGGCGCAGGTGGTGCAGGTGCACCTCGATGGCGTTGCTGGACACCTCCTGGCCCCAGCCGTAGAGCTTGTTCTCCAGCTGCTCGATCGACAGCACCGCCCCGGGCTTGTGCATCAGCGCGTGCAGCAGGTCGAATTCACGCGGCGACAGGGCCAGGGGCTGACCGGCCAGCAGCGCCGCGCGTTCGATGGGGCGCAGTTCGAGGCGGCCGAGCTGCAGGCTGGGGTGGGCCTGGCCGGCCTGGCGCCGCGCCAGCGCGTGGATGCGCGCCACCAGCTCGTCCAGGTCAAAAGGTTTGGTGAGGTAGTCGTCGGCGCCCTGGTTCAGGCCCATGACGCGGTCGCTCACCGCGTCGCGCGCGGTGACCATGAGCACCGGGGTGTGCTGGCGCTGGCGGCGCATGCGTTGCAGGACCTGCAGGCCGTCGATGTCGGGCAGGCCGATGTCCAGCAGCACCACGTCGTAGCCGGCCGCTTCCAGCGCGCCCAGCGTGTGCTGTCCGGTGCGCACCCAGTCGACCGTGAACCCGGCCTGGGTGAGGGCCTTTTCCATGCCGGAGCCCAGCATGGCGTCGTCTTCGGCAAGCAGCAGTTTCATGGGCAGGGCAGAGAGCGGTGCGGTCTGCGATTGAAACAAAAAAGGCGGGAGTGATCCCGCCTTTTTGATCAGAAGAACCCTGGATCAGGACTTCTTTTCTTCGGCCTTGACTTCTTCCTTGACCTTCTCGGCCTTCTTGGCCTTCTTGGCGTGCTTCACAGCCTTCTTGGGGGCTTCGGCCTTGGCGGCCGGAGCGGCAGCGGTGGCGGCAACTGCGGCCGGAGCAGCAGCGGCGGCGGGCGTGGCAGCGGCCTTGGCGGGGGCAGCGGCCGGGGTCACGGCAGCGGTCGGGGTGCCGGCCGGGGTGGCGGCGCCAGCGGCGAACACGGTCAGGGAAGCGATCAGAGCGACGAGCAGCTTGTTCATTGGGGTTTCCTTTGGAATGTGTCCAGAGGCGGAGCCCCCGTGACCGGTCGCATTGTTCGCATCCAGACTTAGCGATCACTTAATGCCGGCATCCCAAAAAAAAGCGGACCGAAGTCCGCTGTTTTTTGGAGGCCTGCGCCGTTCAGCCGATGTGGCCGAAGCGGGTGCGCAGCGGATCGGGCTGGCCGCCGTTGCCGCCACCGGGCTTGCCGCCGCGGTTCTTGTTGTTGCCACCGCCGCCGCCACTGCGCTTGCCGGCGCGCATCGAGTCGATGCCCGTGCGCAGCGGGTCGGGCTGGCCGCCGGGCGCGGCCGCGCGGGGGCGCGGTTCGCGGATGCGCAGGCTGCCCAGGTGTGCGTTGGCGCCGGGTTGGCGTTCGGCGCGTTCGCCGTCTTCAAAGTCGCGTTCCGGGCGCGGACCACGGTCCTGGCGCGGCGGGCGGTCTTGGCGCTGGCCTTGGCCACCCTGGCCCTGGCCTTGGTTCGGACCCTGGGCTTGCTGGCCCTGGCCACCACCACCGCCACGGCGGCGGCGGTTGCGGTTGTTGGCGCCACCGCCTTCGCCGCGGTCGGCACGCGGGCCCTGGCCGTTGCCGCCACCGGCGTTGTCACGGCGCGGCGGGCGCTCCTGGCCTTCTTCGCCGCTGGCTTGCTGGCCGCCGCCCTGGGGGCGCTGACCACCACGGGCCTTGGGCTGGCTCTCGGTCGCCTTCTTCTCGCGGATGCGGGTCATCATTTCCTGGCGCGCGGCCTTGGCGGCGGCGGCCATCACGTCGCGGCTGGGCGGCTTGCCCGCGCCGCCCCAGATGGTCTGGCGGCCCATGGCGATGGGCTCGGCCTTCTCACCCGGCTCGGGCATGAATTCCTGGAAGATCTCGACCGGAATCTGCTGCTTGGTGAAGCGCTCGATGTCCATCATGAAGCCTTCTTCGTCCAGGCTCACGAGGTTGACGGCTTCACCGCTCTTGCCCGCGCGGCCGGTGCGGCCGATGCGGTGCACATAGTCTTCGCTGACGTTCGGGATCTCGTAGTTGACGACGTGCGGCAGCTCGTCGATGTCGATGCCGCGGGCCGCGATGTCGGTGGCCACCAGGGCGCGGATGTCGCCGCTCTTGAAGTCGGCCAGCGCCTGGGTGCGGGCACCCTGGCTCTTGTTGCCGTGCAGCGCCATGGCCTTGATGCCGTTCTTGGTCAGGAAGTCGGCCACGTTGTTGGCGCCGAACTTGGTGCGCGTGAACACCAGCACCTGGCTCCAGTTGTGCTGGTTGATGATGTGCACCAGCAGGGCCTTCTTCTTGCCGCGGCCCACGGGGTGGATGACCTGGGTGATGCGCTGCACCGTGGTGTTGCGCGGGGTCACCTGGATGCTCTGCGGGTCCTTGAGCAGGTTGTTGGCCAGGTCGCGGATCTCGTCGCTGAAGGTGGCCGAGAACAGCAGGCTCTGCTTGTCCTTGGGCACCAGGGCCAGCACCTTCTTGACGTCGTGGATGAAGCCCATGTCCAGCATGCGGTCGGCTTCGTCGAGCACCAGGATCTGCACCTGCGACAGGTCCAGGAAGCCCTGGCCCTGCAGGTCCAGCAGGCGGCCGGGCGTGGCCACCAGGATGTCGACGCCGCGCTTCATGGCGTTGATCTGCGGGTTCATGCCGACGCCGCCGAAAACGACGGTGGAGGTCAGCGAGAGGTGCTTGCCGTAGACACGCACCGACTCTTCGACCTGGGCCGCGAGTTCACGCGTGGGCGTGAGCACCAGGGCACGGATGGCGACGCCGCCGAAGCGGTTCTTGCCGCGCTCGCCCTGCGAGAGGCGGTGCAGCATGGGCAGGGTGAAGGCGGCGGTCTTGCCGGTGCCGGTCTGGGCACCGCCGAGCAGGTCGCGCCCGGCCAGCACGGCGGGGATCGCCTCGGCCTGGATGGGGGTGGGGGTTTCGTAACCGTGCTCGCGCACGGCTTGCACGATGGCCGGGGCCAGGTTCAGGTCTTCAAAGTTCATTGGCAGTTGGGGCGCCCGTCCAGGGCGCTGGGGGCATCGGCCACTCCCTCAGGCAAGGTGCCAAAGGGCCAGAACGGGCAGATGGATTCAAGGATGGGCGCCACTTGGTGTGCTGTGAACGCCCCAGCGTGATCGCTGGTGCCGGGCCGACTGGAGTGCCCGAACGGCCCGTATTGTCGCACGGCTTGCAGTCTGTCTGCTGGCGGCGGCCGCTCGCCGCCTGGCGGGGCCCGCTGGGCCAGGCCAATTTGATAATGAATGGCTGCCCCGATCGCCCCCCATGTCCGACGTCCTGCACTCGCCCCAGCTGATCCGTTCCGGTGTCGCGAACGACACGGGGCGGCTGCGCCCCACGCTGCAGCACACGCTGGAGGCGGCGCTGTCGATCTCCGACAGCATGATCGACGAGTTGCTGGCCGGCCTGGCCCCCGTTTGCGACCTGGACCGCCCGGGCCCGTTGCCGCTGGGCCTGGAGCTGGTGGACGTGGCGCGGGTCGAACGGCTGATCGCCAGCGCCGACGTCCTCAAGCGCGACTGGCACCAGCAACTGCGCCAGGTGCTCTACCACGGGCCCGGTGGGGGCGACGCGCCGGGGCAGGCCACGGTGCGTTTTGACGACCTGCGCCTGCTGGACGACCGGCAGATCAACGCCAGCATCGAATTCGCCACCGCCGAACAGGCCCTGCTCGCGCCCGCGGCCGAGCCGCTGCCGCGCCTGAACGCACTGGTGAGCAACCTCATGGGCTGGCTGACGGTGCAGCCCGACCTCAACCCGCTGCGGCCGCGCGCCTACGCGACGGCCCTGCGCGCGCTGATGCTGCGCCACGTGCCCGACGCGCAGCAGCGCAGCGCGCTGTTCGTGCCGATGGCCAGCCTCATGGGCGAGAGCCTGCGGCTGGTGTACCGCGAACTCATCCAGTGGCTGCTGGCGCACGGCGTTGAGCCGCTGCAGGCCAGCAACGTGCGCGAGGCGTCGGACCAGCCGCCCAGCCGGGCGGTGGGCCGCACGCTGCTGACGCTGGGCCGGCTGCGCCAGTTGCTGGCCGGGGACCTGAACGCGCCGGCCCCGGGCGGTCCGCTGTTCTTGCAAACGGTGCCGGCCTCCATGGCGGCGCTGGAAGACCTGGACATGATCGAGCCGCTGCTGCAGCGCCTGCGCCAGCGCCCGGCGCACGCCAGCGGCCAGTCCGACGGTTCCACCCCGGCCGAGCCACCCGAACTGCCGGTGGTCAGTGGCCAGCAGCTGGGGCGCCTGCTGGGCCAGGAGGTGGTGCGCCTGATGCTGGAGCACCTCACGCACGACGAACGCCTGCTGCCGGCCATCCGCCAGCAGATCGGCCTGCTGGAGCCGGCGCTGATCCGCCTGTCGCAGGCCGAGCCGCGTTTCTTCAGCGACCGCCTGCACCCGGCGCGCCAGTTGCTCGAAGCGCTGACCCAGCGCAGCCTGGGTTTTCAAAGCCATGCCGACGAGGGGTTTGCCGAGCTGCTGCATTCGCTGGACGTGGCGGTGCGTTCCATCAACCGGGTGCAGGTGTCGGACGAGACGTTTGCCCGCCTGCTGCGGCGCCTGCGCCAGCGCTGGGAACAGGACGACGCCCGCAAGCAGCAGCGCCGCGCCGACGCCGCGCGTGCCCTGATGCACGCCGAGCAGCGCCAGACCCTGGCCGAGCGGCTGGCGGCCGAGCACCGACGGCGCTGGCAGGGCAAGGAGGTGCCCGAGTTCGTGCAGCGCTTCCTGGTCGAGCCCTGGGCCCAGGCCCTGGCCGAGGCGCAGCTGACACCCGCGCCCGCCGGTGCGGCCGCCCAAGCGCTGGACGGTGTGGTCGACGAGCTGATCTGGAGCGTGCAGCCGGCGCTGATCCGCCGCGACGAGGACCGCCTGGGGCGCCTGGTGCCCCGCCTGGTGGCCCAGCTGCACCAGGGGCTCGATCGCATCGGTTACCCGGCCGAGTTGACCGGCACCTTCGTGGACGCGCTGCGGGCCTTGCACGAAAAGGCCTTTGACGTGCCCACGCTGACCCGGGTCCCGTTCGTTGACCTGACCGAGGTGGTGGTGCCCGAGGCCTCGCCGGCGGCGGACATGGGCACGGCACAGGATGATGGGAGCGACCCGCCGGCGGCCGTGACCGCGCCAGCGCATGCGCTCGAACCCCGGCCGGAAACCTTCTGGATCGCGGGACAGGCCGCGGAAGAGGCGGGCTTCGTGGACGCCGCGTCCGGCCCCATGCCGCTGGAGCCGCTGGTGCCCGCCGACCTGGGCCCCGGCGCCTGGGTGGACCTGCAGGTGCAGGGCGAGTGGGTGCGCGCCCAGCTGACCTGGACCAGCCCGCGCGGTGGGCTTTACATGTTCATCTCGTCCCGGGGCCTGGCGCATTCCATGACCCGGCGCACGCTGGACCGCCTGGCCGGGCGGGACGCGCTGCGCATCGTGTCCACCGGCGGGGTGGTCGAACACGCACTGGACGCCGTGGCCCAGCAGGCGCTGCGCAACACCCGCGAAACGCCGCCCGGCGATAATTGACGTTTTTGGCGCCGCCCCTCCCCGATCCGGGCGTCGGGCCGCCGGTCAGCCCCACGGGCTGCAGCGCCCCCTTTCACTCCCACAGACTTGCCATGGCCCAATACGTCTTCTCCATGAACCGTGTCACCAAGACCGTGCCGCCCAAGCGGCAGATCTTGAAGGACGTTTCCATCAGCTTCTTCCCCGGCGCCAAGATCGGCGTGCTGGGCCTCAACGGCTCGGGCAAGTCCACGCTGCTCAAGATCATGGCCGGCATCGACAAGGAGATCGAGGGCGAAGCGATTGCCATGCCGGGCATCCAGATCGGCTACCTGCCGCAGGAACCCCAGCTCAACCCCGACCAGAACGTGCGCCAGGCGGTGGAAGAGGGCATCGGCGGCGCGCTCAAGGCCAAGGCCCGCCTGGACGAGGTGTACGCCGCCTACGCCGAAGAAGACGCCGACTTCGATGCCCTGGCCGCCGAGCAGGCCGAGCTCGAAGCCATCATCGCCGCCAGCGGTTCGGAAAACTCCGACCTGCAGCTGGAACTGGCCGCCGACGCGCTGAACCTGCCGCCCTGGGACGCCACCATCAAGAACCTCTCGGGTGGTGAAAAGCGCCGCGTGGCGCTGTGCCGCCTGCTGCTCTCGCGCCCGGACATGCTGCTGCTCGACGAACCGACCAACCACTTGGACGCCGAATCGGTCGAGTGGCTGGAGCACTTCCTGCAGCGCTTCCCCGGCACCGTGGTCGCCATCACCCACGACCGCTACTTCCTGGACAACGCGGCCGAGTGGATTCTGGAACTCGACCGCGGCCACGGCATCCCGTGGAAGGGCAACTACTCCGACTGGCTGGACCAGAAGGAACGCCGCCTGGAAACCGAGCAGAAGTCCGAAGACGCCCGCACCAAGGCGATGAAGGAAGAACTCAAGTGGGTGCGCTCCAACGCCAAGGGCCGCCAGGCCAAGAGCAAGGCGCGTCTGGCACGCTTCGAGGAACTGAGCGACGTCGAATACCAGAAGCGCAACGAGACCAACGAAATCTTCATCCCGGTGGCCGAGCGCCTGGGCAACCAGGTGATCGAGTTCAACGGCGTGAGCAAGTCCTTCGGCGACCGCGTGCTGATCGACAACCTGAGCTTCTCGGTGCCCCCGGGCGCCATCGTCGGCATCATCGGCCCCAACGGTGCCGGCAAGTCGACCCTGTTCCGCATGATCCAGGGCGTCGAGACGCCGGACTCGGGCTCGGTGACCATTGGCCAGACCGCCAAGCTGGCGTTTGTGGACCAGAGCCGCGAGAGCCTGGACGGCAGCAAGACCGTGTGGCAAGACGTGTCCGGCGGGCTGGACAACATCACCGTGGGCAAGTTCGTCATGCCCTCGCGCGCGTACATCGGCCGCTTCAACTTCAAGGGCAACGACCAGCAGAAGCTGGTGGGCAACCTCTCCGGCGGTGAGCGCGGCCGCCTGCACCTGGCCAAGACCCTGGCCCAGGGCGGCAACGTGCTGATGCTCGACGAACCCTCGAACGACCTGGACGTCGAAACCCTGCGTGCGCTGGAAGAGGCGCTGCTGGAATTCGCCGGCTCGGCCATGGTGATCTCGCACGACCGCTGGTTCCTCGACCGCATCTGCACCCACATCCTGGCCTGCGAAGGCAACTCGCAGTGGTATTTCTTCGACGGCAACTTCTCCGAGTACGAGGCCGACAAGAAGAAGCGCCTGGGCGAAGAGGGCGCTCGTCCGAAGCGCGCGCGCTTCAAATCTATTTGATTGAACGCCCCCCGCGCCGCGCCTTGCGGCGCGTCACCCCCCACTGGGGGGCAATGCCTGCGGCCTGGCGAAGCCAGTTCCGCGGCATTCTCGACTGAAGACACCTCGATCCGGACACGCACATGGAACTCACTGACGACACCGTTTTGGCCGACACCCGCCGCTGGATCGAGAAAGCGGTGATCGGGTTGAATCTGTGCCCGTTCGCGCGTTCGGTGTACGTGAAGAACCAGGTGCGCATCGTGGTCAGCCGGGCGCGGCACCTGGATGCGTTCCTGGACGAGCTGGACCGCGAGCTGGACCTGCTGGTGAACACGCCGGCCGATCAAATCGACACCACGCTGCTGGTGCACCCCACGCTGTTCCCGGACTTCGAGGTCTTCAACGACTTCATGAACGTGGTCGACGACGTGGTGGCCGAGCACGAGCTCGAAGGCGTGATCCAGGTGGCCAACTTCCACCCCCAGTTCCTGTTCGAGGGTGAAGTGGCAGACGACCCCAGCCATTTCACCAACCGCGCACCATACCCCACGCTGCACCTGCTGCGTGAGGACAGCGTCGAGCGCGCCGTGGCCTCCGACGCGGGCGATGCCGAGCAGATCGTGGAGCGCAACATCGCCACGCTGCGCGGGCTGGGTGCCGAGGGCTGGGCGGCGCTGCTGAAGCCCTGAACTGCGGGCTTTTCTGCCCCTGATCGGGGCTTTGTCCCGGGTGGTCGCTGCCCATAATCGTCCGCAAGTCTCCTGTACTTGCCCGGTGAAACGCAGCCACACCCTCCATGAATGCCCGTGCCGAATCCCCTTTTGACGCCTGTCTGAAGGAGGCGCTCGTCCTCTCGGTCGAGTGGGTGCCGCGCTGGCTGGCGGCCCTGCACGACGCCTTGCAGCAGCGCGAGGCCGCCGCCGGCCACCTGCACGACAAACAGGCCTTTGCCCGGGCGCGCAGCGTGCTTGCTTCGCACCGCGCACTGCTGGGTGAACGCTTCCTGTCGTTTCTGGCCGATGCCCTGCACGGCGGCACGGGGCTCGCGCCCCACACACCCGCCACGGCGCGCCCCACCGGCGGCCGCAGCCTGGACAGCCTGAGCTTCGACGACCTGGAACTGATGGACGACCGGCAGGTGCAGGCCACCGTCGAACTGGCGCGGGTGCAGCAGGTGGTGAAGATGGCGGCCGACGAAGAACTGGTCGCCTTCTGTGCGCGCCTGAGCCGCGCCCAGGGCCACGACGTGGTGCGCCACCAGGCCAACCCGCTGCGGCCCGAAGCGGTGGTGGGGGCGCTCATGCGTGCGCTGGGCAGCCTGCACCTGGACGAAGCCGTGCGCGCGCGCTGGCTGCATGTGGGCGCCGTGTCGCTGGGCACCGAACTGCAGAAACTCTACCGCCGCCTGACCGACCAGCTCGACCGCTGGGGTGTGCAGCCGGCCGGTTATGTGGTGGTGCAAAACGTGCCGGGCCGGGCGGCCGTCCCCCTGCCCCCCCAACGCAGCGACAGCGTGCCCGCGGCAGCGCTGACCGGCACCGATGCCGTGCTCACGCTGGACCACCTGCACCAGCTGCTGGTGGGCAACCTGGAACAGAGCGGCCATGGCGTGTCCGATCAGGGCCCCTCGGGTTCGGGGAACGCCATGGTGCGCACGCTCGCGGCCGAGGTGGTCACGCTCATGCTGCGGCGCATCCACGAAGACATGCGCCTGCTCCCGGCGGTGCGCGAACGGGTGCAGGGCCTCAAACCCGCGCTGCTGCAGCTCGCCCGCACCGACCCGCGTTTTTTTGCCGATCGCCTCAACCCGGCGCGGCGCTTGCTGGACGTCATCACCGCCCGCGGCCTGGCCTTCACCAGCGAGCAGGATAGAGGCTTTGCCGACTACGCCCAGCAGCTGCAGGACACGGTGCAGGCGCTGCAGGCGCCCACCCAGAGCCTGCCCGAGCTCTTTCCGCAACTGCTGCTGCGCCTGACCCGCAACGACGTGGTGACGCTGGCGCCCGCGCGCAGCCTGGCCATGCAGACGCTGGTGAAGGTGGAGCAGCGCAACCTGCTGGCCGAACGCGTGGCGAGCGAAATGGCCTCGCGCAACGACTTTTCGCGCGCGCCGGGTGTGGTGCGGCGCTTCCTCAGCGGCCCCTGGGCGCAGGTGGTGGCGCAGGCGCGCATGCGCGCCGCGCAGCAAGAAGGCGCCTCGGCAGCCGACGCGCCCGCGCTGCGCTACATGGACCTGCTGCCCGACCTGTTGTGGTCCAGCCAGCTGGCGCTGGCCAGCTGCAACCGGCCGCGCCTGATCAAGGTCATTCCCGGCCTGCTGCGCACGCTGCGCGAAGGGCTGGACAGCATCGACTACCCGCGCCCGCAGACCGAGGCCTTCTTCCAGGCCCTGATGGGGCTGCACGAAGCGGCCTACAAGACGCAGCGCAACGAGGCCGGCAGCGACCCGGTGCCCAGCCGCCAGGGCGAGCTGTTGCCCGAGCCCTGGGTGCACCCGGGCGAGGTGCGCGACACCGGTTTCCTGGACGACCTGAGCATCGACACCCAGCCGGCCTTTCTGGACACCGAGCGCATGGACAGCGCCTGGCAGCGTTTGCACGCAGCCGACGAGCACCCGGAGGGACCGCTGCCCGTGGGCACCTGGGTGGACCTGCGCGAGGACGATCAGGCGCTGCGCTGCCAGCTGACCTGGGCCAGCCCGCACGGCACCCTGTTCCTGTTCAACGCCGCCAACGGTCGCAGCATCTCGCTGACCCTCAAAGGGCTGGAACGCCTGCAGGCGCTGGGCCGCCTGCGCGTGGTGGCCGACCACGGCGTGGTCGATGACGCGCTGGACGCGGTGGCGCGCGAGGCCCTGCGCAACTCCCGGCAGATCGCCTGCCCGGACTGATCGGGCGGCCGCGGTCGGCGGCCTGTGTCAGCCCTTGCGTTGCAGCTTGTTGCGCACCAGCGCGATGTTGTTGCGCAGCGCGTAGAGCTCGTCGGTGAAGGCCAGCGGCATCACCACCTTCTCCACCTTGGCCTCCATCTCGGCCAGTTCGTCCAGCAGCTGCTGCTCGCTCACACCGTCGGCGGCAGCGGTCTCGTGGCGCTGCTCGATGTCGCGCAGCTCGGCGTACCAGCGGAACACGCGCGAGCGGATGCGGAAGGTGTAGAGCGGCGGGATGATGCGCGAGAGCGGCAGCGCCAGGGCGATGATCAGGCCCATGGCCAGCCACATGCGCTCGATCAGGTTGGCCAGCCAGAACGGCAGGTAGCGCTGCAGGAAGGGCGGGCCGTTCTTGATGGCGCGCACCGCCTCGGGCGAGAGCGGCACCTCGCTGTGTTCCAGGCTGGGGTATTCGCGGGCCCGGTTGAACCAGCTGGCGCCGCCGTGCAGGCTGGTCGCCGTCTGCGCGAACAGCTGCAGGATCGCGGGGTGCGTCTTCGCGCTGGCCAGCAGGCTGGTGGTGGAGGCCACCAGGCGCACGTCGCGTTCGGGAATGTTTTTCGACAGCTCTACCACGCCCTGCGGCATGACCACCGGCGTGAGGTAACCAAAGCGGCGCGAATAGGCCTCGCTCTGCGCAAAGTCCATCAGCCGGATGCCGGGCGACTGCAGCAGCATCTGCACCATCAGCGACTCGGGCGCCGAGGCGAACACCACCGCATCGAGCTCGCCGTCGAGAAACCCCACCGTGGCCGGCGTCTGGGCCAGCTCGCTGAGCTGGAGCTGTTGGCGTTCCACGCGGTTGACGTCCAGCAGGGTGCCGAACAGGCGCGGCACGCCGCTGCCGGCGGTGCCCACGTTGACGCGCCAGTCCCGCAGGTCGGGCAGGCTGGCCACCGTGGGGGTGTGGTTCAGGCGCTGCGCGGCGTCTTCGCGGTAGAACAGCCACAGCGGTTCGACGAACAGGCTGCCGAGCGAGACGATGGATTCTTCGTCGTCGTAGCCGATGTCGGCGCTGCCGCCCTGCACGAAGCCCAGATCGGCCCGGCCGGTGCGCAGCAGTTCCAGGTTGTCGGAAGAGCCTTCGGTGGGCAGCAGTTCAACCGTGATGCCGTAGCGGCGCAGGGCGTCGGCGTAGCGTTTGCCGAACGCGTCGTAGGCGCTTTGTGCGGGGCCGGTGGCCAGCACCACACGTTTGGGCGGGTTGGGGTCCAGCCACCAGTAGGCCAGGCCCAGCAGGGCGATGGTCAGCAGCGCGAAGGGGCCAATGGACACCAGCAGGTCGCGCAGCGAGAGCAGGGTGTAGCGGATGTTGCGGGGCATGCCGCCACCTTAGCACGCACCTGCCTGCGGCCCGTCAGGCAGCGACCCGCGTCAGCGGCGGAGCGTGGGGGCGCCTGCGATCCGGCGCCGGGTCGCCCCAAGCCGGATCAGCCCCCCCCTGGGGGGCAGCGACCCGCGCCAGCGGCGGAGCGTGGGGGCTCAAGTCCTCACATGCGGAAGATGCGCACCGATTCCTGCATCACCTGCGCCTGGGCCTGCAGCGAGCTGGCGGCGGCGGCGAGTTCCTCGACCATGGCCGAGTTCTGCTGCGTGACCGAATCGAGCTGGCCGATGGCCTGGTTGATCTGCGACAGGCCCGACGACTGCTCGCGCGAGGCGCTGGTGATCTCGCTGATCAGGCCGTTGACCTGCTGCACCGCCTCGACCACGTGGCCCATGGTCTTGCCGGCGTTGTTCACGCGGGCACCTCCCTGGGCCACCTGGCTGGCGGATTCGTCGATCAGGGTCTTGATCTCTTTGGCGGCGGTGGACGTGCGCTGCGCCAGGCTGCGCACCTCGGCCGCCACCACCGCAAAGCCCCGGCCCTGCTCGCCCGCGCGGGCCGCTTCCACCGCGGCGTTGAGCGCGAGGATGTTGGTCTGGAACGAGATACCTTCGATGACCTGGATGATGTCGCCGATGCGGCTGGACGAGCGGCTGATGTCGTCCATGGTGCTGATCACGTCGGCCATGGCGGCGTTGCCTTCGCGGGCCACCGCGGCCGCGCGTTCGGACAGGCCGCTGGCTTCGCGCGCCGAGTTGCTGCTGTGTTCCACCGTGCTGGTCAGCTCCTCCATGGACGCGGCGGTTTCCTCCAGGCTGCTGGCCTGCGATTCGGTGCGGGCCGAGAGGTCCTGGTTGCCGCTGGCGATTTCATTGGACGCGACCTGCACGCCTTCGACTTCGCGCCGCACGTCGGAGACGACCGCCTGCAGGTTGACGTTGAGCTGGTTGAGCGCGCGCGCAAGTTCGCCGAACTCGCCGCCCCCCAGGGCGCCGATGCGGGCCGAGAGGTCGCCGGCGGCCATCTGGTTGGCGAAGTCCACGGCGCGCTCCAGCGGTGCCACCATCAGGCGGCGCATGAAGGCAGCGGTGGCGATGGCCAGCACCGCGGTGATGCCCCAGGCCGCCAGGTGCCAGACCTCGGCCATGCCTTCGGTGGCGCTTTCGATGAACTGGATCACAAACGCCATGGCCAGCGCGATGGCGCCGAGTTTCTTGCCCAGGGTGGGGCGCAGCCAGCGCTGCAGGTGGCCACGCCAGCCGGTGCGCACCAGGCGGGCATGGTGCAGGGCGATGGTCGGTCGGCCCGACTCGGCTTCGGTGCGCAGGCGGGTGTACAGCGCCTGGGCCTGTTCGATCTGTTCGCGGCTGGGCTTGGTGCGCACCGACAGGTAGCCGGTGACCTGTCCGTTCTGAACGATGGGGGTGGCGTTGGCCAGCACCCAGTAGTGGTCGCCGTTCTTGCGGCGGTTCTTCACCAGGGCCGACCAGGGCGAACCGCCTTGCAGCGTGGCCCACATGTCGCGGAAGGCTTCCGCGGGCATGTCGGGGTGGCGCACCAGGTTGTGCGGCTGCCCGAGCAGCTCTTCGCGGCTGTAGCCGCTGACGGCGATGAAGGCCGGGTTGCAGTAGGTGATGCGGCTGGTGAGGTCCGTGGTGGAGACCAGGGTGAGGCCATCCGGGACCACGAACTCTTGCTGGCTGACGGGCAGGTTGGTTCTCATGGTGGTTCCGGGAAAAGGGGTGTGTAGTCTTCGTCACCTGGACGACGTTCTTGAAGCCCAGGTCGGTCGGATCGACCAGCGGTGACGAAAGTCTAGGGAAGCCCCGGCGGGCCGACAGCGCGAAAAAAGCCCGGGCGGTGGTGCTGTTCGTGCGCCACCGCCCGGGCTGTACCACCCATGCCTGACGGCCGCGCCGTCCCTGCGTACCTTTGACTTCAGGGCCGCTTTTCGATCTGCAGCACCGTGTAGACGCCCAGCAACTTCTCGGCGGTGAAGCGGACCGGGTCACCCACCGCCAGCCCGGTCAGGCTGGCGGGATCGCGCACCTGGAACACCATGGTCATGGGCGGCATGTCCAGGTTCTTGATGTCGCCGTGCTGGAGGCTGACTTTGCCGGCCGCGGTGTCGATGCGGCGCACGTGCGCATCGGTCCAGGGCAGTTCGGCCGCGGCGGGGGCGCTCGGGGCCGCGGGCGTGTGCGCATGGTCGTGACCCGCGGTCGTCTGGGCCGTGGCTGGCGCGGCCAGCACCAGCAACGCGAGCATGGCACCGCACAGGGCGGTGTTCCGTGAAAGGAAAGGCATGGGAAGGCTCCGAAGGACAACGGGGCGTGATCAGCCGCGGTGGTAGGACTGGTAGACCCGGCTGCTGCCGTCGCGCTGCACCAGCAGCACGTCGTAGGGGTCTTTGCGGCCGCCGTACTCGGGGCCGTCCATGCCGGGGCTGCCCACCGGCATGCCCGGCACGGTGAGCCCGATGGCCGCGGGCTTTTCGGCCAGCAGGCGGCGGATCTCGCGCGTGTTCACATGGCCTTCGACCACGTAGCCGTCGATCAGGGCGGTGTGGCAGGAGCCGTACTTCACCGGCAGGCCCAGGCGCTGGCGCACCGCGGTGTTGCCGGTCTCGAAGACCTGGACCTGGAAGCCGTCGCGCTGGAGGTAGGCGATCCAGTCCTTGCAGCAGCCGCAGCTGGGATCTTTCCAGACCTGCAGCACGGGCAGTGCGGGGGTGGTGGGGGTGGCGGCGCGGGCCGTGAGCGCGGTGGCGCTCAGCAGCGAGGCAGCGCCGATCAGCAGGGAACGTCGTTGCATGGGGTGGTCCATTCAGAACAGAAGGGGCGGGGTTGGGGCGTGGTGCCTAGGAGGCCGGCCTCGACAGGGCCCAGGGTCCGGCAGGCCGTTCGAAGCCGCCGGGCCGCTGGAAGTTCCACCCGATCTCGCGCCGCTGGCCGGCGGGATTGGACCGCCTGCCCCGGCGCAGGGGCAGGGGGCTGGTGTTGCCAGGGCCGCTCAGTGCCCCAGGATCTTGGACAGGAAGTCCTTGCTGCGCTCGTTCTGGGGGTGGTTGAAGAACTCGTCGGGCGTGTTCTGCTCGACCACCTGGCCCTGGTCCATGAAGATCACACGGTCGGCCACGGCTTTGGCAAAGCCCATCTCGTGCGTCACGCACAGCATGGTCATGCCCTGGTCGGCCAGGCCGATCATCACGTCCAGCACCTCCTTGATCATTTCCGGGTCGAGCGCCGAGGTCGGCTCGTCGAACAGCATGATCTTGGGTGTGAGGCACAGCGCACGCGCGATCGCCACGCGCTGCTGCTGACCGCCGGAGAGCTGCAGCGGGTACTTGTTGGCGTGCTCGGCGATGCGCACGCGTTCGAGCTGGTGCATGGCCTTCTCGATCGCCTCGTTGCGCGGCATCTTGGCGACCCAGGTGGGCGAGAGGATCAGGTTCTCCAGCACGGTCAGGTGCGGGAACAGGTTGAACTGCTGGAACACCATGCCCACTTCGCGGCGCACGCGGTCCACGCCCTTGAGGTCGTCGCCGACCACGGTGCCGTCGACGGTGAGCTTGCCTTCCTGGTATTCCTCCAGCGCGTTGATGCAGCGGATCAGTGTGGACTTGCCCGAACCCGACGGGCCGCAGATCACGACCTTCTCGCCCTTGGCGAAGTCGAGGTTGATGTCGCGCAGCACGTGGTAGCCATTGCTGGCGTACCACTTGTTGACGTTTTCGAAGCGGATGATGGGAGCTTCTGGCTGGCTCATGGAGGGCTTTCGGTTGGAAGGTGTTCTGTGGTCAGCGGACTTTGCTGACGGCGGTGCGCTTTTCCACCCAGAGGGAGTAGCGCGACATGGCGAAACAGAACACGAAATAGATCAGCGTGATGAAGAAATAGGCTTCGAGCTTGAACGGGCGCCAGTCGGCGTCGGCGTTGAGCGCCAGGGCCAGCGCGCCGGTGAGTTCGTAGAGCGAGACGATGGTCACCAGCGAGGTGTCCTTGAACATGCCGATGAAGGTGTTCATGAGCGAGGGCACGACCATGGTCAGCGCCTGCGGCAGCACGATCTTGCGCTGTGCCTGCCAGTAGCTCAGGCCCAGGGTCGCGGCCGCCTCGGTCTGGCCCTTGGGCAGGGCCTGCAGACCGCCGCGCACCACCTCGGCCATGTAGGCGGCCGAGAACAGGGTGATCGCCACCAGCACGCGGATCAGCACGTCGATGCTCACGCCCTCGGGCATGAACAGGGGCAGCATGAACGAGGCCATGAACAGCACCGTGATCAGCGGCACGCCGCGGATCAGCTCCACGTACAGCGTGCACAGGGTCTTGATGGCGGGCATGTTGGAGCGGCGCCCCAGCGCCACCAGGATGGACAGCGGAAAGGCCAGGGTCATGCCGATCACGGTCAGCATCACGGTCAGCGGCAGGCCGCCCCACTGGTCGGTGTCCACCGGCGTCAGGCCGAACCAGCCGCCCTTCATGAGGACGAAGTAGAGCGCCAGCATGACGGCCCAGACGGCGGCGAGCCATCGGTTCCAGAAGCGCGGCATGCAGCTCATGGCGACCACGCCGAGCATGAGTGCGGTGGCGATCACCGGGCGCCAGTGTTCAGCCTGCGGGTAGCGGCCCATCACGATGAGGCGGCCTTTTTCCGTGACCACACCCCAGCAGGCGCCAACGCCCCGGGCGTTGTTGCAGGCTTCCAGGTTGGCGCCGAAGACGGCGTTGAACAGCACCCAGTCCATGCTTTTGGCCAAGGTCAGCAGCACGACCGAGAGCAGCAGCAGCGTCATGGCGCTGTTGGTGGGGCTGGAGAACAGGTTGGCCTTGAGCCAGGCCACGATGCCGGTGCGCTGGCCCGGCATCGGGCGTGCGGAAATGTTCTGATGGGTCTGTGACATGGCTATCTTTCCTGGATGGCTGCGCTGGCGTTGAACCAGTTCATCAGTGCCGAGGTGATGAGCGAGAGCGTGAGGTAGACCAGCATCACGATGGACAGGGCCTCGATGGCGCGGCCGGTCTGGTTGAGCGTGGTGTTCGCGATCGACACCAGCTCGGGGTAGCCCACGGCCACGGCGAGCGAGGAGTTCTTGGTCAGGTTCAGGTACTGGCTGGTCAGGGGCGGGATGATCACGCGCAGTGCCTGCGGCAGCACCACCAGGCGCATGGCCTGGCGCTTGTTCAGCCCGAGCGAAGCCGCGGCTTCGTGCTGCCCCAGCGAGACCGAGGCAATGCCCGAGCGCACGATCTCGGCAATGAACGACGCGGTGTACAGCACCAGACCGAGCAGCAGGGAACCGAATTCGGGGCTGAACACGCCGCCGTTTTCGATCTGGAAATCGCCCTTTGTGGGGATCTCCCATCCGGTGGGCGCTCCCCCCGCGAGCCAGCCGGCCACGGCCAGGCCGGCGATCAGGGCCAGCGACAGCCAGAGCACCGGTCGTTGCTGCCCGGTCTGGTCAAAGTGCCGCTGCGCCTTGCGGGCGTAGAGGTAGGCGCCGATCGTCCCCAGCACCAGTCCGACGAGCGCCAGCGTCTGCCCCAGTTGCCACACCGGCCAGGGGAAGGAAAAACCGTTCTTGCTCAGATAGAAGTGCCCGACCTGCCAGGCCTGTTCGAAGTTGGGCAGCAGTTCGGTGAACACGATGTACCAGATCAGCAGCTGCAGGTAGACCGGCACGTTGCGGAAAAACTCGACGTAGCCGTAGCAGAGCTTGCGCACCAGGAAGTTGGCCGAGAAGCGGCCAACGCCGATCAGCGTGCCGACGAGGGTGGCCAGCACGATGCCGATCACGGCCACCTTGAGCGTGTTGAGCAGGCCGATGGAAAACGCGGTCCAGTAGGTGCTCATCACCTCGTAGGGAATCAGCGTCTCGCTGATGTCGAAACCGAACGGCTGACCCATGAAGTCGTAGCCGCTCTGGATGCCGCGCTCGCGCATGTTGCGCAGCGTGTTGCGCACCAGCAGCCAGGCCAGGGTCACCACCGAAACGATGGCCACGATCTGGTAGATGACGCTGCGGCCTTCACGGCTGTGCCAGGAGATCGAGCGCCGCTTTCTGGGCGGCAGTGGCCGCGCGGGTATCAAGGGCAGATGGGACATGGGGTCGTTCCCGGAAGTCGTGGCTAAAAAAATGGCACAAGCGCCCTACGAAACCCGTTCATAGGTCGCTTGTGCCTGCTGCGGCAAGCGCCAGCGTTGGGGGGGATCAGCGCAGCGGGGCTGCGTACATCAGGCCACCCTTGTTCCACTGCGCGTTCTTGCCGCGCGGCAGGTTCAGCGCGGTCTTCGGACCGGCGTTGCGTTCAAAGACTTCACCGTAGTTGCCCACGGCCTTGATCGAGCGGGCCAGCCATTCCTTGTCCAGGCCCAGGTGCTTGCCCAGGTCTTCGGTGGCGCCCAGCATGCGGCCGACTTGCGGGTCGGTGCTCTTCTTCATCTCGTCCACGTTGGCCTGGGTGATGCCGTATTCCTCGGCTTCGATCAGGCCGTTGAGCACCCACTTGGAGATCGCGAAGAACTCGTCGTCACCGCGGCGCACCATCGGGCCCAGGGGCTCTTTGGAGATCAGGTCGGGCAGGATCACATGGGCCGTCGGGTCCTTGGCTTCCTTGGCGCGGATCGAGGCCAGGCCCGATGCGTCGGTGGTGTAGGCCTGGCAACGGCCCGAGAAATAGGCGCCGGTGGAGGCTTCAAGCTTTTCAAACACCACGGCCTTGATGTTCAGGCCATTGGCGCGCGAGAAGTCGGTCAGGTTCTTTTCGGTGGTGGTGCCGGACTGCACGCACACCGTGGCGCCCTTGAGCTGCTTGGCACTGGTGATCTTGCCCTTGTTGACCATGAAGCCCTGGCCGTCGTAGTAGTTCACGCCGACGAAGTTCAGGCCCAGCGATGCGTCGCGCGAGAGGGTGTTGGTGGTGTTGCGCGAGAGCACGTCCACTTCGCCGGACTGCAGGGCGGTGAAGCGCTGCTGGGCGGTCAGGGGCACCCACTTGACTTTGCCGGCATCGCCCAGCACCGCGGCGGCCACGGCCTTGCAGTAGTCCACGTCCATGCCGGTCCAGGCACCGCTGCTGTCGGCGGCGGAGAAGCCGGCCAGGCCCACGTTCACACCACACACCAGCTGTCCGCGCGCCTTGATGGCGTCCAGTGTCTTGCCGGCGTGTGCCGGGGCGGCCGCCAGGGTGGCCATGGCGGCCACGATGGAGGCGGTCAGTTTGAGAGATTTGAAGGACATGCGTTTCTCCTGTTGGTTGAGGGCTGTTGTTGGCGATGCCATGAGACGCTTCTGTGCACCAGAATGGGCTGCATCGGCGGGCAGCGCAGACTGTAGACGGCGCCCCCGGCGCGGGTCATCGGGGTTTACGTGGGAACTTCATGTGATTTATGCATGGGTACATCACCATCGATCCGCGTGCCCACGCCAGCATCCAAGCACGAGGCGTGCCACGGGCAGCTCGTCCCGGTCGCGACATCGGTGCTTTTCTTTTCGCAGCAGGCGCACGTATGCTTTTTCCAAGGTCGCCGCGGGTGGCCGTACAACGACACAGGAGACAGACCCATGCCAGCCGCCGACGCGCCACAGCGCCCCCACCACCGTTTCTGGCCCAAGCGGCTGCCGCATCGCATCACACCACCGGCCACCTCGCTGTGGTTCAACCTGGTGGTCAGCGCCACGCGCTATCCGGACAAGCCGGCCCTGGTCTTCTTCGACAGGTCCACCACCTACCGCGAGCTGCACGACCAGGCCGAGCGCCTGGCCGCGCATCTGCACGCGAACGGCGTGAAGGCCGGTGACCGCGTCATCCTGTTCATGCAGAACTGTCCGCAGTGGGTGGTGGCGCACTACGCCATCCTGCGGGCCAATGCGGTGGTGGTGCCGGTCAACCCGATGAACCGCGCCGAAGAGCTCAAGCACTACATCACCGACCCGGACGTGAAGCTCGCCATCAGCGCGGCCGATCTGGCGAGCGATCTGCTCCAGGCCAATGCCGAGCTGCCCGAGGCGCAGCGCCTGGCACACCTGGTGGTGGCGCATTACCACGACGCCATCGGCCCGCAGGCCGAAATGCCGGCTGCGTGGGAGCCCTGGCTGAAGACGCGCCACCCGCTGCCCGCCATGCCCGGCGGCACTGTGGCCGACTGGGCCGATGCGCTGGCCTGCAGCGCCGCGCCGCCGGTGCACGACCGCATGCCCGAAGACCTGAGCGTGCTGCCCTACACCAGCGGCACCACCGGCCTGCCCAAGGGCTGCGTGCACACCCACGCCAGCCTGATGCACAACGCCGTGGCCGGCCAGCTGTGGACCGGCGGCACGCACGAGAACGTGTCGCTGGTGGTGGTGCCCATGTTCCACATCACCGGCATGGTGGTGGGCATGCATTCGGGCGTCTACACCGGGGCCACGCTGGTCATCATGCCGCGCTGGGACCGCGAGCTCGCGGGGCGCCTGATCTCCAGCTGGAGGGTCACGCACTGGACCAACATCCCCACCATGGTGATCGACCTGCTGGCCAGCCCGCGCTTCGATCAATACGACCTCTCCAGCCTGGTCTTCATCGGCGGCGGCGGCGCCGCCATGCCGCAGGCGGTGGCGCAGCGCCTGTTCGAGCAGTTCGGCCTGCGGTATGCCGAAGGCTATGGCCTGACCGAGACCGCCGCGCCGTCGCACAACAACCCGGCCGACGCCCCCAAGCAGCAGTGCCTGGGCATCCCGTTCCTTAGCGTGGACGCGCGCGTGGTGGACCCCGAAACCCTGCAGGAAATGCCACAGGGCGAGGCCGGTGAAATCATCATCCGCGGCCCGCAGGTGTTCAGCGGCTACTGGAAGCGGCCCGACGCCACGGCGGCGGCCTTCATCGACTTCAACGGACAGAAATTCTTCCGCTCCGGCGACCTCGGGCGCGTGGACGAGGACGGCTATTTCTTCATCACCGACCGCCTCAAACGCATGATCAACGCCAGCGGCTTCAAGGTCTGGCCGGCCGAGGTGGAGGCGCTGATGTTCAAGCACCCGGCCATCGCCGAGGCCTGTGTCATCAGCACCCAGGACGGCTACCGTGGCGAGAGCGTCAAGGCGGTGGTGGTGCTGCGCGAGGCCGCCCGAGGCCAGACCACGGAGCAGGACATCGTGGACTGGTGCCGCGAACACATGGCGGTCTACAAGGCCCCGCGCATGGTGCAGTTCGTCGACGCGCTGCCCAAGAGCGGCAGCGGCAAGGTGATGTGGCGGCTGCTGCAGGAGCAGGAGGCCGCGCCCACCTGAGGGCGCAGGGCCCGCGGCACAATCGGCGCATGAAGCCGATTCCGCATCCCTTGTGGCGCCTCTGGCAACCGCGGAGCCAGCTGTTCTGGCTCGTGTTGCTGGTCAATGCCCTGTCGGCCGTGCTGGTCGCCTACCTGCGGGTCGCGCAGCCCGACGGCGCTGTGCGCTGGGCGGTCAGCCTGCTGGCGTTGACCGACACGCTGCTGGGCTGGTGGCTGCTGCGCCGGCTGTGGCTGGACGGCGCCACGCCGATCGCCGGCCCGAACACCTGAGCGCCGCGGTCGGCGGCGCGCTCAGTCGTCGACGCCGGGGGCCGGCACGATGTGCCGGTAGGCGTGCCAGGTGGCGTGGCCGATCACGGGGCCGACGATGAACAGGCCCAGGAAGGCCGGCAACATCGCCAGCACGATGCTGCCGGTGATCAGCGCACCCCAGAACAGCATCACGCCCGGGTTCTGCACGCAGGCGCGGATGCTGGTCAGGCCGGCCGAGACCGCATCGACCTGGCGGTCCATGATCATGGGGATGGAGATCACGCTGGTCACGAAGATCAGGCCGGCGAACACGCCACCGACCACCGTGTAGGTGATGAGAAACCCGATGTTCTCGGGATCGAACAGCATGGCCAGCAGGTTGGCCTTCTCGGGCATGGTGTTGAAGCTCACCGCGAACACCACCAGCGCCGCGCGGCCCCAGAGCATTTCCAGGATCAGCAGCACGCCGGCAAAGATGGCCATGGTGCTCCGGGTGGGCCGCCACGCCCCCAGCGAGGCGCGCAACGATGGGCGGTGCGTGTGCGTCTGCATGGCCTTGCTGGCGTCGTACAGGCCCAGGCACAGGAAGGGCCCCATGAGCAGAAAGCCCGCGCTCAGGGCCAGCAGGTACTGGGGCGCTCTCTGGAACAGGGCCAGCAGCGCGTGGCCCATGACGAAGAAGCACAGACCGTAGAACAGGCCGATGCGCGGGCAGCGTCGGAAGTCGGCCCAGCCGAGCCGGAGCCACTGGATCGGGTCCGAGAAGCGCAGCTGCGCCAGCGGCAGGGTGAAGAGGGACGACTCGCGTTCGGCCGAACGTTCATCGGCCGCGGGTGAGGGTGTGGTGTCGGTCGGCTCGGGCGGTGTTGCCTCTGTTGCCGCCGCGTGTAGGGCATCTGCCATGGTTGTCTCCGTTCGGGAAACAATATAACCATTGACAAATATCAAGCCGCATATGGTTTACCCCATGGGGTAGCAGGGTCTTGCCGGGCGGCGGCGCCAGATCGGCCGTTGCATCCGCCGTTTTCGGCGGCCCGTCAGTGGGGGTGCGCGCCGCGGTGCGGGCCGCTGTCGCGGTGCCCCGGGGCCTCCGCGCGTTCGCTCATTTCCCGGCGCATGTGCAGCGCCAGCGCCGCGTCCAGCGACTGGGTGTGTTTGGCGAACCAGGCCGCCAATTCGCCGGCCATTTCTCGCACCGGTTGCAGGTCGCCCGCGCGCGCCATGGCCAGGCCCTCGCGCAGCACGTTGAGCACCACCCGGTGCTGCAGGATGTGGTTGTCGGCCGACGCAAAACGCGTCTTGCGCATCCATTCGTCTTCGCGTCCGAAGTGGTGCACGGTGTGGTCGAGCACCGCCGACCAGGCCTGGGGCAGGGCGTCGTCGGGGGCGGTCTGGGCCATGGCCAGCAGGTCCACAAATTCGCGATGGACCTTGTCCATGGGTTCAAAGTCCAGCAGCAGGGCGTCGGACCATTCGACGGTGTTCACAGGGTTCATAGCGGCCTCCTTCGCAATGCGCACAGCTTGACAGTGCGGGGATGGCGCCGTTTTGATCCAGCGCAGAAACTGGGCCGCCTGGCCGGTGAGCCGGCGCCGGTGCGCCGCTACACTGCCGGCCCATGAGCCTGCACGCTTACCCACCCCCCTACGTGCCCCTGAGCGGGCTGGACGACGCCCTGGCCCGCACCGGGTTTGTCCTGTTGAGTGCCGCCGATGTGCGGGGCTGGCTGCGCACCGATGCGGCCGCCCTCGATGCCCTGCACGCCAGCTGGAACGATCTGCCGCCCGACGGATTCCTCAAGGACGGTGGGCGCTACCGGCGCCGGCGCCACAGCTGCTTCGTGGTGGAGGGCGCCGAAGTGCAGCTGGCCCCGCACCGCGCGCACTGGCAGCCGCTGGAATACAACGCGCTGCACGGCGGCATGCAGCGCTGGTTCGAGCCCATGGACGGGGCGGTCGTGGCGTCGCCGCTGTGGCGCACCCTGCTGGGCACCTTGGGCCAGGCGGTGTCGGCCCTGCAAGGCGCGCGGCCCTGGTTTGTGGAGGCCCATCCCTTTCGCATCGACACCACCGACGGCATCGGCCGGCCCACGCCCGAAGGCGCGCACCGCGACGGGGTGGACCTGGTCGCCGTGTTCATGCTCGGGCGCCACGGCATCAAGGGCGGCGAGAGCCGCGTGTTCGAGGCCAACGGCCCCAGCGGCCAGCGCTTCACGCTCAGCGAACCCTGGTCGCTGCTGCTGCTGGACGACGCGCGCGTGATCCACGAGACCACGCCCATCCAGCCGCTGGTGGCCGGCGAGCTGGGCTGGCGCGACACCCTGGTGCTGACCTACCGGCGCGGCGGCTTCCAGGGCGACTGACGGCCGCGTGCCCGGACCCGGCGCGGGGCCGGTGCAAGGTCTTTTCGCGCGGGGGCACGCGCCTGCGGCGCAGCCGGGACAATGGCCCGCACCGCTGGCGCATGGGGCGCCAGTGCCCCCGTTTCCTGCCTGAAAGCCCCCGCCCATGTTGTCCTGGTTCACCGCGGTGCCGTTCGCCGCTGCCGCCGTGCTCGGCCTGTCTTTTGTCGGCATGGCGGGCGCTGGGTGGTGGATGGTGGTGTGCGCCCTGATGCTGGTGGGCGCGGTGATCGCCGCGGTGCACCACGCCGAGGTGGTGGCGCACCGGGTGGGTGAGCCGTTCGGCACCCTGGTGCTGGCAGTGGCCATCACCGTGATCGAGGTGGCGCTGATCGTCTCGATGATGCTGACTGGCGGCCCGGACAAGGCCACCCTGCCGCGCGACACCATCTATTCGGCCGTCATGATCATCTGCACCGGCGTGGTCGGCCTGTGCCTGCTGGTGGGGGGGCTGCGTCACCACGAACAGAACTTCCGCCTCGACGGCTCCAACTCCGCGCTGGCGGCCCTGGTGGCCCTGGCCGGGCTGTCGCTGGTCATGCCCACCTTCACCACCAGCGCCGGGGTGGGGCTGTACACGGTGTCGCAACTGGTGTTCGTGGGCCTGTCGTCCGTGGCCCTGTGGCTGGTGTTCGTGTTCGTGCAGACCGTGCGCCACCGCGACTATTTCCTGCCGCCCTCCGACGCCTCGAACGAGGCCGAGCACGCCCACCCGCCCGGCAACGCGCAGGCCTGGGCCAGCTTTGGCCTGCTGCTGCTGGCACTGGTGTCGGTGGTGGGGCTGGCCAAGCAGCTCTCGCCCAGCATCGAGGCGGGCGTGGCCGCGCTGGGGGCCCCCAAGGCCGTCATCGGCATCGCCATCGCGCTGCTGGTGCTGCTGCCCGAGACCTGGGCCGCCGTCCGCGCCGCGCGCGCCAACCGCCTGCAGACCAGCATGAACCTGGCGCTGGGTTCGGCGCTGGCCAGCATCGGGCTGACCATCCCGGCGGTGGTGACGGCTTCGGTGCTGCTGGGCCTGCCCCTGGTGCTGGGCCTCACGCCCAAGGACCTGGTGCTGCTGGTGCTGACCTTCATGGTCAGCACGCTCACCCTGGCCACCGGCCGCACCAACGTCATGCTGGGTGCCGTGCACCTGGTGCTGTTCGCGGCCTTCCTGTTCCTGTCGCTGGTGCCCTGACGCCGGGGGCCGGTGTCAGGTGTCGATCACCGCGGCGCGCCGGCCTGCGGCGCGCTCGTCCGCGTGGCGGCGGATGTGTGCCGGCAGACGCGCGAGCAGCCAGCGCAGCGCCATCGGCACGATGACCAGGTCGTCGACCATGCCCAGCACGGGGATCATGTCCGGGATCAGGTCGATGGGCGAGAGCAGGTAGAGCACGATGGCTGCCGCGCCGGCCTTGAGCCAGCCCGGCGCTTCCGGGTGCCCCAGCGCGAACCAGAGCCGCTTCGCATCACCGCGCACGGCCAGCCACAACACCGACAGACGTTTCCACATACCTGCACCTCCAGAACACTGGCGGTCCGGAACACCCGGACAGCGCACGGTGTGGGGCGGTAGACCGCAAATGCAGGGGCCGGGTTCCCCCAGGCGCGAGCGAGTGCTAAATCCAGCACACGCCGCGGAACCGGCTTTGCCGGGCCGCTGGCGTGGTCCCCTTTGGGGGGGCGCCGCGCAGCGGCGCAAGGGGGTACCCGATCACCCGATCACATCAAGCACATCATGGCAGGCGCCCATGGTGTGGTAGTCCACCTTGCCGGCCGGGCTCTTCTCGTCCGAGTGCTTGCGGTTGTCGGCCGTGAGGATGCGCCACCAGGCGCCGTGTTCGTGGTCCACGAAATGGCGCCAGGCATAGGCCCACAGGTGCTCGTAGGCGGCCCAGTAGCGCTGCTCGCCGGTGACGGTGGCCAGGCGCGCCGCGGCGGCCAGCGATTCGGCCTGCACCCAGAAATATTTGTCGCTGTCGCAGATGCTGCCGTCGGGTGCGAAGCCGTAGTACAGGCCGCCGTGTTCACCGTCCCAGGCCTTGTGCAGGGCGGTGTCGAAGAAGTGGCGCGCGCGTTCGACCAGGGCCGGGTTCGGGCGGCGTTCGTGCAGTTGCAGCAGCAGCTTGGTCCACTCGGTCAGGTGGCCGGGCTGGAAGCCCCAGGGCCGGAAGATGTTGGTCTTGTCGTCCTTGTTGTAGTCCCAGTCGACCGACCAGTCGGCCCGGTAGTGCTCCCAGACCAGTCCATCGGCCAGGGCGGCCTGCCGCACGGTGATGTGCTCGGCCAGCAGGGCGGCGCGGTCCAGGTAGTGCGCCTCCTGCGTGGCGTCGAAGGCGGCCAGCAGCGCTTCGCACAGGTGCATGTTGGCGTTCTGGCCGCGGTAGGGCAGCAGTTGCCAGTCGGGCGTGGCTTCGTCGGCGTACAGGCCGTGCGCGGGTTCCCAGAAACGCTGTTCCAGCAGATCAAAGGTCTGCGCGATGCCCGCATGCGCCCCGGCCACGCCCGCCATGTGCGCGTGGGCATGGGCCAGCAGCACGAAGGCCAGGCCGTAGGCGTGGTTGGTGCCGTCCAGCACGTGGGCCTTTCCGCTGCGCCAGTCCAGCAGCCAGGCGTAGCCGCCGGATTCGGGGTGGCGGTGGTGTGGCAGGAAGTCGAAGGCCTGTTGCAGCGCCTGGCGCACCAGCTCGCCACCCAGGCCGCGCCGCACCGCCATGCCCAGCGTGACCACGTAGCGGGTGCTGCTGACCAGGTGGCGCGTGTGGGCGTCGTAGACGCTGCCGTCGTCGCGCAGGAAGTGGAACAGGCCGCCGCTGGGGTCGAAGGCGCGCGGCAGGTAGAAGCCCAGCGTGTCTTCGATGTGCGCGCGCAGGAAGGCGGGGCTGCGGAAATCGGGCAAGGGAGTGGCGGGGATCATGCTCAGGCCTCGGTGGATCGTTGTTGCAGCAGCTGGGTGAAGAGACGGTGCTCGCAGTCCGGGTCGCTGCACTTCTCGCAGGTCCAGGGGCGGCGCCCCTGTTCCCAGTCGGGGTCCTGTGTCGTGAGGGACCGCTGGAGCGCGCCGCCGATGGCGCGCAGGGCCTGCTGCACGCGCAGCGCCAGTGGCCCGTACAGCGTCTGGAACGGGATGCCGGCGGCCTGCAGCTCGCGGCGCAGCACGGTGTCGGTGGCGGACCGCAGGGCCGGTCCGTCGCGGAACAGGCCGTCGGGCACCCAGGGCAGGTCCAGCCCCATCAGCAAGGTCAGCCCGTAGCGGTGCTGCTGTGCCATGGCCGCGGGCCAGAGCGAGCGGTCCTCGAAATACAGCTCGCTGTAGGCGGCGATCACCGCCGCGGTGGTGTCGGCCAGCACCACCTGGATCGTCGCGTCCTGGGTGGCGGATTCGATGGCCAGGGTCTGGGCGTTCGCGCGTGCGGCCTGTTCGTGCGCCAGCGGCGCGCGGCCCTGCGCTTCGCACCAGGTGCGCAGCTGTTCGGGGACCAGGGTGCAGGT
This sequence comes from Hydrogenophaga sp., assembly GCF_031426985.1. Classification (GTDB taxonomy): domain Bacteria; phylum Pseudomonadota; class Gammaproteobacteria; order Burkholderiales; family Burkholderiaceae_C; genus Hydrogenophaga. Next base: position 29,852 of record NZ_JASJOY010000022.1, read on the forward strand.
GAGGCCCTGTGCCCGCAGCAAGGGCTGCAGGGCTTGGGCCAGTGTGGTTTTGCCGGAGGATTCGCCGCCGAGCAGGGTGACGGTCAGGGCCATGACGCGGTGTCAGGGCTTGTTCTGGGCGATCTGGACGAAGATTTCGTTGGGCTTGACCATGCCCAGGTCCTGGCGGGCGAGTTCCTCGACCATGTCCAGACCTTCCTGCAGATCGTTCACTTCGCTGGCGATCTGCTCGTTGCGCTGTTTGGCGTCGCGGTTGGTCAGCTCCAGGTCGGCCAGTGTCTGCTTCATCTGGCCCACCTGCGGCACACTGCCGCGGCCGAACCACAGCTGCGCGTGCAGCACCAGCAGCAGCGCGATCAGGAGGGCAGGGACGAAGCGGTGGGCCACGGAAGTGGTTCAGCTGGGCAGGCCGCAGCGCCGGGCCGCCCCAAGCAAGGCCAGCCCCCTTGGGGGGCAGCGACCCGCGCAGCGGCGGAGCGTGGGGGCGGTCATGGTCTTCATTTCAGGTTGTAGAACGCAGCGCGGCCGGGGTACACGGCCACGTCGCCCAGGTCTTCCTCGATGCGCAGCAGCTGGTTGTACTTGGCCATGCGGTCCGAACGCGAGAGCGAGCCGGTCTTGATCTGGCCGGCGTTGGTGCCCACGGCGATGTCGGAGATGGTGCTGTCTTCGGTCTCGCCCGAGCGGTGGCTGATCACGGCGGTGTAGCCGGCGCGCTTGGCCATCTCGATGGCGGCGAAGGTTTCGGTCAGCGTGCCGATCTGGTTGATCTTGATCAGGATCGAGTTGGCGATGCCCTTGTCGATGCCTTCTTTCAGGATCTTGGTGTTGGTGACGTACAGGTCGTCGCCCACCAGTTGCACCTTTTTGCCCAGGCGCTCGGTCAGCACCTTCCAGCCGTCCCAGTCGCCTTCGGCCATGCCGTCTTCGATGGAGATGATGGGGTACTTGTCGGCCCAGGTGGCCAGCATGTCGGTCCACTGCTCGGCGGTCAGCGCGATGCCGCCTTCGCCTTCGAGCACGTACTTGCCGTCCTTGTAGAACTCGCTGGCGGCGCAGTCCAGGCCCAGGGCGATCTGCTCACCGGCGGTGTAGCCGGCCTTGTCGATGGCCTGCAGGATCAGCTGCAGCGCGGCTTCGTGGTTCTCGACCGACGGGGCAAAGCCGCCTTCGTCACCCACGGCGGTGCTGATGTGCTTGTCGTGCAGGATGGCCTTGAGGGCATGGAACACCTCGGCGCCCCAGCGCAGGGCTTCGCGGAAACTCGGTGCGCCCACGGGGATGATCATCAGCTCCTGCAGGTCCAGCGAGTTGTTGGCGTGCGCGCCACCGTTGATGATGTTCATCATCGGCACGGGCATCTGCACCGCGCTCATGCCGCCGAAATAGCGGTACAGCGGCAGGCCGGCTTCTTCGGCGGCGGCGCGGGCCACGGCCATGGACACGGCCAGCATGGCGTTGGCGCCCAGGCGGCCCTTGTTCTCGGTACCGTCGAGGTCGATCAGGGTCTTGTCCAGGAAGGCCTGCTCGGAAGCGTCCAGGCCCAGCACGGCCTCAGAGATTTCGGTGTTGATGTTCTCGACCGCCTTGAGCACGCCCTTGCCGAGGTAACGGCTCTTGTCGCCGTCGCGCAGTTCGATGGCTTCACGGCTGCCGGTGGAGGCGCCCGACGGCACGGCCGCGCGGCCCATGACGCCGCTTTCCAGCAGCACGTCGCATTCAACGGTGGGGTTGCCGCGGCTGTCCAGCACTTCGCGGCCGACGATGTCAACGATTGCGCTCATGATTTCCTTTCGGTGGATGTTTCAATGACTGTGTTCAAAAGACCGGGGCGCTTACGCCCTCGACCAGGACCATGTTGAAAAATGCGGTGGCGCCCGCCCGCTTGGCACGGGCCTGGCGGTATTGCTCGCCGTCGTAGAAGGCCTTGGCCTGCTCGAAGCTGGGGAAGCGCAGCATGGCGATGCGCGCCGGCTGCCAGTCGCCTTCCATCACCTCGAACCGGCCACCGCGCACCAGGTACTCACCACCCGCGGCTTGCACGGCAGCAGGGGCCTCGGCCATGTACTGCTTGTACTGCTCCAGGTCGCTGATCTGCATGTCGACAATGATGTACGCACTCATTGGAAATTCTCCTCCAGCAGCGGGTTTGTTTTGGTTACGGAATCGAGGGCCACCAGCGTTTCCAGCAGCGCCTTCATGTGCCTCAGCGGCACGGCGTTGGGGCCATCGGACCAGGCTTCGGCCGGCTTGGGGTGGGTTTCCATGAACAGGCCGGCCACGCCGGCGGCGACGCCGGCACGGGCCAGCACCGGCACCATCTCGCGCGCACCACCGCTGGCACCGCCCAGGCCCCCGGGCTTCTGCACCGAATGGGTCACGTCAAACACCACCGGCGCGCCGGACTTGCGCATCTCGGCCAGGCTGGTCATGTCGGCCACGAGGTTGTTGTAGCCAAAGCTCACACCGCGCTCGCAGGCCAGGAAGCGGTCTTCCGACAGGCCTGCCTCGCGCGCGGCGGCGCGGGCCTTGTCGATCACGTTCTTCATGTCCCAGGGCGCGAGGAACTGGCCCTTCTTGATGTTCACCGGTTTGCCCGACTGGGCGACGGCGCGGATGAAATCGGTCTGGCGGCACAGGAAGGCCGGGGTCTGCAGCACGTCGACCACGCTGGCGACCTCGGCCACCTGCGATGCGTCGTGCACGTCGGTCAGGATGGGCAGCTGCAGCTGTTTGCGCACCTCTTCCAGAATCTTCAGACCGGCGTCCAGACCGACCCCGCGCTGGGTGGTGCCCGAGGACCGGTTTGCCTTGTCGAACGAGCCTTTGTAGATCAGCGGGATGCCCAGCGATGTGCAGGCTTCCTTGAGCTGGCCCGCCACATCGAGCGACATCTGCAGCCCTTCGATGGAGCAGGTGCCGGCGATCAGGAAAAACCGTTTGTCCAGTCCGACATCGAATCCGCAGAGTTGCATGGGGGCTCCGGTCAGGCCTTGGCCGCCTGTTGATGGTGTTCTACCGCGGCCTTCACGAAGGCGTTGAACAGCGGGTGGCCGTTCCACGGGGTGGACTTGAACTCGGGGTGGAACTGCACGCCGATGAACCAGGGGTGCACGCTCGATGGCAGCTCGACGATTTCGGTCAGCTGCTCGCGCTGCGTCAGCGCCGAGATCACCAGGCCGGCCTGGCGCAGCTGGTCCAGGTAGTTGACGTTGGCTTCGTAGCGGTGGCGGTGGCGCTCGGTCACCACGTCGCCATAGATGCTGTGCGCCAGCGTGCCAGGGGTCACGTCGGAGCTTTGCGCACCCAGGCGCATGGTGCCGCCCAGGTCGGAGTTGGCGTCGCGCTTCTGGATGCTGCCATCGGCGTCTTTCCACTCTTCGATCAGCGCGATCACCGGGTGCTGGCAGGCGGCATCGAACTCGGTGCTGTTGGCGCCGGCCAGGCCGGCCACGTGGCGCGCGTATTCGATGGTCGCGACCTGCATGCCCAGGCAGATGCCCAGGTAGGGCACCTTGTGTTCGCGGGCGAAGCGGGCGGTGTTGATCTTGCCTTCCACGCCGCGCTGGCCGAAGCCGCCGGGCACCAGGATGGCGTCGTATTTCGCGAGTTTTTCGGCCGCATCCGGGCCTTCCATGGTCTCGGAGTCGACGTGATCGATGCTCACCTTGACGTGGTTGCGCATGCCGGCGTGGCGCAGCGCCTCGTTGACCGACTTGTAGCTGTCCGACAGGTCGACGTATTTGCCGACCATGGCGATCTTCACCTCGCCCTGCGGGTGCTCGGTCTCGTAGACCAGGTCGTCCCAGCGCTTGAGGCTGGTGGGCGGCGTGTTCAGGCGCAGCTTGTCGCAGATCAGGCCGTCCAGGCCCTGCTCGTGCAGCACGCGCGGTACCTTGTAGATGGTGTCCACGTCAGGCATGGAGATCACGCCCCACTGCGCCACGTTGGTGAACAGGCTGATCTTCTCGCGCTCGTCATCCGGGATCAGGCGGTCGGCGCGGCACAGCAGGGCATCGGGCTGGATACCGATCTCGCGCAGCTTCTGCACCGTGTGCTGGGTCGGTTTGGTCTTGAGTTCGCCGGCGGCGGCGATCCACGGCACGTAGGTCAGGTGCACGAAGGCCGCGTTGTTGGGGCCCAGGCGCAGGCTGAGCTGGCGCACGGCTTCCAGGAAGGGCAGGGACTCGATGTCGCCCACGGTGCCGCCGATTTCAACGATGGCCACATCGACCGCGTCGGGCGTGTCGAAGCCGGCGCCGCGCTTGACGAATTCCTGGATCTCGTTAGTGACGTGCGGAATGACCTGCACCGTCTTGCCGAGGTAGTCGCCGCGGCGCTCTTTCTCGAGCACGCTCTTGTAGATCTGGCCGGTGGTGAAGTTGTTGGCCTTCTTCATGCGCGTTTCGATGAAACGCTCGTAGTGGCCGAGGTCGAGGTCGGTTTCTGCGCCGTCGTCGGTGACGAACACCTCGCCGTGCTGGAAGGGCGACATGGTGCCCGGATCCACGTTGATGTACGGGTCGAGCTTGATGAGGGTGACTTTGAGGCCGCGCGATTCGAGGATCGCGGCCAGGGAAGCAGAAGCAATGCCCTTGCCAAGGGAGGACACCACACCGCCGGTGACGAACACAAATTTGGTCATGACTCGGGCGAGCCAGGCGCTCGCAGGAGGTGGAAATGGCGATTATAAAGGGCGCCCCTGTCCGGCCCGGGACCCGGCCATTCCCGCCCGGCAGGCGAAAAACGTTCGAACTGCTACATTGCCGGCCATGAACGATCTCGCTGGAAAACACATCGTCCTGGGCCTGTCGGGTGGCATTGCCTGTTACAAGGCGGCCGAGCTGTGCCGCGCCTTGGTCAAGGACGGCGCCACCGTGCAGGTCGTCATGACCGAGGCGGCCGAACAGTTCATCACCCCGGTGACCATGCAGGCGCTGTCTGGCCGGCCGGTGTTCACCTCGCAGTGGGACGCACGCACCTCGGGCGGGGTCGACAACAACATGGCCCACATCAACCTCAGCCGCGAGGCCGACGCCATTCTGGTGGCGCCGGCCAGTGCCGACTTCATGGCCAAGCTGCTGCACGGCCGGGCCGATGACCTGCTGAGCCTGATGTGCCTGGCGCGGCCGCTGGAGAGGGTGCCGCTGATCCTGGCGCCGGCCATGAACCGCGAGATGTGGGCCCACCCGGCGACCCAGCGCAACGTGACGCAACTGCGCGCCGACGGCAGCACCGTGCTGGACGTGGGCGTGGGCGAACAGGCCTGTGGCGAAACCGGCGACGGCCGCATGCTCGAACCCGATGAACTGCTCTACGAGCTGGTGCGCTTCTTCACCCCCAAGCGGCTGGCGGGGCAACACGTGGTGGTGAGTGCCGGGCCGACGTTTGAAGCCATCGACCCGGTGCGCGGCCTGACCAACCTCTCCAGCGGCAAGATGGGTTTTGCCATCGCCCGCGCGGCGCACGAGGCGGGGGCGCAGGTGACGCTGGTGGCCGGGCCGGTGAGCCTGCCCACGCCGCGCGGCGTGGGGCGCATCAACGTGAAGTCGGCGCTGAACATGCAGAAGACGCTGAACGTGCTGGCGCAGAACGCCACCGTGTTCGTGTCGGCCGCGGCGGTGGCCGACTGGCGGCCTGCGGTGGCCGCCGAGCAGAAGATCAAGAAAGACGGCTCGGGTGCCGTGCCCACGCTCGGCTTCGTGGAGAACCCCGACATCCTGGCCGAGATCGCGGCCACGCCACGTGCGCGCGTCGGCCAGCTGTATTGCGTGGGTTTTGCTGCCGAGAGCCAGGACCTGCTGGCCAACGCCCAGGCCAAGCGCGCGCGCAAGGGCGTGCCGCTGCTGGTGGGCAACATCGGGCCCGACACCTTCGGACAGGACGACAACGCGCTGTTGCTGATCGACGAGCAGGGCAACACCGAACTGCCGCGGGCGTCCAAGCTGGCGCTGGCGCGCCAGCTGGTGGCCGAGATCGCGCGCCGCCTGCCGACGGTCTGAGCTCTGCGCCGGCTTGCCGTGCCCCACGGGCGGGGCGTATCATTTGAATAAGCCTATGCTTATTTTGTGATTCGCACGACCAGGAGACACGCATGACCCGGCCCCCCCACACGCCTTCGATTTCCCCTGCGACGAACCGCCGCGCCTGGCTGCGCATGGCCAGCGGCATGGGCCTGTGCGCGGCGGGGCTGGCGCTGGTGCCCGAGGTGCGCCTGTTCGCCCAGCAGGTGCAGGAATTCATCGAAGGCCCGCCGGTGCCCGACGTGAAACCCGAACAGCTCTCGCCCCATGTGTGGATGGTCTACGCCAAGGAAGGCTTTCCGACGCAGGAAAACCAGGGCCTCATGGCCAGCATCATTTTCGTGATCACGCAAAAGGGCGTGGTGGTGCTGGACACCGGCGCCTCGGTGCAGATCGGGCAGATGGCGATCCGCATGATCAAGACCGTGACACCCCAGCCGGTGATCGCGGTCTTCAACAGCCACTACCACGGTGACCACTGGCTGGGCAACCACGCCTTTGCCGATGCCTTTGGCAAAGACCTGCCCATCCACGCGCTGGCCCACACGCGCGACCAGATCGCCGGGCACGAAGGCAACCTCTGGCGCAGCCTGATGGAGCGCTGGACTAACCAGGCCACGCTGGGCACCAAGGTCGTGGCGCCGAACAAAGTGGTGGAGCACGGCCAGGTGTTCGACTACGGCGACGTGCAGATCAAGCTGCACCACTACGGCCGGGCGCACACGCCGTCGGACCTGTGTTTTGAGATCGTGCAGGACAAGCTCACCTACATCGGCGACATCGCCATGGCCAACCGCATCGCCAACATCGACGACGGGTCGTATCCGGGCACCTTCAAGTACTACGACGCGCTCAAGCAGGCCGCCGGCGAGCAGCTCTGGCTGCCCGGCCACGGCCGCGGCAGCAAAGACCTGCTGGACACCTATGGCACGTTCATGAAGGGCATCTGGGAACCCTGCGTGCAGGCGGTCAAGGACGGCATTGCGCTGGACGGTGCCAAGGCGCTGGTGATGAAAGACCCGCGCGTGGCCAGCCGCGCCAAGACCATGGACGGCTTCGACAGCAACATCGGCAAATACACCAGCCTGGCGTACCTCGAAGCCGAGAAAGAAGCGTTTTAAGCCCACCCCTGCCGCGCTGCGCGCGACCCCCTCCAGGGGGCGACGCCAGTGGCCCGGCCAAGCCGGTTCCACGGCGTCTCTGGATCGGTTCACGCCCGCCGGAGAGCGAACCGTTGCGCACGACAGGGTCTCGGTCGAGAACGCGGTGGAACCGGCTTTGCCGGGCCACACGCGTTGCCCCTTGAGGGGCGGAGCGGCCACACGCAGTGAGCCGGCGATGGGGTGGTCAACGGGCCCGCCGCCGGGCCGCCCCAAGGCAGGCCCAGCCCCCTGGGGGGCAGCGACCCGCGCAGCGGTGGAGCGTGGGGGTCAGTTCTTCCACCAGGGCAGCAGCCGCTTCATGGCGGCCACTTCACCCGGGTGGTCCGGCTGGTAGCCGGGCAGGGCCTGCAGCTGCTGTTGCCAGCGCGCGCTGCGCAGCAGCGTCAGCAGGCTTTGCACGGCGGGCAGTTCCAGCGCCGACTTCAGGCACACCAGCAGATAGCGTTCATCGGTCAGCGGCACGAAGCCCAGGCCCTGCCGCTGCGCGGCGTACTCGGTGCCCAGGCCCACATCGGCTTCGCCGCTGGCCACGGCCTGTGCCACGGCCGCGTGCGAGCTTTCCTCGCGTTCGAACCCGGGCAGGTTTTCGGCGGCGATGCCTTCCTGCGCCAGCAGATCTTCGAGCAACAGCCGGGTGCCGGTGCCGATGGCGCGGTTGACCAGGCGCGCCTGCAGGCGCGCCACGTCGCCCAGCGTGTGCAGCCGCAAGGGGTTGCCGGGGGCGACCATCAGGCCTTGCACGCGACGCGCAAAGCCGATGATCTTGTGCGTGCCCGGCTTGAGCAGCGGGCGGTAGGTGCGAGCGCTGCGGCTGTCGGCGTCGGCAAACGGCTGGGTGTGAAAACCCGCCAGCAGGCAGCGGCCTTCGTTCAGCGCCCGGATCGCGTCCACGCTGCCGGTGAAGCGGATGTCCAGGTGCAGGTTCGGGTGGCCGTCGGCGTGTGCAGCCAGGTCCTGCAGCGCCGCCAGCGCGTGGTCGTGGCTGGCGTAGAGCGTGAGCAGTTCGCTGGGCGCCTGGTCGTCGTCGAAGGCCATGGAAAACGCACGTTCGAGCTCGGCGCGCAGGTGTTCCAGCTGCGGCCCCAGCCGCGCCTGGGCCAGGCGTTCGGCCATCAGCAGCCGCTGGCCGAACGGTGACAGCAGGGCCGCCTGGCCACGCTCCCACACCAGCAGTTCGCGGCCCAGCTGGGTTTCCCAGTCCTTGAGCTGGCCCCAGACGTGCCGGTACGACAGGCCCAGCTGCCGCGCCGCCGCCGAAATGGACCCCCGTTCGTGCACCGCGTGCAGCACGTCCATCATGGGGTTGCTCAGCAACGGCGCGCCGGTGCCGCGCGCCGGGCGCTCGGCGGCCAGGGAGTAGGACATCGCGATGCGTCTCATGGGCCGCAAGTGTGCACCAGCCCCGGCCTATGCAAGGGCCTGCCTATGTTGCCGGGTGCATACCGCGTTGCCACGTACTCACAGATGGCCCGCCGGCCTTTATGCTGCGCCGCAAGATATATGAACAGCTTTTCTGACAGCGTGGCCACCGCACTGGGGCTGGTGGTGTCGGGCGACGCGGCCCTCTGGACCATCGTGTCGCGGTCCCTGGCGGTCAGCGCCACGGCCTGCGTGTTGGCGTGTGCGCTGGGTCTGCTGCTGGGGGCCTGGCTGGCGGTGGCGCGCTTCCCGGGCCGCCCGGTGTTGCTGACCCTGCTCAACACTTTTCTGGCCATCCCGTCCGTGGTCGTGGGCCTGGTGATGTATCTGCTGCTCTCGCGTTCGGGGCCGCTGGGATTCCTGGGCTGGCTGTTCAGCTTCCAGGCCATGGTGCTGGCGCAGGCCATTCTGGTGCTGCCGCTGGTGACCGCGCTCACGCGGCAGGTGGTCGAAGACAGCGACCGCGAGCACGGCGAACAGCTCAGTTCGCTGGGCGCCGGGCGCGCGCTGCGCAGCCTGCTGATGGCCTGGGACGAGCGCTACGCGCTGCTCACCGTGCTCATCACCGCCTTCGGTCGCGCCGTGTCCGAGGTGGGGGCGGTGATGATCGTGGGCGGCAACATCGACGGCTTCACCCGCGTCATGACCACCGCCATCGCGCTGGAAACCAGCAAGGGCGACCTGCCGCTGGCGCTGGGCCTGGGCCTGGTGCTGCTGGGCGTGGTGCTGCTGCTCAACAGCGTGGTGGGCCTGTTGCGCCGCTGGCGCGAGCGGCTCGACGGTGGCGACCTGCGGATGGCCACCACATGAGGGTGGAACTCGCCCCCGTCGGCCTGGCCGGCCCGAACGTCGCGCACGCCGCGCACGCACCCTCGGTGCTGGCGCTGCGTGGCGTGTCCGTGAGCCTGGGGCCGGCGGCCCAGGTCGAGGCCCTGCGCGGCATCACGCTGTCGATCCAGGCCGGCGAACGCGTGGCGCTGGTCGGTCCCAATGGCTGCGGCAAAAGCACCTTGCTGCGCACGCTGCACGGCCTGTTGCCCATCGCGGCCGGCGAACGCGCGGTGCCCCAGGCGTCGCGCATCGCCATGCTGTTCCAGCGGCCGCACATGATGCGCATGTCGGTGCGGCGCAACCTGCAACTGGGCCTGTGGCTCAGCGGCGTGCCATGGGCCCAGACCCGCGACCGCGCCCAGCAGGCGCTGGACCGGGTGCAGCTCACGCACCTTGCCGAGCGCAACGGCCGCGCGCTCTCGGGCGGGCAGCAACAGCGCGTGGCCCTGGCCCGCGCCTGGGCGCTGCAGCCCGACGTGTGGCTGCTCGACGAGCCCACCGCCAGCCTGGACCCGCACGCCAAGCGGGAGGTGGAGTCGCTGATCGCCGACTTCGGCGCCGAGGCCCCCGCGCCCGGCCGCCTGCCGCCCACCCTGGTGTTTGCCAGCCACAACCTGGGCCAGGTCAAGCGCCTGGCCAGTCGCGTGATCTACATCGAGCAGGGGCAGGTGCTGGCCGATCTGCCGATGGACCCGTTTTTCAACCAGGACCTGCTCGAACGCTGTTCGCCGCAGGCCAGTGCATTTGTCAAAGGAGAAACCCCGTGAAATCGTTCGCTACCGCTGCTCACCATCCCCGCCGCACCGTGGTGCGCCTGCTGGCCACCGCCGGGCTGTTGTCGGCCTCGCTGCTCGGCAGCGTCGCCGCGCTGGCGCAGAGCAGCATCGTCGTGGCGTCGACCACGTCCACCGAGCAGTCGGGCCTGTTCGGCTACATGCTGCCGGCCTTCAAGCAGGCCAGCGGCATCGACATCAAGGTCGTGGCCGTGGGCACCGGCCAGGCCATCGACATGGCCCGCCGCGGCGACGCCGACGTGCTGTTTGTGCACGACAAGCTGGCCGAAGAGAAGTTCGTGGCCGACGGCTTTGCCGCCAAGCGCCAGGAGGTCATGTACAACGACTTTGTGCTGATCGGGCCCAAGGCCGACCCGGTCGGCACCAAGGGCAGCGACATCGTGGCCGCGCTCAAGAAGGTGGCGAGCAGCAACGCACCCTTCGTCTCGCGCGGCGACAAGAGCGGCACGCACGCGGCCGAGCTGCGCTACTGGAAGATGACCGACACCGACGCCAACAAGGGTTCGGGGTACAAGGAATGTGGCTGCGGCATGGGCCCGGCACTGAACATCGCGGCCTCCACCGGCGGCTATGTGCTGACCGACCGTGGCACCTGGCTCAACTTCAAGAACCGCGCCGATCTGGCGGTGCTGGTTGAAGGCGACAGGCGCCTGTTCAACCAGTACGGCGTGATGCTGGTGAGCGCCGCCAAGCACCCGCAGGTGAAAACCGCCGAAGGCCAGAAATTCGTCGACTGGGTGACCGGTTCGGCGGGCCAGAAAGCGATCGCCGACTACAAGATCGGCGGCGAGCAGCTGTTTTTCCCGAACGCGGTGAAGTGACCCCCTGCGCTGCCTGAGCGCCCGAGCCTACCGGGCGGCTCATCCGTCGATGCGCGCCGGCAAATCGCCGCCCGGCGGGCCCGGGCGCTCAGGCAGTGGGGGAGGGCGGGCCTCAGCGCACCATCGCCACGCCCTTGATCTGCGCATAGACCGCCCGCCCGGGCGCGATGCCCAGCCGCCCGCACGAGAGCTGGCTGATGCGCGACAGCAGCCGCGTGCCTTGCCCCAGTTGCAGTCCCACCAGCACCTGGCCCGGTCCGTCGTCGCTGATCTCGGTCACCGTGGCCGGCAGGATGTTGAGCACGCTGGTCTGCTCGGGGTGCAGCAGCGACAGGCTCACGTCCCGCGCCTGGATGCGCACCCGCACCGGCGTGCGCTCGGGCAGGGGCGTGCTGCGGGTCTGCGGCAGCAGCAGGGTGCCGCCGTCAAAGCGCAGTTCGCACAGGCCGCTGGTGTTGTGCAGCCCGCAGGTCACGGCCTCGATCAGCGCCGATGCGCCATCGCCGTGCGCCAGCGGCAGATCGGCCCGGGCCATCAGTTCCATCACCGGCCCTTGTGCCCGCACGCGGCCGCGCTCCAGCAGCACCAGGTGGTCGGCCAGTCGCGCCACCTCGTCCAGCGAATGGGTGACGTACACCACCGGGATGTCCAGCGCCTCGTGCAGCTGTTCCAGCCAGGGCAGGATCTCGGCCTTGCGCGCCGCGTCCAGCGCGGCAAGCGGCTCGTCCATCAGCAGCAGGCGCGGGCTGGTGGCCAGGGCGCGGGCGATGGCCACGCGCTGGCGTTCACCGCCCGAGAGCTGGTGCGGCAGCCGCTGCAGCAGGTGGCCAATGCCCAGCAGCTCCAGCCCGTGGCGCCAGTCGTGCCGGCGTTGCGCGGCGGGCGTGCGGTCAAAGCCAAAGCGCAGGTTGCGCTCCACCGTCAGGTGGTCGAACAGGCTGGCCTCCTGGAACACATAGCCCAGCGCGCGCCGGTGCGGGGGCAGGAACACGCCCGCGGCACTGTCCTGCCACACGGCGTCGCCCACCTGCACCCGGCCCTGCGCCCGCGGCTCCAGCCCGGCGAGCACGCGCAGGCAGGTCGTCTTGCCCGAACCCGAGGGGCCGAGCAGCGCGGTGATGCCCCGGCCCGGCAGCGACACGTCCACGTCCAGCGAGAACTCCGCGCGGTCCAGCCGCAGTTGCAGGTGCAGGCCGGCCGTCATGGCGCGCTCCGCCGGCTGCGCTGCTGGTACAGGTGCAGCGCCATCAGGCAGACGAAGGAAAACACCAGCATCACCGCTGCCAGCCGATGCGCGTCGGCGTACTCCAGCGCCTCCACGTGGTCGTAGATCTGCACCGACACCACCCGGGTCACACCCGGGATGTTGCCGCCCACCATCAGCACCACGCCGAACTCGCCCACCGTGTGGGCAAAACTCATGATGGCGCCGGTGACCAGGCCCGGCCGGCACAGCGGCAGCACCACGCTGAAAAACGTGTCCAGCGGCGACGCGCGCAGGCTGGCCGCCACCTCCAGCGGGCGCGGCCCCAGCGCCTCGAACGCGTTGTGCACCGGCTGCACCATGAAAGGCAGCGAATACAGCACCGAGGCCACCACCAGCCCCGGCAGCGTGAACGGCAGCGTGCCCAGTCCCAGCGCCTGCGTCCATTGCCCCACCGGCCCGTTGGGCCCCATCAGCACCAGCAGATAAAAGCCCAGCACCGACGGCGGCAGCACGACGGGCAAGGCCACCACGGTGGCCACCGGCGTCTTCAGCCACGACCGCGTGCGTGCCAGCCACCAGGCCAGCGGTGTGCCCAGCAGCAGCAGGATCAGCGTCGTCAGCGCCGACACCTTCAGCGTCAGCGCGATGGCCTGCCAGTCAGCGGCGGTCAGCAGCATGTTGAACGGCCCTCATCCGTTGGATCGAGCACCCGGCGCACACCGGCGTCGCAGGCGCGCTTCACGGTTGGTACCCATAGGCCGCGATCAGCGCCCGCCCCGACGGGCTTTGCAGCAGCTGCAACAGGGCCAGCGCCGCCTCGTTGCCCGCACCGCGGCGCAGCAGCACCGCGTCCTGGCGGATCGGGCTGTAGAGCTGCGGTGGCACCCGCCACACCGAGCCGCTGCGCAGCCGCCCATTGGCCCACACCTGCGACAGCGCCACGAAACCCACGTCGGCATTGCCGGTGAACACAAAGCCGAAGGCCTGGCCAATGCTCTCGCCCTGCACCAGCTTGGGTGCCAGCACGGCGCTCAGGCCCAGCCGTTCCATCGCCTCCAGCGCGGCCGCGCCATACGGCGCCACCTTGGGCGCGGCGTAGGCCACCTTGCCCAGGTCGGCGCGCCGCAGCACGGCGCCCTGGTCGTCCACCCGGCCCGGCTGGGCCGACCACAGCGCCAGCTGGCCCGTGGCATAGGTGAAGCGGCTGCCCGGCTGCGCCAGGCCGTCCCGCTCCAGCGCCTCGGGCACCTGGGCATTGGCCGCCAGCAACACGTCGAACGGGGCCCCGTTGCGGATCTGCGCGTACAGCTTGCCGGTGGAGCCGAGCGTGACCTTCAGCGTGTGACCGGTGGTCTTGTGCAGTTCGGCCGCCAGCGCCTTGACCGGCTCCGCAAAGTTGGCCGCTACCGCCACCTGGGCCTCGGCCGCATGGGCAGCACCCTGCGCCAGCGCGGCGCACAGCAGGGCGGACAGGCAAGACAGCAGCAGACGCATGGACCCCTCGCAACAGGACCGCCAGCGGGCGGACGGGTGGGATTCGTTATCCCGAAATGGAATAGCGAGTGTAGCGGGTGGTGGGCGGGAGGCGGGTTGGGGTGTGGTCGGCCCATGGTCGTCAGCGATGGTTTTCTCAGCAAACGACCGGTCTGCCTTGGAACGTGACCTGCGCCGACACCGCCAAGAAAGGCCGTGATGGCGGCTGCGGTCGCTCGCGCACGCCGACCAACGATCGCGACCATTTCGGCGCCGAACGGCTGGATCCGATGACCACGAAAGTACCCTCTGGGACCCGGTGGTCGACGACCGCCACATGAGCGCTTCACCGGGAACTTCATGGGCTTGTGGTGCTGTGCCAAGCCGACAGCGACCAAGGCGCATGGAGCAGCAGTGGCCGGCGGCAGCGACATCGCGCTTTGTTGTGACCTTGCTCGCGGTGTCCGAGGACGCTCGCATCGGCAACAGGCAGGGGGTGCCAGCGGCCAGGCAAGGGTTGCACGGCTCGAACGATCCGCAGGCTTCATGCAAAACCACTTGACCCGGATGTTGTTGTCGCTCTATAATTGAGCATCCACTTACTCAAACAAAGTTCAAAGTATGGCCCGTCCCCTGAGCGAGGAAAAGCGCGCAGCCTTGCTTGAGGCTGCGTCGGACCTTGTCGCCAACCTCGGCACTGGCGCCTCCACCGCGAAGATCGCGCAGGCGGCCGGCGTGTCCGAAGGAACCCTGTTCACGTACTTTCCGACCAAGGACGACCTCCTCAATCAATTGTTCGTGGAGATCGAGGCCAAGCTCGCCACGACGATGTTGGCACCGTATCCGGTGGATGTGTCACCTCGAGACCAGCTGTGTCTCGTCTGGAATCGCCTGATCGACTGGGGGCTGGCCCACTCCACATCGCGCAAGGCGCTGCGCCAGTTGAAGGTGTCGGATCGCGTGACGGCAGAGAGCCGCAGCCGCTGCCACGCCATGCTGAGGGACGCACGTGCGATCGTGGAGCGGTGTCTGTCGGGACATGCCGCTCCAGACCGGGTCGCCTTCTACATCGACACGATCCTGTTCGATCTGGCCGACATCACCATCAACGCGATCGCCTCGACGCCCAAGGAAGACAAAGCCATTCGGCAGGCCGGGTTCGACCTTTTCTGGAATGGCTCGGCCGCCTGATTTTTTTTACTCAATAAATGAGTGTTCAATTACTCATGTAAGGAACTTGTATGTCAAATCACAAAGGCTTCACCGAAGCGGATGTCCCCGATCAGTCGGGAAAGAGCTTCATCGTCACAGGCGCCAATGCTGGCGTCGGCTTCGAAGTGACGAGGGTGCTCGCGGCGAGAGGCGCGCGCGTCCTGTTGGGTTGCCGCGACCAGGCGAGGGCCAAGGAAGCCATCGCACGGATTCGGCGCATCACGCCGAGGGCGGATGTCAGCTGGCTCCCGCTGGACCTGGGCGATATCGAGAGCATTCGCGCCGCGGCCAAAGCCGTTGCAGCGGAACCGCGGATGGACGCCCTCATCAACAACGCGGGCATCATGTACCCGCCCCTGACGCGCACCAGGCAAGGGTTCGAGTCGCAGTTCGGGGTCAACCATCTGGGCGTGTTCGCGCTGACCTCGCTGCTCCTGCCCAAGCTGGCC
The DNA here is from genome assembly GCF_031426985.1 of Hydrogenophaga sp. Classification (GTDB taxonomy): domain Bacteria; phylum Pseudomonadota; class Gammaproteobacteria; order Burkholderiales; family Burkholderiaceae_C; genus Hydrogenophaga. The sequence continues at coordinate 45,244 of NZ_JASJOY010000022.1, forward strand.
CAAACGCCGGGATCGCGCGTCGTCGTCACGTCGAGCATCGCGCATTTCAAGGGCAAGATCGATTGGGACGACCTCAACGCTGAACACGGTTATTCGAAGGTGGTTCGCTATGGCGGCAGCAAACTGGCCAATGCGCTGTTCTTCTTCGAACTGGATCGTCGCCTGCGCGCGTCAAGGTCCCCCGTCACCGCCGTTGGTGTCCATCCGGGCGTCGCCAGTACCAACCTGGGACGGCATATGGGGCTCGCCCAATGGGCGGGGCCGATCGTCGGCATGCTCCTCAACAGTGCTGACAAAGGCGCATGGCCGGCGCTGCTGGCCGCGACGGGAAGCGTGAAGCCCGGGGGCTACTACGGGCCGATCGGATTCGGCGGCATCCGGGGTGTGGCGGGTGAGGCCAAACGAGCCCCGCGAGCCGAGGACCCGGAACTGGCAAAGCGCTTGTGGGATGTCTCCATCGCCATGACGGGTATCGACCCGGACTTGCCGTCGGTCTGAAGGCTTGCCCAACACCGATGCTAGACACCGAAGCGGCGACTCAAGCGATAGACCAGGAAAAGCTGTGACAGCCGCTTCGGGTGATCGTTGGTCTGCGGCGGATGGGCTTTTGAAACTGGTGGTTGGCGTGGCGATCTTCTGACCGATGGCATGACCGCCAGTGGCCGCTGCCAGCCAGACCACCACCGCCTCAGGGCTTGATGTACCCGTAGTGCTCGCGGAACTGCAGCTGGCCGATGCGCACGACGCCGGACGGGGTGAAGCCGGCGTCCATGACGAACTGCTCTTTCTTCAGGTCGAGCGCGCGCATCGTGAGTTCGCAGATCTCGAACTTCACGCCCCGGGCGACCAGGTCCGAGATCAGCGGGCCGTAGTCGATGTTGGGGTTCTTCTTGTCCTTGGCGCCTTCCTTGAGGAAGTGCACGCCGTCGCCCAGCGCGACCGCCACGATCTGGGTGCCCGGGGCGGTGTCGAGGTAGTTGCGCAGGGTGCGCAGGCCGGCGGTGGCCTGGGTGTCGCTGTTGTCGAAGTGGTAGACCACTTTGTCTTGCGCCAGGGCGGCGCTCATGCCCAGGACGAGGGCGGTGGTGGCGATCAGGCGCTGGATGCGGCGGTTCATGGGGCGTCTCCTTGGCAAAGGTGGATGGATAGCGCCCGCATCGTACGGCCCGGCGCAAGGCCGTGGGGTGGCGTGGAACAATGACCGCATGCCCGACACCGCCGCCCCCCACCTGACCGAAGCCCTGGGCCACGCCATCAGCGACAAGCGCCTGGAGGTGCTGCGCCGCGTGGCGGCGTCGGGCTCGATCTCGCAGGCGGCGCGTGAGGCGGGCATCAGCTACAAGGCGGCCTGGCAGGCCATCGACACGCTGACCAGCCTGAGCGGTGTGGCGCTGGTGGAGCGCACCGTGGGCGGCAGCGGCGGTGGCGGTGCGCGCATCACGCCGCAGGGCCTGCAGCTGCTGGCGCTGGCCGACGAACTGGCCCATGCTCGTGCGGCGGTGCTGGCCCGGTTTGCCGGCGGGCCGGCGCTGGCCGGTGGCCTGGGCCTGCGCACCAGCATGCGCAACCAGCTGCCGTGCGAGGTGCTGGGCAGCGAACCGCTGGCCCCCGATGACCCGATGGTGCTGATCCGCCTGCGCACGGCGGGCGGTGCGGTGCTGACGGCGAGCGTGACGCGCGAGAGCGCCGACCTGCTGGCGCTGCGGCCGGGTGCGTCGGCGCTGGCGCTGTGCAAGGCCACGGCGGTGCAGGTGCAGGCCGGTGCCCTGCCGCTGGGGCCCGCCCACGACGTGAACCGCCTGGGTGGTCGCATCGACCGCATCGCCCATGGCGAGGGGCGCGACGAGGTGGTGATCGGCCTTGACGGGGGCGGGCAGTGGGTGGGGTTTGCGGTGCATCCGTTCACCGCACGCCGCGGCCAGCGGGCCTGGGCGGCCATGGCCACGTCGGCCCTGGTGGTGGGGCTGGGTTGATCGCCTGAGACGGGCGCGTCGCTCTGCGGGTTTGTCCCGCTGGCAAGCAAGTTCATATGAACCTGTGTGCCGTTCCGCGGCGGAGCAGCTGTGCCAGGGCTGCTCTCATTTGTGTTGCACGCGGGGGCAGCACCTGTGCCACGGCACGGTGGTTTTCTCAGATTGAGTCACTTCCGGCGCCTGGCATGGAAGTTGTGGACAGGTGATCAGCCGCTTCGGCTTTTTCACTTGTTCCACCCATTCAGAGGAAGACACGCATGATCTACGCAGCTCCCGGCGCCGCAGGCGCCAAGATCACCTACAAGTCGCAGTACAACAACTTCATCGGCGGTCAGTGGGTGGCCCCGGTCAAGGGCCAGTATTTCGACGTGATCACGCCGGTCAACGGCAAGGTCTACACCCAGGCCGCGCGTTCCACCGCGGAAGACATCGAACTCGCGCTGGACGCTGCGCACGCCGCCGCCGACAAGTGGGGCAAGACCGACGCCGCCACGCGCAGCAACATCCTGCTCAAGATCGCCGACCGCATCGAAGCCAACCTGGAACTGCTGGCCTACGCCGAGACCGTGGACAACGGCAAGGCGATCCGCGAGACGCTGAACGCCGACATCCCGCTGACGGTGGACCACTTCCGTTACTTCGCCGGTGCCCTGCGTGCGCAGGAAGGTGGCATCTCCGAGATCGACGAGAACACCATGGCGTACCACATCCACGAGCCGCTGGGTGTCGTGGGCCAGATCATTCCCTGGAACTTCCCGATCCTGATGGCCGCCTGGAAACTGGCCCCCGCCCTGGGCGCCGGCAACTGCGTGGTGCTCAAGCCGGCCGAGTCCACCCCGATCTCCATCCTGATCCTGGCCGAGCTGATCGCCGACCTGCTGCCCCCGGGCGTGCTGAACATCGTCAACGGTTTCGGCCGCGAAGCCGGCATGCCGCTGGCCACCAGCAAGCGCATCGCCAAGATCGCCTTCACCGGCTCCACCACCACCGGCCGCGTCATCGCCCAGGCCGCCGCCAACAACCTGATCCCGGCCACGCTGGAACTGGGCGGCAAGTCGCCCAACATCTTCTTTGCCGACATCATGGACAAGGACGATGGTTTCCTGGACAAGGCCATCGAAGGTCTGGTGCTGTTCGCGTTCAACCAGGGTGAAGTCTGCACCTGCCCCAGCCGCGCGCTGATCCAGGAAAGCATCTACGACAAGTTCATGGAGCGTGTGCTCCAGCGCGTGGCCGCCATCAAGCACGCCAACCCGCTGGACACCGACAGCATGATGGGCGCCCAGGCGTCCAAAGAGCAGCTGACCAAGATCCTGTCCTACCTGGACCTGGGCAAGCAGGAAGGCGCGCAAGTGCTGGCCGGCGGCGCACAGGCCCACCTGGGCGGCGACCTGGACGGCGGCTACTACGTGCAGCCGACCCTGTTCAAGGGCCACAACAAGATGCGCATCTTCCAGGAAGAGATCTTTGGCCCGGTGCTGGCCGTGACCACCTTCAAGGACGAGGCCGAAGCCCTGGCCATCGCCAACGACACGCTGTACGGTCTGGGTGCCGGCGTCTGGAGCCGCAACGGCAACGTCGCCTACCGCATGGGCCGCGCCATCAAGGCCGGCCGCGTGTGGACCAACTGCTACCACGCCTACCCGGCGCACGCTGCCTTCGGTGGCTACAAGGAATCGGGCATCGGCCGTGAGACCCACAAGATGATGCTGGACCACTACCAGCAGACCAAGAACCTGCTGGTTTCCTACAGCGAGCAAAAGCTGGGCTTCTTCTGATCTGAAAAGACCAGAAGCAGGGTTTGAGGGGAGGCGGGCAACCGCTTCCCCTTTTTTGGCTTTCAGAACAAGGAGACAGACATGGTTGAAAAAGTCGTGGCGACACCGGCAGCGCTGGAGTTGATCGAGTTCCTCAAGACCAAATACGGGCCCGGCCTGATGTTCCACCAGAGCGGCGGCTGCTGCGACAACAGCGCGGCCAACTGCTACCTGCTGGGTGAGATCACCATGGGCCAGGGCGACGTGTTGTTGGGCGTCATCGGCGGTTGCGAGTTCTACATGAGCAAGACGCAGTACGCGACCTGGCGCCACACGCAGCTCATCATCGACGTGATCGAAGGCCACGGCGGCACCTTCTCGCTCGAAGGGCCTGAGGGCAAGGCCTTCCACACCCGCTCGCGCGTGTTCACGCCCGAGGAAATGGCCCAGATCGAAGCCGCCGAGCAGGCCGCCGGGGCCTGAGACAACGTGAGCGAAACCTGCACACCCGCGCGGGGTGCGCAGGCCGCCCGGGCACGCCCGACCGACTCACACCGCCCGTACAGCGGGCGGGTTGTTCCAGCACGGGACACTGGCCGCATGGCATGGAACTTGTAGCGCCAAGGGGGATGCAACAGACCGGCACCGGCCGGCCCCCACGGAGACAAGACATGCCCCGACACCCCACGTTCACCCTGCGGCCCCTGCACGCCGCGCTCTGCATCCTTCTGGCCGGCCCCGCCGGGGCCCAGACCCTGCCGGACGTGGTGGTCAGCGCCAACCGGCAGGAACAGCAGAGCTTCGATGCGCCGGCCTCGATCCACGCCGTGGGGCAGGACGCGATCGAGGCCGCCGGCCCGCGCGTGAACCTGTCCGAATCGCTCAACCGGGTGCCGGGCATCACCGTGCTCAACCGCCAGAACTACGCGCAGGACCTGCAGTTGTCCATCCGCGGCTCCGGCGCCCGATCGCCCTTTGGCATCCGCGGTGCGCGCCTCATCGTCGATGGCATTCCCGCCACCATGCCCGACGGGCAGGGCCAAGCCTCGACCATCAGCCTGCCCTCGGCCCAGCGCATCGAGGTGCTGCGCGGCCCGCTGGCCCAGCTGTACGGCAACTCGGCCGGCGGCGTGGTGCAGGTGTTCACCGCCGACGGCCCCGAGCGGCCCGAGCTGCGCATGAGCGTGGACGCCGGCCCCGATGGCCTGAGCCGCTACGGCCTGCAGGCGGCGGGGCAGAGCGGAGCGGTCAACTACGTGGTGGATGTCAGCGATTTCCAGACCGACGGCTGGCGCGAGAACAGCGCGGCCGAGCGCCAGCACCTCAATGCCAAACTGCGCTGGGACGCGAGCGAGCAGACCCGCGTGACCGTCGTGGCCAATGTGTTTGACCAGCCGGTGTCGGGCGACCCGGTGGGGCTGACGCGCGGGCAGATGGAGGACGACCCGCGCCAGGCGGTGGCCAACGCCACGCTCTACCACGCCGGCAAGGACGTGGCGCAGCGCCAGCTGGGCCTGGTGCTGGACCACCGGCTGGGCGCCGACGCCAGCGTGATGGCCCGGGTGTACGCCGGGCAGCGCGACCTGGACAACCGGCTGTCCATCCCGCTGTTCGTGCAGACCGCGCCCACGGCGTCCGGCGGTGTCGTGCGGCTGGACCGGCAATACAGCGGCGTGGGCCTGCGCTACAGCCGCCGCTTGCCGGCGGGTGACGGGCAGGTGCTGTTCAGCCTGGGGCTGGACCACGAGCGCATGGGCGAGCACCGCCAGGGCTACATCAACAACCTTGGGGTGCAGGGCGATCTCAAGCGCGACGAGCAGGACAGCGTGCACAGCACGGGGGTGTATGCGCAGGCCGACTGGGCCATCAACGAGGACTGGAGCGCGCTGGCCGGCCTGCGCGCCAACCGGGTGGCGTTCCGGGTGAAAGACGCCTTCATCACCGGGGACAACCCGGACGACAGCGGCACGGCCTCGTTCAGCGCCACCAACCCGGTGCTGGGCATCACGCGCCACCTGAGCGCCGACACCAACCTCTACGCCAACATCGGCCGCGGTTTCGAGACCCCGACCTTCACCGAGCTGGCCTACCGCGCCGACGGCAGTGGCCCCAACCTCGGGCTGGGATCGGCCAGCAGCACCCATGCGGAGCTGGGCCTGAAAACCCGGCTGACCGAACAGCAGCGGCTGGACGTGGCGCTGTTCAACATTGCCTCCCGCAACGAGATCGTGGTGGCGTCCAGCAGCGGGGGGCGCACCGTCTACGCCAACGCCGGCAGGACGCGTCGCAGCGGTGTTGAGGTCACGCACAGCGCGCAATGGACGCCCGAATGGCGCAGCCTGCTGGCGCTGTCCACGCTCAAGGCCCAGTTTGCCGAGGCCTTCACCAGCAGCGGCGGGGCCGTGGTGGCCGCGGGCAACCGCATCCCGGGCATCCTGGACCGCACGCTGTTCGCCGAACTGGCCTGGCAGCCGCGCGCCTGGGCCGGCTTCACCGGTGCGCTGGAGCTGGTGCACCGCGGCAGCATGGTGGTCAATGATCTCAACGAAGACCGCACCGATGCCGTCACGCTGTTCAACCTGCGCCTGGGCTGGCAGCAGACGGTCGGCGCCTGGACCCTGCGCGAGACCCTGCGGGTGGACAACCTGACCGACCGCGCCTACGTGGGTTCGGTGATCGTCAACGACGGCAACAAGCGCTACTTCGAGCCCGCGCCGGGGCGCCAGTGGGGCCTGGGCCTGACGGCGACGTACCGCTTCTGAGTGTGAGGGGGCCGATCGCCCTGGGCCCGTCCTTCGACAAGCTCAGGACGATCGGGCCGTCTGCCCTTTGCGCCTTTTACCCTTCGACAAGCTTCGGAAAAGCCAAGCCCAGGTCGAAGGGGGTGAACCGGGCTGCGCCCGGTTCACAGCCCCGGTTTCTGCAGCGCGCGCAGCACCTCGGTCTGGAAGTCCGGCCCCTCGGCCGCGGCCATGAAGGCGTCGATGCGGCCATCAAACCGCACCGTGCCCTGGTGCAGCAGCATCAGGCGGTCGGCGGTTTTGACTTCTTCGATCAGGTGCGTGGCCCAGAGCACGGCCAGGCCCTGGTCGCGGCACAGGCCGCGCACCGTGTCCAGCAGCTGCTGGCGCGAGGCCGGGTCCAGGCCGACGGTGGCCTCGTCCATCAGCAGCACGCGCGGCGCGTGCAACAGGGCGCGCACCAGTTCCACCTTGCGCCGCGTGCCGCCCGAGAGGCTGCGCACCACGGCCTTGGCCTGGTCTTGCAGGCCGATGGCGGCGAGCTGTGTGGCGATGCGTTCGCGCGCCACCGGGCGCGGGAGGCCGTGCAGGTCGGTGTGGAACAGCAGGTTGGCCATGACGCTCAGGTCCAGGTCCAGCGCGCTTTGCTGGAACACCACGCCCAGGCCGGCCAGGGCGCGCGCCGGGTGGCGCCGCATGTCCTGGCCCAGCACTTCGATGCTGCCCTGGTCGGGGGTGAACAGGCCGGTCAGCAGCTGCAGCAGGGTGGACTTGCCGGCCCCGTTGGGCCCCAGCAGGGCCAGCATCTCGCCGGCCTGCAGCGCCACGCTCACCCCTTTGAGCGCGGGTTTGCCGTTGTAGGCCTTGTGCAGATCGCGCGCGCTCAGCACGGCGGGGGTCGGGGCAAGGCTCATGATTTGGGCGGGGCCAGCAGGTTCATGCGCGCCAGCAGTTGCTTCTCGCGTTCCACCATGGCCAGCACAGCCTGGCGGTAGTCGCGGGTGTTGAGGTAGTCGATGGACTGATCGTAGCGGGCCAGCGCGCCCGCGTGGCGTTCGCTGAACATGGCCTTGTGGAAGGCGTCGTGCAGTTTCTGGACCACCGCCGCCGGCGTGCCGGCCGGCGCGGCCAGGCCCCAGGGCGAGGTGTAGACCGCCTGCGGGTAGCCCAGCTCGCGCATGGTCGGCGCGGCGGGCCAGCGCGGGTTGCGCGCGGCGTTGAAGGTGGCCAGCAGGCGCATCTGGCCCTTGTCCACCCAGGGCGCAAAGCCGGTGGAGTTGACCCCGGCCATGATCTGCGCGCCCGCGATGGCCAGCATCTGGTCGGCCGTGCCTTTGTAGGGCACGTGCACGTATTTCACGTTGTGCTGCAGCAGGATCTCTTCCATCGCCAGGTGGGCGGTGGTGCCGATGCCGGTGGAACCCAGGGTCAGTTCGCCCGGGTGTCGCACGGCCCAGTCGACCAGGTCGTGGACCGACTTGAACGGGCTGCTGGCCGGCACCAGCAGGCCGAAGCTCACGCCCGAGACCTGCACGATGGGCGCGAGGTCGGTGACCGGGTCCCAGGGCACGTGGTTCATCAGCGCGTGGCGGTAGACCGTGATCGGCACCTGTCCGATGGTGTGGCCGTCGGGTTCGGCCGCCTTGAGCGCCGGCGCCACCAGCGTGCCGGCGGCGCCGGGTTTGTTGACCACCACCACCGTCTGGCCCAGCAGGGGTTCGGCTTCTTCGGCCAGGATGCGGATGGTCAGGTCCGTCTGGCCACCGGCGGGCCAGGGCACGATCAGCTGCACGGGTTTGCTGGGAAAGGGCGCCTGCGCCCGCGCGGCCGGCCAGACCGACCCCATGGCCAGGGCCGCCGCACCGCCCAGCCAATGCCGGCGCGAACAGCGGGTTGCACCGTCGTGCAACGCATCAAGGGTTTGCCCTGTGTCATTTTTGAACGCTGTGCGCGGCGGGGTGTGTGTCATGGCGGCTGTGGGGTGTTGTGTCGGGCCTGTGGCGGCGGGTGCGGCCCTTGTCTCGCCGGTGTGGGAGGCAAATTCCGTTCCCGTTGCCTGCGGCCCGGCCGCTGGCACCTTTTTTGCACCAGTCCGTGTGCGCAGACCATGCCTGCACGCGGTCCTTGAAGACCGTTTTCACAACAACAGGAGACAAGACCCCATGGCCCCAGGCGCCCCCCGTGCCTTTGCTGGCGTTCGTTGCACCGTTGCGGCCCTGTGTGCCGCCGCGGTCTGCTGGGGCTTCAGCCCGCAGGCCCTGGCCCAGGGCAAGGTCTACGTGTCCAGCGAGAAGGACCACAAGGTCTACGTGTTCAACGCGGCGGGCGAGCGCCAGGCCGCCATCGAGGTGTGCCAGCGTCCGCGCGACATGTCGTTCAGCCCCGATGGCTCGCAGATCTATGTGATCTGCGGCGACAGCAACGCCATGGGGGTGGTGAACCTGGCCAGTGGCCAGCTGACCGGCACCGTGCCGCTGGGCGAAAGCCCGGAGATGTTCGACCTCAGCCCCGACGGCAAGACCGCCTACGTGTCGGTCGAGGACGACAGCGTGCTGGCCGCCTACGACCTGGCCAGCAAGAAACCCTTGTTCGAGGTCAAGACCGGTGGCGAGCCCGAAGGGGTGCTGGTCACGCCCGACGGCAAGACGGCCTACGTCACGTCCGAAGTGGCCAACGTGGTCCACGTGATCGACCTGGGCACGAAGAAGGTGGTCAAGAACATCAAGGTCGGCAAGCGGCCGCGCCGCTTCGCGCTCGTGGCCGGTGGCGGCGAGCTGTGGGTGACCAACGAACTGGACGCCAGCGTGAGCGTGGTGGACACCCGGACCCACACCGAAAAGCAGAAGATCCGGTTCACCGTCAAGGGCATGCGCGAGACCGACATCACGCCCGTGGGCATGACGCTCAGCCCCGACGGCAAGACGATGTGGGTGGGCCTGGGACGCGCCAACCACGTGGTCGAGGTGGACGTGGCCAGCAAGGCGGTCCGGCGCCAGGTGCTGGTCGGCAAACGCGCCTGGGGCATGGGCGTGTCGCCCGACGGCAAGACGCTGTACGTGGCCAACGGCCTGTCGGACGACATGACGCTGATCGACACCGCGTCGGGCAAGGCGATCAGGACCGTGCCGGCTGGTCGCGTGCCACACACCATCCTCGTGAAATGACCCCCCCCCGTTGCTTGCTCGCTGCGCGTAGCCGCATCCCCCCCCAGGGGGGCGCTCCCAGCGGCCCGGCCAAGCCGGTTCTGCGGGAGCCCTGGATGGGTCTGTGGCGCTCTGCCGGTTTGGCGTTGCTGTGTGTGCTTGGTTGGTTTTCTCAGCCGGCATTGGCTGCCACGAAAGTCACCATCGCAGTGGTGTCGCTCGACGGCGATCCGCGCCACGCGCCGCGGCGGCTGGAGAAGGCCTACCCCGGTCACCCGACCGGGCGCGCCATCGATGGCGTGAAGCTGGCGGCCGAGGATTCGGCCTTCGAGCTGGACGCGGCCGGCATCAGCCTGGTGGTCAAGGACGTGGTGCTGCCGAACGTGGCCGGCCTGGCGAAAGCGCTGGCCGATCTGAAAGCGGCCAAGGTGCAGCACATCGTGGCCGACCTGCCGGCGCCCGAGCTGCGCGCGCTGGTGCAGGCCGCACCCGCCGCGCTGGGTGGCGCCATCGTGCTCAACGCTGCGGCCGATGACGACGCGCTGCGCGGCGCCCAGTGCGCCGCCCACCTGCTGCACACCGTGCCCAGCCGCGCCATGCTCAGCGACGCGCTGGCGCAGTACCTGGCGGCGCGCAACTGGCGCAAGGCGCTGGTGCTGCAGGGGCCGCTGCCGGGCGATGCGCTGATGGCCGAGGCCTTCAACCGCTCGGCCAAACGCTACGGCGTCAAGGCCACGGCCAGCAAACCTTTCAAGCTCACCGGCGACCCGCGCGAGCGCGACCTGGGCAATGTGCGCCTGCTCACCGGCAGCGACCGCGAGCACGAGGTGGTGGCGGTGCTCGACAGCGACGGCGAGTTCGCCCGCACCGTGCCCTACGCGACGCAGCTGCCGCGGCCGGTGGTGGGCGCCAACGGCCTGGTGGCCGTGCCCTGGCATCCGCTGTGGGAGCGCAACGGCGGCCCACAGCTCTCACGCCGTTTTGCCAAGGGGGCCTTGCGGCCGATGACGGGCCACGACTGGGCCGCCTGGATGGCCGGGCGGGCCGTGGCCACCGTGCTGGCCGAGCTGCCCAAGGCGCCCATCGCGCAGCAGCTCAAGGCCCTGCGCGGCGGGCCGGTGGCGGTGGACGGTTTCAAGGGGCCGCGCCTGAGCTTCCGCGCCTGGGACGGCCAGTTGCGCCAGCCCATCCTGCTCAGCCATGTGGATGGCGTGGTCGGCGTGGCCCCGCTGGACGGCGTGCTGCACCCGAAAGAAATCATGGACACCCTGGGCGTGGACGAAGCGGAGAGCGCATGCAAGCAACGACCCTGAACCAGCCGCCGGCCCTGTTGCCGCACCTGCTGCGCGCGCTGCGTGCGGTGGTCGGGCGCGAGATCGGCCGCTTCCTGCGTCAGCCCACGCGCCTGGGCTCGGCGCTGGTGCGGCCGCTGCTGTGGTTCGTGGTGTTCTCGGCCGGTTTCCACAACGTGTTCGGCGTGGCGATCGCGCCGCCCTACGAAACCTACGTCGAATACAAGGAATACATGGTGCCCGGCCTGCTGGGCATGGTCGCCTTGTTCAACGGGATGCAGAGCTCGCTGTCCATGGTCTACGACCGCGAGATGGGCGTGATGCGCCTGCTGCTGACCGCGCCCCTGGCGCGCGGCTGGCTGCTGGCCTTCAAGCTGCTGGCGGGCACCGCGCTGTCGCTGCTGCAGATGGTGGTGTTTCTGCTGATCGCCTGGGCCTTCGGGGTCGAGGTGCCGCTGGCCCACCTGCCGGCGGCCCTGCTGGCCATGGTGTGTGGCGCGGTGATGCTGGCCTCGGTCGGGCTGGTGCTCTCGGTCTACGTCAAGCAGCTGGAGAACTTCGCCGGCACCATGAACTTCGTGATCTTCCCGATGTTCTTCATCAGCCCGGCGCTGTACCCGCTGTGGAAGCTGGAAGAGTCGGGCGCCTGGTGGCTGCTCAAGCTCGCGCAGGCCAACCCCTTCACCCACGCGGTGGAGGCGATCCGTTTTGCACTGTACGGGCAGTTCAACGGCACGGCCTGGGCGGTGGTGCTGGGCTGCACGGTGGTGTTCTTTCTGGCCGCGCTGTGGGGTTACGACCCGCAACGCGGCTGGGTCAGCAAGAAGCCCGGCGGCTGAGCACAACAACAGGAGATGACGTGATGCGCTTCACAGGAACCCGCCGTCAATGGCTGCAGGCCGCGGCCTCACTGGTGGCCGCTCCCGTGCTGGCTCAGGACGACCAGACCGGCGGCGATCCGCTGGGCTCCATGCAGTACCCCGGCCTGCGCGAGCAGACCATCGGCCAGGCCAGCGCCCGGTTCACCGAGCAGGTGCTGGTCAAGGGCCCGGCCTTTGCCGACGACGCGATGAACGTGCCCCTGCTGGTGGATGCCCGCGGACTGGATGCTGTGGGTGGGGGCGTGCAGCGCATCCGTGTTTCGGTGGACCGCAACCCGGTGCGCCAGGTGCTGGACTTTGAACCGCTGCGCGCGCTGCCCATGCTGGCCTTTCGCATCCGCATGGAACAGGCCTCGCCGGTGCGCGCCTTTGTGCAGACGCGCGACGGCCAGTGGCACGTGGGCAGCACCTGGGTGCAGGCGGCGGGGGGCGGCTGCACGGTGCCGGGTCTCACGCGGGCCGATGGCTCGTGGAGCAGGACCCTGGGCCAGGTGCAGGCGCGCTTTTTCAACAACGTGATCGATGGCAGCCGCCGCCTGCGCCTGCGGGTGATGCACCCCATGGACACCGGGCTGGTGGCGGGCGTGCCGGCGTTCTACATCGAACAGATGGAACTGCAGGACCCGGACGGCCGGCCCTGGTGGCGCATCGCGCTGCACGAGCCGGTGTCCGAGAACCCGCTCATCACCTTCGAGCTGCCCACGCTCTCGCCCAAGGCGTTTCGCCTGGTCGGGCGCGACAACAACGGCAACCGCATCGACGCCGAGGTGTCCGTATGAGCCCCCTTGCGATCCATCGCCTACGGCGCCGTTTCGCGGCTCCACCGCTGCGCGGGTCGCTGCCCCTGGAACGGGAAGGGACCCGGTCCTTGCCGGGTCCGGGGGCTGATCCGGCTTGGGGCGGCCCGGCGCCGGATCGGAGGGCGGTGCGGGTGAGGCGCCTGTCGTGGATGCTGCTGGCGCTGTGCGCCAGCGCATCACAGGCCCAGCCGGTGCCGGTGCCGCCGTTGGCTTCGAAGCCCGACCTGGCGCGGCTGGACTACGACCTGAAACCGCGCCAGATCGCGCCCGGCACCTGGGTGATCGAAGGCGAGGTGGCCGACTTCAGCCGCGCCAACGGCTGCAACATCATCAACACCGGCTTCATCGTCACCGGCGACGGGGTGGTGGTCATCAACACCGGCCCCTCGCGCCTGTACGGCGAGCAGCAGCGCCGGGCCATCGAGCGCGTCACGCGCGAGCCGGTGCGCCGCGTGATCGCGCTCAACCTGCACCCCGACTATTTCTTTGGCCACCAGGCCTGGGCCGACCGGCCCACGCAGGCCCTGGCCGGCAGTGTGGCCGGCATGCAGGCCGAAGGCAGCGCCTATGCCGACAACCTCTACCGCCTGTGCGGCGACTGGATGAAAGGCACCGAGTCCACGCCCGCGCGCGAGAGCCTGGACCCCAAGGCCCTGCCGCAGACGCTGCAGGTGGGTGGCCACCGGCTGGAGCTGCGCCGCCTGCACGGCCACACGGCCGACGACCTGGTGCTGATCGACCACACCACGGGTGTGCTGTTCGCCGGTGGGCTGGTGTTCGCCGAGCGCGTGCCCACCACGCCCCACGCCCAGTTCGCGCCGTGGACGGCCAGCCTGGACACGCTGGCGCAGTGGCACGCGGCGGGGCAGTTCCGCACCGTGGTGCCCAGCCACGGCCCGGTGCACGACGGCACGGCCGGCATCGGCCAGACGCGCGACTGGCTGCAGTGGCTGGGCGCGCAGATGCAAGGCAGCGCCGAACGCGGCCTGGACCTGGGCGAGGTGCTGCGCCTGCCGGTGCCCGAGCGTTTTGCCCGCTGGGCCGCGCAGCCGGCCGAGCTGCACCGCAGCCTGACGCAGTGGTACCCGCGCTACGAGCAGCAGGTGCTGGGCGGCACCACGCCCGCGCCGCGCTGAGCGCGTCGCACTGCGCCCCGCTGTTGCACCGCGGGTTGCGACATTTCTGAACACTGTCACAGCGGTGACGCAACGGACCGGGCGGCCGGGACACACCGCGCCCGCTCGACGGGCAAAAAAAGGGTGGTGCGGGCGCTCCAGAGCCCCGGATCGGCCCGTGAAAACCCTAGGTGTGTCACTGGCACAGAAGTTGCCATTTATCAAAGCGTGCCAGTCACCGGCTGGAGGGAAACCCACAGCGAGCAGCCGGGCGGCACGAGAGCCAAGCCACAGACACATCAACCTCACGCACGAGCAGGAGACACACAGTGAAACGCACTCTATTGAGCCTTTTGGTCATGGCCGCCACGGCCCACGTTGGCGCCCAGGGCGTGACCGACGCGATGATCGCCAACGACGCCGCCACGCCCGACAACGTCCTGAGCTGGGGCCTGGGCACGCAAGGCCAGCGCCATTCGACGCTGACCGGCATCAACGAAAAAACCATCAGCAAGCTGGTGCCCGTGTGGTCCATGTCCTTCGGTGGTGAAAAGCAGCGCGGCCAGCAAAGCCAGCCGCTGGTGAACAACGGCAAGATGTTCGTCACCGCGTCCTACTCGCGCATCTACGCGGTGGACACCAAGACCGGCAAGAAGCTCTGGAAGTACGAGCACCGCCTGCCCGAAGGCATCATGCCCTGCTGCGACGTGATCAACCGCGGCGCCGCCCTGTACGACAACCTGGTCATCTTCGGCACGCTGGACGCCCAGCTGGTCGCCCTGGACCAGAACACCGGCAAGGTGGTCTGGCGCGAGAAGATCGACGACTACTCTGCGGGCTACAGCTACACCGCCGCCCCCCTGATCGCCGAAGGCCTGCTGCTGACCGGTGTGTCCGGTGGTGAGTTCGGTGTGGTCGGTCGCGTGGAAGCGCGCGACCCCAAGACCGGCAAGATGGTCTGGTCCCGCCCCGTGGTCGAAGGCCACATGGGCTACAAGGACGGCAAGGAAAACGGCATCACCGGCACCACCAACGCCACCTGGCCGGGCGAGACCTGGAAGACCGGCGGCGCCGCCACCTGGCTGGGCGGCACCTACGACGCCAAGACCGGCCTGGCCTACTTCGGCACCGGCAACCCGGGCCCGTGGAACAGCCACGTGCGCAAGGGCGACAACCTCTATTCCGCCTCGACCGTCGCCATCGACGTGAAGACCGGCCAGATCAAGTGGCACTACCAGACCACGCCCAACGACGGCTGGGACTACGACGGCGTGAACGAGTTCATCACCTTCGACATGGACGGCAAGCGCGTCGGCGCCAAGGCCGACCGCAACGGCTTCTTCTACGTGATGGACGCCGAAAACGGCAAGCTGCTCAACGCATTCCCCTTCGTCAAGAAGGTGACCTGGGCCACCGGCATCGACCTCAAGACCGGCCGCCCGAACTACGACCCGGCCAACCGCCCGGGCGACCCGACCGCCGCCGGTGGCGACGGTGCCAAGGGCAAGTCCGTGTTCTCGGCCCCGGGCTTCCTGGGTGGCAAGAACCAGATGCCCATGGCCTACAGCCCCAAGACCGGTCTGTTCTACGTGCCCACCAACGAATGGGGCATGGAGATCTGGAACGAGCCCATCACCTACAAGAAGGGCGCGGCCTACCTGGGCGCCGGCTTCACCATCAAGCCGCTGTTCGACGACCACATCGGCTCGCTGCGCGCGATCGATCCCAAGACCGGCAAGGTGGCCTGGGAAGTCAAGAACGAGGCCCCGCTCTGGGGTGGCGTGCTGACCGCGGGTGACCTGGTGTTCTGGGGCACGCCCGAGGGCTATCTGAAGGCTGCCGACGCCAAGACCGGCAAGGTGGTGTGGCAGTTCCAGACCGGCTCCGGCGTGGTCGCGCCTCCCATCACCTGGACCGAAGGCGGCGAGCAGTACGTCTCCGTCGTGTCCGGCTGGGGCGGTGCGGTTCCCCTGTGGGGCGGTGAAGTGGCCAAGAAGGTCAACTTCCTGGAACAGGGCGGCTCGGTCTGGACCTTCAAGCTCATGAAGTGATTTTTCAGCGGCGGCAGGGAACGGCCTGATCGGGCTGGGGGCCCTGCCATGTACGGGGCGGTGTCGGCCGCGGCACGCAGTGCACACGGTTGACACCGCCTTCTTTTTTGCCTGTTGTTTCTTTCTCTTTCCGGCAGATCTGTCATGCGCTCACTTTTCATCATCGCTTCCGTGCTGGCTGCGGCCAGCTCTTCCGCCCACGCGCTGGATGCCGCCGCCGCCCTGGAGCTGGCCAAGGCCAACGGCTGCCTGTCCTGCCACGCCAGCCACGAAAAAATCGTGGGTCCGGCCTACGCCGCGGTCGCGGCCAAGTACAAGGACGACAAGGACGCCGTGGCCTCGCTGGCCCAGTCCATCCAGAACGGCAGCAAAGGCAAATGGGGCCGCATCCCCATGCCCGCCCATTCCAGCATGAGCGCGGCCGACGTCAAGACCCTGGCCCAATGGGTGATGACCATCCAGTGAAGCGCCCCGGGCCGCGCACGCGCGCGGTCTTTCAGGCGTTGTTCGCGGGGGCCGTGTGGCTGGCACCCGCGGGTTCCCAGGCGTTTGATTTCCAGGGCGACAAGGCCCTGGTCGCCGTCACGCGGGACCAGGCCCGCACCCGCATCGGCACCGTGAGCTTCACGCCCCTGCCCGACAGCGGCGGCACGGCCCGGTTCAGTGTGCGCATCGACCCGCTGGTGCTGCGCGACCACTTCCTTTCCATGCGCGAATTCAAGTGCCTGCCGGCCGCGCAGGAAATCACCTGTTTCGTGCCCTATCCGTACCGCCAGCCGGGCACCGCGTCCGCCACCGACCTCGCCTGGCTCGAACACAGCCTGCTGTTTTTCTACAAGCAGCCGGCCGACTTCGGCGCCAAGTTGTGGAACGGCGTGCTGTTCCGCTTCGCCGTGACGCCCACCGCGTTGGTCGGCACCCCGCAGGCGGTGGACCTCAACCGCATCGGCGTGCCGCCCGATCCGCTGGACGTGCCGCCCTATGGGCCGATGGACCGCGACGCGTTTGCGCCCGGGGCGCGCTGGGTGCAGGAACTGCGGATCGAGTGAAACCGCGCGGGCGGGCCGCGTGTCCACCCGCCCGCTGCATCTGCTCACATTTGGCTACCCCCGCACGCCGGCCGATTCGGTAGCATGGCGTCCCGGTCTTTTTAAGCCCATCTGGAGTTTTTAATGAAACTGTTGCCTGTTCCGATGATGTCTTTTCGCCCACTGGTGCTGGCGCTCGCTGGCCTGTCCGCCGCGGTGGCGCTGGCGGCCGATCTTGTGGAAACGCCGACCGTAGAAACGCCGACGGTAGAGGCGCCGACGGTGGAAGCGACAGTGAGCCCTTCTGCCCGCCAGCAAAGCTTTGCCCTGCAGATCGCCCGGGCCAATCTGGTCCAGCAAGGCGTGACCGAACCGACCACCGAACAGATGGCCTTGGCAACGGCCGATGTCCAGTCCCTGCGTGACCAGGGCATGGGCTGGGGTGCCATCGCCAACAGCCTGGGCTTGCGCCTGGGCGCGGTGGTCAGTGCCGAGAACCGTGCCGCGAAGGCGCAGACCCATGTGGCTGCAGCCGCTTCGTCCGACCAGACATCGGCCCGCGGCCAGGGCGCTGGCAGCAGCAACGGCAAGGGTGGTGGCGGCGGCAAGGGTGGCGGCAACGGCGGTGGTGGCGGCGGCGGCAAGCGCTGAGCCACGTCCTCACGGCCCATCCACCTGACGCGCTGCCTTGGCAGCGCGTTTTGCTTGGGGGTTTCGTTTCAGGGCCTGCGTTCGGCGCGCAGCGAGCCTCCGGTCATGAAACCCGGCGGCAGTTTTTCTTCCCGCTCGAACTTCACCAGCCCCTCGCCCTGGCAATACCACTCGCGGCTGGTGAGCGGCACGTCGGTGAAGCCGTTGACCGGATCGGTGTAGAGGTTCAGCTGGGCCTGCCCCACCACGCGCAGGCAGGGCCGGTGGGTGCTGCCGTCGGCCAGTTGCACCACATCGTCCACGGCCTCGATGCGCCAGGTCATCTGCGCCTTGTGGGTGTGTTTGAGCTCGCGCGGGTATTCGTTCTTGCGCTGGATCAGGTAGGGCACGGTGACCGTGGTCCATTCGGTGCCCACCGCATAGGGGGCCTTGAGCACCCAGACCGGTTCGGCGTCGGCCGTGGGGGCGTCGTCGATGTCGGTGCGGATGGCCACGCGGCGAATGCCTTGCTCGTCCACCTTCAGGTAGTAGCTCACGCCGGCCGAGTGGTGGCGCACGGCCACGGGCTGGTCCTGGAAGGTGGTGGGTGCCTGGACCCCGATGGTCCATTGCTCGGGCTCGCGCGGTTCGTCCATCGCATAGGTCACGGCAAGCGACTGTTCATCGCCCTCGCGCAGCGGGAACCATTCGTTGCCCATGTCACGACCCGAGCATCCCGACAGCAGCAAGGTCAGCCCAGCCGCCAGCCAGGCAGGCGCGGCAGACCGGTCGCACCGTGGAACCGGCTTGGCCGGGCCACAGCTGCGGTCCCCCTCCCGCCGAAGGCGAGAGAGGGGGAGGACGCGAAGCGGCGCAGGGGGCGTCATCATTTTTCGGGGAGTTGTGCGCGGGGCAGATCGCGCAACTTGATCTCGACCTTGTCGTTGCTGGCGGGCAGCAGCCAGGCCAGGCCGCCCTGGCCGCGGCGGGGGGCCGTTTCACCGAGCTGGGTGTTGCCGTCGCGTGCTTTCTTGACGCCGTCGCCCAGGATGCGGTGCAGGTCTTTTTCGTAGGGCAGCGTGAACGCGCGGGGCAAGGCCAGCGGTGCGTTGTCCTTCATGGGGTGGACCCAGAGGAAGATTGCGCCGGGGTGGCCGCGCCCGGGGCTGGGCTCGTCGAACACGGCCGAGAGCAGCACGAACTGGCGCGGCAGCTCGTCCTCGGCCGGCCAGCCCGAGACGCCTTTGAAGGTCTGGTGGCCGAAGGCGTAGAAACCGCTGACCAGCAGCACCAGCGCGGCTTTGAAGCCCCAGTGCCAGCGCGTGCCCAGGCAGAGCACCAGCAGCAGAAACGCCAGCAGCGCGTAGACGATGACGAGCAGCAAGAGCTGGGAGGAAACGGCAGGGATCATGGGGGATGGTCGCAGGCGAGAGAGGGGGAAGACGCGGAGCGGTGCAGGGGGTGCAGCTCCAGGGGCCTTACCGGAGCGCGTGACCGCATGCCAGGCGCTCCGTGGAACCGGCTTTGCCGGGCCACAGGAGCGGTCCCCCTCCCGCCGCAGGCGAGAGAGGGGGAAGACGCGAAGCGGCGCAGGGGGTGTTTCATAGTCCCGTGCGCTGCACGATGGTCTTGGGGTTGGTGTTCAGGTCCAGCACCTGGCCGGCGTCGTCCAGCGTGAAGCGGATCAGCGTGCGCTCGTCGCCCTTGCGCGGGATCTGCTGCGTGCCGGTGTAGACGATCTCGGCCTGCGGGTTGATCTTGACCACGGCGACGCTCACGTCCACCGGCTGCTGGTCGCCGCTGTCGTAGTAGTGGGCATTGACCACGTATTCACCGGGCACGATGCCGCGCAGGGTGACGATCTCCTGGCGGATCGGGCTGCTGAAGGTGCGGCCGTTGACCAGCACGCTGCTGTTCTTGGCGCCGCGGTCGTCGCGGTCCAGGTGCAGCAGGCCGGCGTCGCGCTGGCGGAACCACAGCGTCTTGCCGCCGGGCTCCTGGACCCAGGCGTCCACGTCGTTGGGGTTGCCGTCGGGCCACGAGACGGTGACCATGAACTCGGCCTTGGCCGGCACGTCGCCCGCCTTGCGGGCGTTGGGGTTGAAGGCCAGGATGGCGATGACGAAACAGAAGACGAAGGCGATCAACATGTTGAACAACATGTCGTAGAACGGGTCGACTTCGGTGTCACGGACCGCTCGGCCGATCGCCATCGGGCGTTCCTCCGGGTGCGGCGTCGGTGGCCAGTGACAGCGCCAGCGCATCGGCCACCAGGGCGTCGGCAAAACGGTCCAGCCGCATCAGCTGCAGACCCAGCAGGATGTTGCCGGTCAGGCCGGTGACGGTGGTCAGCAGCGCGATGCCCAGACCACCGGTCAGGCTCTTGAGCAGCTGGGCGCTCTGGCTGGGGTCGAAGCTGTCCATCTGGCCCAGCTGCAGCGCGAGGATGGAAAAGCCGATCACCTTGCCCAGCAGGCCGAGCTTGAGCTGTATGCCGTTGAGCCACCAGGCCATTTCGTGCGCCCCGTGGGCGCGCTCGCCCAGCACCAGCAGCCACGAGGCACGGTCGGCCCCGGGCTGCGCCGTGCCGTGCAGGAATTCACCGCTCCAGCTGTCGGCGTGTGGGCCTGCGCGTTGCACCTGGTCGAGCGCGGTGCGCTGGCGGCCAAGCACCCAGGCGCGGTGGCCGACCCAGCCCGAACAGCCGACGAACAGCAGCACGATGACGATGGTCAGGCGCGTCGGGTCGGCCTCGATCAGCCGGTGCCAGGCGCCCGCCTGCCACAGCAGCAGCGCCGCAAACCCCAGCAGACCCATGAAGGCCAGCCAGAGCAGGAACAGGCCCTGCTCGGCGCGCTCGATGTTGAACGGGGGGTGTGCGCTGCCGGGCAGGCGCCGCACCAGCAAGGCCCCGAGCATGCGGTGGGTGGGGGCGCTGGTGGCGTTCATGCGGTTCCCGGCGCAGAGCCGTCCGCCGCTGTGGCACGTGAAGGTTCGGGATGCCGGTGCCGCGATTCCGCGTCGCTGCGGAACACGATGGGGATGTGGCGGTTCCTGGACGCGTTCTTCACCACCGCCACCACCTTCTGATGGTGGGCCGACTTGCTGCACACCGGGTCGGTCTCGGCGGCGTCGCCGGTGAGCAGAAAGGCCTGGCAGCGACAGCCGCCAAAGTCCTTGTGGCGCTCGTCGCAGCTGCGGCAGGTGGGTTTCATCCACGCGTCGCCGCGGTAGGCGTTGAAGGCGTTGCTGCGCTGCCAGATGTCGGCAATCGGCACGTCCTTGACGTTGGGCAGCGACAGCCCGGGCAGGTCGCGCGCGTTGTGGCAGGGCATGGCCAGGCCGTCGGGCGCGATGGACAGGAACACAGCGCCCCAGCCATTCATGCAGGCCTTGGGGCGCTCTTCAAAATAGTCGGGCACGACGAACAGCACGCGGCATTTCTGCCCCGTGGGGTTGGCGTCCTGCTCGGCGCGGAAGGCGTTCACTTCGGCCTCGGCGATTTGGAGTTCTTCGCGCGTGGGCATGAGGTGGTCGCGGTTGATCCAGGCCCAGCCGTAGTACTGGGTGTTGGCCAGTTCGAGGTACTCGGCCTCCAGCGCCACGGCCATGTCGATGATCTTGCGCACGTGCGGCAGGTTGTGCCGGTGCAGCACGCAGTTCATCACCATCGGCCAGTCGTGCTGCTTGATCAGCCGGGCCACGCGCTGCTTGAGCTCGAAGGTCTTGGTGTGGCTGAGGAAGTCGTTGAGTTCCTTGGTCGAGTCCTGGAACGAGAGCTGCACGTGGTCGAGCCCGGCGTCCTTGAGCTTCTGCGCGCGGGCGGGTGTGAGGCCCACGCCCGAGGTGATGAGGTTGGTGTAGTAGCCCAGCCGGTGCGCCTCCTGCACGAGTTCTTCGAGGTCGTCGCGCAGCATCGGCTCGCCACCCGAAAAGCCCAGCTGCGCGGCACCGAGCTTGCGCGCCTGCGTCATCACGTCCACCCACTGCGCGGTGCTCAGCTCGTCCGTCACCTGGGCGTGCAGCGTGGGGTTGTAGCAAAACACGCAGTGCAGCGGGCACTTGTAGGTCAGCTCCGCCAGCAGCCACAGCGGCGGGCCGGCGGGGTCACTCGATCCAGCCACGGCGTTGGCCTTCTTCCAGGAGCGATCGCACGTCGGGCTCGATGCCTTTGGCCTGGAACGCGGCCTCGAGCTCGGTGACGATGCCGGGCAGGGTGCGCGTGCCATCGCAGCATTTGAGGATTTCGGCCGCGCTCGGGTTGAGCTGCACCATGCCTTCGGGGTAGAGCAGCACCCAGCGGTCCTGCGCCGGCTCGAACTGCAGGCGGAACTTGCGCGAGAGCTTGGGTGTGAGCGGCAGCGGGTTCATGTCAATGCGTGACAAGTTGAGTGAGGGGAAGACGCGCAGCGGGGCAGGGGGGCGTTCATCCCTGACATGCCTTCTCGATCGCGTCCAGCATGGTCCAGAGGATGTCCAGCTTGAACTGCAGGATGTCCAGCGCGTGGTGCTGTTGCGGGCGGGTCTGGAAATGGGCCAGCGTCACGCGCAGGCCGTGTTCCACATCGCGGCTGGCCAGCGGGATGCGGCTGCGGAAGTAGGCCAGGCCGTCGGCCTCGATCCAGGGGTAGTGGGTCGGCCAGGTGGCCAGGCGGTCCTTGTGGATCTGCGGCGCGAACATCTCGGTCAGCGACGAGCACACGGCTTCCTGCCAGGGCGCCTTGGCCGCGAAGTTCACGTACGCGTCGCAGGCGAAGCGCACCGCGGGCACCACGTGCTGCAGCGACCACAGCTCCTCGCGCGAGATGCCCACGGCCTCGCCCAGGCGCGTCCAGGCCTCGATGCCGCCGGCGGCGGCGCCCTGGTGGTTGCCGTGGCCGTCGTGGTCGAGGATGCGTTCGATCCACAGGCGGCGGTGCTCGCGGTCGGGCATGTTGGCCAGGATGGCCGCGTCCTTGCGCGGGATGCAGATCTGGTAATAAAAGCGGTTGGCCACCCAGCAGCGGATCTCGTCAGGCGTGCAACCACCCGAGTTCATGCGCACGTTGAACGGGTGGTGGATGTGGTAACTGCGGCCCTTGTCGCGCAGCTGGGCTTCGAACTCTTGCGCGTTCCAGGCGGGCAGGTGGCCGTCGGTGCGGATGGATTGGGCGATTTCCAAGATCAGGTTCCTACAAACGCGAATGTTGAAGAAGTGACTTGCCCAGCACACACCGTGGAACCGGCTTTGCCGGGCCACTGGTGTGGTCCCCCTGGAGGGGGAAGACGCGGAGCGGCGCAGGGGGTCATATCTCAATGCTCATGCCGTCGTGGGCGACCTCGATGCCGTGCCGCGTCAGCAGCGCGCGCTCGTCGGAGTCTTCCACCAGCATGGGGTTGGTGTTGTTGATGTGGATGAGCACCTTGCGCACGCCGGGGGGCAGCCGGTCCAGCTGTTCGATCATCCCGCCCGGGCCGCTTTGCGGCAGGTGGCCCATGTCGAGCGCGGCCTTGGTCGAGAGGCCCAGGCGCTGCATTTCGTCGTGCGTCCAGAAGGTGCCGTCGACCAGCACCACAGCGCAGCCGCTCATGAGCGCGATCAGCTCGGGCGTGACCTCGGCCAGCCCCGGTGCGTAGAAGGCCTTCGCGCCGGTGGCGGGGTTGGTGATCAGCAGGCCGATGTTGTCGCCCGGGCGCGGGTTGCCGCGAAAGGGTGAATACGGTGGCGGCTTGGACGAGAGCGACACCGTCTGCAGCTGCAGGCCGGGCAGGGCGGGGATGTGCACCGCGCTGCCGTCGATCGGCAGTTCCTGTCGGGCCACCCCGCAGTAGTGCGAGAGGATGCCGGTGATGGGAAAACCGCTGGAGATGTCGGAGAACACCTCGGGTGTGGCCAGCAGCGGCAGCGGCGTCTTGCGCTCGCGCAGCATCAGCAGGCCGGTCACGTGGTCGATCTGCGCGTCCATCAGCAGCACGGCGGCGATGCCGCTGTCGCGGATGGCGCGGGCCGGCTGCAGCGCGTGCGTGCGCTGGATCTGGGTGAGGATGTCGGGCGAGGCGTTGACCAGCAGCCAGTCGATGCCGTCGGCGCTCAGTGCGATGGACGACTGTGTGCGCGGCGTGGCGCGCAGCGTGCCACGCCGCACGCCGTCGCAATTGGGGCAGTTGCAGTTCCACTGAGGGAAACCGCCGCCGGCCGATGAACCCAGAACGCGGATGCGCATGGCAGTGTTTCAGTCGTTCAAGAAAAAAAGGCGCACGGGTGGAACACGCGTGCGCCTGGGGCCTGTCTGCGCCGATCAGCGGTTGGCGATGTACATCGTGATCTCAAAACCAAAACGCAAATCGGTGAAAGCCGGGGTGGTCCATTGCATCATTCGTCTCCTGAAGTGGGGTTGGCATGAAAACTGACTGCCAGCTCGACTGCTCCACAGCACCGCGAGCCGCTCCCTTGAACAGCAATATCGATGCCATTTCCCGCCGCCCTAGGGATGTCCCTAGGGCGGCACTCGCCTGGCCGGCGCCCGAGCACTTGCCGGTGGGGCGCGGCCACCGCATGGCCTGGCGCAGCCTGGGCACCGCGGGGGGTGAACCCTGGCTGCTGCTGCACGGCGGCCCGGGCAGCGGCGCCCAGCCCGGCCTGCTGGCGCCGCTGGACCTCGCGCGCCAGTGGGCCATCGCACCCGACCAGCGCGGCAGCGGCGCCAGCCGCCCACGCGGTGGCCTGCTGGGCAACCACACGCAGGCACTGGTCGCCGATCTGGAGGCCTTGCGCGAACACCTGGGCGTGGCGCGCTGGTCGGTGCTGGCGGGGTCGTGGGGCACGGTGCTGGCGCTGGCCTACGCGCAACAGCACCCGCAGCGCGTGCAGCGCCTGGTGCTGCGCGGGGCGTTTGCGCTCAGCCGGCGCGAGATCGGGGGGCTGCTGCTGCCCACCCGCCAGACCACGCAACGGCTGGGTGCCGTGCCGGGCTGGCCGGTTCGGCCGGGCACACCGCTGCCGGTGGCGTTGCGTCGGCTGACACAACTGCTTCAAAGTGGAACAGCCGCTGTTGCACCGCTGCGCGGGGCTGTGCCGGTGGTGCGGCGTTGGGCGGTGCTGGAGTCCGATCTGGCCGAACGCGGCCTGCGGCGCAGCCTGCGCCAGGCCGCGCTGGCCGGGCGCAGCAGCGGGCTGGTGCCGGCGATCCGGCGCGAATGGGCGGCCCTGCGCCGCCGCCAGCGCCGCGCACAGGCCCAGGCGGATCGGCCCCGGATCGGCCGGGCCGACCGGCAGGCCCTGGCCAAGTTCCGGGTGCAGGCCCATTACCTGCGGCACCGGGGGTTTCTGCGGCCGGCCGACCTGGGGCGGGCGGTGCATGCCCTGAACGGGCAGGGCGTGCCCATCGACTGGGTGCACGGGCGCTGCGACACCGTGTGCCCGCCGGCCAACAGCCGCCGCTGGGCCGCGCCCGGGGGGCGGCTGACCATGCCCCTGAGCGGCCACCTGGGGCACGAGCCCGACCTGCTGGCCGCGCTGCACGAGCGGGTGCAGGGAGCGCCGCCATGAAGGCGGTGCGCGCGGTGTGCGCGGTGCTGCTGATCGGCCTGTGGGCGGGCGCCGCCGCGGCGCAGGCAGCGACGCGCTGCGCCGACGATGTGCCCTGGCAACGCGTGGCGGCGGGCGTCTGGCGCTGGAGCCCGGCCGCCGAAGCCGAGGTATCGACCACGAACGCCGGCCATGTGGTGCCCACCACCGTGGTGGTGCACGGCCGGCAGGCGCTGCTGATCGACCCCGGCCCCAGCCACGCGCACGGCCAGCGCGTGCGGCGCTCGCTGGCCTGTCGCTTCGGCGCCCAGGTGCGCTGGATCGTCAACAGCCATGCCCACGCCGAAAACGTGCTGGGCAATTCGGCCTTTGCCGACCTGCAGGCGGCGGGCCAGGTGCAGATCCTGGCCAGCGCCGCCACGCGCATGGGCATGGCCCAGCGCTGCCCGGCGTGTCTGGCCAGCCTCACCGCCAAGGCCGGCGCAGACGCCATGGCGGGCACCCGCATCGTGCTGCCCACCCGCACGCTGACCGAGGGCGATGTGCTGCGTGTGGGTCCGCACCGGCTGCGGGTGCTGCGCATCGAGCAGGGCCACACCGAAGGCGACCTGGTGCTGTGGGATGCGCAGCGGCGCCTGCTGTGGGCCGGGGGGCTGGTGTACGGGCAGCGCCTGCCCGAACTGGCGCAAGGCAGCCTGGACGGCTGGTTGGCCGCGCTGGACCGGCTGGCCGCGCTGCGGCCGGCGGTGGTGCTGGGCAACACCGTGTCGGTGGCCGCCGACCCGAACAGCCTGCCGCCCGCTTTGACGGACACGCGCGCCTATCTGAGCGCGCTGCGCACCGAGGTGCTGAACGCCATGGACCAGGGCCTGCAAGCCAGCGACGCCACCACCTTGACCTTGCCCGCGTACAGCGCCTGGGCCGGCCACGCCGAACGCCAGGGCTTCAACGCCCAGCGCGCCTGGCGCGAGCTGGAGCCGGTGTGGATGGACAGGGTGGATCCCCCCGCGCCGCCTGCGGCGTCACCCCCGAGGGGCGGTGCGAGTGGCCCGGCAAAGCCGGTTCCACCGCACCCTGAAACGGGACACTCCGCGCCGGACACGCGCTGACGTTCGCCAGCACCAGGGGTTACAAAGTCCCCGGTGGGAGCAGGTCCTTCTTGCGGTAGATGGTGTTGCGCGACACGCCCAGCGCCTTGGCGGCGGCCGACACGTTGCCCTTGTGCAGGCGCAGCATTTGCGCCATGGCGCTCAGCGCCACGTCCTGCAGGCGCTGCCCGTCGGACTGGCTGGCTTCTTTCATTTCGGCGGGCGTCACCGGCAGCGTCACCAGCGGTGGCAGGTGCTGGGCGCTGGGCATGGGCATCACGTGGGTGGGCGGCGTCAGCTGCAGTTCTTCGAGGAAGTCGTCCGGCAGGTGCGCCACCTCGATGTTGCCGCTGCAGCCCACCATGACCACGGCGGTGCGCAGCAGGTTGTGCAGCTGGCGGAAGTTGCCGGGCCAGTGGTAGCGCTTGAACAGGTCCAGCACCTCGGCCGAGAGGTTGATGTTCTGGCCGTTCTCGCACAGCGTCTTGAGGATCTTGCGCACCACCAGTTCGAAGTCGCTGCGCTCGCGCAGCGCCGGCAGGCGCACCACCAGGCCGTTGAGGCGGTAGTACAGGTCTTCGCGGAAGTCGCCGCGCGCGATCATGTCCTTGAGGTTCTTGTGCGTGGCGCAGACCACGGCCACATCCACGTCCACCTCTTTGCCGGCCCCCAGCGGGCTCACCTTGCGTTCCTGCAGCACGCGCAGCAGGCGCGCTTGCAGGTGTTTGGGCATGTCGCCGATCTCGTCCAGGAACAGCGTGCCGCCGTTGGCCTGCAGGATCTTGCCGATGGAGCCCTTTTTGCGCGCGCCGGTGAAGGCGCCTTCTTCGTAGCCGAACAGTTCGGACTCGATCAGGGTCTCGGGAATCGAGGCGCAGTTGACCGACACGAAGGGCTGGCCGGCGCGGGGCGAGTCACCGTGGATGGCCTGGGCCAGCAGGTCTTTGCCGGTGCCGGTTTCGCCCAGGATCATGATCGGGATGTCCTTGCCCGAGACCATGCGCAGTTTGTGGATGACCGAGGCGACCTGGGCGTCGCCGGTGTCCAGGTACTGCAGGGTCGAGAGGTGCGGCTTGCGCGGCGGCGCTGCCCTGGGCTCGTCGGCCGCCACGGGAGCAGGGGCCGTTGCCTGGCCGCTGGACGCCGCATCGGCACGGCCAGCCGACCACGGTGCCGACGTCTTGAGCTTGGCGCGGCACCAGACCGTGACGCCGTTGTGCAGCACCAGCTGCTTGGGGGCCGGCATGGCGCCGCTGAACAGTTCAAACAGCGACGACATCGGGATGCCGAACAGCGACGAGAAGGTGTGCGCCTTGAGCGCCGAGAACGGCAGGCCGATCTGGAACTGTGCGCTGCGGTTGGCCGAGATGAAACGGCCTTCGGGCGAGAACACCGCGATGCCTTCGACCAGGGTGCCCAGGAATTCCGAGCGCGTGTGGAAATGGATGCGGATGGCCTTGGGGAAGATGTCCGCGAACATGTGGTTCTCGATCATCTGCGCCGACATGCGCACCAGCGCCAGCGTGTGCTGGTGGTAGCTGCGCTGGTCACCGGTCACGTCCAGTGCGCCGATCACCTGGCCGTAGGGATCGAAGATGGGGGCGGCCGAACAGGTCAGGAACTTGTTGGCGTTCATGTAGTGCTGGTTGCCGTGCACCGTGAGCGCTTCCTGCTCGGACAGGGCGGTGCCGATGGCATTGGTGCCCTTGCTCTGTTCGGACCAGTCCATGCCCGGCGTGAGCGCCACGCGCGAGGCTTTTTCGAGGAAATCGGTGTCGCCCAGCGAGTGCAGCACCATGCCGCGCGAGGACGTCAGCAGCACCATGCTGTGGGTGTTGGCGATCTGGTCGTACAGCGTCTCCATGACCGGCGCGGCGTGCTGGAACAGGAAGCGGTTGTCGTCCAGCGCGTTGTGCAGGTCGCCGCGCAGGGCGCTGGTGAAGTCGGGCACGTCGTTTTCACGCAGCCCGAACGAGGCCGAGCGCTGGTGCGACTGGCCGATCACATCGACCGGCAGACCGGTCGCGGGCTGGAGCGACCCCTGCGCGGGCGCGGGGCCATGGGGGTGCAAAGCGGCGTTCATGTTGTCTCCAGGGTCCGGGGGTAGACCCACCCAGTAATCCGGCGCCCACGACGCTTCGCGCATCGGATCGGACAGGGACTCGGGATCGGTATTGTTGTCTCTTTGACTCATGCAATTGTCTTCATATCTGTGGCGGGCATCAACACAAGGGTCTGCCCGGATGCAACAGCCTGTTCCGCTACGGTGCACAGACGAGATAGCAAGTAGTCGGCCATAGGGAAAGACCCTTGGTTTTGTGCCCGGTGCAAGGCTGTACCGGGCACTGTGACAATGCGCGCGGCGCAATTGGTGCAATTTGGAGCACTGCGCGGCGGTGCAGCGGTGTTGCGGTGTGGCTGTGCGGCACGGGCGGCGGTGGCAAGCTTTTTGCAGACCGGTGTTCAGAAGCCTTTTCACTTCCCTTTCTGAACAACGGAGACAAGCCCCATGAACTTCCCCCGAATCCGTCTGCCCAAGCGTGTGCTGCAAGGCGCACTGGTGATCAGCGCCACCGCCTTCGTGGCTGTGGCCGTCATGGCCCACGGCGACGTGGTGCCGCAGGCTGTGGACACCCACACGCTGCCCCAGCTGGGCGCCAAGTGGCTGGAGGCCAACCCCTACAACGACAAGAGCCCGGCGCGTGGCGAGGCGCTGCGCATCGGCACATCGGCCTACAACCAGAACTGCGCGCGCTGCCACGGCCTGGAAGCGATTTCCGGCGGCATCTCGCCCGACCTGCGCAAGCTGGACAGCGACTGCACCGGCCTGTCCGATCCGGCCAAGAAGGAAGCCTGCTTCAAGGAGATGGACGACTACTTCCTGGCCACCGTGCGGCGCGGCCGTGTGCGCGACGGCCGCGTGTACATGCCGCCGTTCGAAGGCACGCTGTCGCAAGAAGCGATCTGGTCGATCCGCACCTACATCGAGACGCGCCGCGAACCTTGAACGCGCTCGGGGGAACAGGTCCTACAACCGGAGACAACACACATGCCGCTGAACAACAACAAACCCACCCCATCCTCCCTGTCGATCTCGCGGCGCCGCGTGCTCGGCGCCGCCGCCTGCTTGCCCCTGCTGGCCGGGCTGCCGGCGCTGCACGCGCAGGAGCTGACCGACCTGGCCCGCATCAAGGCCAGCGGCGCGCTCAAGGTGGCGGTCTACAAGGACAACGCGCCGTTTTCGTCGGGTCCGGCCAACGCGATGACCGGTCTTGATGTGGGTCTGGCCGAGGCGCTGGCCCGGCAGCTGGGCCTCAAGCTCTCGCTGCTGCCCTTCGATGCCGGCGAGAACATGAACGACGACCTGCGCAACATGGTCTGGAAGGGCCATTACCTGGGCTACGGCCCGGCCGACGTGATGCTGCAGGTGCCGGTGGACCGTTACCTGATCAACGAGAACCGGCAGGCACTGATTTTTGCGCCCTACATGCGCCAGGTGCCGGTGCTGCTGCTGGACACGCGCAAGCTGGCCGAGGTGCGCACGCCCGAAGACCTCAAGGGTCTGCCGCTGGCGGCCGAACGTGGCGCCGGCCAAGCCAGCCTGCTCATGGGCTATGGCGGCGGGCTGCTGCGCAACCAGGTGTCCATCCATCCCAGCGGGCCGGCCGCCGCGCAGCAGGTGGTGGAGGGCAAGGCCGCCGCCGCCTATGTGACCCGGGCACAGGCCGAGTCGGTGCTGGCCACCTTGAGCCCGCGGCCCGAGCACTTCCAGCTGACCGAGCTGGTCCTGGGCAACATCCCCGACCGGGGCTGGCCCGTGGGCATGGCCATCAAGGCCGGCCACAAAGAGCTGGGGCAGGCCATTGACGCGGCCGTGCAGCAGCTGCGCAGCTCGGGCGAACTGCTGGCCCTGTTCCAGAAGCACGGGTTGACGCTGACCGCGCCTTGAACAGGCCCCGCGCCGCCTGCGGCGTGCCTTGCAGGCCGCGCCACCGTCAGAGTCGGTGGATCTTCGGGCTGTCCAAGTCTGCGCAGGCAGACTTGGAGCCGCAGCCCTCAGCCCCCCTGGGGGCAAGGCGAGTGGCCCGGCGAAGCCGGTTCCACCGCGTTCTGGACCAAGACATTGCGCTCCGGACAATCCCAGGGTGATACAGGCCTCGCTCCAGTGAATCGCATCCCGTTGGATGTGCTTCCTTGGATGGCGCCCCGGGCGGCGCGGGGTCACCGCTTGTTCAGTTTTCGGTAGACCGTGGCGCGGCTGATGCCCAGGGTGCGGGCGGCCTGCATGACGTTGCCGCGGGCCTCGTCCACCGCCTGGCGGATCAGCGCGGTTTCCAGGTCCTTCAACGGCACGGTCGCGCGGGTCGCTGGCCCGGCCGCCTCGGCGGGGCGGATGTCGCACGGGCTGCCGTGCAACCGGGCCAGCACCTGCACCCGCAGGCTCGACCACAGCGGCAGTTCGACCGCCGGACGCCGGGCGCGCGCGGCGTCGAACAGGTGGTCGGTCGGGACCGCGAACACATCGCTGCAATGCGGCCAGGGGGCGTCCGTGAGCCCCAGCATGTGGGCGGCCGCGCGGTTGGCGCCGGTGATGTGGCCGTCCGCGCCGACGCCGAGCAGGCCGTCGCCATCGGCGCCCAGGGGGTGGCCTGGCCAGTTCAGGCGCAGCAGCAGGCGGTGGGGCTGCGCCAGCAGCATGGCGTTCTGAATGCTCAGGGCGGACTGCGTGACCAGGTGCTTGAGCGCAGGCCGCTCGGGCACGTGGATGCCGGTCAGGTCCAGCATGCCCACGCAGCGGCCGTCGGGGCCGAACAGCGGGGCGCCGGCGCAGCTGTAGGCGCTGGTGTCGTCAAAGAAGTGTTCGCCTCGGTGCAGCCACACCGGCTGTTGTTCGGTCAGCGTGGTGCCGATGGCGGTGGTGCCCACGGCGCGTTCGGACAGGTCCACGCCCACCCGCGCGATCAGGTGTGCCAGGCGGTTGTGGTGATCGATCGGGCCGTTGACATCGATCACCACGCCCTGGGGGTCGGTGAGGATGGCGAAGTAGCCCGTGTCGGCCATGGCGCGGGCCAGCGACTGGATCACCGGTGCGGCCGCGCGCAACAAGGGCTGGTTGGCGTCCAGTGCGCGGCGCACGGCCGGGGCGGACACGGCCTCGAACCCGATGCGCTGCTGCGGCCGTTGGCCTTGCGCCAGGCAGCGCCGCCAGGAGCGTTCGATCCAGGGCTCGACCCTGGGTGCGCCGAGCACCTCGTCTTCGCCCAGCACGGCGCGGCGCGCCTGCTCGATCTGTTGCAGGCGGTGCTGGCTGGTGGCGGTCAGTGTGCCGGGTGCTGGTGCCATGGGTGTCTCGGGTCTTGTGGTGCTGCTCGGGTGACGGTTGGTCAGGCATCAGCAGCAAGCGTGCCAAGGGGCTTGTGTTGCATTTTGAGAATTTGCGGCGACGCTGAGGAGTATTGCGGGATAACCCTGAGTTCAAAGCCTCACAAGCCTTCAACAATGCCTAGGCATCCCTTTTCATAAGCAAGGTGCAGCATAAGAAGCGCCAACACCCCACGGAGAATCAAATGCAGAAAGTCCTGCACATCAATCCGGACAAATGCACCGGCTGCCTGCAGTGCGAAATGGCCTGCTCGTTCGAGAACTACGGCACTTACGCCACCTCGAAGTCGCGCATCAAGGTTTTTGATTTCCACCACACCGGCAAGAAGGTGCCCTACACCTGCACCCAGTGCGACGAGGCCTGGTGCCTGCACGCCTGCCCGGTGGAAGCCATCACGGTGGACAAGGCGACCGGCGCCAAGGTGGTCAACGAGACCACCTGCGTGGGGTGCAAGGTCTGCACCATCAGCTGCCCCTTCGGCACCATCAACTACGTGCAGGAAACCGGCAAGGTCCAGAAGTGCGACCTGTGCGGCGGCGACCCGGCCTGTGCCGACGCCTGCCCGACCGGCGCGATCACCTTCGTGGACGCCAACTGGACCGGCATCGACAAGATGAAGCAGTGGGCCGACAAGCTGGGCAACCAGCCGTCCGCCGCCTGATCCCCCAACACATTCAAGGAGCGACAACATGTCTTGGGCTGGAAAAATCCTCCGCGTCAACCTGAGCGCGGGCACCGTCACGTCCGAACCGCTGAACATGGAGTGGGCGCGTGCCTACCTCGGTTCGCGCGGCCTGGCGTCCAAATACCTGATCAGCGAAATCGATCCCAAGGTCGATCCGCTGTCGCCGGAAAACAAGATCATCTGGGCCACCGGCCCGCTGACCGGCACCATGGCCTCCACCGGCGGCCGCTACACCGTCGTCACCAAGGGCCCGCTCACGGGCGCCATCGCCTGCTCCAACTCGGGTGGCTACTGGGGCGCCGAGCTCAAGATGGCCGGCTGGGACATGGTCATCTTCGAAGGCAAGTCGGCCAAGCCGGTGTACCTGTACATCAACGACGACGTGGCCGAACTGCGCGACGCCTCACACCTCTGGGGCCAGAGCGTCTGGAAAACCGAAGAAACGCTCAAGACCAGCCTGCAGGACCCGCTGCTGCGCGTCTCCAGCATCGGCAAGTCCGGTGAAGTCGGCGTGCTGTACGCGGCCGTGGTGAATGACCTGCACCGCGCGGCCGGCCGCTCGGGCGTGGGCACCGTGATGGGTTCCAAGAACCTCAAGGCCATCGCCGTGCGCGGCACCAAGGGCGTCGGCAATGTGCGCGATCCCAAGGCCTTCATGGCCGCCGCCAAGGCCGCCAAGAAGGTGCTGGCCGACAACGCCGTCACCGGCCAGGGCCTGCCCACCTACGGCACCCAGGTGCTGATGAACGTGATCAACGAAATCGGAGGCCTGCCCACGCGCAACCACCGCGACGTGCAGTTCGAGGGCGCCAAGGACATCTCGGCCGAAGCCATGGCCACGCCGCGCGCCACCGACGGCAAGAAGCACCTGGTGACCAACCAGGCCTGCTTCGGCTGCACCATCGCCTGCGGCCGCATCAGCAAGATCGACGAAGGCCACTTCTCGGTCGCCAACAAGCCCGAGTACTGGGGCGCCAACGGTGGCCTGGAATACGAAGCCGCCTGGGCCCTGGGCGCCGCCAATGGCGTCAACGACCTCGAAGCGCTGCAGTTCGCCAACCTGATCTGCAACGAAGAGGGCATGGACCCGATCTCCTTCGGCGCCACCATCGGTGCGGTGATGGAGCTGTACGAAATGGGCGTGCTCACCAAGGAACAGATCGGCATCGAGGCGCCGTTCGGCTCGGCCAAGGCCCTGTGCGAACTGGCAGTGATGACCGCCCGCGGCGAAGGCTTCGGCAAAGAGATCGGCCTGGGTTCCAAACGCCTGACCGCCAAGTACGGCCACCCCGACCTGTCCATGAGCGTCAAGGGCCAGGAATTCCCCGCCTACGACGGCCGCGTGATCCAGGGCATCGGCCTGGCCTACGCCACGTCCAACCGCGGCGCCTGCCACCTGCGCGGCTACACGATCGCCTCTGAAGTGCTGGGCATCCCGGTCAAGACCGAACCGTCCGAGAGCGAGGGCAAGCCCGAACTGGTCAAGGCCTTCCAGGACGCGACCGCCGCCTTCGACTCCGCCGGCATCTGCATCTTCACCAGCTTCGCCTGGACCCTGGCCGACGTGGCACCGCAGGTGCAGGCCGCCTGCGGCGAGGAGTTCACGATGGAACACCTCAACCACATCGGCGAGCGCATCTGGAACATGGAGCGCGAGTTCAACAACGCCGCCGGTTTCACCAAGGCCGACGACAACCTGCCCAAGCGCCTGATGACCGAAGCCGCCAAGACCGGCCCGGGCAAGGGCACCGTGAGCAAGCTCGGCGAGATGCTGCCCAAGTACTACGCCGTGCGCGGCTGGGACACCGAAGGCCATCCGACCGCCGACACCAAGGCGCGCCTGGGTCTCTGATCCTGCGCATCGGGGACTGATGCAATCAAGAAGCGGTCCCCGTGACCGCTTCTTTTTTTTGGAGAACACTTTCATGACCCACCACGTCATCCTCGGCGCCGGCCCGGCCGGCGTCATCGCGGCCGAAACCATCCGCAAGCACGCGCCCAAGGACCAGATCACCGTGATCGGGGACGAAAACGAAGCGCCGTATTCCCGCATGGCCATTCCCTACCTGCTCATCCGCAAGGTGGGCGAAGAGGGCACGCACCTGCGCCACACGGCCGGACATTTCGAGGCACTGAACATCACCGTCAAACGCGGCGTGCGCGCCAAGGTGCTGGACGCGGCCAAGCGGACCATCGAGCTGAGCGACGGCAGCACCCTCACGTTTGACAAGCTGCTGATCGCCACCGGTTCGTCGCCCGCCACGCCGCCGGTCCCCGGCATCAACGGCCCCGGCGTGCACAGCTGCTGGACCCTGGCCGACGCGCGCGCCATCGCCAACCTCGCCCAGCCCGGTGCCAAGGTGCTGCAGATGGGCGCCGGCTTCATCGGCTGCATCATCATGGAA
>NZ_JASJOY010000023.1:0-15548 GCF_031426985.1 Hydrogenophaga sp.
CCGCCCTGGATCACGGTGGTCACGTCGTCGAAGTAGCCGGCGCCGACTTCCTGCTGGTGCGACACGAAGGTGTAACCCTTGTCGCGAGCGGCGAATTCCGGCTCCTGCACCATGTTCGTGTAGTGCTTCATGCCTTCGCCGCGGGCGTAGGCGTGGGCGAACTGGAAGGTGTTGAACCAGTTGATGTGGATGCCGGCCAGCGTGATGAACTGGTACTTGTAGCCCAGCGCCGACAAGTCTTCCTGGAAGGAAGCGATCTGGCTGTCGTTGAGGTTCTTCTTCCAGTTGAAGGAAGGCGAGCAGTTGTAGGACAGCAGCTTGCCTGGGCAGGCGGCGTGCACGGCCTGGGCGAATTCGCGGGCGAAGCCGATGTCGGGCACGCCGGTCTCGCACCACACCAGATCGGCGTAAGGGGCGTAGGCCACGCCACGGCTGATGGCCTGCTCCAGACCGTTCTTGACGCGGTAGAAACCTTCTTGCGTGCGCTCGCCGGTCAGGAAAGGCTTGTCGTTCGCGTCGTGGTCGCTGGTGATCAGGTTGGCGGCTTCGGCGTCGGTGCGGGCCAGCACGATGGTGGGCACGCCCATCACGTCGGCAGCGAAGCGGGCGGCGATCAGCTTTTCGACGGCTTCCTGCGTGGGCACCAGCACCTTGCCACCCATGTGGCCGCACTTCTTCACAGCGGCCAGCTGGTCTTCGAAGTGAACGCCCGCGGCACCGGCGGCGATCATGTTCTTCATCAGTTCGAAGGCGTTGAGCACGCCACCGAAACCGGCTTCAGCGTCGGCCACGATGGGCAGGAAGTAGTCAATGAACTCGGGCGAGCCCGGCTCGATGCCACGGCCCCACTGGATTTCGTCGGCGCGCTTGAAGGTGTTGTTGATGCGGCGGACCATGGTCGGCACCGAGTCGTAGGCGTACAGCGACTGGTCGGGGTACATGGTTTCGCTGGTGTTGCCATCGGCGGCGACTTGCCAGCCCGACAGGTACACCGCTTCCAGGCCCGCCTTGGCTTGCTGCATGGCTTGACCGGCGGAGATGGCACCGAAGGCGTTGACGTAGCCCTTCTTGGCGCCGCCGTTGACTTTGTCCCACAGCTTTTCGGCGCCGCGCTGGGCCAGGGTGTACTCGGGCTGCAGGCTGCCGCGCAGACGCACCACGTCAGCGGCGGAGTAGCCGCGCTTGACCAGCTTCCAGCGGGGGTTGGTGGCCCAGTCTTTTTCCAGGGCTTCGATTTGCTGTTGACGGCTCAGCTGCGCATTCAGGGCTTTGGTCATGGAATCACTCCGTGAGGTTGAGAGAAGGGTTGCCGGTCGGACTCGGCAGAGCACCAACCGATGGGTGAACTTTAAGTCTTATAGAAGACTTTGTGAAGCTCTTATGTCTTATATAAGATAAAAATTTTCTTCAGCAAAATCAATGACGTTTCTTGTTATTTTCTCAATGCAAAAATTAGTCTCTCAGATCAAGAAAAAATGTCGCGCCGCAGCATCCGATCATTTCACATGACGACAAGACATTGCACGGATCTGTTGAGCGCTTGCTGGCTTCGGGCATGATGCGCGCCATGCATTCCACGGCCCACCTCGCCCCCCCACCCGCTCGCTGGCCGGCCTATGCCGCGCTGGCCTTGAGCATGTCGCTGGTGGGCAGCTACGTCGCCTTGTCCAAACCGCTGGTGGCGGTGTTCCCCGTCTTCCTGCTGGCGTGGTTGCGCTTTGGCATTGGCGGCCTGGCCATGTGGCGCTGGCTGCGCAGGCCGGCGAACGAGCCGCCAATGACACGGCGCACGCGGGGTTTGTTGTTTCTCGAATCCTTCCTGGGCAACTTCCTGTTTTCGATCTGCATGCTGTTTGGCGTGCGCCTGACCACCGCCGTGGCCGCCGGGGTGGTGATGTCCGCCATCCCGGCGGTGGTCGCCCTCCTGAGCTGGTTGTTCCTGCGCGAGCGCATCGGCCGCCGAACGCTCGCGGCCATCGTCTGCGCAGCGCTGGGCATCGGGCTCTTTTCGTTGCAAAAGCCTGCCAACACCGGGGCGATGGCCGCGGTTGAAACGGCGTTCGGACTGCCCCTGCCGGTCTGGGGCAACCTGCTGGTGTTCGCTGCGGTGGTGTGCGAGGCCTCGTACGTGGTCATCGGCAAGCGCCTGACCGACGGACTCGGGCCCAAGCGCATCTCAGCCATCATCAACCTCTGGGGCTTCGCCCTGGTTACCCCTGTGGGCGCGTGGGCGGCTTGGCACTTCGATTTCGGCACAGTCGGCGCGCCGCTGTGGGCACTGCTGCTGTTCTATGGTTTGGCGGCAAGCGTCTGGACGGTGTGGCTCTGGATGACCGGTCTCAAGACCGTGCCGGCCTCACGTGCCGGCGTGTTCACCGTGATGCTGCCGGTGAGTGCTGCGGCCGTTGGCGTGCTGTTCATGGACGAACGGCTGACCGCAATGCAATTGCTGGCGTTCGGCATCGCACTGCTGGGCCTGGTGTTGGCCACCCTGCCGGGCCGGAACGCATCGCCTCCGGCCTGAACGCTCACAGGCAGAACAGGCCGGTGGGGTTGGTCAGCCCCATCCACAGCGCCCAGCCGGACGTGACCGCCAGCGCCAGCCCCGCCAGCCGGATCGCCCAGGCGCCGGACGCACCGCGGCGCAGCCGCAGCAACAGCCAGGGCGCGATGGTCAGCGAGATCGACGTCCCGAAAGAGAACAGCGCCATCACGACCGCCCCCTCCCAGGCGCTGGCCGTCAACGAGGCCACCAGCAGCGCCGAATACAGCAGACCGCAGGGCATCAATGCCCAGGCCACGCCGAGCACGACCGGCGCGCGCGGCCCCAGTTGGGACAACACGGGACGTGCCTTGCGCCACACCATTTGTCCGAAGTTGTCGATCCAGGCCGGCTGGCGCGCACGCCAGATCAGCGCCAGCCCCAGCAGAAAAACGGCGGCGTGGAACATGGTCCACACGGGACGAATGGCGATGGTGTTGGTGCCCAGCAGCGCCAGGCCCTGCACCGAACCCGCGGCAAAGGCGCCGAACAGCGAGTAGCCGACCATGCGGCTGAGCTGGAACGACCACAGCGCCTGCGTGCTGCGTTCGCCCGCCGCGCGGCTGATGCCCGCGCACGCCGCGCCGCACATGGCCACGCAATGCGGGCCACCGACCAGCCCCATGAACAAGGCCGTCACGGCCATCGAAGTCTGCATGCGCGAACTCTAGCAGCGCCCTCCCCTGGCGGGAGGACGGCCCCTTCGACAAGTCAGATGATTTTGGAGAACCGGGCCCGGTCGATATCGACCTGGAGGTACTTGTCGAACACCATGGCGATCGCGCGCACCAGGTACCAACCTGTGGAGGTGACCTGCACACCGCTGTTGTCGATGGTGACCAGACCGTGCTCGGCCAGCCCCGCCAGGGTTTCCAGTTCTTTGGCGAAATAGCTCTTGAAGTCGATCAGATGACCAAGCTCGATCGACTCGTACTGCAGCGCGCCTTGGCACATGATGGACATGATGACCGAGCGGCGCAGCAGGTCATCGCGCGTGAGCGCCAACCCGCGCACGATGGGCAGGCGCCCCTGGTCCAGCGCGTCGTAATACTCTTCGAGCGTTTTGGCGTTCTGGCTGTAGGTCGCACCGATGCGGCCGATGGCCGAGACACCGAGCGCGATCAGATCGCAATCGGGCTGGGTGCTGTAGCCCTGGAAGTTGCGGTGCAGGCGACCCTGGCGCTTGGCCACAGCCAGCGCGTCGGTGGGCAGTGCGAAGTGGTCCATGCCCACGTAGACGTAGCCGGTGTCGCTCATCGCATCCAGCGACATCGAGAGCATGGACAGCTTGTCGCCCGGGCTGGGCAGTTCCGCTGTGACGATGCGGCGCTGCGGCTTGAAGCGCGAGGGCAAGTGCGCATAGGCGTAGAGCGCGATGCGGTCGGGCCGCAACTGGGCGACCTGGCCCAGCGTGCGTTTGAACGATTCGGGCGTCTGCAGCGGCAGACCGTAGATCAGGTCCACATTGACCGACTCAAAGCCGATCTTGCGGGCGGTCTCGACCAGAGCGAACACCTGCTCGGCCGGCTGCACGCGGTGCACCGCCTTCTGCACCGCCGGGTCGAAGTCCTGCACACCGAAGCTCAAGCGGTTGAACCCGAGTCGGGCCAGGGTCTGCAGGCGCTGATCGGTCACCGTGCGGGGGTCGACCTCGATCGAATACTCGCCGCCGGGCACCAGGGTGAAGTTGCGGCGAATCATCGCCATCAGGTCTTCCAGTTCGGCGTCGGACAAGAAGGTGGGCGTGCCACCCCCCAGGTGGAGCTGGGAAACGCTGTGGCCCTTGCCAAAGTGCTGGACCTGCAGCTCCACCTCGCGGGACAGGTAACGCAGGTACTCGGCCGCACGCTCGTGGTGTTTGGTGATGACCTTGTTGCACGCGCAGTAATAGCAGACCGACTCGCAGAATGGCACGTGCACGTACAGCGAGAGCGGCAATGCCAGCGAGCCGGCGCGGCGTTGTTCCAGCGCCTGGATGTAGTCCCCCTCAGCGAACGCTTCGACAAATCGATCGGCGGTCGGATACGAGGTGTAGCGGGGGCCTGGGATGTCGAACCGCTTGAGCAGTTCGTCAGAAATAGCGTGGCTCACAGACAAATCTCCAAATCTGGAGGTCGAATGTGCACCATCCGTTCCGACGCTCCTTTGATCTTGATCAAACCCGCTCCCACTGGTGAACATCGACCGCTCGCAAGTGCGCGTCGCGCAGGCCTTTTCTCGACATCTGCGTGACGTATGCGTTAAGCTTGACCCGGATTCGCCAGGAAATTTATGGACGCTCAAAGCATCAAAGTCGCCTGCTCCAGCTGCAACCTGCGGGAGTTGTGCCTGCCCATGGGGCTCAACCCCGATGAGATGAGCAAGCTGGACAACGTCATCTCTGCGCGCCGCCGCATCAAGCGCGGCACCGCCCTGTTCAACACGGGCGACAAGTTCACCTCGCTCTATGCGGTGCGCTCGGGTTTCTTCAAAACCTGCGTCACCACCGCCGACGGGCGCGACCAGGTCACGGGCTTTCAGATGACGGGGGAGATCATCGGTCTCGACGGCATCGTGAGCGACCGCCACTCCTGCGACGCCATCGCACTGGAAGACGCTGAGGTCTGCGTCATGCCCTTCGACCAGGTCGAAGAACTCTCGCGCGAATTCACCACGCTGCAACACCACGTGCACAAGATCATGAGCCGCGAGATCGTGCGCGACCACTCCGTGATGCTGTTGCTGGGCAGCATGCGCGCCGAAGAGCGGCTGGCCGCTTTCCTGCTGAACCTGGTGCAGCGCCTGCATGCCCGCGGCTTCTCTCAGTCCGAACTCATCCTGCGCATGACGCGCGAGGAAATCGGCAGCTATCTGGGCATGAAGCTGGAAACCGTCAGCCGCACCTTCTCGAAGTTCGTCGAGGAAGGCATCATCGAAGTCAAGCAACGCTACGTGCACATCAAGAGCACCGACGGCCTGCGACAGATCGTCAACCCCCAGACCGGCCGCTGACACGCCCCAGGGTTCGGTTGAAAAAAAGCCCCGTCAGGCAACACCTGCGGGGCTTTTTACCGGGTGCTCCCGGAAATTCTTCAGCAGCAGTTGCCGCTCTTGGCACAGTCTTTGGGACGCTGGTCCGGGGACACCGGACAACGGTTGACCTCAAACGGTGACAAAGCCAACAGCGTGGTCAACGCGCTGGACGCCATGGCGCCCAGCCAGAAAACAAAGAACGAGACCGTGTAGACGGTTTGTCTCGACCATTCCAGCGCGTGACCGGACCAGTGCAACTCGCTGGGATCGACCAGCG
Source organism: Hydrogenophaga sp. (assembly GCF_031426985.1). Lineage (GTDB taxonomy): Bacteria > Pseudomonadota > Gammaproteobacteria > Burkholderiales > Burkholderiaceae_C > Hydrogenophaga. Next base: position 5,832 of record NZ_JASJOY010000023.1, read on the forward strand.
CGAACACCAGCATCTCCAGCACGGCGGCGACCAAAAAGGCCGGCCAGGCAATCCACATCCACCGTTGAGCCCACATCCTGTCGTCTCCTCTGTTGCGCGTTGAACCTGGAGTGAATCACCCCACCTCCAGGCGGTTGTGGCGGGCCAACGCCCGTCAGGGTGCCTTGGGAACCACCGGCGAGGCGGCGTGGTTGCGCGCCTGGTTGGCCGGCTGCAGCGTGATCAGCGCATCGACCTTGGCCTGACCATCCAGTTTGGCGGTGGCGGCCTTGAGATCGCGCTCGAAGTCTTCCTTGTTCAGCACCGGGTCGGCACCTCGCACAGCGATGACGGCGGTGATGATCGCGGCCACCACCACCACCAGCGGCCCGCCGACCACCAGCCACATGTGCGGCACCCGCCACCATGCGACGGGCTCGGAGGGGTGTTCGGAAGAGGCGGTGGCTGTGTTCATGGTGGCGTTTGCTGGGACAGGTGGACCAAGTCTACTCAACGAGGCACAAGGAAGGCGGCTTTTTCGGTCACGTGGGCCGGGTCGTCGCCGGTGGAGCGGACATCGAAGTGGATCGCATGCGAGCCACTGGGCGCAGCGCCAGGCGGAATCTGAACGCGCAGCACGGCCGAACGCACTTCGGTCGGCAACACCTCGACCTCCGACTCGGAAGCGATGGCGATGCCGGGCAAGCCGCTGACGCTGATGCGGTAGCGCTGCGTGTGCTCGGTGGCATTCATCACCTGCAGGCGGAACACGTTCTCGATGCGTCCTTTTTCGACCATGCGGGCAAGCGCACCGCGGTCGCGAATCACGTCCACTTTCAGCGGTGTGCGCAGGTACAGACTGACCATCACGGCCACGGTGATCAGCAGCAGGATGCCGGTGTAGACCAGCACCCGAGGACGGAACGCGCGACGGACCATCTGCGCACTGCTCCAGCCGTTGGCCATGCCGTTCTGGGTGGAGTACTTGATCAGCCCGCGCGGATAGCCCACCTTGTCCATGACCTCATCGCACACATCGATGCAGGCGCCACAGCCGATGCACTCGTACTGGAGGCCTTTGCGGATGTCGATGCCTGTGGGACAGACCTGCACGCACAGCGTGCAATCCACACAGGAACCCAGGCCCAGTGTCGCCGGATCGCTCTTCTTCGAACGCGGCCCGCGCGGTTCGCCGCGGTGCTCGTCATAGGTCACGATCATCGTGTCCTTGTCGAACATGGCGCTCTGGAAACGCGCATAGGGACACATGTACTTGCAGACCTGCTCGCGCATGAAGCCCGCGTTGCCATAGGTGGCAAAGCCGTAGAAAAAGATCCAGAAGGTTTGCCAAGGCCCCAGGGACGCGGCCAACGACAGCACGGCGAGTTCGCGGATGGGCGTGAAATAGCCCACAAAGGTGAAACCGGTCCAGAGCGAGAACAGGATCCACAGCGCGTGCTTGAGCCACTTCTTGCCAAATTTTTGGGCCGACAGATCGGACTGGTCCAGCCGCATGCGGGCCGAACGGTCGCCCTCCACCTTCTTCTCGATCCAGAGGAAGATCTCGGTGTAGACCGTTTGCGGGCAGGCATAACCGCACCACAAGCGCCCGGCAATCGCGGTGAACAGAAACAGCGCCAGGGCCGAAATGACCAGCAGTCCGGTCAGGTAGATGAAGTCCTGCGGGTACAGGACCAGACCGAAGATGTAGAAGCGACGCGCTTCAAGGTCGAACAGCACGGCCTGGCGCGCGTTCCACTGCAACCAGGGCAGACCGTAGAAGACGATCTGGGTGATCCACACCGTCAGCCAGCGCCACTTCGAGAAGAAACCCGCGACGGAGCGCGGGTAGATTTTTTGCCGTGACGCATACAGGGACACCAGTTCCTCGCCGTCGGGCTGCGCGCCGGCATGCGCTGCCGGGACAGCCGTTGGATGGGATGGGGTGTCGGGTGTCGCTGTGGTCACGGGTTCGAGCGGAAAGAAAATCGGAAAAGAAAACGGGCGGTGATGACACCGCCCGTGATGCTTTAGCGCTTACTTGGCGGCCTTGTTGGACAGACCCCAGACATAAGAAGCCAGCACATTGATCTGCGCTTCGTTGAGCAGCGCGGACTGGGCGGGCATCTGGTTGGTGAAGCCCTGGTTCACGGCCTTGATGATGGCGTCCTCACCGAAACCATGCAACCAGGTGTCGTCGGTCAGGTTGGGCGCACCCGTGGCGTGCATGCCTTTGCCGTCGGCACCGTGGCAAGCGGCGCACGCGGCGAACTTTTCCTTGCCCTGGGCTGCACGGGCAGCGTCGGTCTCGGTCTTGGACAGGCTCAGCACGTACTGGGCCACGTTGCGCACATCTTCGGCAGAGCCGATTGCGGCAGCCATGGGGGGCATCACGCCGGTGCGACCGTTGCCGATCGTGGTCTTGATGTAGTCAGCACCCGTACCACCCAGCCAGTCGCCGTCGGCGAGGTTCGGGAAGGTCTTGGCACCGCGCGCATCGGAACCATGGCACTGGGCGCAGTAGTTCATGAACAGGCGCTCGCCAATGGCCATGGCCTGTGCGTCCGCCGCCATGTCTTCGGGCTTCATGCCCTGGAACTTGGCGTAGATCGGTGCGATGGCGGCTTCCACCTTCTGCACTTCAGCGGCGTGCTGTCCTTGCGAAGACCAGCCCAGGGCACCCTGGAACTTGCCGAACATCGGGTACAGCGCGCCATAGGCCAGGCCAAACACGCAGGTGATGATGAACAGGTACACCCACCACTTGGGCAGCGGGTTGTTGATCTCCCGAAGGTCGCCATCCCACACGTGACCGGTGGTGTTGTCGTGCACGGTGGCTGCCTTGGTCGTGCCCGCGATCCACAGCAGGATCAGGCAGGCGATGATGCTGACCAAGGTCAGTCCCGCCACATAGAGGTTCCAGAAATCGCTCGTAAAGTCGCTCATGATGTTTCTCTCTTTGGTGGGCGCATCAGTCTTCGTTGAAAGGCAGCTGGGCCGCCTCTTCGAAGTTGGACTGGTTGCGCTTGGACCACGCCCAGGCCACGATGCCCACGAAGGTCAGCAGGCTGATCACCGTGGTAATGCTGCGCAGATCGTTGATGTCCATGTCCATCACCTTTATTGGGCTTTGGCGTCGGTCGCCGGGGCGGCGGCAGCCGCGGCTGCGGGAGCAGCTTCCGCCGCAGCAGCGGGAGCTGCAGGCGCTACTTCAGCGGCCGGTGCGGCGGCAACAGGCTTGGTTGCGCTGCGCGCGGTGCCCAGAACCTGCAGGTAAGCGATCACAGCTTCCAGCTGGGTCTTGCCTTTGACGTCTTCGACCGACTTGGCGATCTCTTCGTCGGAGTACGGAGCGCCCAGTGTGCGCAGCACCGACATGCGCTTGGGCATGCTGTCGGCATCCACCGTCTTGTTCGCCAGGAAGGGGTAGGCCGGCATGTTGGACTCGGGCACCAGATCACGCGGATTGTTCAGGTGCACGCGGTGCCATTCGTCGCTGTAGCGACCACCGACACGGGCCAGATCGGGACCGGTGCGCTTGGAACCCCACTGGAACGGGCGGTCGTAAACGAACTCGCCAGCCACCGAGTAAGGGCCGTAGCGCAGGGTTTCGGCCTGGAAGGGACGGATCATCTGCGAGTGGCAGTTGTAGCAACCCTCGCTGACGTACACGTCGCGCCCTGCCAGTTGCAGCGCGGTGTAGGGCTTGAGGCCCTCAATCGGCTGCGTCGTGGACTTCTGGAAAAACAGGGGAACGATTTCCACCAGACCGCCGACCGCCACCACAAGCGTGATCAACACGATCATGAGGAAGTTGTTGGTTTCAATCCGGGCGTGGCCGGTCGTGATTTCGTGTGAAGACATCTTGTTTTACTCCTCAGGCGTGGGCTGGGTTGACAGCCAGCACGGGCACGTCTTGTGCACGGCCGCGCAGGGCGGTCATGGTCACGTTCCACAGCATCAGGATCATGCCGCCGAGGTACAGCAAGCCACCCAGCAGACGGATCACATAGAACGGGAAGGTGGCCTTGACGGACTCGACGAAGGTGTAGGTCAGGCTGCCGTCGGGGTTGACCGAGCGCCACATCAGACCCTGCATCACACCGGCAATCCACATCGCGGCGATGTACAGCACGATGCCGATGGTGGCCACCCAGAAGTGGATTTCGATGGCGGGGACCGAGTACATCTTCTTCTGGCCGAACAGGCGCGGAATCAGGTAGTACAGCGAACCCATGGACACCAGACCCACCCAGCCCAGAGCGCCGGAGTGCACGTGGCCCACGGTCCAGTCGGTGTAGTGCGACAGGGCGTTGACGGTCTTGATGGACATCATCGGGCCTTCGAAGGTGGACATGCCGTAGAACGACAGGGACACGATCAGGAAGCGCAGGATGGGGTCGTCACGCAGTTTGTGCCAGGCGCCCGACAGGGTCATGATGCCGTTGATCATGCCGCCCCAGCTGGGGGCCAGCAGGATCAGGGAGAAGACCATACCAACCGACTGAGTCCAGTCCGGCAGCGCGGTGTAGTGCAGGTGGTGAGGACCTGCCCACATGTAGGTGAAGATCAGCGCCCAGAAGTGGACGATGGACAGGCGGTAGGAGTAAACCGGACGCTCGGCCTGCTTGGGGATGAAGTAGTACATCATGCCCAGGAAGGCGGCCGTCAGGAAGAAGCCCACGGCGTTGTGGCCGTACCACCATTGCACCATCGCGTCCTGCACGCCGGCATAGGCGGAATAGGAATGCGTCAGGCTGGTCGGGATGGCCAGGTTGTTGAAGATGTGCAGCAGGGCAATGGTGATGATGTAAGCACCAAAGAACCAGTTGGCCACATAGATGTGCTTGACCTTGCGGGTGCCCACCGTGCCGAAGAACACCACGGCGTAGGCGACCCAGACCACGGTGATCAGCAAGTCGATCGGCCAGATGAGTTCGGCGTATTCCTTGCCTTCGGTCCAGCCCATGGGCAGGGTGACGACGGCGCCGACAATGGCCAGATTCCAGCCCCAGAAGGTAAGCCAGGCCAGACCATTGGAGAACAAGGGTGTGTGGCAAGTGCGCTGGACGATGTAGTAGCTGGTGGCAAACAGTGCCGAACCACCGAACGCGAAGATCACCGCGTTGGTGTGCAGCGGTCGCAAGCGACCGTAGGTGATCCATTCGATCCCCATATTGAGCTCGGGCCAGGTCAGCTGGGCGGCGATGATCACGCCCACCAACATCCCCACCACGCCATAAATCACGGACATGATCGCGAACCCGCGAACCACCCCGTCGTTGTAGACCGCCGGCTGGCTGGCCTTTGTTGTCACGGACATACAGAACTCCTCATAAATGTCACCACTGGGAGTGTGCTTATTGGCACCTCCCACCACCTTGACTTAAGTCAATCGCCTCCGAGAATGCGGCCGCCCTCGCGTTCGATGTTGTCGAACTGGCCCGCGTGCAGCGCCCACCAGAACAGACCGATAACCACAAACACGAGAACCACCGACACCGGAACCAGCAAATACAGAATGTCCATGAATGCACCTCGGAACGCCGCAAAGCGTAAAGACGACGGATGTTACGCAGACTGACCCATACCCATCACGGTATTTGACGAGTCGACGCGGTTATTGGAGGCCAGACGCAGGGCGTTGGCGATAACCAGAAACGAGCTGCCCGCCATGCCCAGGCCGGCCAGCCAGGGCGGCATCCACCCCACCAGGGCCATGGGCACCGCGACGGCGTTGTACAGCGCCGCCCAGATCAGGTTCTGGCGCACGATGCGCATGGTGAAGCGGGCGTGTTGCAGCGTGTTGACGACATCCATCACCCGTCCGCCCTGGATCACATAGTCGGACTGGGCCTGGGCCAGCGGCGCCGCATGACCCAGCGCGAAGGACGTGTCGGCGCGCGCGAGCACCGGCCCATCGTTGAGACCATCTCCGACCATGGCCACGCGCACGCCCTGCGATTGCAGGCGCACCACCTCGGCCAGCTTCTGTTCGGGCGTGGCACCGGCAATCACATGGTCCACCCCGACCGCAGCCCCCACCTGGCGGGCGGCGGCTTCACGGTCGCCCGAGAGCAGCCAGGTCTGGATGCCCAGTTCGCGCAGCCGGGCCACCGCCGCCGCAGCGTCCTCGCGCAAGCCCTCGCTCAGCTCGAAGGTCGCGATCCAGCCTTGCTCGTCGGCCAAGTAGGCGCGCGGTGTGGCGTCTTGCGTGCCTGCAGGGGTGGCGCCGCAGAAGGCGGCAGATCCCAGCCGCAGCCAGCCGCCATCGGGGCGCACGCCCTGCAGACCCTGACCGGCTTGCTCGGTGATGTCAGCGGTGCCCGGGACGGGAACGAGACCCGACGCCGCCTGCACCAGCGCGCGCGAGACGGGATGCAAGGAACCTTGCGCCAGCGTCACGGCCAGGGCCAGCGCCCGTTCGCGGTCGACACCTGCGCGGGTGCGCACGGCGGCCAGCAGCAACCGGTCATGGGTCAGGGTGCCGGTCTTGTCGAAGATCACCGCACCGATGCGGGACAGCACCTCGAACGCCTGCAGGCGCCGCACCAGGATGCCACGGCGTGCCAAGGCCCCCGCCGCGCTCAGCATGGCCGCCGGCGTGGCCAGCGACAGCGCGCACGGACAGGTGACGATGAGCACCGCCACCGCCACCGCCAAGGCCTTGGTGTGGTCGATCTGCCACCAGTACACACCGGCCGCCAGCGCGGCCAGCACCACCAGCACCAGGAAAGGCGCGGCGATGCGGTCGGCCAGCACGGCCAGGCGCGGCTTTTCGGTGGACGCTTTTTCCATCAGGCCGACGATCTGCGCGAAACGCGTGTCGCGGCCCAGGCGCTGCACGGTCACCAGCACCGGCCCGGCCAGGTTGAAGCTGCCGGCCACCACCGCGTCGCCGCGCCGGCGCGTGACGGGGTGCGACTCGCCGGTCAGCAAGGCCTCGTCCACGGTCGCGGTGTCGCTGAGCAACGCCCCGTCCCCCGGAAAGGCCTGCCCGGCCTGCACCTGCACGGTGTCGCCCACCACCAGGCGCCGGACCGACACGGTCTCAAAGACGCCATCGGCGCGTTGACGCGCGCACACCTCGGGCAGGCGGTTCATCAACGCATCCAGCGCGCCCGCGGTGCGGTCGCGCGCCTTGAACTCCAGGTAACGCCCCCCCAGCAGGAAGAACACGAACATGGTCACCGAATCGAACCAGACCTCGTGCCCCCAGGGGCCGTGCGGGTCGAAGGTGGCGGCCGAGCTGACCAGGAAGGTGACCAGGATGCCCAGCGTGACCGGCGTGTCCATGCCGATGCGCCCGAGCTTGAGGTCGCGCCAGGCGCCCTTGTAGAACGGCCCGCTGGCGAAAAACACCACCGGCAGCGTGAGCAACCAACTGGCCCAGCGCAGCAGCTGGTTGATGTCGTCGGGGATCTCGCCCGGCGCCGCCACATAGGCGGGCCACGCGTACATCATCACCTGCATGGCGCAGAAACCCGCCACGAACAGGCGCCACAGCGCCTGCCGGGTTTCGCGCAGGCGCTCGCTGATGGAGAAGGCCTGCTGCATCGGCAGCAGCCGATAACCGGTCTGCCCGACCACCTGGGCCAGGCGGGACATGCGGGTCTGCTGCGGGTCCCAGCGCACCGTCAGGCGCCGTGTGGCCGCGTGCACCTGGGCGCTGCGCACACCGGGCAGGCCCTGCAGGGCGCACTCCACCGTGTCGGCGCAGGCGGCGCAGTACATGCCTTGCACCATGAGCACGGACTCGGCCGTGCGACCGCCCTCAGCTTCCGCGTATTCGGTGAAGTCCTGCTGCTCGACCGGATCGTCGAGCACGGCAAAGTCATCGGTGACGGTCAGCGGCCCGCGGTGGGCGCCAAAAATGCTGGTGGAATCGGCGGCGCTTTCAACCGCGAACGGCGCAGCGGCTCCGGGCTCAGCGCTGGTCGGTCGGGCGCGCGCATTCAACAGCCCCGCCGGGGGCACGGCGGTGGCCTCGTTCATGCGACGAGGGTAATTCACAGGGTCGCTCATGCGCTTGATATAAGTCAACCGCACCCAGGCGGTGTTTGATAGCCTATTGTCTGTTGATCCCTTACAACCAACGGAGAAAACCATGTACAAGCGCATCCTCGTGGCCACCGACGGCTCCAAGCTCTCCAACATGGCGGTGGAACACGCCATTGGCCTGGCCGACATCACCGGCGCCGAAGTCATCGCCCTGAAGGTCGTGCCGCGTTACCCGCAAACCTATTTCGAGGGCGGCGTGGCGCTCGCGGCGGCCGAAGTGGCCCGCATCGAAAAGCAGTGGAACGACGAAGCCATGGAAGCCGTGAATGCGGTCAAGGCCGCCGGCCAGAAGATGGAAGTCAAGGTCAAGCCGATCACCGTGAAGTCCGACCTGATCGCCGAGGCCATCATCGCCGCCGCCAAGCGCAACAAGGTGGACCTGATCGTGATGGCGTCCCACGGCCGCAAGGGCATCAAACGCCTGCTGCTGGGCAGCGAGACGCAGCAGGTGCTGACGCACTCGCATATCCCTGTGCTCGTGCTCAGGTAACCCCCGCGCCGCCTTAGGCGTCACCCCCAAGGGGGCAACGCGAGCGACCCGGCAAAGCCGGTTCCGCCGCGTTCTGGGTTTTGTTCACGCGCTCCGGATGCTTGTCCGCAGCGCGTTTTCTCTTCAGGCGAACTCGCTCTTGTACTGATCGCGCAGCAGGTTCTTCTGCACCTTGCCCATGGTGTTGCGCGGCAGTTCGGCCACCACCACACAGCGCTTGGGGATCTTGAAGTTGGCCAGCTTGGCCTTGAGTTCGGCGATCACCCGGTCCGGGGCCACCGTGGCGCCGGGCTTGGCGATGATCACCGCCACCCCCACCTCGCCAAAGTCCGCATGCGGCACGCCGATCACCGCACTCTCGGCCACGCCCGACATGTCGTTGATGTAGCCCTCGATCTCGGCCGGGTAGACGTTGTAGCCGCCCGAGATGATCAGGTCCTTGCTGCGGCCGACAATGGTGACGTAGCCACGTTCGTCCACCTTGCCGACGTCGCCGGTCTTGAAGAAGCCGTCGGCGGTGAACTCCTCGGCCGTCTTCTCGGGCATGCGCCAGTAGCCCTTGAACACGTTCGGGCCTTTCACCTGAATGCCCCCGATCTCGCCCGGCGACACCGCTTTGCCCTCGTCTTCCATCACCCGCAGCGTCACGCCCGGCAGCGGGAAGCCGACCGTGCCGCCGCGCCGCTCGGTGGCGCCGCCGTAGCGCGCGTCCGGGCCGCAGGGGTTGGAGGTGAGCATGACCGTCTCGCTCATGCCGTAGCGTTCCAGGATGGTGTGGCCGGTGCGCGCCTGCCACTCGGTGAAGGTCTCGATCAGCAGCGGCGCCGAACCGGAGATGAACAGGCGCATGTGTGCGGCCTGCGCCTTCGTGAGCGTGGGCTCGGCCAGCATGCGCACATACAGGGTGGGCACGCCCATGAAGACGGTGGCCTCGGTGAATTTGGCGATGGCGAGTTTCGGATCGAACTTGGACAGCCAGATCATCTTGCTGCCGTTGATGAGCGCGCCGTGGATGGCCACGAACAGGCCGTGCACGTGGAAGATCGGCAGCGCGTGGATCAGCACGTCGTCTTTTTGCCACTGCCAGTAGTCGCGCAGCATCACCGCGTTGCTGCGCATGTTGCCGTGCGTGAGCATGGCGCCCTTGCTGCGGCCGGTGGTGCCGCTGGTGTAGAGGATGGCGGCCA
>NZ_JASJOY010000024.1:0-15130 GCF_031426985.1 Hydrogenophaga sp.
GGGGTTCGTTGTAGAGGTGCTCCTTGATCTGGTATTCCAGCACCTGGCGCTTTTCCTCCACCACCAAGATCTCGTCGAGACCCCGCGCGAACTCGACCACGCAGGTCGGCTCCAGCGGCCAGACCACACCGATCTTCAGCAGCCGCAGGCCCAGCGCCTGCGCCGCCGCTTCATCCAGGCCAAGCAGCGACAAGGCCTCGCGCACATCCAGGTAGCTCTTGCCGGTGGTGCAGATCCCCAGACGGGCCTCGGGGGCCACCCAGTCTTGGCGGTTGAGCTTGTTCAGCCGCACGTATTCGAGCAGGGCATACAGGCGCTCGCGCTGCAGCCGGTTCTCCTGCTCCAGCGGAGGGTCTGGCCAGCGTATCGAAAAACCGTCAGCGGGGATCGGATAGGACTGGGGAATCTGGATCTCGACCGACATCGGGTCGATGTCGAAAGACGACGAAGATTCGACCGTGTCGCTGATCACTTTGAAGCCCACCCAGCACCCCGAATAGCGCGACATGGCGTAACCGTGAAGTCCGAATTCGATGAACTCATTCACACCCGACGGGTGCAGCACCGGGATCATGGCGGCGATGAATGCGTGCTCGCTCTGGTGCGGCAGGCTGGATGACTTGCACGCATGGTCGTCCCCCGCCACCAGCAAGACGCCCCCGTGTTGGGCACCGCCCGCGATGTTGCCGTGTTTGAAAACGTCACCGCTGCGGTCCACGCCCGGTCCCTTTCCATACCAGAGGGCAAACACACCATCGACCCGCGCCTTCGGGTCCAGGCTCACCATCTGCGTGCCCCAGACCGATGTGGCCGCCAGCTCTTCGTTCAGCCCGGGTTGAAAGCGCACCTTGTGCTGTTCCAGCAGCGTCCGGTTCTTCCAGAGTTCCTGATCGACCGCGCCCAGTGGGGAGCCGCGGTAGCCGGAGACAAAGCCTTCTGTGTTGAGACCGGCGGCCTCGTCTCGGGCCTTCTGCGCCAGCAGCAAGCGAACCAGCGCTTGCGTGCCGTTCATGTAGACCCGGCCGGCGGGCAGCTCGTATTTGTCGGAGAGGGCAACGGAATGGGTCATGCGTGGGTTTCTGCCGCTCGCGCAGCACATTTAGTTGTACAGATATTTATATTTTGTTCATAATAAATGGCATAGTCGAATTCAATTTTTGAACTTCACATATTGGCTTTCCCAATGTCTGCCGGCCTTCCCGCCCTGCCCCGCTTCACGCTGCGCCAGCTGCACTACTTTGTGGCCGTGGCCCGCTGCGGGCAAATCTCGGCTGCAGCCGCTGAGATCGGCCTGTCGCAGTCGGCCATGACCCTGGCCATCGCCGACCTGGAACAAGCCATGGGCACGGCATTGCTGGAGCGAGGGCGGCAGGGCGTCACCCTCACCCTGCAGGGGCAAAGCTTCATGCAGCACGCCGAATCCGTCCTGCGCATGGCCAACGAGGCCGCTCAATTTCCCTTTCGCGGACGCGACCTCGAAGGCCAGCTGGATCTGGCTGCCACCTACACCGTCCTGGGCTACTTCCTGCTGCCCGCCCTCGCCCGCTTTCGCGAGCTGTACCCGCGCATCGAACTCTCACTGGTGGAGCTGCCGCGCAAGGACATCGAAGGCAGGCTGGTGAGTGGACAGCTGGACATGGGCGCGGTTCTGCTGTCCAACCTGGAAGCGCCCGAGCGCTTGGAAACCCGGGTACTGGGGCGGTCCCGACGCCAGCTCTGGATGGCCGCGAACCATGATTTGGCGGGCCGTGGCAGCGTGAGTTTTGAGGAATTGGCGACGCTCCCCTACATCCTGCCCACGGTGGATGAAGGTGACCGAAATGCGCTCCGCTACTGGGCCGACGCCGGGCACACTCCCCGCAAGGTCATACGGACCTCTTCCATGGAAGCGTTGCGGGAGATGGTCGCACTCAATCTGGGGGTGACCATACTGTCAGACATGGTGTTCCGACCCTGGTCCCTGGACGGACGGCGCATCCACGCCGTCCCCATGGACGCACGGCTACCTGTCATGGAAGTCGGACTGGCTTGGTCTTCGAGCACCCCACTCAGCCCTTGTGCGGCAGCACTGGAGCAGTTCCTGGGGCGTTCGTTCGCCAGCGGAATGTTGACGGCGGGAAAACATTAATATGAACAGTTTTATGTTTTTTGCCTACAATGATTAAAGCATCCAGCACAACCAGGAGACAACATGCACATCGATCTGAGCAACAAGCGCGTCATCGTGACGGGCGCTTCGCGCGGCATTGGCCGCGCCATCGCCAAGGCCTTCGCGCAGGAAGGCGCCCGCGTTGCGGTCTGCGCCCGCACACAGGCCGACATCGAGGCGGTGGGCACCGAGCTGGCGGCGACGGCACAGGCCGTCATTGCGCGCGCCGTGGACGTCACCGACACCGCTGGCGTGAAAGCGTTTGTGGATGAGGTTGCAGCCGCCTGGGGCGGCGTGGACGTGTTGATCAACAACGCCGGCCAAGGCCGTGGCGGCAACCTGGACACACTCACGCCCGAGCAGATCCTGGAACACGCCAACGTGCTGCAGATGGGCCACTTCCGCTTCATCCAGGCGGTGGTTCCCCACATGCGCAAACAGCGCTGGGGGCGCATTGTCGAAATCAACGCGCTGGCCGGCACGCAGATCACCCCCGATGGCATTCCGTCCGTGGTGAACCGTGCGGGCTGCATCGCGATGTCGAAGTCCTTGGGCATGTCACTGCCGAAAGACAATATTTTGGTCAACACCCTCAATATGGGCTGGATCGACACCGGGCAGTGGGACCGCCACTACCGCGAAATGCCGGTCGGCACGCCGCGTGAAGAGTTCGATGCCATGGTCCTGAAGGTGGTGCCCCTGGGGCGCTTCGGGAAACCGGAAGATGTGGCCGGCATGGCCTTGTTCCTGTCGAGCGACTACGCCAGTTTCATCAGCGCGGCATCGATCGACATCGCAGGCGGCATGGGTGGGCAGATCGCTTACTACCCCACCCTCAAAAGGGACTTTGGCGCCGCCATGGCGCAGCGCTACCCCACGCAAGACACCCAAGCCTGAGGGTCTTCACATGAGTGAAAAAACACGCCCCCTGGCAGGCAAGGTGGCCGTGATCACGGGCGCATCGTCCGGCATCGGCGAAGCCATTGCCCACGAACTCAGTGCGGCTGGCTGCCGCTTGGTGGTGACCGCGCGCCGTGCCCAACGCTTGCATGCGCTGTGCGCCAGGCTGTCCGGCCCTGCCGTGCCACTGAGCGCAGAGATTGACGATCCAGCCACGGCCCAGGCGTTGCTGGAGACCGCCCATGAAAACTACGGCCGTGCCGACATTCTGATCAACAACGCAGGCATGCTGGTGAGTGGCCCGCTGGAGACCATCGACCTCGATGGACTGATGCAGATGACACGGACCAACTACGACGCCGTTGTGCGGACCTCCTATGTGTTCGCGCGTGCGTTCAAACAGCAGGCCGCTGGCTCCATCATCAATGTGTCCAGCGTGGGTGCCTACCTGAGCCATTCGTCCATGGGGGTGTACGCCGGCTTGAAGCAGGCTGTCGAGGTATTCAGCACAGCCCTTCGCGTTGAGCTCAAGGGCAGCGGTGTTCGCGTGGGCACCATCGCACCCGGTACCACAGACACCGAAATCTTTGATCGGTTGCGGGCCTCAGGTCAACCGGTGCGGGCCGACCAGACCCCTGCATTGCAACCGCTGGATGTGGCGTCTTCCGTTCGCTACATGCTGGAACAGCCGGCGCACGCAAACGTGGCTCGCCTGCTGTTGGTGTCGTCTGCAGAATCGGTCTGAAGACACCGCAACAGCCCTTGAGGAACCGACCGCCAAAGAGGCGGAACCTCTTGAACTGGCGCCCAAGGCGCCAGTTGCAGTTCAATTCCGCTGCTTGTACTGGGCCAGCTGCTCTGGCTCCATGAGCTCTTCGGGTGTGCGCACGCTCGGGCCAAGAATCGGACCCACCACCTCGTGTCCCCAAGTGCTCAGTTTCTCGGGATTGAGCTCAAAACCATCGTCGTGCCAGGGCTCCAGTTCGGTGATGGTTTCAAACGCAAAACCACCCGGAGAGAAATGGTAGAAGGAGGCATGCGGGTCCTGCGAATGCTGGCCGAGCGTCATCATCATCGGGATTGCGCGCTGCTTGACGATGTCGTAGGTTTCACCGACATCGCGCAGGCTGCTCACAAACAGTCCCACGTGCTGGACGCCCATTTTTCCGGGCCCATAACCATACGCAATGTCGTGGCTGGTGTAGCTGTTCAGCTTGGCGCGGTAAAAAGCCGTCTGGCCTTTGCCAGCGCCAGGACCGTAGTAGTGAAAGCCCATCAGCTTGATGAAAAAGTCCTGCAGCTCGGGCGGCCATTCCGGTGTGATCACCACCAGATGACCCAGCCCCCGGACCCCGGCGACGAAGCCCCCGTGAGGACGGCCTGGTATGAAAGAACGGGGCATCCATTTCTGGCCATGAAACATCTCGTGCTGGTAGCCGACCGGATCACGAAAACGACACACACCCTTCACGCCACGCTGTTCACACAGTGCGGCATCACCCATGGTGACCTCCACGCCATGCTCCCGAAACCGGGAGATAGCGGCCTCGAACTCGATCTTCCCCTTCGCCTCCCAACCGATGTAGGCCAAACGGTCGATCTTGCCGGGATGGAAGGCAAACCTGTGGCGCCGATCATCCGTCCGGAAGTACAGCGAATCCGGATCTGAAGCGGGGGATTGCCCGATCTGGAAGCCCATGACCTGGGGTCCGTACTCTCGCCACTCATCGACCTTGGTGGTCTCGAAGCCCAGGTAGCCGATGCCTATGATGTCCATGATGATGTTTTCAAATGAGTGACAAAAGCCGATGCACTCGCACACGAGCCATCAGCAACAGCCAGACATGTCGCGAGAGATCCATGAGATCCCGTCCAAGAACATGATCTGGGCCGAGATGGTTTTTTGTTAAACCTGAGCACCAAGGGTGCTGAAGTCCTGTAAAGGTCAAGGCTGAATTTCTTCGAGGACCAGTGCCTCTGCAGGGCAAGCGGCAGCCCCTTCCTTCGCCTCCTCCTCCAGCCCCCCAGGGATAATCTCGGAGTCGACAAACACCAAACCGTTCTCGTCCAGCTTGTACACCTCAGGGCAGAGCTGTGCGCACAGCCCGTAGCCACAACAACGGCTGCGATCAACAATCACCCGAAACACTGGGGATTTTTCGTTCGAACTCATGATTTTTCCTTTCAATGCGGCAAGTCCACCCCGGACTGCACAGACAACATATGCACATTATTCAGCAATGTGTCACTTTTTATCCTAGGGTTCTCCCTAGAAGACACCCCCCACGCTTATCTCAGGGTGCTGCACAAGATCTGATCCAGAGACGGCTACACATCAAAAACAGGCAGCGCTCCCTACCGCGGGATGATTCATGACTCCATTCAGAATCCATTTCGCCACTTAGAATGGTCGTCGCAGCAATCCTGATCAGATTCTGTGACGCGGCGTTTCTCTGACGCCTTTGTAGCTGTCATCCCTTCAACACGCCCCTGTTCAACATGGAATCCGTAGTGACCGAGGACAAAGCAAAGCCGGGCGGAGACCGAACTTTGGTCGATATCGCCAAAAAAGCAGGCCCTGGCCAGGGCGTGATCGTGAAACCGGTGGTCAACGCCATCGGCATACTCCGATACCTCGCGCACAAAGGGGCACCCGAACGAGCTGCAGACATTGCCAGGCACCTGGAAATCAACCCCAGTACCTGCTTCAACATCCTTCGGACCCTGGTTTCGGAAGACGTGGTCGATTTCAACCCGCTGTCGAAAACGTATTCAGCCGGACTGGGCCTGGCCCGACTGGCCGAGCAACTGGTGACGCAGGGGCAACGCGTGCAGTTGGCGCTGCCATTCATGCGAGAACTCGCCATCGAACGCGGCATCACCGTCACGCTCTGGCGTCGCCTGGGCAATGACAGGATCGTGCTGGTCAGTTCCGAATCCAGTCCCACGGATTTGCACATCTACATGCCGATCGGTCAACGACTCCCCATCCTGATGGGTGCCAGCGGCCGGCTTTTCATTGGACAGATGAACCTGTCGGAAGATGATCTGCGTGCCGAGTTTGCCGGCATTCGATGGGCACGCCCACTTTCGTTCGAAGAGTACCTCGAGCAGGTTCATCTGGCCCAACACTGCGGATGGGCTGTAGACGATGGGTATTTTTCCGAAGGCGTGTTGGCCATCGCAGCGCCAGTCTGCGACTCCGCTCAGAACATCGCCTACACGGTTTCGGCGGTCATGATCCGCAGCCAGCACGGCGACACCGAGGCACGGATCAGGGTACTTGGAGAATCACTGAGGGAATTGGGCAAAAGGCTGGAATCCGTCCTGTTCTGAGAACAGGCTTCCGAAGCGCACACATTGACCTCGATGGTCGATGTTTGGCAGCTTCACGGTTTCAGGATGCGACAAGCTCAACCACGTGAGCCATCACGACGGTGAAACGCGAGAGGCGAGTGCCATCCCGCAATCGCTCTCGGACTTAACGGAATCCTGAAGAGATCACCACCCACAAATCGCCCGAGTGCGAAGGAACGTGTGCGTGCGTGTGGTCGACCTGAATGTTCTGAGGGGTCTCGGTCTCTGAGAAATGCCACAGACCAGCGGCCAACAAGGACAGACCCAGAACCATCGTGAAAGTCAAGGATGCAGCGTGCATTTTTGTCTCCATGGCACAGTCCTCAAGAGGCAGGACGATGGCGATCTCGGGGAATACCGAGTCACTTTTTTTAAAAGTGTACTGATTTGATCCTCGTGCGTCAAAGCAAAATCGACCCTTTCCGGCGCCGTTCACCCAACTCAAGGGTAAACACCGAGGCTCTTGGGTTCACCGGATCTGATGGCCGAACACTGGGGCACAAGCTGACATGGCCCTCAACTGGTGCGCGGCAACTAAAGGTCCACCTCAGGGCCAGTAGTTTCCTGAAATGCCTTGTGGCACTGGCCTGGAGCCAGGCTTGTTTGCAGCGCCCACCAACGCAAGGAGGAGATCGGGGGTGTCTGAAATTCTGTGTGCGCTTATTCAGCTGCTGAACCGCTGCTCCAGCGCTCAGGCCTTGTCAAAGCTCACCCCGTTTGTTGAGCACGTCGTGCACGGAGATGAATTTTCACGGGCTTCAACATTCGCGCCAGCCACCCCCGTCGGACACTCGGGTACTCCCTGCCCGACACGCCCCCTGCAGATGGCCACGAGCCACCCGGAACTCGGGAACTGGCTCCTCAAACCGTTTCTGTTCGGAAATGAAGGCAAACAAGGGTCAACCCTAGTTCTCAGGCTTACACGGCCGCAAGAGAATATCTTTATTCTACATACAGAATAATATTCTTTATACAACATGGGCATGAAATGAAGACAGTCAAAGCCTTTTCCAAGGCGCTCTCACTGGCCTGCGTCCTGCTGGGTGCCGGCGCCACCACTGCCGCCGAGTTTCCGGAAAAAGCCATCAGCATCGTGACGCCTTTCACGGCGGGATCGGCTCCCGATGGCTATACCCGCGCACTGGCCAACGAGTTGTCCAAAGCAGCCAGAGTCCCCGTCATTGTCGAGAACCGTCCTGGTGGCAGTTCCGGCATTGCCGCACAAAGTGTCGGTTCAGCAAAACCGGATGGATACAGCTTGCTGATTTCGGGAAATGTGGCGTTCACCGGCAACCCGCATGTGATCAAAAACCTGCCCTACGACCCTGTCAACGGCTTCGTACCTCTGACGACACTGTCCAAAGGGCCCATGTACCTGTACGCCAATCCGGACAAGGTCAAGGCGACCTCAGCCAAGGAATTTTTGCAGCAACTCAAAAGCGATCCAGGCAAGTACACGTTCGGGTACACGAGCATCACCAGCCGCTTGCCTGCCGAGGTGCTGCAACAGACCGCGGGTGTGAAGGTGGTGGGTGCTGCTTATCGCAGTGGTGCCTCAATGATGCCGGACCTGATGAGCGGCGTGATTGACTTCATGTTTACCGACTTTTCAGCGTGGACCCATGTCAGCACCGGAAAGCTCAAGTCGCTGGGCGTGACCGATGACGTCCGCAGCCCGTTTGCCCCCAACCTGCCGACCTTCAGGGAAAACGGCATCGAGGGTATGGACATCGGCTTCTGGCTGGCGGCCTACCTCCCGGCCCAGACCCCCCAACCAGTGGTGGAAAAAATGCACGCCCTGCTGGTGCAGGCGAACCAAACGCCGGCGGTGAAGGCCGCCATGAAGGCATCTGGCACGTTCGAATTCGTCCAACCCCTGGGTCAGCTTGAGAAGTACCAAGCAAAAGAACGCGAGCTGTGGGGAAAGATCATCAAAGCCGCAGGCATTCAACCCGAGTAAACACCTGTATGCATCCCAACATCATGAAAAACGCGCTCAAACTTTTCCCCTTGTCCGCCTTCGTTCTGCTGTCCGGCCACGTTCAGGCACAAAGCAGCCTGACCCTGTTTGGCAAGGTTGATGCCGGACTGGTTCGTGCGATTGGTACGGGTACGACCACACTGGGCGAAGGTGCCCAAAGTCGTTTTGGACTGCGTGGCACAGAGGACCTGGGTCAGGGACTGAAAGTGTCGTTCTGGCTGGAGAACCGATTCCGATCCAACACGGGCGCGCTGACCGCCGTTCGCTATTTCCAGGGCCAATCCATCGTGGCGATCGAAGGAGGCTGGGGCAAGGTGTCTCTGGGCCGTGACTACGTCGCTGGGTACACCGAAGTTCAAATCACGCCGGATCCGTTCATCCACACCGGCGTGTCATCCTTCGTTTCGGTCGGCACCGGCGGCATCGGAACCGTCCGAAATGATGGCGCGATCACCTACAAAAGCCAGCTTGGTGCTTTTGGTTTTGCCCTGCAGACGGCCAGTGACGTCAACCCGAACAGCGCAACCTTGCCCGCCGCCAGCACGATCGACCGCCCAGTGAATGGGTACCTCTCCTACCAGGCGGGTCCCGTTTACCTCGGATGGAGCCATGAAAACCCCGGTGGGGCAAACGACAGCTGGAATTTCATCGCAGCAAGGTACGTCCTGGACCGCTGGACGCTCACCGCGGGCTTTGGCTCAGGCAAAGACAATGTGAACAACAAGCGCAAGAGCGCCATGTTGGGAGCTGCGGTCAAGACAAATGCTGGCCGCGTCAAGCTGTCATACGGCCAACTCGAAAACACCACGACCCACACCGATCTGACCAAGAAGTTTGCGATTGGCTACAACCACGATCTGTCCAAACGCACGTTCCTGTATGCCAATCTGGCTCACGACAAAGCGGTTGCCACCAACAGGAGCGGCTTTGATCTCGGACTTCAGCACAACTTTTGACGCTGAACTCTGGCGTTGACTGACCCTCGCCCATCGACCGCTGGTGGGCTGCTCGCACACCCAGTCACATCGGCGGTTCAGCTTTCTCGCCTGCACCGCCCATAAGGAGCACTGGTGCGGAACCGGTTACGTGGGACGCGGTGCTTGACCACAGCCAAGTTCGGTCTGTACACCGGGTGCAGGCGATCACACGATCGCTCCTCCCCACAACTCCGCGTAGTGGTATTCCCTAGTAAATCCGCGTTTTTGACTTTAATATGAACATTTTTATTGATTCTGTTCATTATTTAATCTAGCATCCAGACTTCCACCTCTGGTTCAGCTGCCACTGTGCCGGGCCCCACCGCACCACCCTTTGGAGACAAGATGAAACTCGAAGACCTCATCCTCGTCAGCGTTGACGACCACGCCATCGAACCGCCGAACGCATTCGCTCGCCACATGCCCGCGAAGTACAAGGGACGCGAACCCCATGTTGAAAACCACAAAGGCCGTGACGTCTGGGTGTTCGAAGAAAAGGCCACCGGCTACATGGGTCTGAACTCGGTGGTCGGGCGCCCGAAAGAGGAATACGGCATGGAGCCGTTGGGCTACGAGCAGATGCGCCGCGGTACCTGGGACATCAAAGCCCGTGTCGACGACATGAACGCCAACGGCGTGCTGGGCTCGCTGTGCTTTCCGACCTTCCCCGGCTTCGCCGGACAGCGGTTTCAGAGCTACGACGACCGAGGTGTCTCGCTGGCCGCCATCCAGGCCTACAACGACTGGCACCTGCAGGACTGGTGCAACGCCGCACCCGGCCGCTTCATCCCGCTGATGATGGTGCCTTGGTTCGACATGCAAGCCGCCGCCGCCGAGGTCGCGCGCATGGCCAAGCTGGGTGTGCATGCGGTGACCTTTTCCGACAACCCCACCGTGCATGGATACCCCTCCATCCACAACAGCCACTGGGACCCACTGTGGAAGGCCTGTGCAGACAA
Organism: Hydrogenophaga sp.; assembly: GCF_031426985.1. Lineage (GTDB taxonomy): Bacteria > Pseudomonadota > Gammaproteobacteria > Burkholderiales > Burkholderiaceae_C > Hydrogenophaga. Next base: position 10,324 of record NZ_JASJOY010000024.1, read on the forward strand.
CGACGTCGTGATCTGCTGCCACATCGGCACCGGCGCAAAAGCGGCCCACGCCTCGGATGAATCGCCGATCGACGCCTGGATCACCTCGATGCCGATCTCGATCGCCAACTCGGCTGCAGACTGGATCTGGGCCCCGATGTGGAAGAAATTCCCCAAGCTGCGCATGGCCCTTTCCGAGGGTGGCATCGGCTGGATTCCCTACCTGCTGGAGCGAGCCGACTTCACACACAACCACCACAACGCCTGGACCAACTCCAACTTCGGCGGCAAGAAGCCCAGCGACATCTTCAACGAGCACATCATCACCTGCTTCATCGAGGATGCGTTTGGTCTGAAGAACCTCGACGCCATCAACGTGGACAAGGTCTGCTGGGAATGCGACTACCCGCACTCCGACTGCACCTGGCCAGAATCTGCCGACGTGTTCTGGAAACAGGCTGGACACCTGAGCGATGAGGTCATCAACAAGATCACGCACCTGAACACGATGCGCGAGTTCTCCTACGACCCCTTCGCCATCCTGGGCCGCGAAAACTGCACCGTCGGCGCGCTGAAAGCACAAGCCAAACACGTCAGCATTGAGCCCGCCTGCGGCATGGGCGGAGCGGCACCGCTTCGTGAACTGGAAAAACCGGTGACCTCTGGCGACATCAACAAGATGTTTGCTGCCGCCGACGCCCAAACCGCTCTGTAAACCGCACCCGGACCCACCCAGCAAACCTGGCATCCCATGGCGCTTGCATCATTTCAATACCACCGCGTACCTGCAGAAGCCGAACCGCTCCGTGCCGATGTCAGGCGTTTTCTGGCTGAGGCGCTGAAGGACCGCAGTGCCCTTCGCCGCGCTGATTCGTGGATGGGCGCCGACCCGGCGTTCAGTCGCGAGCTGGGCCGGCGTGGTTGGCTGGGCATGACACTGCCGCGCGAGTACGGGGGACACGATGCAGGCCCCTGGGCCCGCTACGTCGTGATCGAAGAGTTGCTGGCTGCCGGGGCGCCCGTTTCGGCGCACTGGATCGCCGATCGCCAGAGCGGCCCGTTGATCCTGCGCTACGGAACAGAAGCCCAGCGCCAGAAATACCTGCCGGGCATCTGCCAAGGCGAGGTCTATTTCTGCATTGGCATGAGCGAGCCCAATTCAGGCTCAGACCTCGCCTCGATTCGCAGCCGTGCGATCCGCGATGAATCGGCGGGCGATGGCAGCTGGCGGGTCACGGGCCAGAAGGTCTGGACCACCAACGCCCACCACGCGCAATACATGATCGCCTTGGTGCGCACGGGGGCCCCGACCAGCGAAAAGGCCGCGCGCCACGAGGGCATGTCTCAATTCATCATTGACCTGAAGGCGCCCGGCGTCACGGTGCGCCCGATCCGCGACCTGGCCGGGGGCGAACACTTCAACGAGGTTTACCTCGACAACGTCCGGCTGGACGCCGATGCATTGATCGGCACCGAGGGCCAGGGCTGGGAACAGGTCACCGCGGAGCTCGCCTTCGAGCGCAGCGGACCGGAACGTTTCCTGAGCAGCATTGCCTTATTGCATACCTTGATCGACGCGGTAGGTCCCCAGCCCGATGCCTTGCAGGCCAACGCCGTGGGGCGCCTCTGTGCCCGCCTGGTGGTGCTGCGCCAGATGTCGCTGGCGGTCACAGCCGAGCTGGCCGCAGGCGGCAATCCAGCCTGGGCCGCCTCTTGCCTGAAAGACCTGGGCGCCGCGTTCGAGCAGGAGATTCCCGAACTCGCGCAACAGGTGCTGGACGTAGCACCTGCTGTCGAAGGCGGCAGCGACCACGCGCAGGTGCTGGCGGCCCTGATGCAGATGGCCCCTTCTTTCTCGCTGCGTGGGGGCACACGCGAAATCCTGCGCGGCATCATTGCCCGTGGTCTTGGACTGCGTTGAGAACACACCATGCGCGAACTGTTTGAATCCACCATCGAGCGGCTGCTGGCCGACCTGATCACCCCGGAACTGGTTCGCCGTGGCGAAGCGGGTCAATGGCCCACCGAGCTGTGGGCAGCCATTGAGGAATCGGGGTTTTCCGTGGCCGCAGCGCCGGAGTCCCTGGGTGGTTCTGGTGCCAGCTGGGGCGATCTGTATGGGGTCGTGAAGGCAGCGGGGCGCCACAACCTGCCGCTGCCACTGCCCGAGACCATGCTGGCCAACTGGCTGCTGGGCCAGTGCGGCCTGGAGGCGCGCAACGAGCCGCTGGGCATCGCCATGCGGAGCACGCTGAGCCTGGACCATGCGGCCACCAGCGGGGCCTTCTTCGATGTGCCCTGGATCGCGCCCGCAGACACACGCGTCCACGGCGTGCTGTTCGATGTCCCCTGGGGCCGCGATGTGAACCATGTGGTGGCCGTCATCCCAGGAGAAAGAACCACGCTGGTGGTGCTGGCACGCAGCGATGCGCAGATCAGCACCAAGCGCAACACCGCCGGCGAACCGCGCGACGACCTCAGCTTCAAGAACGCTATTCCCCTGGCCACCGCGAACCTGCCCGGGCACTTGAGCGACGATGTGCTCTGGTGGGGCGGTTCCCTGTTGCGCACGGCCCAAATGGCCGGCGCGCTCGAAGCCACGCTGGACCTGAGCACCCGCTACGCCACGGAGCGCGTGCAGTTCGGAAAACCCATCAGCGCGTTTCAGGCCATCCAGCACCAGCTGGCGCAAATGGCGCAGCAGACGGGCAGCGCCATCGTCAGTGCGGAGGCCGCTTTCGCCGAGTCGGATGAGCAACTGGCGGCCTGGCAGATCGCTGCGGCCAAGGTCTGTGGCGCCGAAGCCGCGGGCGCGGTGGCCGCCATGGCGCATGCGGTGCATGGCGCCATTGGCTTCACCCATGAACACGCACTGCAACTGGGCACCCGCCGCCTCTGGGCATGGCGCAGCGAATTCGGCAACCTGGGTCACTGGGCCCAGCGGCTGGGGCAGGCCGTTGCCCAAGGTGGGGCGGCCTCGCTGTGGCCGGCTGTCACCAGTGGCCAACTGGCCGCCTTGGCCTCATCCCCGATGGACACACCATGAGCCAGCAGACCCCTACCCCTTTCTTGTTGATCAAACGCGACGGCGCCGTGCTGACGGCTCGCCTGAACCGGCCCGAAACCCGTAACGCCCTGACCGATCCGGCGCACATGGATGAACTGGTGGACTTGTGCCGTCAGATCCGCAGCGACCACAGCATCAAGGTGTTGGTGCTGACCGGCGAAGGCAGTGCCTTCTGCGCCGGCGGCAATGTGAAAGACATGCAGCAGCGCGGCGGCATCTTTGCCGGCAGCCCCTACCAGGTGCGAGACAGCTACCGGGACAGCATCCAGCGCATTCCCCTGGCGCTGTACGAGCTCGACGTGCCGGTGATCGCCGCCGTGAACGGCCCGGCCATCGGCGCAGGCCTGGACCTGGCCTGCATGTGCGACATCCGCATCGCGAGCGACAAGGCGCTGTTTGCCGAGAGTTTTGTCAAGGTGGGCATCGTGCCGGGCGATGGTGGTGCCTGGTTGCTGCCGCGTGTGATCGGCATGCCCAAAGCCAGCCTGCTGGCCTTCACCGGTGACACGATCGATGCGGCCAAGGCGCTGGCCTGGGGTTTGGTTGCCGACGTTGTGCCCGCCGACCAGTTGCTGGTTCAAGCGCAAGCGCTGGCCCAGCGCATTGCACTCAATCCATCCCATGCACTGCGTCTGACCAAGCGCCTGTTGCGGGAAGGCCAGCACGTGCGTCTCGACACCTTGCTGGAGCTCTCGGCCGCCTACCAGGCCTTGGCCCACCACACCGAAGACCACCTAGAAGCCGTCAACGCCTTCATGGACAAGCGCCCCGCGCAGTTCACCGGACGTTGATTGCAAGATCCCACAGCCAGGACATTTCCATGCGCCCCGTATTCCGCGAAGACCACGAGCAGTTCCGTGAACAGGCCCGACGCTTCATAGACCGAGAAATCGTGCCCCACCTGCACACCTGGGAGTCTGAAGGCATCGTGCCCAAGAGCCTCTGGATCAAGGCCGGCGAAGCCGGTTTGCTGTGCTCCACGGTGCCCGAGGCCTACGGGGGGGCGGGCGGTGACTTCGGCCATTCCGCCGTGATGATCGAAGAGCTGGCGCGCGTCAACGCCACCGCGGTCGGCTTCACCACGCACTCGGAAATCGTGGCGCCCTACATCGTGGCCTACGGGACCGAAGCCCAAAAACAACGGTGGTTGCCCAAGATGGTCAGCGGCGAGATGGTGGGCGTGATCGCCATGAGCGAACCCGGTGTGGGCAGCGACCTGCGCAGCATGCGCACTGCCGCCGTGCGCAACGCCGACAGCTACACCATCAACGGCCAGAAGACCTTCATCACCAACGGGGGCAATGCGGACCTGGCGGTGACGGCCACCAAGCTGGACCCCGCCGCCAAAGAGCTGACGCTTATCTGCGTCGAGACCGACCAGCCCGGTTTCTCCAAGGGCCGCCTGCTCGAAAAAATCGGCCTGAAGGGCCAGGACACGTCCGAGCTGTTTTTCGACAACGTGTCGGTTCCGCTGGAGAACCGCCTCGGCGAAGAGGGACAGGGCTTCAAGTACCTGACCCACCAGCTGGCCTGGGAACGCACCATCATCGGCATCCGCGCGGCGGCCTCGATCGAATCCCTGATTGACCTGACGGTTCAGTACACGCGCGACCGCAAGGTGTTCGGCAAGACGGTGTTCGACTTTCAGAACACCAAATTCAAGCTCGCCGAATGCAAGGCCCAGGCCACTATGTTGCGCGTGTTCGTCGACGACTGCCTCGCGAAAGCGATGCGAGGCGAACTCAGTGCCGAGGTCGGTGC
>NZ_JASJOY010000025.1:0-87722 GCF_031426985.1 Hydrogenophaga sp.
CGCCGACATCTTCTTCAACAACTGCTTCAAGAACGGCCTGCTGCCCATCGTGCTGAGCGAAGCCCAGGTCGACCAGCTGTTCAACGAGGTGAACGCCTTCCCGGGCTACCAGCTGACCATCGACCTGGAACGCCAGCTGATCGTCAAGCCGCAAGGCGAAGAGATCCCCTTCGAAGTCAATGCCTTCCGCAAGTACTGCCTGATCAACGGGCTGGACGACATCGGCCTGACGCTGCGCCACAAGGACAAGATCGCCGCGTTTGAAAAAGAGCGACTGGCGACCAAGCCCTGGCTCGCGAGAACCATGTAGTACCCCCGCGCCGCCTGCGGCGTCACCCCCTCAAGGGGGCGGTTGCCAGTGGCCCGGCTAAGCCGGTTCCACGGCAACCTCGATGAAACCAACTCCCACTGAAGCTCTCTCATGAAAATCGCAGTTCTCCCCGGTGACGGCATCGGCACCGAAATCGTCGCCGAAGCGGTCAAGGTCCTCCACGCGCTGGACCTGAAGTTCGAGATGGAATCCGCCCTGGTCGGCGGCGCCGCCTACGAAGCCCATGGCCACCCGCTGCCCGAGTCCACGCTCAAACTTGCCAAGGAAGCGGACGCAATCCTGTTCGGCGCCGTGGGCGACTGGAAGTACGACAAGCTGGACCGCCCGCTGCGCCCCGAGCAGGCCATCCTGGGCCTGCGCAAGAACCTGGGCCTGTTCGCCAACTTCCGTCCGGCCATCTGCTACGAGCAGCTGGTCGGCGCCTCCAGCCTCAAGCCCGAGCTGATCGCCGGCCTGGATATCCTCATCATCCGCGAGCTGACGGGCGACATCTACTTCGGCCAGCCGCGCGGCCGCCGCATCGCCACCGATGGCCACTTCCCCGGCGCCGAAGAAGCCTTCGACACCATGCGCTACTCCAAGCCGGAGATCGAGCGCATCGCCCACGTCGCCTTCCAGGCCGCGCGCAAGCGCAACAAGAAGGTCACCAGCGTCGACAAAGCCAACGTGCTGGAAACCTTCCAGTTCTGGAAAGACGTGGTCACCGAGGTGCACGCCCAGTACCCCGACGTGGAGTTGCAGCACATGTACGTGGACAACGCGGCGATGCAGCTGGTGAAGGCGCCCAAGGCGTTCGACGTGGTCGTGACCGGCAACATGTTCGGCGACATCCTGTCCGATGAAGCATCCATGCTGACCGGCTCCATCGGCATGCTGCCTTCGGCCTCGCTGAACGCGAAGAACCAGGGCCTGTACGAACCCAGCCACGGCAGCGCGCCCGACATCGCGGGCAAAGGCATCGCCAACCCGCTGGCCACCATCCTGTCGGCGGCCATGATGCTGCGCTTCAGCCTGAACCAGGAAGCCGCGGCCCAGCGCATCGAAGCCGCCGTGCAGCAGGTGCTGGCGCAGGGTTTGCGCACGCCCGACATCTACAGCGAAGGCACGACCAAGGTCGGCACCGCGCAGATGGGCGACGCGGTGGTCAAAGCGCTGGGCTGATCCAGCCCCCTCCCCCACAAAAGGGCAGCCTCGGCTGCCCTTTTGTCGTCTGGCTGGCGCTGTCAGCTGGCGTCAAGCCATGCTCCGCTACAATCGCGGGCTATGTTTGCCAACAGCCCGTTCGCCCTGAACATCGCACCCGCCGCCATGGCTGGTGTGGCTGCGTGCGCAATCACCATCAAAACCACGACCATTAAGGGCTGATCCAGCCTGGTTCGTCGTGCGCCCTCCCCGGCCAGACGAGCCGGGTTAGAACAGTCTGGTCTGGCACTGTTTCTTTACATGAAAGGGCGTTTGAAATGAGCAAGTTGGTTGGTCTGGTCGGCTGGCGTGGCATGGTCGGCTCGGTGTTGATGGATCGCATGGTCGAGGAAAAAGACTTCGACCTCATCGAGCCGCTGTTCTTCTCCACCTCCAACGCCGGCGGCAAAGCCCCTGCGATGGCGAAGAACGAAACCACGCTGCAGGACGCGCACAACATCGACGCGCTCAAGCGCTGCGACATCATCCTGACCGCCCAGGGTGGCGACTACACCAACGAGGTCTACCCCAAGCTGCGCGCCGCCGGCTGGAACGGCCACTGGATCGACGCCGCCTCGTCCCTGCGCATGGAGCAGAACGCCGTCATCGTGCTCGACCCCGTCAACATGCCGGTGATCAAGAACGCCCTGTCCCAGGGCGGTAAGGACTGGATCGGCGGCAACTGCACCGTCAGCTGCATGCTGATGGGCGTGGGTGCGCTGTACAAGGCCGGCCTGGTCGAGTGGATGAGCACCCAGACCTACCAGGCCGCTTCGGGCGGCGGTGCCCAGCACATGCGCGAACTGCTGACGCAGTACGGCACGCTGAACGCCGAAGTGAAGGCCCTGCTGGACGACCCCAAGAGCGCCATCCTGGAGATCGACCGCAAGGTGATCGCCAAGCAGCGTGCCCTGACCGGCGCCGAGACCGCCAACTTCGGCGTGCCGCTGGGCGGCAGCCTGATCCCCTGGATCGACAAGGACCTGGGCAACGGCATGTCCAAGGAAGAGTGGAAGGGCATGGCCGAGACCAACAAGATCCTGGGCCTGGGCGAAGGCTTCGGCTCGGCCGCCATCCCGGTGGACGGTTTCTGCGTGCGCGTGGGCGCCATGCGCTGCCACAGCCAGGCCCTGACCTTCAAGCTCAAGAAGGACGTGCCCGTGGCCGACATCGAGGCCATGATCGCCGCCGACAACCCCTGGGCCAAGGTGGTGCCGAACACGCGCGAAGCCACCATCCAGGACCTGACGCCCGTGGCCGTGACCGGCACCATGACCATCCCGGTCGGCCGGATCCGCAAGCTGGCGATGGGCCCGGAATACGTCGGCGCCTTCACGATCGGTGACCAGTTGCTGTGGGGCGCAGCCGAACCGCTGCGCCGCATGCTGCGCATCCTGCTGGACGCCTGATCGCCACCCCTTAGCGCGACACACCAAGCCGGCCCAAGGGCCGGCTTTGTCGTTGTACCACCACAACGCGATCCGACCAACGGCAGGCTCAGAAACTCAAGCGGATTCTCAGCTTGTCACCGTAATGCGTTGATGTTATGGTCAATTCTCGGTTTTTTACGTCGAGGTTCACGTGCCCAACAACATCCGCCACGCCCCGTTTTCGCAGGTCTGCGCCAGCCCCAGCACATCCGGCTCGCGTGGCCTTGCACGGTTACACGCGGTGGCCGCTGCGGTGCTACTGTGCACCAGTCTGAGTGTCACGGGCGAGGCGCAGGCCCTGGCCTTGGGGCGCATCGTGGTCCAGTCGGCCCTGGGTGAGCCGCTGAGGGCGGAGATCGACGTACCGGAAATCACGGCAGAAGAAGCCGCCAGCCTGCGCGTGGGCGTGGCGCCTGTGGATGCGTTCCGCGCCGCGGGCATGGACATCAACCCCGCCCTGGGCGAACTGCAGGTGAGCCTGCAACGCCGGCCCGACGGTCGCCAGTTCCTGCGCTTGACCAGCCCGCGCCCGGTCAGCGAACCCTTCATGGACATGATTCTGGAGGCCAGCTGGGCGTCGGGTCGCATCGTGCGCGACTACACCCTGCTGTTTGACCCACCGAACCTGCGCCAGGCCGCTGCAACACCGCTCGCACCAGGCGTGAGCGCACCGGCCGCCCCATCGGCCCCCACTGCGGTACAGGCACCGACCCGGTCTGCGCCGCCGCCAGCACCCGCCACTGCATCGCCATCCGCGCCCAGGGCTGCCGCCCCGGCCCCCCGCCCGGTGCAGGCGCCCAGGCCAGCACCCGAGCGCACAACCGCACCGGCACCAGTGGCAGCGGAGGGCGGCCAGCAGCAGCGCGTGCGCGCGGGTGACACAGCCAGTCTCATCGCCACGCGCAACCTGCCGGCCAACGTGTCGCTGGACCAGATGCTGGTGGCCATGCTGCGCAGCAACCCCAATGCGTTCATCGGCGGCAACATCAACCGCATCAAGGCCGGCTCTGTGCTCGACATGCCGGGCCAGTCGCAGGCCGACGCTATTCCGGCCGCGGAGGCCCGCCAGGTCATCGCGGCCCAGAGCCGCGATTTCAACGATTTCCGACGCCGCCTCGCGAACAAGGTGCCCACCGCGGCCGTCGCAACGGCCGACCGCCAGACCACGGGTCGCGTGCAAGCCGAGGTGGAAGACAAAAAACCCGCGCCGCCCACGCAGGACAAGCTGACGCTGTCCAAAGGTGCCACACCGACCCAGACCGCCAAGGAAGACAAGATCGCCCAGGAGCGGCAGAGCAAGGAAGCCGCCAGCCGTGCGGCCGAACTCTCACGCAACATCGAAGAACTCGCCAAGCTGGGCACCAGCACGGCCGCGGCCACCACGCCGGCGGTTGCCGCGGCTGGCACCCCCACCGCACCGAGCCTGAGCGTGCCAGGGGCAGTCGCCACCACCACGGCGGCGATGAGCAGCCCCACGGTGGCGGTGGCCACGCCGACCGCGACCGTGGCCGCAGCGCCGACCGAAACGACCGCCGCCCCCGCCGCCCCCGCCGCGCAGACGCCAACCGCAGCCGCTCCGGCCCCCGCGGCCCTGCCGGAACCGGCGCCGGAAGCCGAAGAACCGGGTTTCATGGCCCAGCTGATGGAAAACCCCCTGGTGCTGCCGGCCGCTGGCGGTCTGCTGGCCCTGTTGGCCGGCCTGGGCATTTACCGCCTGCGCCAGCGCAAGAAGGGCCCGGGCGTGGACAGCTCCTTCCTCGAAAGCCGTCTGCAGCCCGACTCGTTCTTCGGCTCCAGCGGTGGCCAGCGCATCGACACCGCCGAGGCCGCCGCATCTGGCTCCTCCATGGTCTATTCGCCCAGCCAGCTTGATGCGGCCGGCGATGTGGACCCGGTGGCCGAGGCCGATGTCTACCTGGCCTACGGCCGTGACCTCCAGGCCGAAGAAATCCTCAAGGAAGCCATGCGCAGCACGCCGACGCGTGTGGCGATTCACAACAAGCTGCTGGAGATTTACGCCAAGCGCCGCGACGCCAAGGCGTTCGAGGTGGTGGCCACCGAGGCCTACGGCCTCACCCAAGGCGCGGGCACCGAGTGGGAACACGCCTGCGAGTTGGGCAAGGAACTGGACCCGAACAACCCGCTGTACCAACCCGGCGGCAGTCCGGCCCCCAAGCCTGGCGCCCCGGCGGGTGCGGTCACGGTGCCGTTCGGCAGCAGCACGCTGGCCCAGCACACCCGCCCCGGCGCCGTGCCGTCGCCGAACGAGATCGCCGACCTGAACCTGGCGCTGGACCTGGACCTGGACGAACCCTCCGGACACGCCGAACTGACGGCCTCGGCAGGGCCTGCCTCCGCAGACGCGGCCATGTCGGACATGGACGACCTGAACAGCACCGAAACCCTGACCCGCGCTGCGGCACCGGCCGCCACCGAGGAGCCGTCGGGCCCACCATCGATGTCGATGGACTTCGATCTGGATTTTCCTTCCGAGCCCATCGGGCTGGCGCCTGCGGCCCCGCCGGCCATGGGCGCGCCCGCGTCCGCAGGATCCGACACGCCGACCTTCGACGACAACGAGGTGCTGCCCGACTTTGCGCTGGACGCACCGCCGGCGCTGACACCGGTGAGCGATGACACGCTGAGCTTCGCCGCGCCCGCGAACGAGCCTGTGGCCCCACCGCCTTCCGACATGCTCGCCTTCGACCTGAGCGACATCAACCTGGACCTCGATGAAAAAGCGCCCGCACAGCCCGCGCTGGAAGCCGAGCCGTCTGGCCTGGGAGGCCTGACGGCCGAGAATCCGCTCGAAACCAAGCTCTCGCTGGCCGAAGAGTTCCGCGCCATCGGCGATCTGGAAGGCGCCCGTTCGCTGGCCGAAGAAGTGCTGGCCGAAGCCTCGGGCTCACTCAAGTCCAAGGCCAGTGCGTTCCTGAACGATCTGGCCTGATCGTCCGGACGAACGCGCTCTTGTCTCCCGAGACGCCCCCCGGCGACAGCGCCACCGACCCGACCACCACCGGCGCGCCCGCACCGACCCCGCGGCGCATCGCGCTCGGTGTGAGCTACCGTGGCAGTGCCTACGATGGCTGGCAAAGCCAGCCCAGCGGCAACACCGTGCAGGACCGGCTCGAACGGGCGCTGGCCAAGTTCACCACATTGGAATCGGTGCACACGCTGTGCGCCGGTCGCACCGACGCCGGTGTGCACGGGCTGATGCAGGTGGTGCATTTCGACTGCGCGCTGCAGCGCCCGGACACCGCCTGGGTGCGCGGGACCAACCGGTTTCTGCCACCCGACATCGCCGTGCAGTGGGCACGTGAGGTGCCGCCGGGCTTTCATGCCCGCGCCAGTGCCACAGCGCGTCGCTACGCCTACGTGCTGCTCGAATCGCCGGTGCGACCGAGCGTGGACAACGGACAGGTGGGCTGGGTGTTCCGCCCGCTGGACCAGTCCGCCATGCAGAGCGCAGCCAACACGCTGCTGGGCGAGCACGACTTCACCTCGTTCCGCGCCTCGTCGTGCCAGGCCCACAGCCCGGTCAAGGACATGCGGCGCATCAGCATCGCCCGACGCGGGGCCTACTGGCGCTTCGAGTTCGAGGCCTCGGCCTTCCTGCACCACATGATCCGCAACATCATGGGCTGCCTGATCGCCGTCGGCACGGGCAACCGGCCGCCGCAGTGGATGGCCGAGGTGCTGGCGGCAAAGAGCCGTGACGCCGCCGCACCCACCTTTGCCCCTGACGGCCTGTATTTCCTGGGTCCGGTCTACGATCCGTCCTGGAACCTCCCGGAACGCACGCCCGCATTCGACTGGTTGCCGTGATGCCCCCCCCCCGCGCCGCCTGCAGCGTCACCCCCCTGGGGTGACACGGGCGGGCCGTCCTGCACTTGACGAAGGGCGTTTACGCGGAGTCCTTGACCCAGCCACTTTCGCCGATGCAACCTCTTCGAACCCGAATCAAGATCTGTGGCCTGACCCGCGAGGCCGATGTGGACGCCGCCGTGCAGGCCGGTGCCGACGCGATCGGCTTCGTGCTCTACCCCCAAAGCCCGCGTTTCGTGAACCCCGAGCGGGCCGGCGAACTCGCCCGCCGGCTGCCGCCCTTCGTGACGCCGGTGCTGCTGTTCGTCAACGCCAGCCCCGAGTTCATCGCCCAGGGCGTGGCCGCGGTGCCCAACGCGCTGCTGCAATTCCATGGCGACGAAACGCCCGCCGACTGCGCAGCCGCCGGCCGGCCGTTCGTCCGCGCCGCCCGCATTCCCCCTGGCCCGGCCGGCGCGGGCTTCGATCTCCTAAAATACGCGTCTGATTTCGCTGCGGCCCAGGCCATCCTGCTCGACGCCCATGTCGAGGGTTATGGCGGCGGCGGTCAATCCTTCGACTGGAACGCTTTCCCTTGGTCACATCCGCTACTAAACGCCAGCTCTCGCCTCGTTTTGTCTGGTGGACTCACGCCTGCAAACGTGACCGATGGCATTCGCCTCGTACGGCCCTGGGCCGTTGACGTGAGCTCCGGCGTCGAGGTGTCCAAGGGCATCAAGGACGCCGACAAGATGCTCGCCTTCGTCGCCGCCGTGCGCGCGGCCGATACCCCGCCATCCCGTCCGAGCTGAACCCGCTGCAGGGTCGCTCGGCCCCCAGAACCCAGTTCGAACCAAGAACCCCATGGACACCTACCAGCAACCCGACGCCCGCGGCCATTTCGGCATCTACGGTGGCAGCTTCGTGAGCGAGACGCTCACCCACGCCATCAACGAGCTGAAAGCCGCCTACGCGAAGTACCAGAACGACCCCGACTTCCTGGCCGAATTCCGCAAGGAACTGGCCCACTTCGTCGGCCGCCCCAGCCCGGTCTACCACGCCGATCGTATGAGCCGCGAGGTCGGCGGCGCGCAAATCTTCCTCAAGCGCGAAGACCTCAACCACACCGGCGCCCACAAGATCAACAACGTGATCGGCCAGGCCATGCTCGCCAAGCGCATGGGCAAGCCGCGCGTGATCGCCGAAACCGGCGCCGGCCAACACGGCGTGGCCACCGCCACCATCTGCGCCCGCTACGGTCTGGAATGTGTGGTTTACATGGGCAGCGAGGACGTGAAACGCCAGAGCCCCAACGTCTACCGCATGAAGCTGCTGGGCGCGACCGTCGTGCCCGTGGAGTCGGGCAGCAAGACGCTCAAGGACGCGCTCAACGAAGCCATGCGCGACTGGGTCGCCAACGTGGACAACACCTTCTACATCATCGGCACCGTGGCCGGTCCGCACCCCTACCCGATGATGGTGCGCGACTTCCAGAGCGTGATCGGCAACGAGTGCCTGGTGCAGATGCCGCAGATGCTCAAAGAAGCCGGCTGCGAGGGCGAGCAACCCGACGCGGTGGTCGCCTGCGTGGGCGGTGGCAGCAACGCCATGGGCATCTTCCACCCCTACATCAACCACGCCGGCACGCGACTGATCGGCGTCGAAGCCGCCGGCGAAGGCCTGGACAGCGGCAAGCACTCGGCCTCGCTGCAGAAGGGCAGCCCCGGCGTGCTGCACGGCAACCGCACCTATGTGCTGCAGGACGACAACGGCCAGGTCACCGAGACGCACAGCGTCAGCGCCGGCCTGGACTACCCGGGCGTCGGCCCCGAGCACGCCTTCCTCAAGGACATCGGCCGCGCCGAGTACGTCGGCATCACCGACAAGGAAGCGCTGGAAGCCTTCCACTACCTCTGCCGCACCGAGGGCATCATCCCCGCCCTCGAATCCAGCCACGCCGTGGCCTATGGCATGAAGCTGGCCAAGACCATGAAACCCACGCAGTCGGTGCTGGTCAACCTCTCGGGCCGTGGCGACAAGGACATCGGCACCGTGGCCGACCTGTCCAACGCCGACTTCTACTGCCGCCCCAGCTGCCGCGGCCAGTCCGTCAAGGGCGGCACCGAATCCGTTGTGAAGGTTGCCAAATGAGCCGCATCGAAAAGACCCTGAGCGCTTTGAAGGCGCAGAACCGCAAGGCGCTGATCCCCTTCGTCACCGCCGGCTTCCCCTACGCCGACATCACCCCCAAGCTGATGCACGGCATGGTCGAGGGCGGCGCCGACATCATCGAACTGGGTGTTCCGTTCTCCGACCCCTCGGCCGACGGCCCGGTGATCCAGAAAGCCGGCGACCGCGCGCTGGCGCTGGGCATCGGCCTGGCGCAGGTGATCGCCATGGTGCGCGAGTTCCGCAAGGACAACGACACCACGCCGGTGGTGCTGATGGGCTACGCCAACCCGATCGAGCGTTACGACCAGAATCACGGCGCTGGCGCCTTCGTGCGCGACGCCTCGGCCGCCGGTGTGGACGGGGTGCTGGTGGTGGACTACCCGCCCGAGGAGTGCGAGGACTTCGCCGCCGCGCTGCGCGCCGCGAACATGGACCTGATCTTCCTGCTGGCGCCCACCTCCACCGACGAGCGCATGGCGCAGGTGGCTCGCGTGGCCAGTGGCTACGTCTATTACGTCTCGCTCAAGGGCGTGACCGGCGCCGGCACCCTGGACGTGGGCCAGGTCGAGGCCATGCTGCCGCGCATCCGCGCGCACGTGAGCATCCCCGTCGGCGTGGGCTTCGGCATCCGCGACGCCGAGACCGCCAAGGCCATCGGCAAGACCGCCGACGCGGTGGTGATCGGCAGCAAGATCATCCAGCTGATCGAGAACGAACCGTTCGAGAAGGTGGTGCCGGTGGCGGCCCATTTCCTGCGCACCATCCGAAAAGCGCTGGACGCATGAACGTGGCCCCCACGCTCCGCCGCTGCGCGGGTCGCTGCCCCCCGTGGGGGCTGATCCGGCTTGGGGCGGCCCGGCGCCGGATCGCCGTGGTTTAATTCCGCCGTCGTTAAGGAGAGAACCATGTCCTGGCTTGAAAAACTGCTGCCGCCCAAGATCACGCACACCGACCCGGCCGAGCGCCGCAGCGTGCCCGAAGGCCTGTGGATCAAGTGCCCCAGTTGCGAGGCCGTGCTCTACAAGAACGATCTGGAGAAGAACCAGAACGTCTGCCCGCACTGCAGCCACCACCACCGCATCGGCGCCCGGGCGCGCCTGAACGCCTTCCTCGACGCCGAGGGCCGCTATGAACTGGCGCAGGAAGTGCTGCCGGTGGATGCACTGAAGTTCAAGGACAGCCGCAAGTACCCCGAGCGCCTGAAAGAAGCCCTGGAAACCACGGGCGAGACCGACGCGCTGGTCGTCATGGGCGGCGCGGTGCAGGGGGTCAGCCTGGTGGTCGCGTGTTTTGAATTCGACTTCATGGGCGGCTCCATGGGCTCGGTGGTCGGCGAGCGTTTTGTGCGCGGCGTCGAAGAAGCCATCGCCCAGAAGGTGCCCTTCCTCTGCTTCACCGCCACCGGCGGCGCGCGCATGCAGGAAGGCCTGCTCTCGCTGATGCAGATGGCCAAGACCAACGCCGCATTGACCCGCCTGGCCAAGAAGAACCTGCCCTACATCAGCGTGCTGACCGACCCGACCATGGGCGGCGTGAGCGCCGGCTTCGCCTTCGTCGGCGATGTGGTGATCGCCGAGCCCAAGGCGCTGATCGGTTTTGCCGGCCCGCGCGTGATCGAGAACACGGTGCGGGTGAAGCTGCCCGAAGGCTTCCAGCGCGCCGAGTTCCTGCAGACCAAGGGCGCGGTGGACTTCATCTGCGACCGCCGCGAACTGCGCAGCACCGTGGCCAACACCCTGGCCATGCTGCAGCGCCAGAGCGCAGACGCCGTGGTGGCCGACTGAAGGTGCCCGCTTGAGTGAAGCGGCCACGCCGCTGACCCTGCAGCAACTGCCCCTGTTCCCGCTGCAGACCGCCCTCTTCCCGGGGGGCTGGATGCCGTTGCGCATCTTCGAGGTGCGCTACCTGGACATGATCAAGCGCTGCCATGCGGCGGGCGCGCCGTTTGGCGTGGTCTGCCTGAGCGAGGGCAGCGAGGTGCGTCGGGTGGACCCGGCCACGCCGGACGGCTTCGCCCACGAGGCGTTCTTTGACGTGGGCACGGTGGCGCGCATCGAACAGGTCGACACGCCGCAGCCCGGCCTGATGCTCATCCATTGCCGGGGCCAGCAGCGTTTCCACATCAACGCCCGCCACCGACTGCCCCACGGGCTGTGGGTGGCCGACGTGAGCCTGGACCCGGCCGAACCGCAGGTGCCGGTGCCCGAACACCTGGCCTCCACCCGCGATGCGCTGCAGCGCGTGCTGACCAACCTGCAGGAACGTGAGCCCGAGGGCATGAACGAGCTGCCGCTGCAGCCGCCCTACCAATGGGACGACAGCGGCTGGGTCGCCAACCGCTG
This sequence comes from Hydrogenophaga sp., assembly GCF_031426985.1. Classification (GTDB taxonomy): domain Bacteria; phylum Pseudomonadota; class Gammaproteobacteria; order Burkholderiales; family Burkholderiaceae_C; genus Hydrogenophaga. The sequence goes on from NZ_JASJOY010000025.1 coordinate 11,265, forward strand.
GGCCGAGCTGCTGCCGCTGCCGCCCGAACTCAAGCACCGTCTGATGACGCTGGACAGCCCGCTGCTGCGGCTGGAACTGGTGTCCGACCTGCTCGACCGCATGGGCGTGGAGAGATAAATGCCCCCAAGCTCCGCCGCTGCGCGGGTCGCTGCCCCCCTAAGGGGCTGGGCCAGCCTTGGGGCGGCCCGGCGGCTGGCCCAGCCCCCACTCTCCGCCGCTGCGCGGGTCAGGGAAGCAGCGAAAGCGCGTGCATGTAGCGCGCGCTGACCATGAGCTGGTCCCAGTCCATGGCCTTGCCCTGGGGCAGCAGCGCTAGGCGGCGCTCTTCGCTGGCCGGGTTGGGCGTCCAGTCGCCCTGCACCATGGCCTTGGACAGCGCTTCGATCGCTTCATCGATTGGCGCACCGCCGTCCACCACGCTCTGGTTGCACAGCAGCACCATGTCGCCACCAGCGGTCAGCGCGGCCAGCGCGGCTTCGGTGAAGCTCACGTTGCGCCCCTCGATGTGGCGCGCCGCTTCCATGCTCAGGTCGTCGCTGAAGATCGCACCGGTGAAGCCCAGGCGGTGGCGCAACACGTCCTGCAGCCAGCGCGCCGAGAAGCCGGCCGGCTTGCGGTCCACCTTGGGATAGATCACGTGCGCGGGCATCACCGCGTCCAGGCTGGCCGAGAGCCAGCCGTAGGGGGCGGCGTCTTCGGCCAGGATGGCCTTGAGGCTGCGCGGGTCCACCGGAATGGCCAGGTGCGAGTCCGCCTTGACGAAACCGTGGCCCGGGAAGTGTTTGCCGCAGTTGCCCATGCCGCTGCTGCGCAGCCCCTGCATCAGCGACTGCGCCAGCAGGCTCACCACGCGGGGGTCGCGGCCGAAGGAACGGTCGCCGATCACCGAACTTTCACCAAAGTCCAGATCGAGCACCGGCGTGAAGCTCAGGTCCACCCCGCAGGCGCGCAGCTCGGCGCCCAGCACGTAGCCGGCCGCGACCGCGGCATTGCTGGCGCGCAGCGCCGGTCCGCCCTCGCCTTCACCCTTGCGTGGAGCCGACAGCCACAGCTGGCCAAAGGCCGCCATGGGCGGCAGGTGGGTGAAGCCGCCGGTGCGAAAGCGCTGCACACGCCCGCCTTCGTGGTCCACCGCGATCAGCAGGTCGGGCCGCACCGTCTTGATCTGCCGGCACAGGCGCGTGAGCTGCTCCCGGTCCTGCCAGTTGCGGCCAAACAGAATGACGCCCCCGACCAGCGGGTGGGCCAGGCGGGTGCGGTCGGCGGCGGTCAGGCTCAGGCCGGCCACATCGATGATCAGGGGTGCGTGCATGGGGTGACTCCTCGTGCCCGGTGGGCACCGGATGGGAATGTTCAGAGCCGACCGCCGAAGCGGCCGAGGATGGAGCGGTCGGCCGGGACGGCCGAGGCCGGTGCAACCGTTGGTGGCGAGGCCGCGGGGACAGCTTGTGCCGGGACTGCGGCGGGTGCCTCGGGCACCTCCGACGCGGCCGGTAACGGCGCCGGTGTAGCCGCGGTGGCGGTCGGCACCGCGCCCTTCGTCGTGATGTCGGACGCGTGGGCCGGCGTGGCGCCCGCGTGCTCGACCACCACGTAGCTGGCGGCGTAGTCGGTCTCGTCGGTCACGCTCACATGGGCCTTGAGCCCCTGGGCTTCAAACCACTGCTTCAGGTCGCCGTGCAGCACGATCAGCGGCTGCCCGCTGGGCGCGTTGGCGATCTCGCAACGGCGCCAGGTCATGGGCAGGCGCATGCCCAGGCCCACAGCTTTGGAGAAGGCTTCCTTGGCGGAAAAGCGCGTGGCCAGGTAGCGGATGCCCCGTTCCGGCGAGCGCGCCGTGCGCTGCTGCCAGACCTGCACCTCGGCATCGCTCAGCACCTTGCGCACGAAGCGTTCGCCCTGGCGCTGGAAGGTGGCCTGGATGCGGCGCACGTCGCAGATGTCGGTGCCGATGCCGAAGATCATGGAAGTCGTTGGTTGGCGTGCTGCGTGCGCCGCGGTCAGCCCGCGAAGGCCTCGTCGATGCAGCGGTTGTAGTCGGCCACCGTGGCGGCATAACCCAGCTCCAGCGCATCGGCCATCAGCGCGTGGCCGATCGACACCTCCTGCACGCCGGGCACGGTGCGCAGGAAGGCGGTCAGGTTGTCGCGGTTCAGGTCGTGTCCGGCGTTCAGGCCCAGGCCCGCGTCGAGCGCGGCCTGGCCGGCGGCGCGAAAACGCGCCAGCTGTTCGTCACGCTGTGGCGTGTGCCAGGCGGCGGCGTAGGGTTCGGTGTAGAGCTCCACCCGGTCGGCCCCCGCGGCCTTGGCGCCCGCCATCTGGTCGGGCTCGGCGTCCATGAACAGGCTCACGCGCACGCCCAGCGCACGCGCTTCGGCCATCAACGGGCGCAGGCGCTCGGCGTCCTGCGGAAAGCTCCAGCCGTGGTCGCTGGTGAACTGGCCTTCGCTGTCGGGCACGAAGGTCAGCTGGTGCAGCGGCAGTCCGCGCGCCTTCACCGCGCGCGCGATGGCCATCAGGTTGTGGAAGGGGTTGCCTTCGATGTTGTATTCGCGGTCGGGCCAGGCCTGCATCAGCTCGGCCAGGTCGAACACGTCGTGGTGGCGGATGTGGCGCTCATCGGGGCGCGGGTGCACCGTGATGCCGCGCGCCCCGGCCTGCAGGCACAGTGTGGCCGCGCGCGTGACCGACGGAATGCCCAGGTGGCGCGTGTTGCGCACCAGCGCGACCTTGTTGAGGTTGACGGAGAGCGCGGTGCGGTGGGGGGTGACCAGGGTCATGGGCGGCTCAAGACTGGGGAGGGTCGGAGGGGGTGCGCGGGCGGGCGATGGCCTGCATGTCCAGCATCAGCTGGCGCGTCTGGAACACCCGCACGCCGCTATGGTAGTGCAGCAGCTGGCGCAGTTGCGGCTGCAGCGCCTGCTGAGCGCCGGCGCAGGCGCGCAGCGTGGCGATCAGCGGGTCGTGGCTGTCCAGCGCCTGCTGCAGGCCCTGCCATTGCTCGCCACTGAGGCTGTGCACATCGTCCGCCTGCGCCGGGCGCAGGCCGCTTTCGGGCACCAGCACATACGAGCGAGCGGCGTCCAGCGGTGCCAGCGTGCTGCTTTCGTGCGCCAGGTCAGGCAGCAGGCCGGTGTCGCGCAGCAGCAGCAGCTCGAACGCGCGCAGGATGAGTTGTTGCGCATCGCCCCGTTCGGCCAGCAGCTGCACCGCCAGCGTGAAGTGGTCGAACAGGCCGGCGTGCGGGTCGTCGCGCGCCAGCAGGCGCATGAGCAATTCGTTGAGGTAGCCGCCGGAGATCAGCGCCTCGCCGGTGGGCATGACATGCCCGCCCTGCCACTGCGCGGCCTTGAGGGTGCGCACCTCGGCGTCGCCCCCCCAGCTCAGCAGCAGCGGCTGCAGCGGCAGCAGCACCGGGCGGAACTGCGAGGTCGGTTTCTTGACCCCCTTGGCCACCAGCGCGATGCGGCCGTGGTGGCGGGTGAAGACTTCGAGGATGAGACTGGACTCGCTCCAGTCGTAGCGGTGCAGGACGAACGCGGGTTCTTCGTGTGCCCGTTTGCTCATCGCGGAATCAGCCCTGCCGCCGTGCCGCCCCCAGACGGGGCAGCGCCCTCGGGGGGCAGCGACCCGCACAGCGGCGGAGCGTGAGGGCTGGGTGCATCACTCGTAGCCGAAAGAGCGGACGCGCGCATCGTCGTCGGCCCAGCCGGAGCGGACCTTCACCCACAGCTCCAGGAACACCTTGCAGTTCCAGATTTTCTCCAGCTCCTGGCGGGCTTCGGTGCCGATGCGCTTGAGCTTCTCGCCGCCCTCGCCGATCACCATGCCCTTGTGCCCTTCGCGCTCGACCACGATGGTGGCGGCGATGCGCTTGAGCTGGCCTTCTTCCTCGAACTTGTCGATCACCACGGTGGAGGTGTAGGGCAGCTCGTCGCCGGTCAGGCGGAACAGCTTCTCGCGCACCATCTCGGCGGCCATGAAGCGCTCGCTGCGGTCGGTCAGCTCCTCGGGATCGTGCATCCAGGGCTGTTGCGGCAGGTACTTGGCGCAGATGGCAAACAGGCGCTGGATGTCCTTGCTCGCCTTGGCCGACATGGGCACGAACTCGGCGAAGTTGCGCCGCTCCTGCATCGAACGCAGCCAGGGCGCGAGGTCGCCGCGGCGGTGCACCAGGTCGAACTTGTTGGCCAGCAGGATCACCGGCACGTTCTCGGGCAGCAGGTCCAGCACCTTGGCATCGGCCAGGTTGAAGTGCCCAGCCTCGACCACGAACAGGATCAGGTCGACGTCGGACACCGCGCCCAGCACGGTCTTGTTCAGCGAACGATTGAGCGCGTTGCCGTGGCGCGTCTGGAAGCCCGGCGTGTCCACGAACACGAACTGGTTGGGACCCTCGGTGCGGTAGCCGGTGATGCGGTGGCGCGTGGTCTGCGCCTTGCGCGAGGTGATGCTGATCTTCTGCCCGACCAGCGCGTTGAGCAGCGTGGACTTGCCCACGTTGGGTTTGCCGACGATGGCGACAAAACCGCAGTGCTGCTCGGCCGGGTCCACCGGCTCGGGCGCGGCGGTCTGCGGCTCGTCATCGGACACGGCCACGGCGGGCGTCTTGCCCAGCGCCTGGGCCAGCATGGCGTCCAGCGCGGCGTTGGCGTCGGTCGCCTGGGTTGCGGTTTTCGGAGGTCGGGCCATGAGGGCTGCAGTCAAGAAAAAAATGGTGGGGCCGCTCAGGCGGCAGAACGACCGGTGTCGGTGCTGTGAATGCGTTGCAGCATGGCCGCCGCTGCGGCCTGCTCGCCCGCACGGCGGGAGGCGCCGATGCCACGCTCACTCTGACCGGTTTCCTGCACGGTGCACTCGACGTCGAAGGTCTGTTTGTGCGCCTCGCCCAGAGTGGCCACCACGCGGTAGACGGGCAATTTCATTTTGCGCGCCTGCAGCCACTCCTGCAATTCGGTCTTGGGGTCCTTGCCCATGGCGCTCATCTGGGCGCTCAGCTCGACACCGGCGTACAGGCGGCGCACCAGCGCGTTCGCGGACTCGAAACCGGCATCCAGATAGACCGCGCCGATCAGCGCCTCGACCGCATCAGCCAGGATGGAGGGCCGCTTGTGCCCCCCCGAGCGTTTCTCGCCATCACCCAGGCGCAGGCAATTGGACAGGCCCAGGCCGGTGGCGATCTGGAACAGCGTGTCCTGCTTGACGAGGTTGGCGCGCACGCGTGAGAGGTCGCCCTCGGGCAACTGGCTCAGGCGCTCGAACAGCAGGCCCGAGACGGCCAGGTTGAGCACCGAATCGCCCAGGAACTCCAGGCGTTCGTAGTGGTCGCTGCTGAAACTGCGGTGCGTGAGCGCGCGTTCGAGCAGCTTGGGATTGGCAAAGGGGTGGAAAAGGCGTTTTTGCAGCGCCAGCAGTTCGGGACTCACGACGCCTGGCACCCGCTGTGCGGGCCGGCGCTCACTGAGAACGCCCCTGGTATTTCATCACCAGGTAGGCCGGGCCAGAGAGGTGGATCTCGCGGGTGTATGCGAAGGACACGACCACGCGATCGCCTTCCTTGCCGACTTCCAGGTCCTTTCCGGCAATGGAGCGGATGTCATCGATCTGCGACGCCTTGTCGAAGATCGAGCGCACTTCGGGCACGGTGGTGCCCGCGGAGGCCTTCTGTGCGGCCTTCTGCACGGCCAGGAATTCGATGTAGGTGGGCACGACCTGAGCGACCACCACGCCGGCGAACGCCAGCACGATCCCCACGACCAACAGACCCAGGAAAGTCAGGCCCCGCTGCTGCTTGTGTTGCATGTGTTCAATCTCCAGAGGTTCAAGCCGTCACTCGAATGAGCCGATGCGCCCGAGATCGCCGAAATTCATCCAGACGAAGAAGGCGCGGCCCACGATGTTCGCCTCGGGCACGAAGCCCCAGTAGCGCGAGTCGAGCGAGTTGTCCCGATTGTCGCCCATCATGAAATAGTGACCCTGTGGCACTTTGCACACCACGCCTTCGACGGTGTAGTTGCAATGGTCGCGGTACTTGAAATCGGCCACACCGGGCACGAAAGCCGGCCGCTCGTCGTCGTTGAGCGTGTTGTAGGTGCGGCCACCGAGCTGCTCCTGGAAGGCCTTGGCATAACGCATGCTGTCGCCATCGAAGAACTCGGGCTGCGCCTGTTTGGGCACCGGTTTGCCGTTCACCGTCAGCCGCTTGTTCAGGTATGCCACCTCGTCGCCGGGCACCCCGATCACGCGCTTGATGTAGTCCAGGCTGGGCTGCGGCGGGTAGCGGAACACCATCACGTCGCCGCGCTGGGGTTCGTGGTTGGCGATGATCTTGGTGTTGATCACCGGCAGCCGCACGCCGTAGTGGAATTTGTTGACCAGGATGAGGTCGCCCACGCGCAAGGTCGGGATCATGGAGCCCGACGGGATCTTGAACGGCTCGAACAGGAACGAGCGCAACACGAACACCGCCAGGATCACCGGGAACAGACCGGCGGTCCAGTCCAGCCACCAGGGCTGCATCAACAGTTTCTGACGCGCCGGCTCAACGTCGCCTTCGACCTGGCTGAAGCCCTGCTTGAGCAGCGCCGCCTTGCGCGTGTTGTGCTCGTCCAGCATGCGCTGGGCCGCTGCACGGCGCTGGGGCAGGAACACCAGCTTCTCGACCACCCAGTAAATCCCGGTCACCACGGTCGCCAGCAGCAGCAACAGGGCGAAATTGCCTTCGACCACCCCGGTGTACCAGGCCCCCGCATAACCGACGAAAGCCGCCAGGACCACCGCGGTGATCGCGCTCATCGTGTGCTGCATCACTCCTCCACCTGCAGGATGGCCAGGAATGCTTCCTGCGGCACTTCAACCGAGCCGATCTGTTTCATGCGTTTCTTGCCTGCTTTTTGTTTTTCGAGGAGCTTGCGCTTGCGGGTGATGTCGCCGCCGTAGCATTTTGCCAGCACGTTTTTGCGCAAGGCCTTGATGGTCTCGCGCGCAATCACGTTGCCGCCGATGGCCGCCTGGATCGCCACGTCGAACTGCTGGCGGCTGATGATCTCGCGCATCTTGGCGGCCACGGCGCGACCACGGTACTGCGACTGGCTGCGGTGCACGATGATGGACAGCGCATCGACCTTCTCGCCGTTGAGCAGGATGTCGACCTTCACCACATCGGACGCGCGGTACTCCTTGAACTCGTAGTCCATGGAGGCATAGCCGCGGCTGACCGACTTGAGCTTGTCGAAGAAGTCCAGCACGATTTCGCCCAGCGGCATGTCGTAGGTCAGCATGACCTGCTTGCCGTGGTAGGCCATGTTCAGCTGCATGCCGCGCTTCTGGTTGGCCAGCGTCATCACCGCGCCCACGTATTCCTGCGGCATGTACAGGTGCACCGTCACGATGGGTTCGCGGATCTCTTCGATGCGACCCTGGTCGGGCATCTTGGACGGGTTCTCGACCATGATGACCTCGCCATCGGGCTTGACCACCTGGTAGACCACGCTGGGCGCGGTGGTGATCAGGTCCTGATCGAACTCGCGCTCCAGGCGCTCCTGCACGATCTCCATGTGCAGCAGGCCCAGGAAGCCACAGCGGAAGCCAAAACCCAGGGCCTGTGACACCTCGGGTTCGTAGTGCAGCGCGGCGTCGTTGAGCTTGAGCTTTTCCAGCGCATCGCGCAGCGCGTCGTACTCGCTGGCCTCCGTCGGGTAGAGACCCGCGAACACCTGCGGCTGCACTTCTTTGAAGCCGGGCAGCGCCTGCTCGGCGGGGCCGAGGTTGTTGGGCAGCTTCTTTTCCAGCGTGATGGTGTCGCCCACCTTGGCCGCCTGCAGTTCCTTGATGCCGGCGATGATGAAACCCACCTCGCCCGCTTCGAGCGACTCGCGCGGCTCGTTGGCTGGCGTGAACACCCCCAGGTTGTCGGCGTTGTAGACCGTGTTGGTCGCCATCATCTTGAAGCGCTCGCCCTTGCGCAGACGGCCATCGACCACCCGCACCAGCATCACCACGCCCACGTAGCTGTCGAACCAGCTGTCCACGATCATCGCGCGCAACGGTGCGTCGGGGTTGCCCTTGGGGTGCGGGATGCGCGCGACCACCGCTTCCAGAATGTCCTCCACGCCCATGCCGGTCTTGGCCGAGCAGGGAATGGCGTCGGTGGCGTCGATGCCGATCACGTCTTCGATCTCGGCCTTGGCGTTGTCCGGATCGGCATTGGGCAGATCCATCTTGTTGAGCACCGGCACCACCTCCACACCCAGGTCGAGCGCGGTGTAGCAGTTGGCCACGGTCTGCGCCTCGACGCCCTGGCTGGCGTCCACCACCAGCAGCGCGCCTTCGCAGGCCGACAGCGAGCGACTCACTTCATAAGAGAAGTCCACGTGGCCGGGCGTGTCGATCAGGTTGAGGTTGTAGACCTTGCCGTCACGTGCCTTGTACTGCAGCGCGGCGGTCTGCGCCTTGATCGTGATGCCCCGCTCCTTCTCGATGTCCATCGAGTCGAGCACCTGCTCGCTCATCTCGCGGTCGGACAGGCCGCCGCAGCGGGAAATGATGCGATCGGCCAGCGTGGATTTGCCGTGGTCGATGTGGGCGATGATGGAAAAATTGCGGATGTGATGCATCAGAAAACCGGCTTGAATGGGGCGCTTGGCACCGGGGTGCAGGCCTGCGCGCGAAGGCCATAAAAAAGGGCGCGTCAGCTGTTGACGCGCCCTAACCAACAATCAATGGCAACTGCGATAGTTGGGGTTTCATTGTAGGCAAAAAGCCCAGAATGCACACCCTCGGATCGCCCGCCGAGGCTTGTTGCAGCGCAGCAACACGAAAATTATCTACAGCATATCCACAGGTCAGTGCACAGCGCCTGTGGGTCTGCTGTGGATGTCATCTGGACAAGCTGTGAACTTCCCGCATCGTGAACCGCGACGCCGGATGAACGGCACAAAACCGATCGGATATGCCTCGATTTTATCGAATTCGATCGCGACGGGATTTTTGATTGTGAGCATTCACTGACTTTTTGAGCTTTGAACACCGCCAACCCGCCGCCGGCCGGTGTGGCAAATCGGCCACCGACCGCCCCATCCCCAGGAATCCCGGGTTGGGCGGGGGGTTATTTCACACCCCCCGGCCTGGCCGAGCCGCCGGATCCGGTCGTTCTCAGCGCACCGGACGGATGACGGCGTACTGCGCCCACTCGCCCCGGCGGAACAGCACGTTCACCGGCCGCGTCTTGTCCAGCCGCGCCAGTGCGGCGTCCACTTCCTTGACGCTGCCCACCTCGGTGTTGGCCACGGCCACGATGACATCGCCCTCGCGCAGACCCGCGCGCGCAGCGGCGCCATCGGCCGCGACCACGCGCACGCCGCTCTTGAGTTCCAGCTCCTTCTTTTGCGCCGCCGTCAGCTCGGCCAAAGAAAGCCCCAGGGACTGGGCCGCAGCAGAAGCCTGCGGCTTGGTCGGCTCGGGCGCAGCGGCCCGTTGTGGCGGGTGGTCGGCTTCGAGTTCGGCCACGGTCACCGTCAGGTCGCGCTGCCCCCCCCGGCGGAACACCGTGAGCGTGCTCTTGCTGCCGGGCTTGGTGTTGCCCACCAGGCGCGGCAGGTCGACCGATTTGTCGATCACCTGCCCATCGAATTTGAGAATGATGTCGCCCGGCTCCACGCCCGCCTTGGCCGCCGGCGAGTTGGGTTCCACGCCGCGCACGAGCGCGCCACGGGCCTGTCCCAGGCCGATCGACTCGGCCACCTCTTTGCTGACCTGATCGATCTGCACGCCGATGCGCCCGCGCGTGACGCGGCCGCTGGATTTGAGCTGGTCCGACACGCGCACCGCTTCGTCGATAGGAATGGCGAAGGAGATGCCCTGGAAGCCACCCGAGCGCGAGTAGATCTGGCTGTTGATGCCCACCACCTCGCCACGCATGTTGATCAGCGGGCCACCCGAGTTGCCGGGGTTGATCGCCACATCGGTCTGGATGAACGGCAGGAAATCGCCCGTGTCGCGCTTCTTGGCGCTCACGATGCCGGCCGTCACGGTGTTTTCCAGGCCGAAGGGCGAGCCGATGGCCATCACCCACTCCCCCACGCGCAGGCGGTTGACGTCGCCGATGCGCACGGCCGGCAGCCCACTGGCTTCGATCTTGACCACCGCCACATCGGTGCGCTTGTCGGCCCCCACGAGCTTGGCCTTGAACTCGCGCTTGTCGGGCAGGGTCACGATCAGCTCGTCTGCGCCATCGACCACGTGCGCATTGGTCATGATCAGGCCATCGGCGCTGAGGATGAAGCCGGAACCCACGCCTCTGGGCTGCGCCTCTTCCTGGCCATTGCGCTCCTGGCGCCCACGCGGCGTCGCACCCGGCGGCAAAGGAATGCCAAAGCGCTTGAAGAACTCCAGCATCTGCTCGTCGGCCGAACTGTCGGACGCGCTGGCCTTCTCCAGCGTGCGGATGTTGACCACCGACGGCCCGACCTGATCGACGAGGTCGGTGAAGTCGGGCAAGCCGCGCACGCTGGCCGCAGTCCCGGCACTTTGTGCCGCAGCGGGCAGGGCCGGCGCGAGCGCCAGGCAAGCCACCGCCAGGGCCGAGGTCCAGACGCTGCGCGCCCAAGGCGCACAAGAAGGTTCACGAAGCATGTTGCAAGCTCCTCAAGGAAAACAATCAGAAAAGATCGGGGCCGGGTCGCAGCGCTTCAAGCCCACGCCGCACCCCCAAAGCATGCGATTCAGTGCGTGCGCTCCAGCGCCAGGGCAAAACGCCGCAGCGTGGCCGATGGCACCTCACCCATGACCGTGAGCCAATGTCCGCCCACCCGACGGGTGACCGAATGCGTGGCCCCCATCACCGCCAGCTTCTCGTGCGTGTGGCGGGCCGCGTCATAGGGCTCGACGAACAACGAGACCGAGGCCAGGCCGTCGGAGAACACCCACTGCATGGGCGCTCCGCCCACCGTGACGCCCTCGGCGTCCCGCGTGTGGCAGCTCATCGACAGAAAACCCGGCACCGACTCCTTCAGGCGCCAGCCCTCGGCCTCGGGGGTGGTCTTGCGCAGCACCGGTTTGTGCAGCTCGTAACCCTTGGTGTCGTTCATCAGCTGCTTGAGTTTGTCCATGCGCACCGGCGCATCCAGCTGCAGCTCCGTGAAGGCCACCTGCTCCAGCACCGCACCGTGCTCGCCCAGGGTCTGCATCTTGACCACCAGGCCGGTCTTCTTCTCCGACCAGATGCGATAACCAAAGCGCAGCGTGTCCTTGGGGGTGATCTCAACCACATCGGCCAGGTGCCCCGCCACGCGCTCGGCGGCACTTTCACGCACGCCATAGAACTCCGGGATCTGGTTGCCCGGGGTGCGCAGCAGTTCGGGGAACAGCCCCAGTGACTCCCGCTTCTCCACCCACGCCGTCTTGGACTCGGGCGCGAAGGTGATCACCTCGTTGTTGCGGCGCACGGTCGTGCGCGGCGCGCCGGTCAGGGTCTCGACGCGTTCCATCTGCTGCGTGCCATCACACACGTGCCAGATGCGCGAGGAGGACATGGCCGAGCCCGCCGACACCACCAGCGTGCCCATGTAGGCGCGCTGGCGCGACGCCTCGTGCATGCGCGTGAGCCATTCGGTGACACTGCGCCCAGCGCTGGACGGCGCCTGCGCCAGCGCCGGCGCCCCCATCACCACCGACAGCACCATCAGCAGCGCCACGGGCCAGCGGTTGCGGCACAACGGCGCACGTCCGGCGGAAGACAACACAGACCGGGTGGACGGCAGCAGGACAAGGCTCATGGCGGCTTCAGCGCTGGGGCTCGGATGTGTGGGTGGCGTCGCGCAGGAAGCCCGCCGGCATCTGCAAGGCCGACATGCCGCCGTACTGGCGGTGTTCGGCCAGCAGTTGCTCCAGGCGGGCATCGCGCAACACCGGGCCTTGCGCCGTGTCCACCACCACCGCGGTGAGCGGCTCGGCCTGCTGCACCGCATTGACCAGCGACACCCCGGCCGGGGATTGCAACAACGCCATCTGCGGCCCGACCGCCGCGCCACCAGAAGACGCTGGCGCACCGCCGATCACGCTCCAGCTGACGGCCATGACAGCGGCCAGCGAGGCCACCCCCGCCACCAGCTTCCAGCGGAACACCGCGTCGTTGGCGGCCGGTGCACGCACCGGCAACACCATCGGTGCGGAGGGCGCCGCCGACGACACCAGGTCGTTCTGCAACCGGGCACGCACGCCCGCCACAAAAGCGTGCGGCGGCAGCGCCGCTGGCTGCGGAGCCCCACCGCGCAACACCTCGCCGATCACCTGGTATCGCAGGCAGGTGGTGCGCACCTCGTCGTCTTCGGCGAGCGATTGCAGCAACGCGTCCAACGCCGTCACATCCAGCTCCCCGTCGACCAGGGCCGACAGATCGCTGACAGGCTCATCCACGCTGCGTCGACCGTGAGTGGGCTGCTGAGTGGCCTCCGTCAAGAGGGCGTTGTCGTGTGCGGCGTTCATTGTCATGTTCCCAAAATCTCAGGTGTCTTTGGCGTTGGCGACCCGCTGCGGCTCACCAGCGTTTGCCCGACTGGTGTTCCAGCATGGGCTTGATGCGGTTGGAAATCGCCTCGCGCGCCCGGAAGATGCGTGAACGCACCGTACCGATCGGGCAATCGAGTGCCTGGGCGATTTCTTCGTAGCTCATGCCGTCCATTTCACGCAGGGTGATGGCCATGCGCAGTTCTTCAGGGAGCGCCTCCAGCGCGGCGTTCACAGTCTGGGCAATTTCCTTGCTGGCGAGCACCGCTTCGGGGGTCTCTTCGTCGGCCACCTGTGCGTTTAGTTCGCGTTCGGACGAGGAAGTTTCATCGTCGTCACCCGATTGCAGCTGAGACTGGAAGACCAGGGGGTCGCGTTTGAGTTCCAGCAACTGCTTCTTGGCCGTGTTGACCGCGATGCGGTAGAGCCAGGTGTAGAACTGGGCGTCGCCCCGGTACTGGGCCAGCGCCCGGTACGCGCGCACGAAGGTTTCCTGCGCGATGTCGGGCACCAGATCCACATCGCGCACCATGCGGCCGATCAGCCGCTCGACGCGGCGCTGGTACTTGATGACCAGCAGATCGAAGGCCCGTTGCTCGCCCGCCAGCGTGCGTTGCACCAGCATGGCGTCGCTGTCGGGGTTGGGCGGAGCGGTGTGGTCTTCGGAGGTGGTCATGCAGCGGGGGGTGGGGCCGGGAAAATATACCCCATCGCCATGCCCTGCCCAGCGGTGGGCAGCGATCGCCGCTACCCACGGCCCGCATGGGTCGTCAGCGCGCGTCGCAGATCGTCCCAACGCCCCGGATCGCGCCGGGCCTCCAGCCACACCCAGCGCGCGCGCATGGCTCGCGGATGCAGGCGCAGCAACAGCACTTTCTGTGCGTCCAGCACCCACTCCACGCGCTCCAGATCGGGCGCAACATCGCCAATGCCGTGCCAGCGCCAGCCGCCGGCACGCGCGCCGGGCATGGCGGCGGCGGGGGCTGCCCGGGCATCCCACTGCAATTGCCCACCAGGAGAGCGCCACCACACGAGCAGCGCCAGCGCCGACCAGGACAACCACACCAGCCCGCCACCCCAGAGCCACACCGCACGGGCAGCCGGCCATCCGGCCGCCAGCCAGGCCAGCGCGAGCAAGCCCAGCCCACTGAGCCCCGCCAACACGGCCCCGTGAACAGCACAACGCCCCACCGGATACGTCACCGATGGGGCGTTGTGCATGAAAAATCAGCGGTCAGAGTCGCGAATCAGACGCGCTTGAACACCAGCGTGCCGTTGGTGCCACCAAAACCGAAGTTGTTTTTCACGGCCACATCGATCTTCATGTCACGCGCCGTGTTGGCACAGTAGTCCAGGTCGCACTCCGGGTCCTGGTTGAAGATGTTGATGGTCGGCGGGCTCTTCTGGTTGTGCAGGGCCAACACGGTGAACACGCTCTCAATGCCACCGGCGCCACCCAGCAGGTGTCCGGTCATGGACTTGGTGGAGTTCACCACCGTTTTCTTGGCGTGATCGCCCAGCGCCGCCTTGATGGCGTTGGTCTCGTTCACGTCGCCCAGCGGTGTGGAGGTTCCGTGGGCGTTCAGGTAGTCGACCTGGTCGGCGTTGATGCCGGCGTTGCGCAGCGCATTCACCATGGCGCGGCGCGGGCCGTCCATGCTGGGCGCGGTCATGTGGCCGGCGTCGGCACTCATGCCATAGCCCACCACCTCGGCGTAAATCTTGGCACCACGCGCCTTGGCGTGTTCGTACTCTTCCACCACCATCACGCCGGCGCCCTCGCCCAGCACAAATCCGTCGCGGTCCTTGTCCCAGGGTCGGGAGGCGGTGGTCGGATCGTCGTTGCGGGTAGACAGCGCGCGCATGGCGGCAAAGCCGCCCACGCCCAGCGGGGAGACGGTGCCTTCGGAACCGCCGGCCACGATCACGTCGGCGTCGCCGTACTCGATCTTGCGCGCGGCTTCGCCGATGCAATGCAGGCCGGTGGTGCAGGCCGTGACCACAGCCAGGTTCGGCCCTTTGAAGCCGAACCGCATGGACACATGGCCCGAAATCATGTTGATGATCGAGGCGGGCACGAAGAACGGCGAGATGCGACGCGGACCGCGGCTCGCGTATTCGCCGTGGGTATTTTCGATCAGCGGCAGGCCACCGATGCCCGACCCGATGATGCAGCCGATGCGCGTCGCTTCTTCTTCACCCAAGGCCTCGCCCGTGGGCAAGCCGGAGTCGACCACAGCCTGATGGGCCGCGGCAATACCGTAATGGATGAAACTGTCCATGGTCCGCGCCTCTTTGGCGCTGATGTAGGACTCCAGATCAAACCCTTTGACCTCACCCGCGATCTTGCACGCGAAGTTCGACGCATCGAACTTGGTGATGAGGCCGATACCGGATTGACCAGCGAGGATGTTGGTCCAGGCCTCAGTCACCGTGTTGCCCACGGGACTGATGCAGCCCAGACCGGTCACGACGACACGGCGGCGGCTCATGGATCGATCAGGCCTTCTGGTGGCTCATCGCGTAATCGATGGCGTTTTGGACCGTGGTGATCTTCTCGGCGTCTTCGTCGGGGATCTCGATACCGAATTCGTCTTCGAGGGCCATGACCAGTTCCACGGTGTCGAGCGAGTCGGCGCCCAGATCGGCCACGAAAGCCTTCTCGTGAGTGACCTGACCTTCTTCCACGCCGAGTTGTTCGGCAATGATTTTCTTCACGCGTGCTTCGATATCGCTCATAAGTCCCTCTGAGGGTGGTTGAAATACAGACCGCCATTTTAGCCGGGCCAGGGGAAGGTCCCTAGCGCCGACCCGCCGGGCGGTTTTATGCGGCGTGTTTCTAAAGTTCAGGCCATGAACATGCCGCCGTTGACGTGCAGCTCCTGCCCCGTCACGTACGCGGCCTGCGGGCAGGCCAAATAGGCCACCGCGTGGGCGATGTCGGCCGGCTTGCCCAGGTGCCCCAGCGGGATCTGGCCCAGCAAGGCCTTTTGTTGTTCTTCGGGCAGTGCCGCGGTCATGTCGGTTTCGATGAAACCAGGGGCCACGCAGTTGACCGTGATGTTGCGGCTGCCCAGCTCGCGGGCCAGCGCGCGCGTCATGCCGGCCACACCGGCCTTGGCGGCCGCATAGTTGGCCTGACCCGGATTGCCCGAAGCCCCCACCACGCTGGTGATGCTGATGATGCGGCCGTAGCGCTGCTTCATCATCGGCCGGATCACGGCGCGGCTCATGCGGAACACCGCCTTGAGGTTGGTGTCCAGCACCGCATCCCAGTCGTCATCCTTGAGGCGCATGGCCAGCATGTCGCGCGTGATGCCCGCGTTGTTGACCAGCACGTGCAGCGCACCATGGGCCTTGGTGATCTCGTCGATCAGGGCTTCGGCCGCAGCGGCGTCGTTGACGTCCAGCTTCGCGCCTCGGCAGCCTTCGGCCGCACCGGCCACACCCTGAAGGGCGGCACCGATCTTGGCGGCGCCATCGTCGCTGGTGGCGGTACCGATCACGATCAGGCCCTTGGCGGCGAGTTCGTGCGCGATGGCCGCGCCGATGCCGCGCGAGGCCCCCGTCACAAGGGCCACCTGGCCTGCAAATTTCACTTCAGACATTCCGAGTTCCTTCTTCCGCTGGGCTCAGGCCAGCAAGGTCTTCACTTCGGCCAGCGTGGCCGGATCGTACAAAGCCACCCCCGTCAACTCGGCATCGATGCGCTTGGTCATGCCGGCCAGCACTTTGCCCGGACCACATTCGACCAGCGTGGTGATGCCGCGCGCCCGGATGGCCTGCACGCACTCCACCCAGCGCACGGGACCGAAGGCTTGACGGTACAGCGCGTCGCGGATGCGTTCGGCATCGCTCTCGACGGCCACATCGATGTTGTTGATCACCGGGATCTGCGGCACCGCGAAGGCGGTGGCCGCCAGACGCTCGCGCAGCTTGTCGGCCGCGGGCTTCATCAGGCTGGAATGGAAGGGTGCAGACACCGGCAGCGGCAGCGCGCGCTTGGCGCCGTTGGCCTTGAGGACTTCACAGGCTTTCTCAACGGCGGCCTTGCTGCCGGCAATCACCGTCTGCGCGGCATCGTTGAAGTTCACCGCCTCCACCACCTCGCCGCTGCCGGCGGCAAACGCTGCCTGCGCTTCGGCGCAACCGGCCTTGACCCGCTCTGCGTCCATGCCCAGGATGGCGGCCATGGCGCCCGTGCCCACGGGCACGGCTTCCTGCATGGCGGCGGCGCGAAAGCGCACCAGCGGTGCGGCCTGCGCCAGCGTCAGCACACCTGACGCCACCAGGGCGCTGTACTCGCCCAGCGAATGACCGGCCACAGCCGCCGGCAGCGCGCCACCTTCGGCCCGCCAGACGCGCCAGGCGGCCACGGCGGCCACCAGCATCACCGGCTGGGTGTTGGTGGTCAGGGCCAGCGCCTCTTTGGGGCCTTCTTTGATCAGCAGGCCCAGGTCTTCGCCCAGCGCATCAGAGGCTTCTTTCAAAGTCTCGGCCACCACGGGGTGCTCACCCCAGGCGTCGAGCATGCCCACCGATTGCGAACCCTGACCCGGGAAAACGAATGCAAAAACGCTCATGGCGATGAATCCAGGAGTTGGAATGAACAGGCGGTCAGAAATCGACCAGCACCGCGCCCCAGGTGAAACCGCCGCCCACGCCTTCAAGCAGCAGGGTGTCGCCCTTTTTCACCTGACCCGCGCGCACCGCATGGTCCAGCGCCAGCGGAATGGACGCGGCCGATGTGTTGCCGTGCTGGTCCACCGTGACCACCACCTTGTCCATGGGCAATTTGAGCTTGCGCGCCGTGCCCGCCATGATGCGGATGTTGGCCTGGTGCGGAATCAACCAGTCGATATCGGCTGCGGTTTTTCCCGCCTTGTCCAGCGCGGCACGCGCGGTGTCTTCCAGCACCCCCACGGCGAGCTTGAACACGGCCTGACCATCCATTTTGAGCAGCGGGTCGCCCATGATCTGCCCGCCCGAGACGTGGCCGGGCACGCACAGAATGTCGGTGTGCTTGCCGTCGGCATGGATGTCGGTGGACAGGATGCCCGGCGTGTCAGACGCCTCCAGTACCACGGCACCAGCGCCATCACCGAACAGCACACAGGTCGTGCGGTCATTGAAGTCCAGCAGGCGCGAGAACACTTCGGCACCGATCACCAGCGCCTTGCTGGCCGTACCCGTGCGGATCATGGCTTCGGCCACGGTCAGCGCGTAGATGAAACCGCTGCACACCGCCTGCACGTCGAACACCGGACAGCCGGCGATGCCCAGCTTGTTTTGCACGATGGCCGCGGTGGACGGGAACACCATGTCCGGCGTGGACGTGGCGACGATGATCAGATCGATGTCAGCACCCAACACACCCGCAGCCGCCAGGGCGTTGCGCGCGGCTTCGGCGGCCAGGTCGCTGGCGAACACACCGTCGCCGACGAAGTGCCGGGCACGGATGCCGGTGCGCTCCACGATCCAGTCGTCGCTGGTTTCCACGCCCCGCGCCGCCAGCTTGGCCACCATGTCGGCATTGGTCAGGCGCTGGGGTGGCAGGCAACTGCCGGTGCCGGAAATACGGGCAAAGCGTGTCATGCGGGTCGGGTCGGTTGGATCAGATGGTGGGGATGCTTTTGAGTTCGCTGGGCACCGCGTCGGGCGAGATCAGCACCGCCGCATGGGCGATGCGCTCCTTGACGCTTTCCAGCAAGCGATTGTGGGCGGCATCATAAGCCCGTGCCAACGCCTGCTCGAAGGCAAACGCATCGGCCGAGCCGTGGCTCTTGAACACCAGGCCGCGCAGCCCCAGCAAGGCGGCCCCGTTGTAACGGCGGTAGTCGGCACGACTTTTAAAGGCTTTTAAAACCGGATAAGCGCAAATGGCAGCCAACTTCGTCAACCAGTTGCGTGAAAACTCTTGCTTGATGAAGCCCGCCAGCATGGTGGCGACGCCCTCACTGGCTTTCAAGGCCGCATTGCCGACAAACCCGTCACAGACCACGATGTCGGTCGTGCCCTTGAAGATGTCGTTGCCTTCGACGTTGCCAAAAAAATTGATGTCGCCATGGCTGGCGGCGTTGCGCAACAGGATGCCGGTTTTTTTGATGACATCGCTGCCTTTGATGACCTCTTCACCCACGTTCAGCAAACCGACGGTCGGCTCGCTGCGACCGGTGATGGCCACCACCAGCGCCGACCCCATGACAGCGAACTGCAACAGGTGCTCGGGCGAACAATCCACGTTGGCCCCGAGGTCCAACACCGTGGTACCGCCGCCTCTGGCATTGGGCAGCTGCGAAGCGATGGCCGGGCGGTCAATGCCGTCCAGCGTCTTGAGCACATAGCGGGCAATCGCCATCAGCGCGCCGGTGTTGCCAGCGGACACGGCGGCCTGGGCCACCCCGTCCTTGACCTGCTGGATCGCCACGCGCATCGAAGAGTCCTTCTTCCTGCGCAGCGCCACCTCCACCGGATCGTCCATGGCGACCACTTCGGACGCAGGCACCACGCGGCAACGCACGTTGTTGAGCAGCTGCGGCCAGTCTTTGAAGGTATCGGGCAACCCCACCAGCAACAACTGGGCTTGCGGATGGCTGGCCAGGAAGGCCGAGCAGGCAGGCAAAGTGGCCGCCGGGCCGACATCGCCTCCCATGCAATCCACGGCGATGGTGATCATGAGGACGTTCCAGAACGGGCGCCCGGGGCGCCATCAGAATGAAAAAAGCCCGCATGCGGCATGCGGGCCCGGGCCTTGACGGCGCTGTTCAGCCCGAACGCGTGGCCGCGATCAGGCGGAAAGCCCACCGCCGATTCAGGCTTCAGACTTGTTCTTGAGCACCTGGCGGCCACGGTAGAAGCCGTTGGGGCTGATGTGGTGGCGCAGGTGGGTTTCGCCGGTGGTCGGCTCGACGGCGATGCCGGGCACGGTCAGGGCGTTGTGCGAACGGTGCATGCCGCGCTTGGAGGGGGACTTTTTGTTTTGCTGGACGGCCATGTTGGGCTCCTGAAATCGGTAGGGTCTGGGGGTGCGCCTGATCCAGGTTATCGAACCATGCGTCGGCCATGTCCTGGAACATTTTGCCGATGCGCGATTCGGATGCCAGCGCAAAGCCAAGCATTATAGCTCGATCCGCCAACACCGTCCAGACGGACCACGACCGATCACTTTTTCAGCTTTGCCAGCTCCGCAAACGGGTTCTTGCGCGGCGGCTCGCCAGCGTCGGCCACGCCATCGACGGCGCCAACCGCCATCACCACCGGCTGCGGGCAGGTCTCGTGCATAGGCACCAGCGGCAGCTCCATCAGCAACTCGTCTTCAATGAGTTCGCGCAAATTGGGGCGCGGCTCCAGCGCCAGCACATCCTCTTCACTGTCCTCGTCCTCGGCGGCGGCCGTGGCCTCGTCGTTCACAAAGCGGAACCAGCGGTCCACCACCAGCGCCACAGGCACGGGCGCCAGGCAACGCTGGCAGGCCAGCGGCAACTGCGCCTGCGCCTGCAGGTGCAACCACACAGACGGCTCTGCACCGCGGGCGCCCGGACGCAGCTCGCCCTGCGCGATCCAGGACACCATCCAACCGGCCTGATCGGCGCCAGGCGACACCTCGGCCCGCAAACGATCGAACTGGGTCAAGGGCTCGTCCATCGCCAGTTGAGCGCCGGCTTGCGCGAAAGCGCGCATGTCCAGGCGCGCGGGGTTCCAGGGGGTTTTGGGGGCGGCTTTCATGCGGGCAGTGTAAGAGAAGCACCACCATTGCAAGGACAATAGCGCCCATGTCCGACGCCACCATTCCTCAGGCCCCCACCCCCTCGCGCGCCCTGATCCTGGGCTCCACTTCGCGCTACCGCCAAGAGCTGCTCAGCCGACTGGGCATTCCCTTCAACACCGACAGCCCCAACGTGGACGAAACCCCGCAAGCGGGCGAACGCCCCGCCGATCTGGCGCGGCGGCTGGCGCTGGCCAAAGCACGCGAGGTGGCGCAGCGCCATCCGCAGGCGGTGGTCATTGGCAGCGACCAGGTCGCCGACCTGCACGGCGAACCACTGGGAAAACCCGGCACGCACGAACGTGCAGTGGCCCAATTGCGGCGCATGCGGGGGCAGACGGTGGTGTTCCAGACCGCCGTGGCCGTGGTCTGTCAGGCCAGTGGTTACGAGCAGGTCGACCTGGCCCCCGTGGCCGTAGTGTTCCGGAATCTGGGCGACGCGGAAATCGAGCATTACCTGCGCACCGAACAGCCTTACGACTGTGCCGGCAGCGCCAAGAGCGAGGGCCTGGGCATTGCCCTGCTTGAACGCATCGACAACGACGACCCGACCGCCCTGGTCGGACTGCCGCTGATCCGCACCTGCCGCATGATCCGCGCCGCTGGCGTGCCCGTGCTGTGAGCGCCCCCCGCCTTGGCACCCTGTATCTGGTGCCCACACCGCTGGACTTTGGCTGCGCGCCCCACGCAGGTGAGCCCCCCGCCCCACTGACGCAATGGCTGCCGCAGGAAACCCTGCACACCGCCGCGCGGCTGACACACTGGATCACGGAAAACGCCAAGAGCACCCGCGCCTTTCTCAAACGGGTGGAACAGCTGCACCCCCTGGCCGCGCCGATGCAAGCGCAGCGCGTGGCAGAACTGCCCAGGCAAGCCCACAAAAAAGGCGACCATCAAACCGCGGGCGACGGGGACCGCGAAGCCCTGGCCTTACTGGCGCCAGCCCAAGATGGCCATGACATCGGGCTGGTGAGCGAAGCCGGCATGCCCGCCATCGCAGACCCGGGCAGCTCCATCGTCCGGGCGGCGCACACGCTGGGCATGGCGGTCCAGCCCCTCACGGGCCCGGTGTCGCTCATGCTGGCCCTGGCGGCGAGCGGCCTGAACGGGCAGAGCTTCGCCTTCGTGGGCTATGTGCCGCAAGACCCGACCGAACGGACGCGCCGCCTGCGAGAACTGGAAGCGCTGGCCCTCAAGACCGGCCAGACCCAGATCGTCATCGAAACGCCCTACCGCAACGCCGCGCTGCTGCAGGCCCTGCTGCAAAACCTGCACCCCCACACCCGCCTGGCGGCCTGCTGCGGCATGACCCTGCCGCAACAGGTCACCCGCAGCGCCGTGATCAGCGACTGGAAGCGGCGGCCACTGGCCCAGGGCCTTCCCCTGGATCTGCCCACCGTCTTCCTACTGGGGCGCTGAAGCCGCTCAGCCCAGCGCCTTCACCATGTGCGCACGCACCGCATCGCGCAGGCTCGGGTCGGCCAGCGCCAGATCGATGGTGGCCTCCAGATACCCCTCCTTGCTGCCGCAGTCGTAGCGCTTGCCGTCGTAACGGAAGGCATAGACCTTTTCGGTCCCGATCAGCGCGGCAATGCCGTCGGTGAGCTGGATCTCCCCACCCGCACCGCGCGGCTGGCGGCGGATGCTGTCGAACACACCCGGCGTCAGGATGTAACGCCCCGCCACCGCCAGGGTCGACGGCGCGGCATCCGGCAACGGCTTCTCCACCATGCCAAACACCTCGGCCATCGTGTCGTTCACGCCATGCACGTCCACCACACCGTAGCGGCGGGTTTCGGCGCGCGGCACATCCTGCACCGCCAACACCATGCCCGGTCGTTGCGCATAGGCCTGCACCATCTGCTGCAGCACCGTCGCACCGCCCTGGTGTTGCTCGCGGCCCAGCATCAGGTCGTCGGCCAGCAACACCGCAAAAGGTGAATCGCCCACCACCGACGCGGCACACAACACGGCATGCCCCAGCCCCAAGGGCCGGGGCTGGCGAATGAAAATGCAGTCCATGTCGTCGGGCTTGATGGCGTGCACCACCCGGAGCAAGTCGTTCTTGTTGCCACGCTCCAGCTCGTATTCCAGCTCGAAGGCCGCATCGAAGTGGTCGCCAATGGCCCGCTTGTGGCGCCCGGTGATGAAAATCATCTGACGGATGCCCGCTGCGTAGGCCTCTTCCACCGCGTACTGGATGAGCGGCTTATCGACCACCGGCAGCATTTCTTTGGGGATGGCCTTGGTGGCAGGCAAAAATCGGGTGCCCAGACCACCGACAGGGAACACCGCTTTCAAAACAGGTATCGACATTGCGTATCCTCCCAGGTTGACGTGATTTTTCACACACCCCAGTGACCGATTCCGGCACCATCTGAGGTGAAAACGCCCGGCCCATCGAGGCCAAACTGTCGCCCTCGGTACAATCCCTAGTCGCAGCTGCCAGGCACAAGGCGGCCGACAAGACCGGGACGCTCATGGGGGGCGTTTTTTTTTCGTCATCGTAAGTGACAGAACGCCAAGCAGTAACTCGTCCATGACCGTTGTCCCCTTTCCCGCCTCGGCACCGCAACACATTGCCATCGTGATGGACGGCAACCGGCGCTGGGCTGCGGAACGGAGCGTACCCAAGGCCCTCGGCCACGCCAGCGGCGCACGCCGCATCCGCCAGATCGTGCAGGCCTGCAGCGACCGCGGCATCCGGTACCTCACCCTCTTCGCCTTCAGCACCGAAAACTGGCAACGCCCGGTTGAAGAAGTCAGCAGCCTCATGGGCCTGTTCGTGCACTACCTGGAAAAGGAAGTGGACGACATGAATGCCAACGGCGTGCGCCTCAAGGTGGTGGGCGCGCGCAGCGGCTTTGACCCTCGACTGCAGCGTCTGATGCAGGCGGCGGAAGACAAGACCGCGGGCAATCAACGCATCACCCTGACCATTGCGGCCAACTACGGCGGCCGCTGGGACATGCTGCAGGCCATGCAGTCCTGGATGAAAAACCACCCTGGCGAAACCGCAACCGCCTTGAGCGACGAGGCCCTGCGCCCCTACCTCAGCATGGCCTACGCCCCAGACCCGGACCTGATGATCCGGACCGGCGGCGAATCGCGCATCAGCAATTTCCTGCTCTGGCAGATGGCCTACAGCGAGTTGTTCTTCACCGAAGCCTTGTGGCCCGACTTCACGCCCGCCCTGCTGGACGAAGCCATCGGCTGGTTCCAGCGCCGCGACCGCCGTTTCGGCGGCACCAGCAACCGACAGGTCATGCGCTGACCCCGAGCGGGCCAATGCCCTGCCGCCCCACGTCTCGAAGCCCGCTCTCGCCTCCCATTCCCTTTCTTTTTTTTCTCCATGCGAAGAATCCTGTTGCTCCTCGTGATGACGGCGTCCTGGCTCACCTCGCAGGCGCAGCCCGCCGTCGGCGCTGCCGCCGCCGCACCTTCGGGTGCACCCGCTGCGTCACTCATGGCACCCGTGGTGGCGGGGCCGGCGGTGGGCGCCACGGGATCGGGGGAAGCCGCGACCAGCCAGACCAACGCATCCGAGGCTTCAGCCCCGGCCGCAGACGACGGCACGCCCGACGCGCAACGTTCAGCGCAGCACAGCCGCGCACTCAGCCAGTTCCAGGTGTTCGTGCGCGAATCCACCGGTCAGCTGCTGCCCATGTTCGGCAGTGAACTGTTCTCTCGCACCGGCAGCTACTCCCCCGACGCTGCGCAGCCTGCGCCCGGTGATTACGTGCTCGGCCCGGGCGACGAAGTGCACCTGCAGGTGTGGGGCGCGGTGGAATTCACCGGCGTGTTCACCATCGACCGCAACGGCCAGATCGCCCTGCCCAAAGTGGGCACGGTCACGCTGGCCGGGGTGGCCATGCGCAACCTCGAAGGCGTGCTGCAAAACCAGCTGGGCCGCGTCTTCACCAACTTCAACCTCAACGCCAACCTGGGCCGCCTGCGCAGTATCCAGGTGTATGTGGTCGGTCAGGCACAACGGCCGGGCACATTGAAGATCTCGAGCCTGAGCACCCTGGTCAACGCCCTGTTTGCCAGTGGTGGCCCCACCGCCACGGGCTCCATGCGCAACGTCCAGCTCAAACGCGGCGGTCGTGTGGTCACCACGCTCGACCTGTACGAGTTCATCGCCAAAGGCGACAAATCGAAAGACGTGCCCCTGCAAGGCGGCGACGTGATCGTGATCCCGCCCGTGGGGGCGCGCGTCGCCGTCACGGGTGCGCTGGACAACGCCGCCATCTACGAACTCAAGCCCGGCGCCGACTCGCTGGGCGACGTGCTCGCGCTCAGCGGCGGCGTGCCGGCCCTGGCCAGCACCGCCAAAGCCTTGCTTGAACGCATTGCCCCCGATCAAACCCCGCCGCGCCGCGTGCAAGATATCACCCTCGACGCCTCTGGCCTGCGCCAGCCGCTGCGCGACGGCGACGTGCTCACCGTGCTGGGCATCAGCCCCGCTTTTGGCAACGCCGTCACGCTGCAAGGCACGGTGGCCGCGCCGCTGCGCTACAGCTGGTTCACCGGCATGAAGCTGCTGGACCTCATCCCCGAACGCGACGCCCTGATCACCGCCGACTACTACAAGCGCAAGAACCTGCTGGTGCAAAACGCCAACGTGGCACAAGACGCTGGTGGAAACATCGCCGGCCGCACCCGCGATCTGGCGGACCAGATCAACTGGGACTACGCCGTCATCGAACGCCTCAACCGCGACACCCTGGCCACAGAACTCATCCCGTTCAACCTGGGCAAGGCCGTGCTGCAGCGCGACCCCACCCAGAACCTGCCCCTGCAACCCGGCGACGTCGTCACCATCCTCAGCCACAACGATCTGCGCTTGCCCCAGAGCCGGCAGACAAGGCTGGTTCGCATCGAAGGCGAAGTGGCGGCCCCCGGCGTGTACCCGGCCTTGCCGGGCGAGACCCTGCCCCAACTGCTGCAACGCGTTGGCGGCCTCACGGCCAACGCCTACCTGTTTGGCACGGAATTCACGCGCGAATCCGTGCGCCGTCGCCAGCAAGACAACCTCGACGTGCTGATCCGCCGACTCGAAGCCCAGAGCCAGGCCCAGACCAGTTCCGTCGTCGCCAACCTGGGCAGCAACAATGCCGAACAGGCCCAGCTGCTGATGCAACAGCAGCGCACCCAGCTGCAATCGCAAATCGCACGCCTCAAGACCATGCGCAGCAACGGCCGCATGGCGCTGGAGCTAGACGCCAAAGGGCGCGAGCTCAACAGCCTTCCTGCGGTCCCGCTGGAAGACGGCGACCGCGTGGTCGTGCCCGCCGCGCCGGGTTATGTGGCGGCCTTTGGATCGGTCAACAACGAAAACGTGTTCATCCACAAACCCGGCAAAACCGTGGGCGACGTGCTCGCGAATGCCGGCCTGACCGAAGACGCGGACCCCGACCACGCCTTCCTGCTGCGGGCCGACGGTACCATCGTTGCCCGACGTGATCGCGGCGGCTTCTTCGGCTCTGGCTTCGAATCGTTGGAAATGATGCCTGGCGACACGGTGGTGGTGCCCGCCCTGGTGGACCGCGAGAGCCGCTACAACTTCATCACCCGCGCGCTCAAAGACTGGACGCAGATCTTCAGCAACTTCGGCCTGGGTGTGGCCGCCATCAAGACCATCAAGTCCCTCTGATTTCAGAATCCGCCGCATGACCGAGCACACCAACGCCCCCGACGTGGGCGACGACGAAATCAGCCTGCTGGACCTGCTGCAAACCGTGGTGGAGAACCTGCGCCTGCTGGTGCTGGGTCCGCTGGCGGTGGGCGTGCTGGCCCTGGGCATCAGCTTCGCCATCAAGCCCACCTTCACCGCCACCACCAAGTTTCTGCCGCCGCAGCAGCAGCAAAGCGCCGCCGCCGCCATGCTGCAAAGCCTTGGTGCGCTGGGTGGCCTGGCCGGCGCTGCCACCGGGCTGAAGAATCCCAACGACCAGTTCGTGAGCTTTCTACAAAGCCGCACCTTGCAAGACACGCTGGTCGAGCGCTTCAAACTCATGGAGCGCTACGAATCCGAGTTCCAGGAAGACGCGCGCAAAACCTTGTCCGCCAGTGCCCGCATCAGTGCCAGCAAAGACGGCCTGATCACCGTGGACGTGGACGACCACGACCCGGCTTTCGCCGCCGAGCTGGCCAATGCCCATGTGCAGGAACTCACCCTGCTGCTCGGCCGCCTGGCCGTGACCGAAGCCCAGCAACGCCGCCTGTTTTTTGAAAAGCAACTCGCCGACGCCAAGACCAAACTCACCCAGGCCGAACAAGCGCTGCAGGCCAGCGGCGTGAACATCAGCGCGCTCAAAGCCAACCCCGAGGCAGCGGTGGCAGCCCTGGCCCAGCTGCAAGCCAGCATCACCGCGCAAGAAGTGAAGGTGGCCACCATGCGCGGCTACCTCACCGAAAGCGCCCCCGACTTCCGCCAGGCGCTGAATGAGCTCAACGCCCTGCGCACCCAGCTGCGCCGGGCCGAAGCCAGCCAGCCCCCCCCCCCCCGGGGCGACAGCGACTACGTGGCCAAGTACCGCGACTTCAAGTACCACGAAACCCTGTTCGAACTGTTCGCCAAGCAGTACGAACTGGCCCGAGTGGACGAAAGCCGCGAAGGCGCCGTCATCCAGGTGGTGGACGTGGCCCAGGCCCCCGAACGCAAGAGCAAACCAAAGAAAGCCATGATCGCCGTGCTGGCCACCCTGGCCAGTGGCTTTGCACTGTTGCTGTTCGTGTTTGTGCGCCAGGCCCTGCGCAACGCCGCGCAAGACGACGAAGCCGCCACCAAACTGCACAACCTGCGCGCTGCCTGGGCCCGTGCCCTCGGGCGCAAGGCCCCCGCTTCGGCCAACTGAACCCCGCGTCATGCCCAACTACCTGCTCATCAGCCTGGCTGTCTCTCTCGGCGTGGGGTTGCTGCTGATGCTCACCAAGCACTGGCACGGCCACTTCAGCATGGACCACACCCACGGCGTGCAGAAGTTCCACACCAAACCCACGCCGCGCATTGGTGGCGTGGCGGTGGCGGCCGGCCTGCTGACCACATGGGCGTTTGCACCCGACGACGTCAACGCCCTGCTCGCCCCCATGTTGCTGGCCAGCCTGCCCGCCTTTGTGGCCGGCCTGGCCGAAGACGTGACCAAACGCGTGGGCGTGGCGGCCCGCCTGCTGGCCACCATGCTCAGCGGCGTGGTGGCCTGGTCGCTCACAGGCATCGCGCTCAACCGCATGGACATCCCCGTGCTGGACGACATCGTGGCCTGGACGCCTGTGGCCGTGGCCTTCACCGCGTTTGCGGTCGCTGGGGTGGCCAATGCGGTCAACATCGTCGATGGCTTCAACGGTCTGTCCAGCGGCACGGTGCTGATTCTGCTGGCCGCCCTGGGTGCCATTGCCCATGGCCAGGGCGACCTGCCCCTGGCCACGGCCTGCGCTGCGGTGGGCGTGGCGGTGGCCGGCTTCTGGCTGGTGAATTTTCCGCTGGGCAAGATCTTCCTGGGCGACGGTGGGGCCTACCTCAGTGGCTTCTGTCTGGGCTGGCTGGCGGTGCTGCTGCTCATGCGCCACCCGGGCGAATCCACCTGGCTGCTGCTGCTGGCCTGCGCCTACCCCGTGACCGAAGTGCTCTACAGCGTGTGGCGCCGCCGCCGCGCCCGCCTGCCATCGGGGGCGCCCGACAACCTGCACCTGCACAGCCTCGTCAAGACCCAGGTGGTGTCGCGCCGGGTGCCCCACTGGCCCCCCCGCCTACGCAATGCGGCCGTCTCGCCACTGATGTGGGTGTTTGCCGCTGTGCCCGCCGGCCTGGCCGTGGCGTTGCAGGACGCCCCCGTCTGGGCCGTGCTGATGGCGCTGGCGGGCTGCGTGCTGTGGTACCACCTCAGCTATCAGCACCTGGCCCGGCAACAACAGGTCCCGCCGTTGCCCGACAGCGGTCCCGTGCCGCTTGACGAACCCGAGGCCGTACCGGCCGGCACACGCCCATCCAGTCAGTTCTGACCGACACGGCCGCCACCCGTTGGCGCCAGCACCATGAAGTCCACGCCCATCTTTCCCGTCATCCTCTGCGGAGGCTCCGGCACCCGCCTGTGGCCGCTCAGCCGCAAAAGCCACCCCAAGCAGTTTGTGCCACTGATCGGCAACAAAAGCCTGCTGCGCCTGACGGCCGAGCGCCTGGCCTTTGCCCGCTCGCCCTTGCTGTGCGTGGCGGCCGAAGACCACCGTTTTCTGGTGGCCGACGACCTGAAGGCCGCCGGCCTGGGCGGCGACCTGCTGCTGGAACCCGCCGGCCGCAACACCGCCGCCGCCATGGCGCTGGCCGCCATCCACGCCCACACGCACGCTGGCACCGAAGGCACTGACCCGCTGCTGCTGTTCTGCCCGGCCGACCATCACATCCCCGACGCAGAAGCCTTTGCCGCCATGGTTCAGCAGGGCGAGCCCGCGGCGCAGGCCGGCGCCATCGTCACCTTTGGCGTGGTGCCGAGCTTCCCCAGCACGGCCTACGGCTACATCCAGCAAGGCGATGCCCGGCCCGACGGCAGCCGCTCCGTGGCGCGTTTCATCGAAAAACCCCAGGCCGACGCGGCCCAGGCCCTGCTGCTGCAGGGCAACGTGCTGTGGAACGCGGGCATCTTCCTGTCTCGTGCCAGCGCGTTGCTGGCAGCGCTGCAGCAGCATGCGCCCGATATCCTGGCCAGTTGTCAGGCGGCCATGGCCGGTGCGACCACCGAGACGCCACCGGCGGGCCGCGAGCAGCCGGGCGTCCACTTCGTGCGCCCCCAGAAAGCAGCCTTCCTGGCCTGCCGCTCGCAGAGCATTGACTACGCCGTGATGGAACACCACCCCGACGTGGCCGTCGTGCCCTTTGTGGGCCAATGGAGCGACGTGGGCAGCTGGAACGCCGTGGCCGACCTGACCCCAGCCGACCCCCATGGCAACCGCATCGACGGCCAAGGCCATGCCCTGCAGGCACGCAACACCTACATCCACGCGCCCAGCCGTACCGTGGTGGCCCTGGGCACGCAAAACCTGCTCATCATCGACACCCCCGACGCCCTGCTGGTGGCCCAGCGCGACCATGCCGAACAGGTGAAAGACGTGGTGGCGCACCTGGAAAATGCCCACCTGCCGCAAGCCACCCTGCACCGCCGCGTGGCCCGCCCCTGGGGCTGGTACGACAGCATCGACATGGGCGAGCGCTTCCAGGTCAAGCGCATCGGCGTCAAACCCGGCGCCAGCCTGAGCCTGCAAAAGCATCACCACCGTGCCGAGCACTGGATCGTTGTGCAAGGCACGGCAGAGGTGACGAATGGCAGCAAAGTGTTTTTGCTGTCAGAGAACCAGAGCACTTACATCCCCATTGGCGAGGTGCACCGGCTGCACAACCCCGGCAAGCTGGAATTGGAAATGATCGAAGTGCAGTCCGGCAGCTACCTGGGCGAAGACGACATCGTGCGGCTGGAAGACACGTACGGCCGCGCGCCCCAATGACTCACAAGCAAACATGACAGAACACTCGAAAATTTACGTAGCCGGCCACAGAGGCATGGTGGGCTCAGCCATCGTGCGACGCCTGCTGGCACATGGCCACCCGGCAGAACGCATCGTCACCCGTACCCACACCGAGCTTGACCTGACCGACCAAGCCGCCGTCCGAGCCTTCTTCAAAGCCGAACGCCCAGACCAGGTCTACCTGGCCGCCGCCAAGGTAGGCGGTATCCACGCCAACAACACCTACCCGGCCGACTTCATCTACCAGAACCTGATGATCCAGGCCAACGTGATTGAGGCGGCGTTTTGCAACGGCGTGCAAAAGCTGCTGTTTCTGGGCAGCAGCTGTATCTACCCCAAGCTGGCGCCCCAGCCCATGGCCGAAGACGCTCTGCTCACCGGCGCGCTCGAACCCACCAACGAGCCATATGCCATCGCCAAGATCGCTGGCATCAAACTCTGCGAAAGCTACAACCGCCAGTTTGGCGACAGCCATGGTGTGGACTACCGCAGCGTCATGCCCACCAACCTGTATGGCCCGGGCGACAACTACCACCCGGGAAACAGCCACGTCATCCCGGCACTGATCCGCCGCTTTCATGAAGCCAAGGTCAGTGACGCACCCGAGGTTGCCATCTGGGGCAGCGGCACCCCCATGCGCGAATTCCTCTACGTCGACGACATGGCCGCCGCCAGCGTGCACGTCATGAACCTGCCCAAGGCCACCTACGACCAGCACACCCAGCCCATGCTCAACCACATCAACGTGGGCTATGGGTCCGACATCTCCATTGCCGACTTGGCCCGCGCAGTGGGCGCCACCGTGGGCTACACCGGGCAAATCACCTTCGACCCCACCAAGCCCGACGGCACGCCACGCAAGCTGATGGACAGCCAGCGCCTGCACAGCCTGGGGTGGCAAGCCAAGGTGGGCCTCACCTCTGGCTTGGCCCTGGCCTACCAAGACTTCCTGCAACACCGGGCCTGAGCGCCTGCGTATCCGTTCGCCCTGAACCTGTCGAATGGCTCAAACAAAATATCGCACGACCCATGACCCAAGCCACAAGCACAACACCCAAAGTCGCCCTCATCACCGGCGTGACCGGCCAGGACGGCTCGTACCTCGCCGAGTTCTTGCTGGAAAAAGGCTACATCGTTCACGGCATCAAGCGCCGCAGCAGCCAATTCAACACCCAGCGCGTGGACCACATCTACCAGGACCCGCACATCGACAACGCACGCTTTCACCTGCACTACGGCGACCTGAGCGACACCAGCAACCTGATCCGCATCGTGCAGGAAACGCAGCCCGACGAGATCTACAACCTGGGCGCGCAAAGCCACGTGGCCGTGAGCTTTGAAAGCCCCGAATACACCGCCGACGTCGACGCCCTGGGCACCCTGCGCCTGCTCGAAGCCATCCGCATCCTCGGCCTGGAGAAGAAGACGCGCTTCTACCAGGCCAGCACCTCCGAGCTGTACGGCCTGGTGCAGGAGATCCCGCAGAAGGAAACCACCCCCTTCTACCCGCGCAGCCCCTACGCCGTGGCCAAGATGTACGCCTACTGGATCGTGGTGAACTACCGCGAGGCCTACGGCATGTACGCCTGCAACGGCATCCTGTTCAACCACGAAAGCCCGCGCCGCGGCGAAACCTTCGTCACCCGCAAGATCACCCGCGGCCTGGCCAACATCGCCCAGGGCCTGGAAGACTGCCTGTACATGGGCAACATGGATTCCCTGCGCGACTGGGGCCACGCCAAAGACTACGTGCGCATGCAGTGGATGATGCTGCAGCAGCAACAGGCCGAAGACTTCGTCATCGCCACCGGCGTGCAGTACAGCGTGCGCCAGTTCATCGGCATGGCCGCGCAAGAACTGGGCGTTACCCTGCGCTTTGAAGGCGAAGGCGTGAACGAACAGGCCATCGTTGCCGCCATCGAGGGCGACAAGGCCCCCGGCCTCAAGGTGGGCGACGCGGTCGTGAAGGTGGACCCGCGCTACTTCCGACCCACCGAAGTGGAAACCCTGCTGGGCGACCCGTCCAAAGCCAAGGCCAAGCTCGGCTGGGGTCCACAGATCACACTGAAGGAAATGATCACAGAAATGGTTATGGCGGACTCAATCGAAGCCCGCCGGCATGCGCTATTGCGCTCTCACGGCATGGCGACCAGCATCAGCTCGGAAGCACGCAGCTGATCCGAAGTAACCAGCAATCAGGTTCGATAGATGTCAGGGCTCAGAAAAATCCTCCAGAACTCCAGCTGGATGGCAGCCGAGCAGGTTGTGAGGATGATTGCGGGCCTTTTCATCGGTATCTGGATCGCTCGCCACTTAGGCCCCAGCGACTACGGGGCTCTCAGCCTCGCACTGGCGCTGTCTTCACTGATCGGTATCTTTGCGACGCTTGGCCTCACCAGAACCGTCGTCAGGGAGTTAACGCTACACGCCAGCGATGAGGCTTTTGCAAGGCGCATGGTGGCGACCACACTCGCTTGGCGCCTGTTGTTTTCCTTGCTTTGCTACGTGGTGACGGTGGCGATATGCCTTGCCTTTGACCAGGGACGTCCTCTGCTCGTCAGCATTGTCGCCGCCACCATTGCATTCAGTTCATTTGACGTTCTGGACCTCTACTTCCAGTCCAAGACAGCCTCCCGCTACAGCGTCGTGGCGCGCAGCATCAGTTTTTTTGCATTTCTGTGCATCAAAGTCGTACTGCTTCTGAACAACGCGGACGTGGTGCTCTTTGCTGTGGTCACCTCACTCGAGGCCATGGGCAGCGCGCTGGCATTGTGGATCGCCAGTCGTTCATTTGGCATCAAAGCGCGACCACAGGACGTTGACATGCGCTACGGCTGGACACTGATTGCACACAGCTGGCCAGAATTGTTCGCGGGGTTTGCCTGCCTTGTCTTCATGCGCATTGATCAGATCATGCTGGGTAACATGCTCGGAGACACTGCCGTCGGTCAGTACTCGGTGGCATCGAGACTGGCTGAATCCTGGTACTTCATTCCCAGTGCATTGGTCGCGTCGTCGTTCCCGGCCATCGTCCGCCAGCGCACCCAAGACAAGGCGCTCTACCTCAAGCGCATCCACCAACTGATGGTGGCTTTGGTAGCGGTGTCGTACGTGGTCGCCGCACTGGTCATGCTCCTCGCGCCGTGGGTGATCAACACACTATTTGGCTCGGCATACCAAGACTCCGCCTCTATCTTGGTGATTCTCGTCTGGAGCGGCCTGTTCGTCTCGCTGGGTACGGCATCTGGCTCCTGGATCATGGCCGAATCAAAACCCATGCTGAACCTCACCCGCAATGTCATGGGTGCTGTGGCAAACATTGCATTCAACCTCTACCTGATCCCGCGCCATGGTCCCGTTGGAGCCGCAGTCGGAACCCTCCTGTCGCTCAGCTTGGCATATCTATTGAGCGACTTCATGAACCCGCAGACTCGCCACATCGGCGTGCTCAAACTAAAAGCACTTCTTCTGATCTGGAAGTAGGCAGACCATCCGTGAACCTAAACACCCTATACAAAACCGCAAGCTACCTGCTGAGCGCACGCCCATTCCCGCTGGAAAAGCCCATCGTGCTCCAGTTCCCTGTCATCGACATCTGCAACTCTCAATGCCAGATGTGCCGCATCTGGGAAAACAAAAAGTCGGATGACCTTACCCCTGAGCAACTCCGGTTGGGACTGCGCAACCCATTGTTCAGTGAAGTCTCCGGTGTTGGCCTCAACGGTGGCGAGCCCACCCTGCGCAAGGACCTGGGTGAACTGACGGCTGTACTGTTCGAAGAACTGCCCAAGCTGCATTCCATATCCCTGATCACCAATGCCTACAAATACGATGAAGTGATCGCCCGGATCACAGACGTCGGCGAGGTGGTCAAAAAACACGGCGGCATGCTCGACGTGATGATCTCGCTCGATGGCTTCGGTGAAGTGCACGACAAGGTACGCGGAAAACCCGGCAACTTTGAGCGGGCCCAGCATGTCATCGAGTTCGCCCAGGCGTCCCCCTTGGTGCACAACGTGCGCATTGGCTGCACCATCATCAAAGAAAACGTCTATGGCCTGAGCGACCTTTTCGAGTTCTGCCAATCCAAAGGGCTGTACATCAAGTACAGGCTGGGCATCCCACACCAACGGCTGTACACGCAGAACCTACTCGACCCGTATGCATTGGATGCCACCGAGAAATACCACATCGCCGAGTTTCTCGAAGGCCTGATCGCCCACTACGAAACCAGCGAGCACCAAAAATTCTTCTATCGCTCGCTGATCGACCAGATCGTTCACCACGCCCCACGCAAGGCTGGTTGCGACTGGAAGCACCGCGGCGCCACCATCACGTCCAAGGGTGAGTTGCTCTACTGCGCCGTGCAAAGCAAGGTACTCGGGAACATCACCGAACACAACAGCGAACAACGGTACTTCGGGAACGAAGACCATCTCAAAGACATCATCCGGAACCACTGCGACAGCTGCAACCACGACTACGTCGGCATCCCGCCACGCGGCCAACACGTCAAACAGTTCGCCATGCAAGTGGCCAACAAATTGCACGCACAAAACCTTCTCAAAGGTGCCTATCGCCGCATTCTGAGAAGTGATCGCCGCCGCAGTCAGCAGTTTGCCGCCAACATCGACCGACTCCGCACACTGGGCAACACCGCCATACCCTGGCCCGCGGGCGGCAACGGCATGCGCGTGCTGATTTGCGGCTGGTACGGGACAGAAACCCTGGGCGACAAGGGCATCCTCGGTGGGGTGCTGCAGGCCTTGCGGGACCACCTCGGGACAGTCGACGTCGTGCTCGTGTCTCTATTCCCCTACGTCAGTGAAATGACCCGGCGCCAGATGGACGAACTGAAAGGCGTCCACGTCGTGACCCGCGAACAAGGCGTGCAACTGGCAGCCCAAGCGGATCTGGCGGTATTCGGCGGTGGCCCTCTGATGGCGATTGATGAAACCGCCGATATGCTGGCCATCTTCGAGGCGGCCAAAAATGCCGGCCGCAAAACCTTGGTGGCCGGATGCGGCGTAGGCCCACTCGGAGCGGCGTGGCACGACGCAGCCATCGGGCAAATTCTCCAACGCGCCGACGCACGCATCTACCGCGACGAAAAGTCACGCAGCATCGCTGCCAAGCTGGGAGTAGATGTCCATGCGGACCTGGTGGCAGAAGACCCCGCCTTCACATGGTTGGCAACGCAGCGTGAGGCACTGAACCAAACGAAGCCTGACGACGCGGGCAAAGTCCTGCTGCTTGGGCTGCGCGACTTCCCCTACGTGACCTATGCGCGCCACCTGAGCGAAGAGGCCTGCCTCGAAGCCAAGCAGCGCTACGAAAAGGCCGTGCTGGATGCGCTGAGTCTGCTCGTTGAGCAGTACCCAGACTTGGTCATACGCCCCCTGCCCATGTGCACCAACCATTTTGGTGACGACGACCGCTGGTACTACCGGCGCCTTTTCCGGGGAAATGACAAGCTCGCCAGCCACCTCGACCTGTCCCTGCTGGGGGCGGAGCTCGCCCCCATGGACTACTGCCACGCCTTCAAGCAGGCAACCGTTTCGCTCACCATGCGCTTTCACTCCGTGGTGTTTGCGCTAGGACTTGAAGTGCCCACCGTAGCCATCGACTACACACTCGGCCAAGGCAAAGTCCATGCACTGGCCGAACGCTTCGGCGTGCCCTACTGCAGCTTGAGCGAGCTCGACGCCGCCTTCATCGTGCGGGAAGTTTCCGCGCTGCTTGACATACCTCGCCCCCAGGCACCCGGGTTTGCTCCTTCATTCACCAAAGCCATGCAAGCCGTGCTACCGGCTCTCGGCTTTGCTGTGCGTGACACCGAATCTGCCCCATGAAGCCGCTGCGCATCCTGCACGTCTGCACAAGTGACAAAGTCGGAGGCGCCGCACGCGCCGCCCATCGACTGCACATCGCCCAACGTGAGGCGGGCATGGACAGTCACATGCTCGTTCTGCACCGCACCGAGCCGTCGCCCCATGTCCATGCGCCCCTCAGCAAGCTAGCACAACTGGCACAGCGGCTGAAGCTCGCGCTCTCCGTCCGAACACTTGAACGCCAGCAGACCCCGTCCAACCCGGTTCTGCATTCCATGAACCGCTTCAACAGCGGTCTGGGCCGCTGGATCAACCGAAGCGACTTCGACATCGTCAACCTGCACTGGCTGGGCGCAGAAATGCTCTCAATCAACGAGATTGGTCGCATCCGACAGCCCGTGGTCTGGACCATGCACGACATGTGGCCGTTCTGCGGTGCAGAGCACTACGACGACCTGGACTACCCGGGGCGCTACCTGAACGGCTACACCGCAGCCTCCCGCCCGTCCAGCTACCAGGGAGCGGACATCGACGCCCGCGTCTGGCGCCACAAAAAGAAAGCCTGGGCAGGCAAACGCTTCCACCTCGTCAGCCCCAGCCAATGGCTGGCCGGTTGCGCGCGCCAGAGTGCACTGATGGGCCAACAACCCTGCCACGTCATTCCCAACTGCGTGGACACCCGCGTTTTCAAACCGCTTGATCGCAGACTGGCTCGGCAGATCCTGAACCTGGACCCCGACAAGCGCTACATCCTCTTTGGTGCCATGGCCAGCACGAGCGACCGCCGCAAGGGTTTTCATCTACTTCAGCCCGCCCTGAAACAACTGGCTGCACGCAACGGCATCGGTCACAACACAGAGCTGCTCATATTCGGTGCCAGCGAGCCAGAACAGCCCATAGACCTGGGACTGCCAGCCCACTACATGGGCCACCTGCACGACGACATCAGCTTGGCTCTCCTCTACGCAGCCGCAGACGTATTTGCTGCCCCGTCCATGCAAGACAACCTGCCCAATACCCTGGTGGAAGCCATGGCCTGTGGCACGCCGTGTGTCGCCTTTGCACTGGGCGGCATGACCGATCTGATCGCACCGCAAAACACGGGCGCCTTGGCACGACCATTCGAGGTTGAAGACTTCTGTGACGCGCTGGCGAGCATGCTTCAACACCCCCCAGCGCGTGAAACGATTCGTCGGACAGCCACTGAGCGGTATTCGCCAACTCAAGCAGCACAGAGATATGAACAGGTGTATGCACTGGCGACAAGTGCGTCTACCTGATCCTCCCCATGACCACTCATAACCACCCCATCGTCTCCATCATCACGGTGGTGTTCAACGGCGCCAAAACACTGCGAGCCACGATGGACAGCATCGTCCCGCATCTGAGTGACGAAGTGGAATACATCGTCATTGATGGGGGTTCGACCGATGGCACTCAGGACATCATCGCGGAATACGCAGGCCACCTGGCCTATTGGGTCAGCGAGCGGGACAGAGGCATCTACGATGCAATGAACAAGGGAAAAAAAATGGCAAGTGGCCGCTTCTTGCTTCACATAAATGTGGGCGATCGCTTGATTCATATTCCGATCTCAACACTTGCCTCCATGCCCACCAATGTCGTCTGCGTAGCAGGGCGAGTGCATAGAACCAAAACAGGCACTTTTTCCCCGTCCAACGGATTCAGCCTAAATTATCACAACACCTTGCACCATCAAGGTTGCTTTTATTCCAAACAACACTCGCCTGATTACAACACCACATACAGAGTATTTGCCGATTTTGATGTCAATCAAAAAATTTCATCAGATTACAGAAAAATCGCAATAACCAACGAAATTATCGCCTCGCACGAAGAGGATGGGATTTCAAACAACCCAAAATACTTTCGAGAAGTATACGAAATAGTAAAAAAAAACCGGGGTTGGATTTGGTTGACAGCATGCTGGCTTCATTTCAAATGGCAAGGCCTAAAGGCAAAAACGAGATCATATGCAAAATGAAATACTAGCACTAATCATCGTTTACGGCCAAATACCAGTCGAAACAACCTCGTATAAAACATTAGCAGCCACACGAAAAACCTCAGCAAAAGTACGCCTATTGATCTGGGATAACTCACCGGAACCACATCATACAAATGAGTCCTTTGCATTAAACTTCGAACAGGCGACCTATATATCCACACCAGAGAATTTTGGTCTTTCAACCATCTATAACAAAGTCATAAAAAAGCATCTACATCACACGGAGTTCCTGCTGCTTCTAGATCAAGATTCAGAAATTCCCAGTGATTTTTTCGAGCACTTTTCTCGACACTCAAGCCAACATCCAGAAATAGACTTATTCCTGCCAACCATAAGAGCAAACGGACGTTTTGTCAGTCCATTACCTTACTTCTATGGCTGGGGAAGATACTGGATGACACCCCGCAAGGGCATCCAATCCAGCAAGTTTCGCTGCGCAATCAACAGCGGGATGATGATATCCGGAAAATACCTAAAAGGCGACTTTTCTGGCTACGACGAACGCCTGCGATTTTACGGAACAGACACCCAGTTCATGGTTACATATGCGAGGAGCCGAAAGGAGTTTTTCATTATGGACACAACAATTGATCACGACTTAAGCTTCTTCGGAGCAACCAGCAAGAACAAGGCCTCCAAGTTTCTTGAGATGAAAAGCGCATATACATGGATTTACGAGAAACACCCATACTATCAACGCGCCCTAAACATCATCGTAATGAGCATAGTTTCTATTATCTACGCGCTCAAACACAAATCCCTATCTTTCTTAAATAAACAATAGAAGCCGCCGGATGAGCGCCAGATGTTAGAAATTAATATCACGACTGCAGTTTTAACTTTTATTATCGCCTTATTTATACAGGCGCATGTGACTCGCAGACATTTATCTGGCATCCTCGATCCGCTTACATACTTTATCGTTACATCGTCCTTCGCTGTAACGCTGGCAGCAACTTTGGTAAATGACGCCTACATCTTTTCACGCGTTGCAATTTACCTGTTTTTTTTCTGGCTCGGATTTTTCATCACATCCCCTTCGTCTAAGAATCGAGACACCACAAAGACAGAGCATCGCATCCGCAAAGATGCATCATTTTCCATCATCATAACAACCGGAGTGCTGCTTGTTATCACTGCAAACATATTCGCATGGCAACGAGCAGGAGTTCCGCTTTTTTCCATTGACCCGTCGCTGCAAAAATCTGAGTCTTTGAAAGATGGCCTAGGAATCGTTCGCCGCCTCAACTGGGGGCTGGGAACATTTCTATTCATGGGCTCAGTATTCTGGATACTATTCAATCAAAGCAAAATTGCAGTTACATACCTAACTTCATTAGCATTAGTTGCAATATTAAACGGCAGCAAATCTGCACTGCTACCAATAGTTTTTGCAATTGGTTTATTCTTAAAAAATCCATTCCTGAACAACAAGCTCAACTCCATCAAGGAGCATACACGGAGCCTATCTCGTTACACATTGATCATTGCCGCAGTCCCCGTCTTAGCCGTTTTTCTTATTGAGTCAGATGACATAACTGAAGCAGCCATTGCGCTGGGAACTCGGCTGCTATATTTTGGTGACGCACTACTGTACTGGAGTGATTCTGAGTTAAGACAGCACTTCAAATCAATTCACCCCCCACACAGCTATCCAATGCACCTTTTTGGCGGGATACTTGGTGCCACAAGATTAGTGCCGTACTCCGCACCGATAGGAAATGATTTCGTTCAGTTCTCACTAAGAGTCGGCCAAGAGCTCTCTGACTCTCTCGGCCCCAATGTACCCTTCTATGTAAAAGGCGAAATATTCTTTGGAACAGTCTTTGCCGCAGCTTATTCGACCATTATTGGCATGGCGATCGCGTTCTTCCGCAGAATATTTTCTCAAAGAGAATATTCGAATCTTACGTCCTACACCATTGCTGCCACACTGGCTGGTCTATCAATGACGCTACCAGTAGAGGATTCACTAATGATCAATCGGATCTTCGATTTCGCCCTGTTCCTCACACCTACAATAATCTTTTCCCGGATCCTCATCTGGTCTACTCGAAGGCTAACACCTAATAGCAATGACTATTCTTAGCACATATGGACTACTCGGTAGTATTCGACTTGTAAAGGATCTTGCACTCACCAAAGCACTCCACCCAAAATCGCGGCTTATTCGTCGCCCCGTTTACATTAGGGGGAGAAAGTTCATTAAGTTGGGCAAAGGCTTGACATGCGGACCGGGATTACGACTTGATGCATTCCCAATTGAGCCCAACAAAGTTATTCTATCCATTGGAGACTCTGTTCAAGTCAATGATTATGTTCACATTGCCGCTGCCGTTCACGTCTCAATTGGCGAAAACACTTTAATTGCAAGTCGCGTCTTCATCTCAGACCACAATCACGGTCGTTTTGATGGAAATGCGCTGAAAGACGGTCCAGACACGCCACCAGTTCAGCGTCCGCTGCACGCAAAGCCCGTGCGCATTGGCAAGAATGTCTGGATTGGAGAGTCGGTATGTGTGCTACCGGGCGTGACCATTGGTGACGGTGCGGTGATCGGGGCCGGTTCTGTGGTGACGAGGGACATCCCGGCGCGGTGTGTGGCAGCAGGCAATCCGGCCAGGGTGATACGCAAATGGGACACCAACACCCACGAATGGAAGCGGGTCTGATGCACAAGCAAAAGCATTTGGTGGTTTCCGCCGTCAACTTCAGCGAAGGTGGTCCGCTGACGGTGTTGCAGGAAAGCCTGGAGGCTGCAGCGCATTGCTTGCCTGCCGACTGGAAGATCACCGCACTGGTCCATCGCAAAGACCTGATCACGAATCCACGGATCGAGACACTGGCGTTCCCACAGTCCAAACGTTCATGGTTCACCCGCCTGTGGCTGGAGTGGGTGGCGTTTGGCCGTCTTTCGAAGTCGCTCAAGCCCGACTTGTGGCTCTCGCTGCATGACATCACACCCCGCGTCCAGGCGCGTCGCCAGGCGGTGTATTGCCACAACCCTTCGCCGTTTCACAAGCTCACTTGGCGCGATGCACGGCTGGAACCGTCTTTCGCAATGTTCAACCTGCTGTACGGTCGCTTGTATGGCGCGTTTCTTTCGCGCAACCACACCGTGGTGGTACAGCAGGCTTGGCTTCGTCAGGCGTTCAGGCACCTCTACGCACACCCCAATGTGGTGGTTGCTTACCCCACAAGCCCTGATGAAGTGGGCCGTGCGCTCCCACCGCCCCGCACCGCGGGCCCGTTCAGTGAGTCGCGCCCGCTGGTCATGCTGTACCCCGCATTGCCCCGGGTTTTCAAGAACATTGAGGTGCTGTGCGAAGCCATGAAGCGTCTTCCTCCGGCCACAAGAGGCGCCGTAGAACTGCGGCTGACCTTGAGCGGCACAGAGAACCCCTACGCACGCGACCTGCACCAACGGTTCTCATCGGTTTGTGGCATCAGGTTCATTGGAAGGCAAACCAGGCAGCAAATGGCAGAGGCGTATCGCTCCTGTGATGTCGTGGTGTTTCCATCAAGACTGGAAACCTGGGGGCTTCCGATCACAGAGGCGAAGGCGCTGAACAAGCCGTTGCTGGTGGCCGATCTTCCATACGCACACGAAACGGTGGGGGACTGCTCTGCGGTGAGCTTTCTTCGGGCAACCGATGCCCAAGCGTGGGCCAACGTGTTTGAACAGATTGCGTGTGGTCAGCACGCGTTCGGAAGACAGACCCGCACTGCCCCCGAGGCCCCATTCGCCGCAGACTGGCCACAGCTGTGGCACTTGCTTACCCAAGGCCTTTGAATGAATCTCTCCGCCTCTTTGGTTTTGTTCCACAACGACCCGACCCAATACGGGCAGGCCATGCGGTGTTTTCTCGAAGGTTGCGACGGCGTCCTGTATGTGGTGGACAACTCCATGGTCCCGCTACAACACGAGCTGTTTGCACACCCGCGTGTTCGCTATGTTCACGCAGGGGACAACCTCGGCTTCGGCAAGGCCCACAACCGTGCAATTGCGATGGCGGCTGGCACATCCGACGCGCACCTGCTACTGAACCCCGACATTTCATTTGAGCCTCATGTACTGCCTGAACTTGGACGGTTCCTGAAGGCGAATCAAGAAGTTGGCGCCGTGATGCCGCGAATCACCTACCCAGATGGCAGTCTGCAGCGCCTGTGCAAGCTGCTGCCCACACCGGTCGATCTGATTCTTCGACGTTTCATCCCGTCTGAACGGATCAAGGCAAAGATTAACCAGCGTTACGAGATGCACGGTCTCACGCAGGACAGGCCATCTCGCGTGCCTACGCTGTCGGGTTGTTTTTTGCTGATCCGAAGTGATCTGTTGCACCGCATGGGCGGTTTTGACGAACGCTTCTTCATGTACATGGAAGACGTGGACTTGGTTCGCCGCATCGGCGACGTGGCCGAAACCGTTTATCTGCCTTCGGTTCAAGTGGTGCATGCCTATGCAAAGGGCTCCTACCGCAACCGAAAACTGCTTGGATACCACCTGCGCTCAGCTGTCTTGTACTTTTCCAAATGGGGTTGGTGGCTGGACCGTACGCGACGCGAACGCAATCGCAAAGCGCTTCGGTTGGTGCAGTCGGGCACACAAGCGGCGGCAAAGCATGCAGCCCCTTGAGAGATAGCGCTTTTCGGCCGAGGCCTGTTTGGACATTGCATGACTTCACTTTTTCGCGACTTCATGACATAGCCACTGGCGTGGGTGGCGCTGATGATGCTGTGCGCGTTGTGGCATTCAGCGCGTCCGGATGTCAAAGGGGTACGGTATTGGTTGGGAGGCGCTCTGTTGTTACTGGTGCTGGTCGGTTGGCTCCCACTGCCTCAGCATGTCATGCACGAACTCGAGAAATCTCATTAAGCAAATACACGAGCGCTGGTCGACTATGCTGGCGTATTGGTCCTGGGCGGATCGTTTTCACCTGATTCGGTGCAATCTGGGCGCTCTTCGGCGCAACTGAATTCGAATGCCGAGCGGTTGACACAAACCGTTGCACTGGCATGGTCCAACCCGGAACTGCGCATGGTCTTCACGGGAGGATGCGCGGGCCCGGATGGCTGCTGGCCCGAAGCTGACATGGCTCGAGAGTTTTTCAAGGATATGGGGCTTGCCCCAGATCGCTTCGAGTTCGAAGGAACGTCACGAAACACATTCGAGAACGCCCGCAACACGACACAACTGGAGGGAGTTGACCGATCTAAGCCATGGCTGTTGCTCACGTCGGCATGGCACATGCGACGCGCATTGGCCACTTTCCGAGCGCAAGGCTGGAATGTCACACCGCTGCCGGTCGACTTCCTGGGCGCGCGCCATCCGAACTGGTCCAGCTATTCTCTGGTACGCGGCGCTGAATACTGGCATCTTCTCCTTCACGAGTGGTTGGGCATGTTCGCCTACCGCGTTGCGGACAAAGCGTAACCCGTCCTGTATGTCGCGACCTCCAAGCATTCTTTTCGATCATGAGAATCCTCCTCACCGGTGCCGCCGGCTTTATCGGCATGCATGTGGCCCAGTTGCTCGTTGCGCGCGGCGATGAAGTGCTGGGCCTGGACAACCTGAACGACTACTACGACCCGGCGCTCAAGCAGGCGCGGCTGGCGCAGCTGCTGTCGCTGCCGGGTTTTCGGTTTGTGCAGGCCGATGTGGCCGACCATGCGGCGCTGGACGCACTGTTTGCGGCCGAACGCTTCACGCACGTGGTGCACCTGGCGGCACAAGCGGGGGTGCGCTATTCGCTGCAGAACCCGCGGGCCTATGTGCAAAGCAACCTGGTGGGCTTTGGCAACGTGCTGGAGGCCTGCCGCCAACACAAGGTGCAGCACCTCGTGTACGCCAGTTCCAGCA
Source organism: Hydrogenophaga sp. (assembly GCF_031426985.1). Lineage (GTDB taxonomy): Bacteria > Pseudomonadota > Gammaproteobacteria > Burkholderiales > Burkholderiaceae_C > Hydrogenophaga. Next base: position 54,774 of record NZ_JASJOY010000025.1, read on the forward strand.
GTGTGTACGGCGCCAACCGCGAGATGCCGTTTTCGGTGACGCACAACGTGGACCACCCGGTGAGCCTGTACGCGGCCAGCAAAAAGGCCAATGAATTGATGGCGCATTCGTACAGCCACCTGTTCGACCTGCCCACCACGGGGCTGCGCTATTTCACGGTGTATGGCCCCTGGGGCCGGCCGGACATGGCGCCCTGGCTGTTCACCAGCGCGATTCTGGACGGGCGGCCGATCGATGTGTTCAACCATGGCCACATGCGACGCGACTTCACCTACGTGGACGACATTGCCGAGGGCACGGTGCGCGCGCTGGACCACCTGCCCCAGCGCAGACCGCGTCCGGCCGAGGGCAACCTGCAACCGGGTAGCAGCGACGCGCCTTACCGCGTCTACAACATCGGCAACCACCAGCCGGTGGCGCTGATGGACTTCATTGGCACGCTGGAGCAGGCACTGGGCCGCGAGGCGGTGAAGAACTTCAAACCCATGCAGCCGGGCGATGTGGAGGCCACCTACGCCGACACCGAGGCCTTGCGCCGCGACGTGGGCTTTGAGCCGCGCACGCCGCTGGCCGAAGGCTTGGCGCGCTGGGCAGACTGGTACCGAGCCTACAAGGGCATCTGAACCCGCATCTGGCAGCTGCTCGCAGTTCGCTCAGCGCAGCTGCACACCAGCTCCCGCGGCCGCTTTGTAAAACCCCTGCCCGATGCTCACGCCAAACTGCTTGGCCAGGCGCAGGCCGACGTTTTCGCGCTGGGTGTAGTCGACGATGTCTTCGGCCTTGACCACTTCGCGGGCGACGTGGTCGAGGTTGCCCAGGCCGTCGGCCAGGCCCATGGCCACGGCTTGCTGGCCGTTCCAGACCAGGCCGCTGAAGGTGTCGGGCGTTTCTTTCAGCCGGGTGCCGCGGCCCTTTTTGACCACGGTGATGAACTGGGTGTGGATCTCCCCCAGCATGGCCTGGATGTAGGCCTTCTGCGTTTCGTCCTGCGGGCTGAAGGGGTCGAGCATGGCTTTGTTGGCGCCGGCGGTCATCAGGCGGCGTTCCACGCCCAGCTTGTCCATCAGGCCGGTGAAGCCGAAGCCGTCCATGAGCACGCCGATGCTGCCGACCAGGCTGGCCTTGTCGACGTAGATGTCGTCGGCTGCGGCGGCGATGTAGTAGGCCGCCGAGGCGCAGGTTTCTTCGACCACGGCGTACACCTTCTTGCCGTGCAGGGCTTTGAGGCGGGTGATTTCGTCGTTGATGATGCCGGCCTGCACCGGGCTGCCGCCGGGGGAGTCGATCAGCAGCACCACGGCCTGGGCGCCCTCGTCTTCAAACGCGCTGTGCAGCGAGGCGACCACGTTCTCGGCGCTGGCCTCGGCGCCGGAGGCGATCTCGCCCTTGATGTCGATCACCGCGGTGTGCGGCGTGCTGACCGAGGCGTTCATGTTCTCGGCGTTGTAGATAAACCAGGCCACGGCGCCGAACACGCCCAGCCACAGCAGCCGGCTGAACAGGCGCCAGCGGCGCGCGGCCTGCTGTTCCTTGAGCTGGGCGAACAGCAGCTTTTCGATGGTGGCGCGTTCCCAGCCGGCGTTGGGGCTGCCGGTGTGGCCGCTGTTGCCGGGTGGGCTGTTGAAGTCGTCGTTCATGGGGTGGGTGGGCGCGAGGCGCTCAGAAGGACACGGGTTTGAGCAGGTATTGTGACTGCCAGTGCACGACACCATCGTGTTCGACGAGGCCGATCTTGATCAGGCCGCCCTTGCAGGGGCCGCCCCTGCACTGGCCGGTGTCGGGCTCGTAGTGGGCGCCATGCGTGGCGCACAGCAACCAGCGGCCGCTGTCGTCAAAAAAATGGTCGGGGCGCCAGTCCATCTCCATCGCCACGTGGGTGCAGCGGTTCAGGTAGGCGTGCACCTGGCCCTGGTAGCGGATGGCGAAGGCCCGGCAGGTCTGGCCGCCGTAGACGACGTCAAAGCCGACGGCCACGCCGCCGTTGACCAGGTCGGTGCTGTTGCAGAGCGGGATGAGCGGATCGTCGGGCTGGGCGTCCATGGCGTCTTGCGTTGACGGATCAGGCGTGGGCGTTGAGCCAGTGGTGCAGGTCGTGCACCGAATGCGCGATGTGCAGCGGGCCCAGCGCGTGGAAGGCGTCGGGCTCGTGCGCGCCGTAGCTCACGCCCACGCTGGCGCAGCCGGCGTTGACGGCCATCTGCAGGTCGTGCGTGGTATCGCCGATCATGAGCGTGCGCTCGGGCGCGACGCCGAACTCGCGCATGAGTTCGTGCAGCATGAGCGGGCTGGGTTTGCCGGCGGTTTCGTCGGCGGTGCGCGAACTGTCGAACACGCCCTTGAGCTCCACCGTCTGCAGGGCTTCGTCGAGCCCGCGGCGGCTTTTGCCGGTGGCCACCGTGAGCCAGTGGTGCCGGGCCTTGAGGTCGGCCAGCATGGGCAGCACGCCGTCAAACAGGCTGATGTCGTGCTGGTGCGCGACGTAGTGGTGCTTGTAGCGTTCGCCCAGCTGGGGGTATCGCTCGGGCGGCACGTCGGGCGCGGCGTGGGCCAGCGCCTGCATCAGCCCCATGCCGATGACGTAGCTGGCCGCTGCGTCGGTGGGCACGGTGCCGCCCACATCGGCCACCGCCGCCTGGATGCAGCGCGTGATGATGGCCGTGGAGTCGAACAGGGTGCCGTCCCAGTCGAAGGCGATGAGGTCGAATTGGCGTGGGCGCATGGGCGGGCGGGAAGGGGAGGACGCCGGATTATCGGCAGTCCGCCAAGGCACCTGAGGGTGCGGGGTCAGGCCAGCAGCGCTTGGGCATGGTGGCGCAGGTGGTCGTCGATGAAGCTGCTGATGAAGTAGTAGCCGTGGTCGTAGCCGGCGTGGCGGCGCAGGGTCAGCGGCTGGCCGGCCTGCGCGCAGGCGGCTTCGAAGGCTTCGGGGTGGAGCTGCTCGACCAGGAATTTGTCGGCCAGGCCCTGGTCGATGAGGATGCCCCCGGGGAACGGCGCCGCGGTTTGTGCGGCCATGAGCAGGCTGGCGTCGTGCGCCTTCCACGCGGTTTCGTCCTGCCCCAGGTAGCCCAGGAAGGCCTTGTGGCCCCAGGGGCACTGGGTCGGCGCGCAGATCGGCGCAAACGCCGAGAGGCTGCGGAACACGCCGGGGTGGCGCAGCGCCAGGGTGAGCGCGCCGTGGCCGCCCATCGAATGGCCGGTGATGCCCAGACGCTGGCCATCGAGCCCGAATTCGGCCACCACGCCGGGGATCAGGTCCTGCAGCAGGTAACTTTCCATCTGCCAGTGGCCGGCCCAGGGGTGTTCGGTGGCGTCGAGGTAGAAGCCGGCGCCGACGCCGAAGTCCCAGTGGTGGTCCTCGCCGTCGATGCCGCTGTTGCGCGGGCTGGTGTCGGGGAACAGCAGGGCCAGGCCCAGCTGGGCGGCCAGGCGCTGCGCGCCGGCCTTCATGGTGGCCGTTTCTTCGGTGCAGGTCAGGCCGGCCAGGTAGGTCAGCAGCGGCACCTGCGCGCCGGCCAGCGCCTGCGGCGGCAGGAAGAGCGCAAAGCGCATCGGCAGGCCGATCTGGTTGACCGAGAAGTGTTTGTAGAAACGCTGCACGCCGCCAAAGCAGCCGTGTTCGCTGAGGAGTTCGAGTCGTTCGAGGGCCATGGTGGGGTTCGTTGTGGCAGGGGTGGTCAGCGGCGGATCAGGTCGAGCACCGCGTCGGCAAACGCGCGCGGCGCTTCCTGCGGAAGGTTGTGGCCGATGCCGGGCAGGATGCGGTGCTGGCGCGGGCCGGTGAAGCGGTGGGCGTGGGCGGCCGCGGGCTCCCAGGGCCGCACGCCGTCGGCCGTGCCGTCGAAGCTGATGGTGGGCACGGTGATGGGCGGCTGGGTGGCGATGCGGCGCTCCACCTCGGCCACCGCCGGGTCGCCCGGCACCAGGCCGAAGCGGTGGCGGTAGGAGTGGATGACCACGTCCACGAAATCGGGGTGGTCGAAGGCGGCGGCACTGCGTTCAAAGGTGGCGTCGTCGAAGGCCCAGGTGGGTGACCACAGCTGCCAAAGCAGGCGGCACAGCGCGCGGCGGTCCTGCGTCAGCGCGGCGCGGCCTCGCTCGCTGTGGAACAGGTACTGGTACCACAGGCGCTGCTCGTTGGCAGGCGTGTCCGGCACCATGGCACGGGCGATGTGCTGCAGGTTGTAGCTGTTGACCGTGACCAGGCCGGCGCAGCGCTCGGGCCACAGCGCGGCCACCACGCAGGCCGCGCGCCCGCCCCAGTCGTAGCCAGCCAGCACGGCACGTTGCATGCCCAGCGCGTCGAGCAGCGCGAGCAGGTCCGCACCCAGCACCGCCTGCTCGCCCGAGCGCGGCGTGGCGGCGTCGAGAAACCGCGTGCCACCGTAGCCGCGCAAGTACGGCACGACCACCCGGCAACCCGCCTGGGCCAGCATGGGCGCCACGTCCACGTAGGCATGGATGTCGTAGGGAAAGCCGTGCATCAGCAGCACGGCCGGCCCGTCGGCGGGACCGGCCATGTGGCAGGCCACGTCGAGCACGCCGGCGCGCACGCGGGTATCGGCGTTCAGCTGCGGCAGCGCCATGCTCAGAACTCGACCACCGACCGGATCGACTCGCCGCGCTTCATCAGCGCGAAGCCTTCGTTGATGTCTTCGAGCTTGAGCTTGTGGGTGATGAGGCTGTCGATATCAATCTTGCCTTCCATGTACCAGTCCACGATCCTGGGCACGTCGGTGCGGCCGCGCGCGCCGCCGAAGGCCGAACCTTCCCACTTGCGGCCGGTCACCAGCTGGAACGGGCGGGTCGAGATCTCGGCGCCGGCCTCGGCCACGCCGATGATGATGCTGCGGCCCCAGCCCTTGTGCGTGCACTCCAGTGCCTGGCGCATCACCTTCGTGTTGCCGATGCATTCGAAGCTGTAGTCGGCGCCACCGTCGGTCAACTGCACGATGGCGTCGACCACGTTTTCATGATCCTTGGGGTTGATGAAGTGCGTCATGCCGAACTTGCGGGCCATGGCCTCGCGCTCGGGGTTGAGGTCGATGCCGATGATCTTGTCGGCGCCCACCATCTTCGCGCCCTGGATCACGTTCAGGCCGATGCCGCCCAGGCCGAACACCACCACGTTGGCGCCCGCCTCCACCTTGGCGGTGAAGATCACGGCGCCGAGGCCGGTGGTGACGCCGCAGCCGATGTAGCAGACCTTGTCAAAGGGCGCGTCCTCGCGGATCTTGGCCAGCGCGATCTCGGGCACCACGGTGTGGTTGGCAAACGTGGACGTGCCCATGTAGTGCAGGATGGGCTGGCCGTCGATCGAGAAGCGCGATGTCGCGTCGGGCATCAGGCCCTTGCCCTGGGTGCCGCGGATGAGCTGGCACAGGTTGGTCTTGCGGCTCAGGCAGAACTTGCACTGGCGGCACTCGGGCGTGTAGAGCGGGATGACGTGGTCACCCTTCTTGAGCGTGGTCACGCCGGGGCCGACGTCGACCACGATGCCCGCGCCTTCATGGCCCAGGATGGCCGGGAACAGACCTTCGGGGTCCGCGCCCGAGAGCGTGTAGTAGTCGGTGTGGCAGATGCCGGTGGCCTTGATCTCGACCAGCACCTCGCCGAACTTCGGGCCCTGCAAATCGACGGTTTCGATGGTCAGGGGTTCGCCGGCTTTCCAGGCGACGGCGGCGCGCGTTTTCATGTGGGGTCTCCCGTTGGATGGAAAACCCTGAGGGTACTTCAGCGCAGAACGTTTCGCCGCCGGGCCGCCCCAAGGCGAAACAGTCCCCCTGGGGGGCAGCGACCCGCGCAGCGGTGGAGCGTGGGGGCCTAGTTCGTGGGCGCGCCGGCCTTGAACCACTGCGCAAACAGGGCCCGCTCGTCCTCGGTGAGGCCGGTGGCGTTGTTCATCGGCATGGTTTTCTGCACCACCACCTGCTGGTAGACCATCTGCGCGTTCTTCTTCAGTTCGGCCGCCGAATCCAGGCGCACGCCTTTGCTCTGCAGCGCCTCGCCATGGCACATCACACAGCGCTGCGCCACCACCGGCTGCAGCTGCGCATAGCCCACCGCTTGCGGTGCGGCCGCGGTCGCCACCGTCGCAGGCCGCAGCCAGACGATCAGCGCCAGCAGCGCGACCACGCCCACGGCGGCGTACTTCCATGGGTGCGGGTTGCGGCCGAGCTTGTGGCCGTGGCGCATGACGAAGAACTGGCGGATGGCGGCGCCCGCGAACATCATGCCGATGAGGATCAGCCAGTTCTGCGGGTGCGCGTAGGTGAAGCTGTAGTGGTTGCTGAGCATGGCAAACAGCACCGGCAGCGTGAAGTAGGTGTTGTGCACGCTGCGCTGCTTGCCGCGGATGCCGTGGATCGGGTCGACCGGCCGGCCGGCCTTCATGTCGGCCACCATGGTGCGCTGGCCGGGGATGATCCAGAAGAACACGTTGGCGCTCATCGAGGTCGCGAGCATCGCGCCCATGAGCAGAAAGGCCGCACGGCCAGCGAACATCTGCGTGGCCGCATAGGCCGCGATGCAGACCAGCAGCAACACCAGCGCGCCCACTTTGGCGTCACCGTTCTTGGTCTGCCCCAGGGTGCGGCAGATCGCGTCGTAGGCGAACCAGAACACCACCAGGAAGGCCAGCGCGGCGGCGATGGCGCCGGCCGGTGACCATTCCATGATGCGGGGGTCGATCAGGTAGACGCTGGGGCTCCAGAGGTAGGAGATGAGGAACAGCGCGAAGCCCGAGAGCCAGGTGGAATAGCTTTCCCAGTAGAACCAGTGCAGGTGCTCTGGCAGCCTGGGCGGCGCGGCCTTGAACTTGACCGGGTGGTAGAAGCCGCCGCCGTGCAGCGCCCACAGCTCGCCGCTGACGCCGTCTTTTTTGAGTTGCTCGTCTTCGGGCGGCGTGAGGCTGCTGTCGAGGAAGACGAAGTAGAAGGAAGAGCCGATCCAGGCGATGGCGACGATGACGTGCAACCAGCGCAGCAGCAGATTGGCCCAGTCGAGCAGGTAGGTTTCCATGGCACCTCAACACGTGGACGGAAAGTCCGTCAGGGTTTGCGACTCACCACCGCGGGCGCTCTGAGTCGACTGAGGGCCGCGATGAGTGGGGATGTGCCCCACCCGCTCCGCTGCGACCGAACCAAAAGTGTATACACTTTTTGCCAACATTCCAACAGCAAATATCCGGTGCGGCCCGGACCGGCGGGGTCGGTGTCAGGGCGCACCCACCGCTTCGCACAACAGCAACAGCTGCGCCACGACCGATGCGGCGATCACCTCGGGCGCCTTGTCCACGATGCCGGGCAGGCCGATCGGGCAGGTGACCTGGTCCAGCTCCGCTGCGCTGAAGCCGCGTTCGGCCAGCCGGTGCCGAAAGCTGGCCCACTTCGTCCGGCTGCCGATGAGGCCGACCCAGCGCAGGTCGGCGCGTTCGCGCTGGCGTCGCAGGCAGGCGGCCACGATGTCCAGGTCTTCGGCGTGCGAGAAGCTCATGATGAGCACATGCGCGCCTGGGACCAGATCGGCCACCGCGGCTTGCACCGGGTCCGAATGTTCGGTGTGCACCTGGTCCGGCAGATCGGGCGGAAACACCTCGTCGCGGCTGTCCACCCAATGCACCGCAAACGGCAGCGGCGCCAGTGCCTGCACCAGCGCCCGCCCCACGTGCCCCCCACCGAACAGCGCCACCGGCGTGAGGCGGGGCAGCAGCCGCTGGCGCAAGGCCGCAGCATCGGCCGCGCCCACGGGCTCGCAGCGCAGCACCAGGTGCCCCCCGCAGCACTGGCCCAGGCTGGGACCCAGGGCGACGGACTGCTCCCACGGCCGGGTGTCGCCAGCGGCCAGGCGCTGGCGGGCCTGCTGCAGCGCGGCCCATTCGAGCTGACCACCCCCGATGGTGCCCACCTGGTCCTGCGCGAACACGGCCATCCAGGTGCCCGCCTCGCGCGGCACCGAACCGCGCGTTTGCGCCACGGAGACGAGCACGGCGGGCTCAAGCGCCAGACGGTTCAGGAAGGCGTCCAGGTGGTGACTCATCTGTGGTGTGTTTGCGATAAAAACGTGTAAAAACGTAAGTGCGGTCAACAGTCGGCAGTATCCGGCGCGCATGGCATGGCACCGGATTTGAACCGCCATACACTGCATACGCTGGCGCATATGGCCGCCATCCGCAAGGGCCGGTGGCGCTGCAGGCGCCGGACGGTTCCCCCGCTTTCCAGTCTGCCACCTCTGAGAGTCGTCATGTCCCAACCGACCCCACATGCATCCCGTCCCGCCACACTGGGCGGTCTGCTGGCCGCGCTGATGGCCGCCTTGCTGGCCGCCTGTTCGACCCCGCCGCCCCCGCCGCCGGTGGCCGCACCCAAGGCCCCGCCCGCACCGCGCCCGGCCCCGCCCGCGGCCACGGCACCCGCGGTCAGCCCGCTGCCGCCGGGGACCAAGCTGTCGGCCGCCGTGTCGGCCCAGGATTACCGCAAGGACGGCGCCCGCCACATCTACGCGCAGAACGGCCACCGCATCTACAAGGGCAAGATGCCGCCGCTGCTGCAAGGCGTGGGCGTGATGCAGATGGACATCGACGGCCGCGGCCAGATCGTCTCGATGAGTTGGCTGCGCCCGCCCAGTCACTCGGGGGCTCGCGCCGAAATCGAGCGCACCGCACGCGCCGCCGCCCCCTACCCGGTGCCGCAGCGCCTGGGTCGCGTCACCTACACCGACACCTGGCTCTGGGACAAGAGCGGCCAGTTCCAGCTGGACACGCTGACCGAAGGCCAGCGGGATCGGTAGAGAAATCCCCCCTGCGCGCCTGACGGCGCTTCCTCCCTGCTGCGCGGGGGGACGGCCCCTGTGGCCGGGCAAAGCCCGTTCCACGGGGCCCCTGGATCGGGACACGCGTGCCGGAGAGACCCCGGGAGCGCAATGACTTGTTCAAAGATGCGGTGGTACCGGCTTTGCCGGGCCACTCGCATCGCACCCTGGACAGTGACGCCGCAGGCGGCGCGGGGGATCCCGTGTCAACTCCCCCGGTACGTGGAATAACTCCACGGACTCACCAGCAGCGGCACGTGGTAGTGCTGGTCGGTGTGCGCCACACCAAAGTCCAGCGCCACGCGGCTGAGAAAGTTCGGCTCGGGCAAAGCCACGCCCTTGGCCGCGAAATAGCCCTTCACGTCAAACACCAGCCGGTAGGTGCCGACCTTCAGGCTCGCGTTGTCGTACAGCAGCCCGTCCGGGTTGCGGCCGTCGTGATTGAGGGTGAAACGCTTGACCAGCGTGGCCTGCTCGCCCTCGGTGGTGTAAAGCTCAACGGCCATGCCAGCGGCCGGGCAGCCATTCATCGTGTCCAGTACGTGGGTGCTCAGGCCCATGGTGAAGTCCTTGTCAAGTTCGGTCTACCGAAAGTGTATACACTTTTTGTTTTTCTGGATATGATGATCCCATGGAAACCTCCAGCACCCACCAGATCGTCGAGTCGCTGACCCGCGCCATCGTCGAACACCGCCTGCACCCGGGCACCAAACTGGCCGAGCAGAAGCTGGCCGACCACTTCGGTGTTTCGCGCACCCTGGTGCGGCAGGCCTTGTTCCAGCTGTCGCAGAACCGGCTGATCCGGCTCGAACCCGCCCGCGGCGCCTTCGTGGCCGCGCCGTCGGTGGACGAGGCCCGCCAGGTGTTCGCGGTGCGCCGCATGCTCGAAGTCGAGATGACCCGTGCTTTCGTGCGCCAGGTCACCCCCACCAAGATCAAGGCCTTGCGCGAACACGTGGCGCAGGAAAAGCAGGCCGTGGCCAGCCAGGACGTCTCGGGCCGCACCGAGCTGCTGGGCGATTTCCACGTGCGCATGGCCGAACTGATGGGCAACCAGGTGCTGGCCGAACTCCTGAGTGAGCTGATCTCGCGCTGTGCGCTCATCACCCTCATGTACCAGAGCACCAACGCCGCCGAGCACTCCAACGAGGAGCACGCCGACATCGTCAAGGCCCTGGCGGCCAAGGACGAAACCCTGGCCGTGCGGCTGATGGACGAACACCTCCTGCACGTGGAAGAAGGCCTGACCTTCGACCGCAAGCTGCCGACCAACGACCTTTCACTTGCCCTGTCCACATGATCTACGACAGCACCGCCCCCTACCCCCGCGACCTGATCGGCTACGGCCGCGACGTGCCCCACGCCCGCTGGCCGGGCGGCGCCCGCGTGGCGGTGCAGTTCGTCCTCAACTACGAAGAAGGCGGCGAGAACTCGGTGTTGCACGGCGACGCCGGCTCCGAACAGTTCCTGTCAGAGATGTTCAACCCGGCCGCCTTCCCGGACCGGCACATCAGCATGGAAGGCATCTACGAATACGGCTCGCGCGCCGGGGTGTGGCGCATCCTGCGCGAGTTCGAGCAGCGCGGCCTGCCGCTGACCGTGTTCGGCATCGCCAGCGCGCTGCAGAAGCACCCCGAGCTGACCGCGGCCTTGAAGGAACTCGGCCATGACATCGCCTGCCATGGCCTCAAGTGGATCCACTACCAGAACGTGGACGAGGCCATCGAACGCGCCCACATGGCCGAGGCGATGCAGATCATCGAAGGCCTGACCGGCGAAAGACCACTGGGCTGGTACACCGGCCGCGACAGCCCCAACACGCGCCGCCTGGTGGCCGACTTCGGCGGCTTCGAATACGACAGCGACTACTACGGCGAAGACCTGCCGTTCTGGATGAAGGTGCGCAAGAGCGACGGCAGCGACGCGCACCAGCTCATCGTGCCCTACACGCTGGACTGCAACGACATGCGCTTTGCGCTGCCGCAGGGCTATTCGCACGCCGACCCGTTCTTCCAGTACATGAAGGACACCTTCGACGCGCTCTACGCCGAAGGCGACCCGGCCGGCCTGGACCGGCCCAAGATGATGAGCATCGGCATGCACTGCCGCCTGCTGGGCCGCCCCGGCCGCATCACCGCGCTGCAGCGCTTTCTGGACCACATCCAGTCGCACGACCGGGTGTGGGTGGCGCGCCGGCTCGACATCGCGCGGCACTGGAAGGCCACGCACCCGCTGAACCCCGCCTGAGGCCGCACACATGCCCCTGACCCTGGACCAACTCAACGCCGCGCCCCTGCCCGAGGCGCTGCAGATGCTCGACGGCCTGTACGAGCACTCGCCCTGGATCGCCGAACGCGCCCTGGCGCAGCGGCCGTTCGCCTCGCTGGCGCAGCTCAAGCACACGATGACACGCGTGCTCGACGAAGCCGGCCTCGAACCGCAGCTGGCCCTGATCCGCGCCCACCCGGAACTCGCCGGCAAGGCCATGGTGAGCCAGACGCTCACGGCCGAGTCGACCCACGAGCAGACCAAGGCGGGTCTCACGAACTGCACGCCCGAGGAGTTCGCGCTCATCCAGCGGCTCAACGCCGCCTACAACGCCCGCTTCGGTTTCCCCTTCATCCTGGCGGTGCGCGGCCCGCGCGGCACAGGCCTGACCAAGGCGCAGATCATCGAGGCCTTCGAGCGCCGCGTGCATGGCCACCCGAACTTCGAACGCGCGGAATGCCTGCGCAACATCCACCGCATCGCCGAGATCCGGCTGAACGACAAGTTCGGCTTCGAGCCGGTCGACGGGCAGCTCGTGTGGGACTGGCAAGAGAAGCTGGCCCAGCACAGCGACCCGAGCTACGCCGAACAGGGCCAGCTCACCGTCACCTACCTGACCGACGCGCACCGCGCCTGCGCCCAGCGCATCAGCCACTGGATGAAGGACTGCGGTTTCGACGAGATCGAGATCGATGCGGTGGGCAACGTGGTGGGGCGCTACCACCCGGCGGGCGCCTTTACAGCCGTTCGGGCTGAGCCTGTCGAAGCCCTCGCGAACCCTTCGACAGGCTCAGGGCGAACGGCTGGTGTTGGCGCACAAGCCAAATACCTCATCACTGGCAGCCACTACGACACCGTGCGCAACGGCGGCAAGTACGACGGGCGCCTGGGCATCTTCGTGCCCATGGCCTGCGTGCAGAAGCTGCACGCGGCCGGCCAGCGCCTGCCCTTCGGCATCGAGGTCGTGGGCTTTGCCGAAGAAGAAGGCCAGCGCTACAAGGCCACCTTCCTCGGCTCAGGGGCGCTCACCGGCCACTTCGACACGGCCTGGCTGGACCAGCAGGACGCCGACGGCATCACCATGCGCGAAGCCATGCAGCACGCCGGCCTGTGCATCGACGACATCCCCAAACTGCAGCGCGCCCCCACGAAGTACCTGGGCTTCATCGAGGTGCACATCGAACAGGGCCCGGTGCTCAACGAACTGAACCTGCCGCTGGGCATCGTCACCAGCATCAACGGCAGCGTGCGCTACCAGGGCGAAGTGATCGGCATGGCAAGCCACGCCGGCACCACGCCCATGGACCGGCGGCGCGACGCCGCAGCCGCCGTGGCCGAACTGATCCTCTACGCCGAGCAGCGCGCCGCGCAGGACGGTGACTCGGTTGCCACCGTGGGCATGCTGCAGGTGCCCAACGGCTCGATCAACGTGGTGCCGGGCGCCTGCCGGTTCAGCCTGGACATGCGCGCACCCACCAACGCACAGCGCGACGCGCTGGTGCAGGACGTGCTGGCCAAACTCGATGAGATCTGCACGCGCCGCGGCCTGCGCCACACGCTGGAAGAAACCATGCGCGCCGCCGCCGCACCCAGCGCCCCCGAATGGCAGGCGCGCTGGGAAGCCGCCACCACCGCCCTGGGTGTGCCACTGCACCGCATGCCCAGCGGCGCCGGCCACGACGCCATGAAGCTGCACGAGGTGATGCCGCAGGCCATGCTGTTCGTGCGCGGCGAGAACAGCGGCATCAGCCACAACCCGCTCGAATCCAGCACCGCCGACGACATGGACCTGGCCGTCAAGGCCTTCGACCACGTGCTGCAACAACTGTCCACCGCATCCCACTGAAAGCACACATGACCACCGCCCAACAACAACTCGACGCCTGGATCGACGCCCACTTCGACGAAGAGGTGCGGTTCCTGCAGGAACTCATCCGCGTGCCCACCGACACGCCGCCCGGCAACAACGCGCCGCACGCCGAGCGCACCGCCGAGCTGCTGGCCGACATGGGCCTGCAGGCTGAAAAACACGCCGTGCCCGAGGCCGAGGTCAAGGCCGCCGGGCTGGAGACCATCACCAACCTGATCGTGCGCCGCCGCTTCGGCGACGGCGGCCAGACCATCGCCCTCAACGCCCACGGCGACGTGGTGCCGCCCGGCGAGGGCTGGACCCACGACCCCTACGGCGGCGAGATCGTGGACGGCAAGCTCTACGGCCGTGCCGCGGCGGTGAGCAAGTGCGACATCGCGAACTTCACCTTCGCCATCCGCGCACTGGAGTCGCTGGGCGCGCCCCTGAAAGGCGGCGTGGAACTGCACGTGACCTACGACGAGGAATACGGCGGTGAGGTCGGCCCCGACTGGCTGCTCAAGAACGGCCTGACCAAGCCCGACCTGATGATCGCGGCCGGCTTCAGCTACCAGGTGGTGGTGGCGCACAACGGCTGCCTGCAGCTGGAAGTGACCGTGCACGGCGACATGGCGCACGCGGCGATTCCCGACAGCGGCACCGATGCGCTGCAGGGCGCGGTGCACATCCTGAACGCCCTGTACGCGCTCAATGCCGACTACCTGAAGGTCGCTTCGGCCGTCGAGGGCGCCAGCCACCCCTACCTCAACGTCGGCCTGATCCAGGGCGGCACCAACACCAACGTGATCCCCGGCAAGGTGGTGCTCAAGCTGGACCGCCGCATGATCCCCGAGGAAGACCCGACCGAGGTGGAAGCCGACCTGCGCCGCACCATCGCCGAGGCCGCGGCCCGCTACCAGCCGCCGCGTGGCGGAAGCGCCATCAGCGTGGACGTCAAACGCATCCTGCTGGCGCGCGCGCTCAAGCCCCTGCCCGGCAACAAACCCCTGGTCGAAGCGATCCAGAAGCACGGCCAGGCGGTGTTCGGTGAAACCATTCCCGCCGTGGGCACGCCGCTCTACACCGACGTGCGCATCTACGGCGAGCACGGCATCCCCGGCGTGATCTACGGCGCCGGCCCGCGCACGGTGCGCGAGTCGAACGCCAAACGCGCCGACGAAAACCTGGTGCTCGAAGACCTGCGCCGCGCGACCAAGGTGGTGGCGCGCACCCTGTTCGACCTGTTGAAGTGACCCCCACGCTCCGCCGCTTCGCGGGTCGCTGCCCCCCATGGGGGTGCGATTCGGCTTGGGGCGGCCCGGCACCGAATCCCTTTCTTTCGACGTGCCACAATGACCGCCCGCCCCGCCGGGCGGTTCGCACATTGGAGACACCATGACCCCCGCCGAACAAGCCCTGCGCGACGCCGCGCTCGAATACCACCGTTCGCCCAACAAGGGCAAGATCGCGGTGGTCCCGACCAAGCCCCTGTCCAACCAGCGCGACCTGTCGCTGGCCTACTCGCCGGGCGTGGCCTTCCCCTGCCTGGCCATCGAGGCCGACCCGTCGCTGGCCTCGGAATACACCTCGCGCGGCAACCTGGTCGGCGTGATCACCAACGGCACGGCCGTGCTGGGCCTGGGCGACATCGGCCCGCTGGCCTCCAAGCCGGTGATGGAGGGCAAGGGCTGCCTGTTCAAGAAGTTCGCCGGCATCGACGTGTTCGACATCGAGCTGGCCGAGCGCGACCCCGACAAGCTGGTGGACATCATCGCGGCGCTCGAACCCACGCTGGGCGGCGTGAACCTGGAAGACATCAAGGCGCCCGAGTGCTTCTACATCGAACGCAAGCTGCGCGACCGCATGAAGATTCCGGTCTTCCACGACGACCAGCACGGCACGGCCATCATCTCCAGTGCGGCGCTGATCAACGGCCTGGAACTGGTCAAGAAAGACATCGGTTCGGTCAAGGTCGCCGTCAGCGGCGCGGGTGCGGCGGCCATCGCCTGCCTGGACCTGATGGTCAACCTGGGCGTGAACATTGAAAACATCCTGGTGTGCGATTCCAAGGGCGTGATCCAGACCGAACGCGCCGACGCGCTGGCCGGCAAGCTCGACGAGTCCAAGCAGCGCTACTGCCGCACCACCGCCGCCCGATCGCTGGCCGACGCCATGAACGGCGCCGACGTGTTTCTGGGCTGTTCGGCCGCCGGCGTGGTCGATGCCGACATGGTCAAGAGCATGGGCACGATGCCCATCATCCTGGCGCTGGCCAACCCCGAACCTGAAATCCGGCCCGAAATCGCCAAGGCCGCGCGGCCGGACTGCATCATCGCCACCGGCCGTTCGGACTACCCGAACCAGGTCAACAACGTGCTGTGTTTCCCGTACATCTTCCGCGGCGCGCTCGATTGCGGCGCCACCAAGATCACGGAAGAAATGAAGATGGCCTGCGTGCGCCAGATCGCCGACCTGACCAAGGCCGAGACCAGCGACGAGGTGGCCGCCGCCTACGCCGGGCAGGAACTGGTGTTCGGCCCCGACTACATCATCCCCAAGGCCTTCGACACGCGCCTGATCCTCAAGATTGCGCCCGCCGTGGCCCAGGCCGCGGCCGATTCGGGCGTGGCCACGCGCCCCATCACCGACATGGACGCCTACCGCCAGTCGCTCTCGCGCTTCGTGACGCAGACCGGCATCCTGATGCGGCCGGTGTTCAACGCCGCCAAGGCCCTGCCCGCGAACAAGAAGCGCGTGGCCTACGCCGACGGTGAGGACGAACGCGCGCTGCGCGCCGCGCAGATGGCGATCGACGAAGGCATCGCCACACCCATCCTGATCGGCCGCCCGGCCGTGATCAACGCGCGCATCGAGAAGGCCGGCCTGCGCATCCGCCTGGGCGTGGACGTGGAGAACGTCAACCCCGAGGACGATCCGCGCTTCCGCCAGTACTGGGAGCACTACCACGGCATGATGAAGCGCAACGGCGCCACGCCCGAAGTGGCCAAGGCCGCGGTGCGCCGCTCCAACACCATCATCGGTTCGCTGATGGTCTCGCTGGGCGACGCCGATGCGCTGGTGTGTGGTCTGGTGGGCACCTACGCCACGCACCTGGAGCGCATCGACGCCATCCTGGGCAAGAAGCCCGGCGTGAGCAACTACGCCGCCGTCAACGCGCTGATGACCAACCAGGGCCCGCTGTTCATCGCCGACACCTACGTCAACGAAGACCCCAGCGCCGAGCAGCTGGCCGAGATCGCCTGGATGGCCGCGCAGGAAGTGCAGCGCTTCGGTCTGCCGCCCAAGGTGGCCTTCCTCTCGCATTCGAGCTTCGGTTCCAGCAAGCGGGCCTCGGCCAAGAAGATGCGCGCCGCCCGCGACCTGTTCGTGGCCCAGCACCCCGAGATCGAGTGCGACGGCGAGCTGCACGGCGACGCCGCGCTGCAGCCCGAGATCCGCGCCGCCTACATGGGCGACTCGACGCTGACGGGCTCGGCCAACCTGCTGATCTGCCCCAACGTGGACGCGGCCAACATCCTCTACAACGTGCTCAAGACCATCGCCAGCGGCGGCGTGACCGTGGGCCCGGTGCTGACCGGCGTGGCGCGCACCGCCTACATCCTGACGCCGGCGGCCACGGTGCGCCGCGTGCTGAACATGACGGCACTGGCCGCCGCGGCGAACGCGCGCAACTGAGCGGGCGACCGCCTCGGCCAAAAGGGACGCTTCGGCGTCCCTTTTTTTTGCGCGCCTGGCGTGCCGCCCGGCGACGAGCGGCTGGCCCAGCGGCGCACGATCAAGGGTTTCCCCGATGGGAGTCGCATAGTTTGGTGCACATAATTTGTATACAGTTTTGCATGCATAGCAAGCCTTTGCTTGCCCCACCCGAACGAGGAGACCTCCAAATGAGCAACACCGTCCACCCCGTGGATGAAGTCCTGCCCACCGGCAAACTGGCCGCGCTGGGCCTGCAACACGTGCTGGTGATGTACGCCGGCGCCGTGGCCGTGCCCCTGATCGTGGGCCGCGCCCTCAAGCTCAGCCCCGAACAGGTGGCGATGCTGATCTCGGCCGACCTGTTCTGCTGCGGCCTGGTCACGCTGATCCAGTCGCTGGGCGCGACGCAGTGGTTCGGCATCAAGCTGCCGGTGATGATGGGCGTGACCTTCGCGTCCGTCGCGCCCATGGTGGCCATGGCCAACAGCAACCCGGGCACCGAAGGGGCGGGCCTGATCTTCGGCGCCATCATCGGCGCGGGGGTCATCTCCATCCTGATCGCGCCCCTGGTCAGCCGCATGCTGCGCTTCTTCCCTCCGGTGGTCACGGGCTCGATCATCCTGGTGATCGGCATCAGCCTGATGCGCGTGGGCATCAACTGGATCTTCGGCAACCCGGTCGGCCCCACCGCGCCCGCCGTGATCAGCCCGGAACACGCGCAGTGGCTGGCCCAGGTCAGCGCCAGCGCCGGCGCACCGGGTTCGGTGCTGCCGGCGATCCCGAAGGACCTGGCGCTGGTGCCCAAACTGCCCAACCCCAAGTACGCCGACCTGGGCGGCGTGGGCATCGCCGCGCTGGTGCTGGTGTCGATCATGCTGATCGCCCGCTTCGCCAAGGGCTTCCTGGCCAACATCTCGGTGCTGCTGGGCATCGTCATCGGCGGCGTGGCCGCCACGCTCATGGGCGTGATGAACTTCGACAAGGTGGCCAAGGCGCACTGGGTGGACGTGGTGCTGCCGTTCGAGATCGCCTCCCCGGTGTTCAGCCCCATCCTCATCCTGACCATGACCCTGGTGATGATCGTGGTGATGATCGAATCGACCGGCATGTTCCTCGCGCTGGGCGAGATGACCGACCGCAAGGTGGACCGCGCCGCCCTCACCCGCGGCCTGCGCACCGACGGCCTGGGCACCCTCATCGGCGGCATTTTCAACACCTTCCCCTACACCAGCTTCTCGCAGAACGTGGGCCTGGTCGCGGTCACCGGCGTCAAGAGCCGTTTCGTCTGTGTGGCCGGCGGCGTCATCCTGATCGTGCTGGGCCTGCTGCCCAAGATGGCGGCGCTGGTCGAGTCGCTGCCCACCGTGGTGCTGGGCGGCGCCGGCCTGGTGATGTTCGGCATGGTGGCGGCCACGGGCATCCGCATCCTGGCGGGCGTGGACTTCAAGGTCAACCGCTTCAACGCCATGATCGTCGCCATCAGCATCGGCGTCGGCATGATTCCGCTGATCGCCCCCAACTTCAAACAGTGGATGCCGCACAGCATCCACCCGCTGATCGAGTCGGGCATCCTGCTGGCTTCTATCGCGGCGGTGTTGCTGAACCTCTTCTTCAACGGTGGCAAAGCGGACGAGGCGGCGGCGATCCGCGCCGCACAACAGGCCGAGGCGCACTGAACGGCAAGCGTCCAGGCCACCACGCCAGTCCCACCCCCTATGCGAATGACCAGCATGATGAAGCGCCCTCCTTCCACATCCACACGCCGGCGTTTCGTCCTGGGCGCAGCCGGCCTGGGCGCCCTGCCCTTGATCACGGCTTGCGCCGGCCCCGCGAAAGCCGCACCCGACTTCAAGGTCGGCGCCCTGCTGGCCGGTCGCATCGACGACCGGGGCTTCATGGAGGCGGGATGGACCGGTCTGGAGCGCGCGCGCACCGAACTGCGCGTGCAAACGCGCCACATCGCCAACATCCCGCCGAAGAAGGACCAGCTGATCGCGGCACTCACCGAACTGGCCGGTTCGGGTGTCGATCTCGTGGTGGCCCACGGCGGGCAGAACAACGAGGCCTGCGCAGAAGTGGCCGCGAAGTTTCCCGGTGTGCGCTTTGCGGTCACCCAGGGCGCGGTCCAGTCCGCCAACCTGTGCAGCTACGACGTGCTCCAGGAAGAGTCGGCCTACCTGGGTGGCGTGCTCGCGGCCCTGACCAGCCGCACCGGCGTCATCGGTCACATGTCCGGTATCCGCGTGCGGCCGGGCCTCAAGGGCCGCGCCGCCTACGTCGCGGGTGCCAAGTCCGTCCGGCCAGACATCCGCGTCCTGACCAATTTCTCGGGCCATCAGGACGACAACGCCTTGTCGCAGCGCATTGCATCGGCCCAGATCGCGGCGGGCGCGGACGTGATCTTCACCATGCTCAACGCCGGCCGCGATGGCGTGACCCAGGCCTGCCGCGCCAGTGGCGCGCGCCAGATCGGCAACGTGATCGACTGGGTGGCCGTCGACCCGAAGGTGTTTGTGGCCTCGGCCATCGCCGATGTCAGCATCGGCATGTTTGAAGCCATCAAGGATGCGCAGGCGGGTCGTTTCCCCGCAGGTCAGGTCCGGCACATCGGCATCGCGAACGAACGCGCCGTCCGGCTGTCGATGGCGCCGGACGTGACTGCGCCGGTGCGCGAGCGGGTGGCGGCCACGGCGCGCGCCATCGCCGCGGGCCAGATCCAGGTACCGGTGGACTACAACGGCCCCGAATTCGCCACGCCCGCCTGAAGGCCGCGCGAACCGAGCACATGAAAAGGGCCCTTCGGGGCTCTTTTTTCATGGCCGACCCTCGGGATGCCCCGCATTGGTGCCGCACAGGAAGTCGTGCACCATCCTGAGCCGCGCTGGAACCACCGGTGGGCAGGTATGCGCGCAAACACTGTATACAAACAGTGTGTTCAGTTTTCAATCCTCGTCGTCCGCTGGTATCCAACTTGCTAACAGTTCACCCAACCCGGCCTGTGGCCCGCCGCCCCCTCATCCATTGAACGGAACCGTCATGAACAAGCGCCATTTCATCCAGACCACCGCCGCCCTGGTCGCCGCCGCAGCTTTCAGCGTGGCCCATGCCGAGACCCCGATCAAGTTCCAGCTCGACTGGCGCTTTGAAGGCCCGGCCGCGCTGTTCCTGCAGTCGGCCGCCAAGGGTTACTACAAGGCCGCCGGTCTGGACGTGAGCATCGATGCCGGCAACGGTTCGGGCGGCACCGTCACGCGCGTGGCCTCGGGCACCTACGACATGGGCTTTGCCGACATGGCCGCGCTGATGGAATTCCACGCCAACAACCCGGACGCACCCAACAAGCCGGTGGCCGTGATGATGGTCTACAACAACACGCCCGCCGCGGTGCTGGCGCTCAAGAAGAGCGGCATCACCAAGCCGGCCGACCTCAACGGCAAGAAGCTCGGCGCCCCGGTGTTCGACGCCGGTCGCAAGGGTTTCCCGGTGTTCCAGAAGGTCAACGGCATCGGCAACGTGACCTGGACCTCGATGGACCCGCCGCTGCGCGAGACCATGCTGGTGCGCGGCGACGTCGACGCCATCACCGGCTTCTCGTTCACCTCGCTGCTCAACCTGGAAGCGCGCGGCGTGAAAGCCGAGGACGTGGTCATCCTGCCCTACGCCGACCATGGCGTGAAGCTCTACGGCAACGTGGTGATCGCCAGCCCCAAGCTGATCAAGGAGAACCCGGCCGCGGTCAAGGCCTTCCTGGGCGCGTTCACCAAGGGGGCCAGGGAAGTGATGGCCAACCCGGCCGCGGCCATCGGCACCGTGAAAGAACGCGACGGCATCATCAACGTGGCGCTGGAAACGCGCCGCCTGCAGCTGGCGGTCGACTCGGTGATCGCCAGCCCCGACGCCCGCAAGGAAGGCTTCGGCCAGATCGTGCCCGGCCGCATGGCGCTGATGGCGTCGCAGGTGTCCGACGCCTACGGCACCAAGTCGCGGGTGGACCCCAAGGTGGTGTGGAACGGTTCCATGCTGCCGTCGGCGGCCGAACTCAACGTGCTGCCCCCCGCGAAAAAATAAGACCGGCTCGCGCCATTGGCCTGGGCCAGCCGCACATCCGTGGCTGGCCTTTTTTCAGAACCGCTCCATGACCGCCACCCCGTCCCACGACAAACCCTTCGTCGACTTCGATCAGGTCTGGCTCGCCTACAACGACGAACTGCAGGCCCAGAACCTCTTCGCGGTGGAAGACATCAACCTCAAGGTGCGGCAGGGCGAGTTCATCGCCATCGTCGGGCCATCGGGTTGCGGCAAGTCCACCTTCATGAAGCTCGCCACCGGGCTGAAGATGCCCAGCATGGGCAAGATCACCATCGACGGCCAGCCGGTGACCGGGCCGCTGAAAATCTCGGGCATGGCTTTCCAGGCACCGAGCCTGCTGCCCTGGCGCACCACGCTGGACAACGTGCTGCTGCCGCTGGAAATCGTGGAGCCGTTCCGCAGCCAGTTCAAGGACCGGCGCAAGGAGTTCGAGGAACGCGCGAAGAAACTGCTGGCCAGCGTGGGCCTGGGCGGCATGGAGAAGAAGTACCCCTGGGAACTCTCGGGCGGCATGCAGCAGCGCGCCAGCATCTGCCGCGCGCTGATCCACGAACCCAAGATGCTGCTGCTGGACGAGCCTTTCGGCGCGCTCGATGCCTTCACGCGCGAGGAGCTCTGGTGCACGCTGCGCGACCTGTGGGAAGCGCAGCGCTTCAACGTGATCCTGGTGACGCACGACCTGCGCGAGAGCGTCTTCCTGGCCGACACGGTGTACTGCATGAGCAAGAGCCCGGGGCGCTTCGTGGTGCAGCGCGAAATCGACATCCCGCGCACGCGCGACCTGGAAGTGACCTACACGCCGCAGTTCACCGACATCGTCCATGAACTCCGCGGCCACATCGGCGCGATGCGGGGAGCTCCCCCCGCGCCGGCCTGACGGCCGTCACCCCTCGGAGGGGGGCAACACCAGCGGCCCGGCAAAGCCGGTTCCGCGGTGTTCTCGAACAACACCCACGGAGTCCTTTCGCCATGAACAAAAAACAAGTCGAACGCTGGTCCCCGTTTCTGCTGCTGATCGTGATCGTCGTGGTCTGGGAGGTGATCTGCAGCGGCTTCGGCGTGTCCGAATTCATCTTCCCCAGCCCCTCGCGCATCTGGGAACAGACGCTGGAGCACAAGACCACCATCCTCGGCCACGCCTGGCGCACCTACTGGGTGACGATGGCGGGCTTTGGCATCGCCATCGTGGTCGGCGTGCTGCTGGGTTTCCTGATCGGCAGCTCGCGCCTGGCCTACGCCGCGGTCTACCCGCTCATGACCGCCTTCAACGCCCTGCCCAAGGCGGCCTTCGTGCCCATCCTGGTGGTCTGGTTCGGCATCGGCGCGGGGCCGGCCATCCTCACGGCGTTTCTCATCAGCTTCTTCCCCATCATGGTCAACATCGCCACCGGCCTGGCCACGCTGGAGCCCGAGCTGGAAGACGTGCTGCGGGTGCTGGGCGCCAAGCGCTGGGACGTGCTGATCAAGGTCGGCCTGCCACGTTCGCTGCCCTACTTCTACGGCTCGCTCAAGGTCGCCATCACGCTGGCCTTCGTGGGCACCACGGTGTCGGAAATGACCGCCGCCAACGAAGGCATCGGCTACCTGCTGATCTCGGCCGGCAGTTCCATGCAGATGGGTCTGGCCTTCAGCGGCCTGCTGGTGGTGGGCATCATGGCCATGGTGATGTACGAGCTGTTCAGCTTCGTCGAAAAGCACACCACCGGCTGGGCCCACAGAGGATCTCAGGGATGACCCCCCTGCGCGCCTGACGGCGCTTCCCCCCTGAAGGGGGGACGACACCTGCGGCCGGGCGAAGCCCGTTCCGCGGTGTCCCTTGAGGGAAGGCACTTCATCTCGGCAAGAAAGTTGGACAACACAACATGAACCCTGACCAGATCGCCCGCCACCTGCGCCGCGCCAACGAGGTCGCGCTGCGCGCCATGCGTATGGGCCGCCACCCGTTCGGCGCGCTGCTGGTGGCACCCGACGGCGAGACGGTGCTGGCCGAGCAGGGCAACATCGACACGGTGCACCACGCAGAAGCAACGCTGGCGCGCACGGCTTCGCTCAACTACCCGGCGGACTACCTGTGGGGCTGCACGCTGGTGACCACCTTCGAGCCCTGCGCCATGTGCACCGGCACGGTGTACTGGGCCCACATCGGCCGCATCGTCTACGGTGCGAGCGAAGAGGCCCTGCTCGCGCTCACCGGCAACCACGCCGAAAACCCCACCCTGGCCCTGCCCTGCCGCGAGCTGATCGCACGCGGGCAGAAGGCCATCGAAGTGATCGGCCCCATCCCGGCGCTGGAGGCCGAGATGGTGGCGCCGCACCGCGACTTCTGGTCCCGGCGGTGAGCGCCGCGGCACCTGCCTACACTCGTCCGATGCCCTGGCACGCCCACCTGTCTCTGAACTACACCGCGCAAGGCCCACGCACCGTGCTGCAGCACGCGCACGACGGCCCGCTGCGCATCTTCAAGAGCCTCTACCCCGAAGGCGATGCCATCTGCCACAACGTGATCGTGCACCCGCCGGGGGGGCTGGTCGGGGGTGACGTGCTGGACATCGCGGTGCAGGTGGGCCCCGGCGCGCACGGCTTCATCAGCACGCCGGGCGCCACCCGTTTCTACGCCGCCGACGACCAGCCCGCCACGCAGCGGGTGCAGCTCCAGCTGGCCGAGCAGGCGCGGCTGGAATGGCTGCCGCTCGAAACCATCGCCTACCCCGGCTGTGACGCGGTCAACCACTGGCAGGCCACGCTGGCCGAAGGCGCCGAGCTCATGGCCTGGGACGTGACCGCGCTGGGCCTGCCCTCGGCCGGGCAGCCCTTCGACAGCGGGCGCCTGCACCAGCGCATGCACATCCCCGGCCTGTGGCTGGAAGAAGCCCGCATCGCCGCCACCGACCGGCGCCTGCTCGACTCGCCGCTGGGCCTGGCCAGGCAACGCTGCATGGGCACGCTGGTGCTGGCCACCGGCAGCCCGCTGGGGCGCGAGCGGCGCGAGGCCCTGCTGGACGCGGTGCAGACCGCCCTGGGCCAGCGGCCCGATGGCGTGCAGGCCGGCGCGACCTGCCCCCATGCGCAGCTGCTGGTGGTGCGGGCGCTGGCCCCGCTGGTGGAACCGCTGATGGCCGCCCTGCAGCAGGCCTGGGCGGCCTTGCGGCCGGTGGCCTGGGGGCTGCCGGCACAGGCGCCGCGCATCTGGCAGGTCTGATCGATCCCACCGGGGCGCCCCCGTCTGGCGGCCGTGGCGCCGGAAATAAGCGTGTTTTGTCACACTGTTCGCCGCACCAGAGCCCCCGGCAAACGCCCAGAATCGGTGCAGGGAACCCATGGGGGCTCCAGAAACCCTGTTGGCCAGACCTTCTTCCACCATGAACCCCAGCGCAACCGCTCTGCACGATGCCAAAGCCCTGGTCATCGATGGGAACCCGCAGTCGCGCTCCATCATCGTCAACCAGCTGCGCGACGCCGGCGTGGGCACCATCGTGCAGTGCTCGCGCCTGGTGGACGCGCGTGTGAAGCTGGAAGTGGGCAACTTCGACGTGGTGATCTCCGAACAGTACTTCGAACGCGAGAACACCACCGGCCAGGACCTGCTGGACGACCTGCGCCGCAACCAGCTGCTGCCGTTCTACACGGTGTTCGTGATGGTCACCTCCGAGGCCGCGTACAGCAAGGTGGCCGAGGCCGCCGAATCGGCCCTGGACGCCTACCTGCTCAAACCCCACACCGCGGCCGGTCTGGTCGAGCGCATCGTGCAGGCGCGTGAACGCAAGGAAGCGCTCAAGGACATCTTCACCGCCATCGAACGCGACGCCTACGAAGAAGCGGCCCAGCTGTGCAAGCGGCACTTCGAACAGCGCCAGACCTATTGGCTGTACGCCGCGCGCATCGGCGCCGAACTGATGCTGCGCTCGGGCCAACTGGCCGATGCCCAGAAGCTCTACGAAGCCGTGGTGGAGGCCAAGACCCTGCCCTGGGCCAAGCTGGGCGTGGCGCGTGCGCAGCTCGAAGCCGGCTACCCGCAGCGCGCCACCACCACGCTGGAAAGCCTGATCGAGACCGAACCGGGCTACACCGACGCCTACGACGTGATGGGCCGGGCGCAGTTCGAGCTGGGCAATTTCCAGAACGCACTGGCCACCTTCAAGATGGCCACCCAGCTCACGCCGGCATCGGTCAACCGCCTGCTCAAGCACGGCATGATGGCCTGGTACGCGGGCGAACGCGACGAGGGCGTGGCCCTGCTCGACCGGGCCACCCGCATCGGCCTGGACTCCAAGCTCTACGATCCCCAGGCCCTCGTGCTGCTGGCCTTTGCCCGGCTCGACGCCGACGAGCAGCGCGGCCTGACGCGCTGCCTGGAAAACCTGGAACACCTGATCGACCGCCAGCCCGACAAGCCGCGCCTGCCGCGCCTGCTGGACGTGATCAAGGCCCTGGTCTTCATCCACGATTACCAGACCGCCCGCGCCCTGGAAGAAGTGCGCCGCATGGCCAAAACCATCCTCCAGCCCGAGTTCGATTTCGAGTCGGGCTGCAACCTGCTGGCGCTCATGACGCGGCTGGCCGTGCGGTCGATCCAGCTCTACGAGGTGGACGCGGCGGTGGACACCCTGGGCCTGCGTTTCTGCACCAGCCGCGCCCTGACCGAGCTGCTGGCCTGCGCCGCGGTGGGCCGCAACGACTTCATCAACCGCATCCGCAACGCGCACAACGACATCCTCAAGCTGACCGAAGAAGCCATGACGCTCAGCCTCAAGGGCGATCCGCAGGGCGCGGTGGTCAAGCTGCTGGCCGACGGCGAGCGCACGCTCAACGCCAAGGTCATCGAATCGGCCCATCTGGTGCTGCAGCGCTACCAGGCCCGCATCCCCGAGCATGCGGAGCTACTGGCGCGCGCGCAGGGCCTGCGAGAGAAGTACCGCACCACCGATATCCACGCCGGCCTGGGCGAACAGGCGGCCACCGGCCGCGCCGCGGGCGGTGTGTCGCTGCCCGCCGGCTACCGCCCACAAAACCCCGAAGGCCTGCTGGCCAAGATGGGCACGGTCGGCGCCTGAAGCGATCAGGCTTTCGGTGCTGGGCTGGCGCCCTGTGGGCCGATGCGCAGCGCGGCTTCGCGCCCCCCCATGCGGGCCACCAGGGCGTTCTGGTCGTCCTTGGCCTGCCGGTCGACGCCCTCCGGGTCCAGCATCCGACGCAAGGCGGATTGCATCTGGCTCAACACCTCACGGTGCGCGGACTCTCCCGCCAGGTTGTGCTCTTGCAGCGGGTCGGACACCCGATCGAACAGCTCCGGTTCGAAGCCGACGTAATGGTGATAGGCCCAGCGCCCCTGGCACACCAGGTAGGCCGCGGCAGGCGATCCCACCGCGTGGTACTCGCTGAAGCCCATGCGCTGCGGGTCGTCGGGGGCGTGGGCCAGTTCGAGCAGAGACTGCCCGGAAAACGCGGCCGGGATCGCCAGCCCGGCACCCTGAACCAGCGTCGGCGCAATGTCGATCAGGTTGACGGCGGTCTGGCAGAGGTGACCACGGGGAACCTGGGGACCGGCCATCAGCAGCGGCACCTGCACCGCCTCGCGATAGAGCGTCGACTTGTTCCACAGGCCACGGGCGCCCTGGTTGTCGCCATGGTCGCTGGTGAAGATCACCCGTGTTCCAGCCTCCAGACCGGTCTCGGCCAGCGCAGCCAGGATCCGGCCCAGCTGTTCGTCGATGAATTCGATCAGGGCGTAGTAGCAGGCCAGCGCCAGGCGCCGCCGCTCGGGCGTGCCCAGTTCGGCGTCGCAGTCGTAAAACGCGGCATGCCGCTGCACCCAGGGGTGGCGCTCGAAGCCGTCCATCGGATGCAGGCGCGGCGCGGGCAATGCCGCCATGTCGATGTGGTCGAGAAACCGCTGCGGCACCACCAGCGGGAAGTGCGGCGCCACCAGGCCCACGTACAAGGTCCAGGGCTGCGCATCGGGATGCCGGGCGCGCTCATGCAGCCACTGCACCGCGGTCGTGGCGCTGGCCACGTCGTAGTCGTTGTAGCGGCTGCGCCCCGGACCGAGTTCCTGAAACAGCCGCGAGGTCCGGGCTTCGTCGGGCAGCGGATCGCGCACCGAACCCCAGACCTGGCCGACGCCGCCGGCCAGGTGCAGCGGGTCGTGCTGGCGGTCGAACCCGGTCGGCGCCTGTGCGTTGGCGTAATGCAGCTTGCCGATGGACTCCACCCGCTGTCCGGCGGCCTGCAGGGCGTGGCCCCAGCCGGGCACCCGTCCGTCGTAGCCGATGGCGTTGTCCCAGTACCCGATCTGGTGCACCCAGCGTCCGGTGGCAAAGCTGGCACGCGCCGGCACGCAGATCGGCGACGGCGTGAAGGCCTGGGCAAAGCGGGTGCCCCGGGCCGCGAGGGCGTCCATGTGGGGCGAGCGCACGAAGGGGTGGCCGGCGCAGCCCATCGCCAGGCCGTCCTGCTCGTCGGTCATGATGACCAGGTTGTTGCACGGTTCGAGGTTCAAGGGGTACCTTCTTTCAGGCGGGGCCCACCGGTTCGCAGAAACTCGCCCGCACATCCGGCGGGCGCGCCATGATGCGGTCGGTCAGGGCTTGGCGCAGTCCACGGTACGCGGGGTCGTCGAAGCGGTTTTCGCATTCATACGGATCGTTGACCAGGTCGTACAGTTCGCCGGCGCCGCTGTCGAGCTCCAGCGTCAGCTTGGCGTCCCGCGTTCGCACGGCCCGCAGATCGAGCGCCACGCCGCAGCGCGACGGCCCCAGGCGCCATTCATTCAGTGCGTGGTCGCGGTCCGCCCCCGGCCGATCCTCGATCAGTGGTCGCAGGCTGCGGCTGTGGGCCGCGGAGGCCACCGGCGTGCCCGCGTAGTCACCGAAGGTGGCCGCCAGATCCAGCGTCGACACGGGATCGGCCACCACCCGGCCGGCTGGTACGCCGGGCCCCTGCACCAGCAGGCCCACCCGCATCAGCCCTTCGTAGAACATGGGTCCCTTGAGCACCAACCCGTGGTCGCCCAGCCACTCGCCGTGGTCGGAGGTGAACACCACCAGCGTGTGCTCCAGCAGTCCTTCCTCCCGCAGCGTGTTCTGGAGCCGACCCAGTTGGTGATCGATCAGCGAGATCATCCCGTAGTAATTGGCCACGATCTGCCGAAACTGCTCGTCGGTCTGTGGACCGATGCGCGAATACTCCTGCCGGATCTTGCGCGTTGCCGGGGTGCCACCGGGGGTGTTCTCCAGCGCCGCCCGGTGCCACCAGGGGCGGCGCTCCAGGTCGCGCTGGCGGTGCGGCGGCAGATCCACCTCGTCGGGCCGGTGCAGCAGGCTCCAGGGCACGGGCGCGTCAAACGGATGGTGCGGATCGGCAAACGAGACCCAGGCGCACAGCGGTGTGTCATCGCCGCCCCGTTCGCGACGACCCTGCTCACGCAACATTTCCACCGTGCGGTCGCCGACCCAGGTGCTGTTGTGCCAGGCGACCGGCAGGGCGCTCGAATGGGTCTGCGCGCCCTGCACCGGCGCACCGACATGCTGTGAATAGAGGGCGTTCTTGAGTTCTCCCAAGCCATCGCCGTGGTACCAGCGCTCGTAATGCAGCCCCCCGGGCGCAGGATCGGGCAGCCAGTAGTTGTGGCCCAGCTGCATCAGTTCGACCCGATCGAAACCCATGTAGGGCCCCTGCCATCCGGGGCCGAACTGCGGTGCGCTCGGGATGTTCTCGCAACGCCCCGTGGGGCGATCGCCGTAGGAGTGGTTGCTGGAGAAATGCGCCTTGCCGATGAAATGGCTGCGGTACCCGGCCCGCGACAGGCTGCCAGCGAACCCTTGCTGCGCGAGCCCTTCGTCCAGGTCGATGCCGTTGTCATGCACACCGTGTGTCAAGGGCAGCAGGCCGGTCAGCACCGAGCAGCGCGCCGGCATGCAAGCCACGTTGGGGGTGATGCAGGCCGAGAAACGCGTGCCGGCCCGGGCCATCTGATCGAGATGGGGGGTGTGCACCCGGCGTCCTTCGAAACCATAGGCATCGCCGCGGTGCTGGTCACTCATGACCATCAGGATGTTGGGGCGCCTCGGCGCACGGCCAACCGGGCTCATTCTTTGGCCGTATAGCCAGACGCCTTGACCACCGGACCCCAGCGGCGGGTGTCGTCCTCCAGCCGGCTGCGCGTGGTCTTCGCGTCCAGCACCAGGGAATCGAACTCCAGCTGGTTCAGCGCCTCGACCACCCGTGGCTGGCGGGCGGCCTTGACGAAAGCGGACTCCAGCTCGGCCAGCCGGGGCGACGGGGTCGTGGCCTTGGCAAACACCGCAAACACCTCGGACAGCAACACATCCGGATAGCCCTGCTCCTTGAACGTCGGCACATCGGGCAGTTTGTCCATGCGCCGATCGCCGGTGAAACCGATGATCCGCAGCTTGCCTCCCTGGTGCTGCTTCACCAGGTTGGGCAAAGTGGTCGCCAGCGACGGCAGGCTGCCGCCGAGCACGTCGGTCATGGCGGCCGCGCCGCCCTTGTAGGGCACATGCAGGAAGTCAATGCCCGCCTGGCGACCGAGCATCACCCCCATGAAGTGCATGCCCGTGCCGGCGCCCGGCGTGCCATAGCTGGCTTTGCCCGGATGGGACTTGGCCCAGTCGACAAATTCCGGCCAGGTTCTGGCGGGCGTGCCCGGCCCCACCGCCAGGCCGAAATGGAACGAACACAGGGTGGCCAACGGCGCCAGATCCGCCAGGCTGTACTTGAGGTTGGGATAGACGTGGGCGTAGAGCGACAGATTGCCACCGGGCATGACCAGGACCGTTCCACCATCGTCCGGGGACTGCAACAGCGCCGAGACCGCCAGTTGGCCCCCGGCGCCGGCCTTGTTCTCGACCACGACGTTGTAGCCGGCGGCCCGCATCTCTTCGCCAACCTGGCGCGCCACCACATCCACCGCACCGCCGGCCGGGTAACCGACCAGGATCTTCAGCGGCTTTCCCTGGGCCGACACCGTCATCGGCAGGGCGGCGACCCAGGTCGTCAGGGCCAGGGACATCAGCAGTGTCCGGCGTGGCAGATTCATAATGGTCTCCGTCGTAGTTTGAACGCAGGCCCATGTTGGGGGCGGGTGCCCCGGCCTTCAGTTCCCGCGGGAACACAGCACCCCCGTGGATTCCCTCGGTACCCGCCCATGGCATCCCCTTCCGCCACCCGATCCACACCGTCCGCCGGCGAGGCCCTGCCCGACGGACAGACCAGCCAGGCCATCAACCGGACGCTCACCCAGGTGTTGCAGGAGCGCCTGTCTCTCGATGAACGGCCCTTGCGGCGATATGGTCCAGGACAGGTCGTGATCGCGGCCGGACACAGGGTCTCCCGCCTGCCCCTGATCGTGCAGGGCACCATCGACGCCGTGATGCACGGGTCGTACGGCAAGGGCTTGCAGACCGTACCGATCCAGTTCGGCCGCGGCGAGATCGTGATGCTGTCCTACCTGTTTGGCGAACAGCCGAGCACGGTGGACATGGTGGCGATCGAGCCGACGGAGGTGCGATGGATCGGCACCGACGAACTGGAGCGACTGGTGCAGTCCGAGCCGCTCCTGGCGGTGCTCCTGATCCGCTTCCTGAGCCGGCGCCTGCGCGAAGTGCAGGGGCGCGAGCGCGCCTGGATGCAGCGCAGCGTGCCATTGCGTGTGGCTGCGGCGCTGGTCCGCATGGCCAGCGACCGCGACCCGGTGCAGGGCGAGTGGGTGCTGAAGGTGACCCATGACCAGATCGCGCGCCGCGCCGGCGTCAGCCGGCCGAAGGCCTCGCTGGCCATGAAACAGCTGGAGCGGGAAGGTCACATCAGCCTGGGCAGAGGCACCGTCCACATCCTGGATCTGTCGGCCCTCCAGGGAAAAGCCGGGTAGTCAGATCGCGACCAGCTGGCGGATGCCCTTGGCCTGCATCTCGCGGCCCGGCCCGCTGGCGATGACTTCGCCGCGCTCCATCACCACGTACTGGTCGGCCAGCGCTTCGGCGAAGTCGTAGTACTGCTCCACCAGCACGATGGCCATGTCGCCGCGGTCGGCCAGCAGGCGGATCACCCGGCCGATGTCCTTGATGATGTTGGGCTGGATGCCTTCGGTGGGTTCGTCCAGGATCAGCAGTTTCGGTCCGGCGGCGAGCGCCCGCGCGATGGCGAGTTGCTGCTGCTGACCGCCTGAGAGGTCGCCGCCTCTTCGACCCAGCATCTGCTTCAAGACCGGGAACAGTTCGAACAGTTCGGCCGGGATCGGCGTGCCGCCGCGCTTGTAGGCCAGGCCCATCTGCAGGTTTTCCTGCACGGTGAGGCGGCCGAAGATTTCGCGCCCTTGCGGCACGAAGCCCATGCCCTGGCGTGCGCGTTCGTAGGGCGTGGCGTTGTGGATGGCCTGGCCCGCCAGCGTGATGCTGCCGCTTTTGATGGGCACCAGGCCCATGAGGGATTTGAGCAGCGTGGTCTTGCCCACGCCGTTGCGGCCGAGCACCACGGTGACTTTGCCCAGTTCGGCGCTGAGGTTGACGTTGCGCAGGATGTGGCTGCCGCCGTAGTACTGGTTGACGTCTTTGACTTCGAGGAGGCTCATCTTGTTTTCTCCGGCTGGTTGGGTTGGCCGGGTCTCGCCCCGGCGGCCGACTCACTTTCTTTTGCTTCGCCAAAAGAAAGTAGGCAAAGAAAAGGCGAGCCGAATGCGCTGTCCCTGCGCTTCGCTCCGGGCACGCTGCGTTGCTCGGTCCGGGCGGGGTCTGCGCAAACTTGTCCGCTGCGCGGCCTTCGGACATGCGCAGCCCTGTTCCCGCCCGGTCCTGCGCTACTCGCCAGCGCATGACGGCAGGAATCGGGTACGGACTCCCCCGCGATCCACCACGGTTGCAAGAAGGGAAGCCCGTCCCCGCCTGTGCCGTCCGACCGGGCTGAGCAGCGCAGGGGCGCGGGGATCAGAAATTCGCATGTCCGACGGCCGCGCAGCGGACTAGTTTGCGAATTTCCCCCGCGACCCGAGCAGCGCAAGGAACCGCGCAGCGGCCCGGTCGTCGGCTCGCCTTTTCTTTGCTTACTTTCTTTTGGCGAAGCAAAAGAAAGTGAGTCGGCCGCCGGGCCGAGACCCGGCTCGCCACAGACGCCACTCCTCGACGACAAAGACAAAGACAAAGACAACAAGTCAGCGCCCAAGGTAAACCTCGATCACCCGTTCATCCGCCTGCACCTCATCCAGCGTCCCCTCGGCCAGCACCGACCCGTCACACAACACCGTGACCTTCTCCGAAATGGTGCGGATGAAGCTCATGTCGTGCTCCACCACCATCAGCGAATGTTTGCCCTTCAGCGTCAGGAACAGCTGCGCCGTGCGCTCCGTCTCCTCGTCCGTCATGCCGGCCACGGGTTCGTCGAGCAACAAGAGCTTCGGGTCCTGCATCAGCAGCATGCCGATCTCCAGCCACTGCTTCTGCCCGTGGCTCAGGTTGCCCGCCAGACGCGCCGCGCTGTCGGCCAGGTGGATGGTGGTCAGCACCTCGCCGAGGCGGTCCTTCTCTTCGCCCGTCGGGCGGAACACCATGCTGTGGCGCACGCGCTTGTCGGTCGCCAGCGCGAGTTCCAGGTTCTCGTACACGCTGAGCTGCTCGAACACCGTGGGCTTCTGGAACTTGCGGCCGATGCCCAAAGCGGCGATCTCGGGCTCGCGGTAGCGCAGCAGGTCGATCGTGCTGCCGAAAAACACCTGGCCACTGTCGGGCCGGGTCTTGCCGGTGATGATGTCCATCATCGTGGTCTTGCCCGCGCCGTTGGGGCCGATGATGCAGCGCAGCTCGCCGGGCGCGATGTCCAGGCTCAGGCCGTTGATGGCCTTGAAGCCGTCGAAGCTGACGTGCACGTCTTCCAGGTACAGGATGCGGCCGTGCGTGGTGTCCACCTCGCCGGGCGTGTGGATGCGGCCGTAAGCCGCGGCACGACCACCCGATTCGGTCCGGCCCAGCACGCCCGCTGTCTGCAGTTTTTCAAAGCGCTGCGCGCCTTCTTCCATCAGATCGGGCGTCATGCTCTCGCTCCACGGATTTTCTTCACCAACCCCACCACGCCCTGCGGCATCCACAGCGTGACCGCGATGAACAGCGCGCCCAGGAAGTAGAGCCAGAACTCGGGGAAGGTCACGGTGAGCCAGCTTTTGGCGCCGTTGACGATGAAGGCGCCGATGATGGGGCCGACCAGCGTGGCGCGGC
>NZ_JASJOY010000026.1:0-720 GCF_031426985.1 Hydrogenophaga sp.
CGCACGCGGTCAGCTACACTGCTTGGAGCGTACGACGACGCCGCAAATGGACATCCTTGGCATGGCATGGCATGAACCAAACACAGCGAACGTGCGGTGAACAACGATAGGAGTGGATATGCAGTTCTTGATGTTCGTGGGCGGCCTGCTCGCGTTGGTCGTAGGTGCCGGCCTGCTGGTGCGCGGCGCGTCGAAGCTGGCGTTGTCCTTTGGCATCTCGCCACTCGTCGTCGGACTGACCGTCGTCGCCTTCGGCACCAGCGCCCCGGAAGTGGCCGTGTCGGTGGGCGCCGTGCTGGATGGGCGGGTCGACATCGCGATCGGCAACGTCGTAGGCAGCAACGTCTTCAACGTCCTGTTCATTCTCGGTGTCAGCGCGCTGATCGTGCCGCTGGTCGTGAACATTCAGCTCATCCGCCAGGAGGTTCCGATCATGATCGGTGCCTCGCTGCTGCTGCTGCTGCTGTCGCTCGACGGGCGGATCGGCCTGCTGGATGCGGCGCTGCTGCTGGCGCTGCTCATCGGCTACACCGTCTTCCTGGTGGTGCAGTCGCGGCGCCAGACCCGCGCCGCGCAGGATGAATACACCGAAGCGCTCGCGCCCGCGGTGACAACCACCTGGGACCGTCCGCCGCTCGTGCAGATCGGCCTCGTGCTGGCAGGCCTCGCCGCTCTGGTGCTGGGCGCGCAATGGCTGGTCGAGGCCGCGGTGACCTTCGC
>NZ_JASJOY010000026.1:730-1327 GCF_031426985.1 Hydrogenophaga sp.
CTGGTGATCGGCCTGACCATCGTCGCCGCCGGCACCTCGCTGCCCGAAGTGGCCACTTCAATTGCCGCCGCGATCAAGGGCGAGCGCGACATCGCGGTCGGCAACGTCATCGGCAGCAACACCTTCAACATCCTGGGCTGCGTGGGCCTCGCGGGGCTGGCCGCGGGCGACGCCGGACTGATCGTTCCGCCTTCGGTGCAGGCCTTCGACATCTGGGTCATGCTGGCCGTGGCGTTGGCCTGCGTGCCGGTGTTCCTGACCGGCCGCGAGATCGCGCGCTGGGAGGGCGCGGTCTTCGTGCTGTACTACGTCGGCTACGTGGCCTACCTGATCCTCGCCGCGCAGCAGCACGACGCACTGCGCACCTACACGCTGGCGATGACCGGCTTCGTGCTGCCGCTGACGGTGATCACGCTGGTGGCGGTTCTGCTGCGCCGCAGGACACCGGCGCACTGAAGCCGGAGCGGACCGCGGCGCCCCGGCCTGGAGAACCCCATGAGGAACAAGTTTCTCGGCACCGGCGAGCCCGGCTGGCACCCGCTGCGCAAGCTCGCGGTGGTCCTCGCCGGCCTGCGCTATGCGGTGTTGAACGACTTC
>NZ_JASJOY010000026.1:1337-1752 GCF_031426985.1 Hydrogenophaga sp.
AGCGTGCTCTACAAGGCCGTGTTGTCGCTGTTGGTGCTGGGCCTGGCGCTGTGGCTGCGCGCCTGGGTGGACGCCGCGGTCATCCTGCTGGCCACCGGCGTCGTGCTGGCGGCGGAGATCTTCAACACCGCGATCGAGGCGCTGTGCGACTTCGTCGAAACGCGCCACAACGACAAGATCGGCATCATCAAGGACGTCGCGGCCGCCGCCACCGGCATCGCGATCCTGGCCTGGGCCATCGTGCTCGTGGTGGAACTGATGGAACTGTGGCCTCGCCTGGCCGCCTTGCGGACTGGCTGAAGCGACGCCGCCGGGCAGCAACGCCGAAGTCGCGACATCAGCGCCGACGCCTGGCCCACGCCCGAGCCGCCAGCGCGATGGCGACGGCGGCGAGAAGTGGCCACAGGGTCTGGGT
>NZ_JASJOY010000026.1:1762-2009 GCF_031426985.1 Hydrogenophaga sp.
GGGTGCTGAACAGATCGGCCACTCGACCGGCCGCCAGTGCCGCGTGAATGGCCTGGCTGTACAGCCAGGCCTTGAGGGCAAAACCGATCACCGTCGAGACCAGGAATGGCACCAGCGGCAGCCGCAGCGTGCCCGCGCCGTAGTTGAGCACCGAGTGCGGAAACCCGGGCGCAAAGCGCAAAGCGCATTGAAGCAGGAAGCCTCCCTCGTGCTGCATCAGCCGGTAGCCTCGGCTGGCCTGCAGCCG
>NZ_JASJOY010000027.1:0-1479 GCF_031426985.1 Hydrogenophaga sp.
TGGCCCACCAGGCCAGCGCCAGGAACAGCGGCAGCGCAAACAGCATGCGGTACATGATCAGCGTGACCGCGTCCACCCCGTGGCGGTAGGCCAGCTTGACGATGATGGCCTTGCCCGAAAAAGCGATGGAGCCGGCGCTGGCGAGCAGCAGACCGGAGGCGAGGTGGGGGTGGGGCTGGGCGGGGGCGCTGGACATCCGCCCCATTATCGGCAGCCCTGCGTCAGCCGGCTGTCACCTCGCTGGCGGGCTTACTCGGCGCCGGCCTTTGGCGCCACCAGCCGCTCGGCATCGACCACGCGGTACAGGCGCCCTTGTTTGTCCTGCGGCTCGATCAGGCCTTCGCGCTCGAAGGCCGACAGGGTGCGGCTGACGGTCTCGAGCTTGAGGTCGAGCATGGCGCCCATGTCTTCGCGCGAGAACAGCGTGGCGATGCCGGCGTCGGTCGTCGAACGCATCTTCAGGATGAGCCCGGCCACGCGCTGGCGGGCGTTGCCGAAGTTGAGTTCGGCCAGCCAGTCATCGGCCTCTTTCAGGCTGCGGTGCCATTTCTCCAGCAGGCGCTGGTGCAGGCGCGGGGTCTCGCGGTTCAGGCGCTGGATCACCTGCAGCGGCAGGCGACAGACCCGCACGTTGGTCAGCGCAACGGCGTCGGAGTCGTAGGTCGGGCCCATCAGCGCTTCGAGGCCGATCACGTCGCCCGAGCGCAGCACGCGCACGATGCGCTGGCGCCCGTCCACCGTGTTGCGCACCAGCTTGATCATGCCGCTGCGCAGGGTGTATAGCGAGGTGGCCGTCTCGCCCAGGCGCACCACCGGTTGCCCGCCCGCGTACTCCAGATCGTCGATGGGGGCGTGGATGAGGTTGAAGTCGTCCTCGTGCAGATCGGCGAACAGCACCATGTCGCGGATGCCGCAGTTGCGGCAGTCGGCGGTGCCGCGCCAGGCCGATTCGGTCTTGATGGGAATCATGGGTGAGCGGGTCCGGGATTTGGCCTGCAGCGCAGGGCCAGTGCCGAAATATAAGCCACCGGTGACGCTGTGCAGCCCGGCCCGGCCGGCCATGTGGGCCAGATGCCTACCCGCTCACCGGCGGTGTGCAGGCCAGCACCTCGTCGATGGTGGTCTGCCCCTCGGCCACGCGGGCCGCGCCGGCCAGGCGCAGCGGGCGCATGCCGTCGGCCACGGCCTGGCGGCGCAGCGCGTCCATCTGCGGTTCGCGGCTGACCTTGTCCTTGAAGGCTTCGGTGACGGTGAGCAGTTCGTACAGGCCCATGCGGCCGCGAAAGCCGGTCATGCGGCAGTCCACGCAACCCACGGGCTTGTAGGGCCGGTAGCCGCCGGTCACCTTCCAGGGCCTGACCAGCTCGGCCAGCGCCTGGGCAGACGCCGCGGTGGCGGCCTCGTCCTCGCGCACGCGGCAGGCCGGGCACAGGGTGCGCACCAGGCGCTGCGCCAGCACGCCCAGCACGGTGGCGTTGA
>NZ_JASJOY010000028.1:0-1264 GCF_031426985.1 Hydrogenophaga sp.
CGCTGTAGAGCTCGCTGGTGCCCATGCGCAGGCCGTGGCGGTTGATGGTGGCGTCGGAGCGGCCGTAGATGACGCAGGAACCGTCGGGGTGGATGCGCAGCCAGTCGCCGTGGCGCCAGACGGCGCCGGCGCTGGCGTCCAGATCACCGCCGCCGGGCTTTCTCCCATGACCCGCCGGGTACATGTCGAAGTAGCTGCCGAGCAGGCGCCGGTTGTCGGTGTCGCCCACGAAGTACAGGGGCATGGACGGGATGGGTTGGGCGCAGACCAGTTCGCCCACTTCGTCGATGACGGGCTGGCCCTGTTCGTTCCACGATTCCACCGCGCAGCCCATGAGGCGGCACTGCATGCGGCCGGGGGTCTGCGGCAGGTCCCGATTGCCGCCGATGAAGGCGCCGGCGAAGTCGGTGCCGCCGGAGATGTTGCACCACCAGATGTCCTTCTGCGCTTCGCTCTGGGCGATGGCGGCGAACTGCGCGCTGCCCCAGCGCTGCGCGTCTTCCGACAGCGGCGAGCCGGTCGTCCCCAGCGCCCGCACCTTGGACAGATCACCGCAGGCCGACAGGTCCACCCCGGCCTTCAGGCAGTTCGCGAAAAACGCCGCGCCCGCGCCGAAGAAGGTGACGCCCTGCTCGGCCGCGAAGCGCCAGAGCACGGTCCAGTCGGGCCGGTCTTTGCTGCCGCCGGGGTTGCCGTCGTAGATGACGCAGGTGGTGCCGTTGAGCAGGCCGCTGGTCTGCGCGTTCCACATCACCCAGCCGGTGGAGCTGTACCAGTGGTAGCGCTCGCCCCAGCTGTTGGGCGCGTAGCTGCAGCCCACGTCGTTGTGCAGGATCTTGAGCGCCAGCGCCACGATGAGCGTGCCGCCGTGGCCGTGCACGATGGGCTTGGGCAGCCCCGTGGTGCCGCTGCTGTAGACGATCCACAGCGGGTGGTCGAAGGGCAGCCACAGCGGCTCGAAGGCGGCGGTGGCGGCGTCGTCGCGCGCCACGGCGGTGCTGAAGGCGGTGCAGGGTTGCGCCGATTCCAGCGCGTTGTCCACCGTGGCGGGCTCTTCGGCCAGGTTGGTGTGCAGCACCACGTGGCGCACCGTCGGCAAGGCGGCGCGCAGCTCGGCCACCACGGCCAGGCGGTCGAAGTCCTTGCCGCCATAGGTGACGCCATCGCAGGCGATCAGCGCCACCGGTTCAATCTGTTGGAAGCGGTCGAGCACGGCGTTGGTGCCCATGTCGGGCGCGCACACGCTCCACACCGCGCCGATGCT
>NZ_JASJOY010000029.1:0-2732 GCF_031426985.1 Hydrogenophaga sp.
GTGGACAGGAAGGCCATGTTGTCGCCCCAGCCCGGCTTGCCGCGCAGGCAGATGCCGTACACGCCGTTCTTCGGGTCGTGGATCTTGGACGCCAGGGTCTTGATGTCGGTCCAGGTGGGCTTGTCGGCCACGGTGATGCCGGCCTTGTCGGCCAGGTCCTTGCGGTACATCAGCATCGACGATTCGCCGTAGAACGGGGCGGCGTAGAGCTTGCCACCCACGGTCAGGCCACCGCGCACGGCGGGCAGCAGGTCGTCCACGTCGTAGGCGGCGTCGGTCTTGAGCTCGGTGAGCCAGCCCTTCTTGCCCCAGATCGGCGCTTCGTACATGCCGATGGTCATGATGTCGAACTGGCCGCCCTTGGTGGCGATGTCGG
Source organism: Hydrogenophaga sp. (assembly GCF_031426985.1). Lineage (GTDB taxonomy): Bacteria > Pseudomonadota > Gammaproteobacteria > Burkholderiales > Burkholderiaceae_C > Hydrogenophaga. The sequence continues at coordinate 377 of NZ_JASJOY010000029.1, forward strand.
TCGTCACGCGCTGGCGCAGCACGCCTTCTTCCAGCGTGACCCACTTGAGCTTGATGTCGGGGTTGGCGGTCTCGAAGTTTTTCGAGAGCTTCTGCATTTCGATCATGTGGCCGTTGTTCACGGTCGCGATCACGAGTTCGGTGGCGGCGTTGGCGCCAGCGGCGGCCAGCAGGCCGGCGGCGAACACGGTGGCAAGGCGGAATTTCACAGTGTGTCTCCTGGATGGAAAGGCGGTCGTTTGAGGTTCTACGGTGTCTGAAGCCGTGGGGGAATTCTGGTCAGGATCGGCTGCGCAATTTGTACGAATTGGGATCAATTTGGTACTTCATTGCGTGGTTGAGTCAGGATTTACCCTAGTCAACGGCAGAAAGTATGGGTGTGGCTCAGCTGCTCTGGCGCAGACACAACTCAAAACCCAGGTCCACCGCGTGTTCGGGCGGGGTCTCGCCCCGCATCAGCGCCAGCAGCATCCGGGCGCCGGCCTCGCCGATGGCGCCGCGCGGCGTGGCCACCGTGGTCAGCGGCGGCAGCATCTGGTCGCTGCCCGAGAGATCGTTGAACCCCGCCACCGCCACCCGCTGCGGCACCGCCACCCCCAGCCGCAGGGCGGCCAGCAGACCACCCTGGGCCAGGTCGTCGTTGCAGAAGAACACCGCGTCGCAATCGGGGCGCTCGCGCAGCAGCTGTTCGAGCAGTTCACCCCCCAGCGCCATGGACGAGGGCCGCGGGTCCAGCCATTCCAGCGCCGGGTCGTGCAGGCCGGCCGCCTGCAGCGCGCGGCGGTAACCCTCGGCGCGCTGCAGGGTGCGCGGGTCCAGCTGCGCGGCCACAAAGGCGATGCGCCGGCGGCCCCGGTCCAGCAGGTGCTGGGTGATGGCCGCGCCCGCGTCGGTCTGCGAAAAGCCCACGCAGTACACCTCGGGCGCGTTCGACAGCGCCATCACGTGCACGCAGGGCACACCGCTGCCGGCGATGAGCTCGCGCGTGCGTGCGTTGTGGTCGATGCCCGTGACCAGCAGGCCGGCCGGGCGGTGCAGCAGCTGTTCGCGCAGCAGCTGCTCTTCTTCGTCGGCGTCGTAGTGGGTGATGCCGATCAGCGTCTGGTAGCCCACCGGGCGCAGCGTGCGCTGCACCGCTTCGAGCAGGTCGACGAACAGCGCGTTCGACAGCATGGGGATGAGCACCGCCACGTGTGAGCTGTGGCGCGAGGCCAGGGCGCGGGCGGCCGGATCGGGCGTGTAACGCAGTTCGGCGGCGGCGGCCTTGACGCGCTCGGCCAGCACCGGGTCCACGGTGCGCTCGCCGCGCAGCGCACGCGAGACGGTGATGGGGCTCACGCCGGCCAGCGCGGCCACATCGGCCAGGGTGATGCGGCCGGTGGCGCGCGGGCGCTGGGGTGACGCAGGGGTGACAGAAGAGGGGGGCATCAGGGTTTGTACGGGTTCTGTGAACGGGCAGTGTCCGTAAGATAGCGCTATCTCAACGCCGGGTCCACCCCGGTTTACCCGCAGCGGCAGGCCCTGCGCACCAGGTGGTGCGCAGCCGGCGGCAGCGGGTGGCACGGCGAAGGGTTCTGGGCGGTCCGTGAACGGGCCGCTTTTTTCCGGATTCAAAAGATAGCGCTATCTCAAGCATGCCAAACCTTCCAAATGTTTCGCTGGTGATCATGGGCGTGGCCGGCTGCGGCAAGTCCAGCCTGGGCGCCGCCGTGGCGCAGCGCCTGGCCTTCGAACTGATCGAAGGCGACGACCACCACAGCGAGGGCAACCGACTGAAGATGCAGCAGGGCACGCCGCTGACCGATGCCGACCGCGCCGGCTGGCTGATCACCCTGGGCGCGCTGCTGGCCCGCCGCCCGGGCGGCATGGTGCTGACCTGCTCGGCCCTGCGCCGCAGCTACCGCGAGCAGCTGCGCGCCGCATCGCCCGGCCTGCGCTTCGTGTTCCTGGACATCACGCCCGAACTGGCCCGCCAGCGCGTGGCGGTCCGTTCGTCCCACTTCTTCAACACCGCCCTGGTCGACAGCCAGTTCGCCACGCTCGAATCGCCGGTGGGCGAGCCCGGCGTGCTGCGCGTGGACGCGGCCGAGCCGCTGCCCCTGCTGCTGGAGCAGGTGAGCACCTGGGCCGGCGTGGTCGACCCTTCCCAGACCCCGGAGGCCGCATGAACGCCCCTGATCCACGCAAAACCCACCCGTTGCAGCGCGCGGCCCAGGCCCTCATGGCCGCCTGCCTGGCGGTGATGGCCAGCGCCGTGTTCCTCAACGTGGTGCTGCGCTACGGCTTTGGCAGCAGCCTCGCCGCCAGCGAAGAACTCTCGCGCCTGCTGTTCGTGTGGATGGTGTTCCTGGGCGCCG
>NZ_JASJOY010000030.1:0-21666 GCF_031426985.1 Hydrogenophaga sp.
TTTTCTCCAGACCGCGCACCCAGTCCATGTCGCGGTTGCGGTTGACCTGCACGCCCTTGCGCAGGTCCTTGAAGCCTTCCATCGGGTCCTTGGGGAACACCCGCCAGAGGCCTTTCTTGTTCACGGCCTCGGCGCGGTTGATCTGCAGCCCCACCAGCTCCTTTTGCAGGTCCAGGTAACACAGGCCGTCGCCGTTGTGGATCACCGTGGCCGGGTCGTCGGTCTGCAGTTCGACGAAGTTGGGGCCGGTGGCGCTCACAAAGCCGATGGGGCGGCCCGGGTTCTTGGGTGTGTCGAAGGCGCCGATGTCTTCCTGGCGGCCCTGCACGAAGTAGTCGGTGAACTCGCGGTTGAAGTTCTGGTCGGGGTCGGGCTGGAAGTGGAAGGTGCATTCGCCGCTGCTGGCGCGGGCCAGCTCGGGGCGCTCTTCCAGGATTTCATCGAGCAGCACGCGGTAGTGCGCGGTGATGTTCTTGACGTAGGCCATGTCCTTGTAGCGGCCTTCGATCTTGAAGCTGCGCACGCCGGCGTCGATGATTTCGCGCAGGTTGTTGCTCTGGTTGTTGTCCTTCATCGAGAGCACGTGTTTGTCGTGCGCGACGATGCGGCCCTGGCTGTCTTTGACCTCATACGGCAGGCGGCAGGCCTGCGAGCAGTCGCCGCGGTTGGCGCTGCGGCCGGTGTGGGCGTGGCTGATGAAGCACTGGCCGCTGTAGGCCACGCAGAGCGCGCCGTGCACGAAAAATTCGAGGATGGCGCGACCCGGTGCGTCCTTCGGGCCCAGCGCGGCGTCGATGGCCGCGATCTGCTGCAGCGTCAGTTCGCGCGCCAGCACGATCTGGGACAGGCCCGCGTCCTGCAAAAAGCGGGCTTTTTCGGGCGTGCGGATGTCGGTCTGCGTGCTGGCGTGCAGCTGGATCGGCGGCAGGTCGATTTCCAGCAGGCTCATGTCCTGCACGATCATCGCGTCCACGCCTGCGTCGTACAGCTGCCAGGCCAGCTGGCGCGCTGGTTCCAGCTCGTCGTCGCGCAGGATGGTGTTCATCGTCACGAAGATGCGGCTGTTGTAGCGGTGTGCGTAGGCCGCCAGGCGGGCGATCTCCTGCACCGAGTTGTCGGCGCTGGTGCGGGCGCCGAACGATGGGCCGCCGATGTAGACCGCATCGGCCCCGTGGTTCACGGCCTCGATGCCGATGGTGGCGTCGCGGGCGGGGGCAAGCAGTTCGAGTTGGTGGGGCAGCATGGGCAGGCGACCAGGAAGGCGGTGCAGAATCGGGCCGGCACGGCCCAGTGAACAGAACCCAATATTGTCCCGGAGAACGCCCATGTCTGCACCCCACCCGCGCACCACCACCGCTTTCGTGCTCGTCCACGGCGCCTGGCAAGGCGCCTGGTGCTGGCACCGCGTGCTGCCGCTGCTGCGCGGCGCTGGCATCGACACCCACGCCGTCACCCTCACCGGCGTGGGCGAGCGGGCCCACCTGCTGAGCCCTGCGGTGACCCTGGACACCCACATCCAGGACGTGATCGGCCTGATCGAGGCCGAGGAACTGCGGCGCGTCGTGCTGGTGGGCCACAGCTACGGCGGCATCGTCATCACCGGCGTGGCCGACCGGCTGCAGCAGGAACGGCCGGGTCTGCTGGTGCAACTGGTGTACCTGGACGCGGTGACGCCGCACCCGGGCGAGAGCTGGAGCAGCCAGCACGCCCCCGAAACGCGCCAGGCGCGCATCGAGGCCGCAGCGTCCAGCGGTGGCCTGAGCTTTCCGCCGCCGGATGCCGGCGTGTTCGGCCTGTCGGGTGCTGACCGCGACTGGGTCAATCGCCGCCAGACGCCGCAGCCGCTGGCCGTCTACCAGCAGGCGCTGGCGTTCGACGCCGCGCGGGTCGCGGCGCTGCCGCGCAGCTTCATCGACTGCAACCGTCCGGCCTTGCCGACGATTGCGGTGATGCGCCAGCGCGTGCGCAGCGAGCCGGGCTGGAAGGTGCACGAGCTGGCCACCGGTCACGGCCCCATGGTCAGCGCGCCGCGCGAGCTGGCGCAGCTGCTGCTGTCCATCCACCACAAAGCAAGCTCCCCCCAGGAGGGGGGGGCACACCAGCGGTCCGGCGAAGCCGGTTCCGCGGTGTGAGCTGGACGGGACATGGTCACACCTGAACGCCTCTCGCGCCTGGATCGCATCGACGCGCTGCGCGCCGTCGCCATGCTGTGGATGACGGCCTACCACTTCGCCTTCGACCTGGACCACTTTCGCCTGATCGTGCAGGACTTCCACCGCGACCCGTTCTGGACCTGGCAGCGCACCGCCATCGTCAGCCTGTTCCTCTTCACCGCCGGACTGTCGCAGGCGGTGGCGCTGGAACAAACACGGGGCTTGGGGCAGGGCTGGCGCCGGTTCTGGCGGCGCTGGGCGCAGGTGGCGGGTGCGGCGCTGCTGGTGTCGGCCGGTTCGGCGCTGATGTTTCCGAAGACCTTCATCTACTTCGGCGTGCTCCACGGCATCGCGGTCATGCTGATCGTGGTGCGGCTGACAGCGGGCTGGGGCGGCTGGCTGTGGCCGCTGGGCGCCCTGGCGATCGGCGCCAGGTTCGCGGCGCCGCTGATCATCGCGGCCGTGCCGGCGCTGGAGGTCTTCAACACCCCGGGCCTGAACGCGCTGGGCTTCATCAGCCGCCTGCCCGTGACCGAAGACTATGTGCCGCTGCAGCCTTGGCTGGGCGTCATGTGGTGGGGCGTGGCCGCCGGCCGCTGGGCGCTGGCGCACCGGCCGCAGTGGCTGGGCGCGGCCGACGCGCCGGCCACCGGGCTGTGCCGCGGTCTGGCCGTGCTGGGCCGCTGGAGCCTGAGCTACTACCTGCTGCACCAGCCGGTGCTGATCGGTCTGGTGACGGCCTTCGTCTGGTTGCGCGGCTGAGGCACCGTGTTCGTGGGGTCAGGCGCAGAACGTGCGCAAGAACTGCCCGGCCACGAACAGGTCTTTTTCGATCGCGCGGCGCACGCCCGCGCTGTCCCGGCGCTGCAGCGCGCTCATGACCTCGCCGTGTGCGTCGTTGAGCACGGCGCTGGCGCCCTCGGCCTCGAACAGGCGGTTGGACAGCGGGCCGACCTTGAGCCAGACGGTTTCGATCAGCGACATGAGCGTGGGCGAGGCCGCGGCCTGGTACAGGCGCACGTGGAACAGTTCGTTGGCGTCCAGGTAGGTCTTGGCGTCGCCCGCGGCCAGCCCCTGGGCCATCTGCTGTTCCAGCGCCGCCAGCTCGGCCACACCGGCGGCGTCCAGCCGGTGGGCGCCGCGCTGGGCGGCTTCGCCTTCGAGCAGCAGGCGCATCTGCAGCACATCGTCGAACTCGGCGGCCGAGAGCCGGGGCACCAGCATGCCGGCGTGCGGCACGTTGACCAGCGCGCCTTCGGCCGCCAGCCGCTGCAGGGCAGCGCGCACCGGCATCACGCCCACGCCCAGCTGCTGCGCGATGTCGTGGATCTTCAGCCGTTCACCGGGCAGGAAGCGGCCCACCGTCACCCACTGACGCAAACGCGCATAGGTGCTGTCCTGCAGGGTCGAGGCGGCGGCTTTCATGGGCGGATCACGATGGCCGCGAGCACTTCATCCAGTGCGCCCAGCAGCTGGGCCACGTGGTCCACGGTGGTGGCGGGGCAGACCAGCATCATGTTGTGGAAGGGCGTGATCATCACGCCGCGGTTGAGCAGGCCCAGGTGGATCAGGTGTTCCAGTTCGGGGTCGAGCAGGGCGCCGGCCTCGCTGCCGTTGTGCGGTGGCGTGGCGCAGAACTGGAATTCGGTGCGCGCGCCGACCTGGGTGACGCACCAGGGCAGGCGGTGGCGCGCGATGAGCTGGCGGATGCCGTCGGCCAGCCGTGCGGCCAGTGCCAGCATGTGCTCGTAGGCCCCTGGCGTCATGACCTCGGCCAGGCTGGCGCGCATGGCGGCCATGGCCAGCATGTTGCCGGTGAGCGTGGTGCCGATGCCGCTGTGGCCGGGCGGGGCCTCGTGTTTGGCCCGCACCGCACGGGCGGCCAGGTCGGCGCTCATGCCGTAGACGGCGCAGGGCACGCCGCCGCCCACCGGTTTGCCCAGCACCAGCGCGTCGGGCGTGAGGCCATGCGCCTGCGCGTAGCCGCCAGGGCCGGAGCTGATGGTGTGGGTTTCGTCCATCACCAGCAGCGTGCCGTGGCGGCGGATGATCGGCTGCGCCTGTTCCCAGAAGCCGGGGTCGGGCAGCACCATGCCGATGTTGGTCATGACCGGCTCGGCCAGCACGCAGGCCACGTCGCCGCCGGCCAGCGCTGCGTCCAGCGCGGCCAGGTCGTTGAACTCCACCACCACCGTGTGTTCGGTCAGGTCGTGCACCTGGCCGAGCAGGCTGTCGCGCTGCACCGGCTGGCCGTCCACCAGGTCGACGAACACGTCTTCGATGGTGCCGTGGTAGCAGCCGTTGAACACGAGGATCTTCTTGCGGCCGGTGGCGGCGCGGATCCAGCGCACGGTGTAGCGGTTGGCGTCGGTCGCGCTCATGGCGAACTGCCAGAACGGCAGGTCAAAACGTGCGCTGAGCAGTTGCCCCACGGCGGCCGCGTCGGCCGTGGCCAGCATGGTGGTGTAGCCGCGCGTGGCCTGCTGCACCAGGGCGGCAGCCACCGGGGCGGGCGCGTGGCCGAACATGGCCCCGGTGTCGCCGAGGCAGAAGTCCACCAGCGCGTGGCCGTCCACGTCGGTCACCACCGCGCCGCTGGCGTGATCGACATGCAGGGCAAACGGCGTGCCCCAGTCGTTCATCCAGTGCAGCGGCACGCCGAACAGCAGGTGCGCACTGGCCTGTGCGGCCAGCGTCGCCGAAGTCGGGTTGCGCTGAACGTAGGCGTCGCGTTCCCGCGTCAGAAAGGCTTGCGCGCGGGGCCAGTCCAAGCCGGATCGTTGGTGAGTGGTCATGGGTGGGTGGGTCATCTTGCTTCGCCCTCGTCTGTCAATTGCTCAACGGGTTATCCGGCGCGCGTGCCTCGTTCCAGGGCACCCGTGGAACCGGTTTCGCCGGGCCACCAGGTGCGTCCCCCTCCCGCCGCAGGCGAGAGAGGGGGAAGCCGCGCAGCGGCGCAGGGGGGCGCATCCTCACACCAGCAACATGAGGTGTTCGCGCTCCCAGGAGCTGATCACCCGGTTGTAGGTCGCGTATTCGAGTTCCTTGACCGCCAGGAAGGCGTCGACGAAGGCGCCACCGAGCACGTCGCGCATCGGTTCACATTCGCGCATGCGGCGCAACGCGTCTTCCATGTGGCTGGGCAGTTCCTGTTCATGGTCCCAGGCGCTGGTTTTCATGGGCTCGGTGGGCTGGCGTTTTTCCACCAGACCCAGGTAGCCGCAGGCCAGCGTGGCGGCCATGGCCAGGTAGGGATTCACGTCCACGCCGGGCACGCGGTTTTCCAGCCGGCGGTTGGCCGGGTCGGACTCGGGCACGCGGATGCCGCAGGTGCGGTTGTCGTAGCCCCACTGCACATTGATGGGGGCCGACATGTAGCGCGAGAGCCGCCGGTACGAGTTGACATAGGGCGCCAGCATGGGCATGACCAGCGGCACGTAGCGCTGCAGCCCGGCGATGAAGTGGCGAAAGTGCGGCGTCACCGCGCCGTCCGCGCCGCTGAAGATGTTCTGGCCCGTGGCCGCGTCCAGGATGCTCTGGTGGATGTGCATGGCGCTGCCTGGCTCGTTCTCCATGGGCTTGGCCATGAAGGTGGCGAAGATGCCGTGGCGCAGCGCGGTCTCGCGCACCGTGCGCTTGAACAGGAACACCCGGTCGGCCAGGTCCATCGCGTCGCCGTGGGTGAAGTTGATCTCCATCTGGCCGGCGCCAGCTTCGTGGATCAGCGTCTCCACGCCCAGGCGGTGCAGTTCGCAAAAGCGCGAGAGCTCCAGAAAGAAGGGGTCGAAGTCGTTCACCGCGTCGATGGAGTACGACTGCCGGCCCGCCTCGGGCTTGCCCGAGCGGCCCAGCGGCGGCTGCAGCGGCTCGTGCGGGTTCTGCTGGCGCGCGACCAGGTAGAACTCCATCTCGGGCGCCACCACCGGCTGCCAGCCTTGCGCTTCGTACAGGGCCAGCACGCGCCGCAGCACGCTGCGCGGCGACAGCGCCACGGGCGAGCCGTCGAATTCCTCGCAGTCGTGGATCACCACCGCCACCCGTTCGGCCGCCCAGGGCACCACGCGTGCGGTGCTCTCGTCGGGGCGGCAGACCATGTCCGGGTCGGTGTCGCCGACGTAGGGCGCGTTGTCGGGCTGCTGGCCATTGACGGTGTTGAGCAGCACGCTCTTGGGCAGGCGCATCTGCCCGGACTGGAGGAACAGGTCCTTGGGCAGGATCTTGCCGCGCGCGATCCCGGTCATGTCGGGGATCACGCATTCCACTTCCTGGATGCGGTGCTCGCTCAGGAAGCTCTTGATGTCGGGGTGGGGGTGCATGACGGCTTTGGATTTGATCAAATGAAGGCGCTGATTCTGCCTGAACGACTGTTCGGAATCAACATTTGATCAAATCAAGCGGTTATTCCACCCCGGTGGGACGAAAAAAAAGCGCCCCGGAGGGCGCTGTGCTGGGGCATGGGCGCGGGGCGCCGGCGCTCACTGCACCTTGGCTTTTTCGCGCAGGGTCTTCTGGTACTCGGCCATCTTCTGCTGCTGCATTTGCTGGGCGATCTGCGGCTTGACTTCCTCCAGCGTGGGCAGCTTGGCCTGGCGCACGTCGTCCACGCGGATGATGTGCCAGCCGAACTGGCTCTTGACCGGGGTTTCGGTCATCTGGCCCTTGTCCAGCTTGACCATGGCTTCGGAGAACTCGGCCACGTAGCTGGCGGCGTTGGCCCAGTCCAGATCACCACCGTTGGCGCCGGAGCCCGGGTCCTTGGACTTCTGCTTGGCCAGATCGGCGAAATTGGCGCCGCCCTTGATGGCCGCGATCAGGGCCTTGGCCTCGTCTTCCTTTTCCACCAGGATGTGGCGGGCGCGGAATTCCTTGCCGGCGTTGGCCGACGCGAACTTGTCGTACTCGGCCTGGATCTCGGCGTCGGTGACCGGGTTCTTCTTCTGCCAGTCGGCAAACAGCGCGCGGATCAGGATGGTCTGGCGGGCCAGTTCCATCTGGGCCTTGTATTCCGGGCTGGCGGCGATGCCGCGCTTTTGCGCTTCCTGCATGAAGATCTCGCGCAGGATGACTTCTTCCTTGAGCTGGGCGCGCACGGTGTCGTCCACCGGACGGCCGCCGGCGGCCATTTGCTGGGCCAGCACCTCGACGCGGGCCGTGGGCACCGCTTTGCCGTTGACGATGGCCACGTTCTGGGCCATGGCCCAGGGGGCGGCGCTGATCAGGGCGGCCGCGCTCAGCGCTTGCAGGGTGACTTTCATGTAGGAACCTTGAGGGGAGGGAAAAAGGTGTGAGAGCCGTTGTGGCCGCTGGTGTTCCGGACAGAAGGTGCCGGCGGTGTTTTCACCGCCTGGTGAGGGGGTCAGGCCCGGATTTCGATGGCCAGGGCGTGCAGGCCGGCGGCGGTGAATTTTTGCAGCGCATCATACACAAGGCGGTGCTGCGCCACGCGACCCAGCCCGGCGAACGCGGGGCCGCCGATGCGCACCCGGAAATGGGTGCCGAAGCCGGTGCCGTTGGCGCCGGCGTGGCCCGCGTGGGCACCGCTTTCGTCGATCACTTCCAGCTGGGTGGGGGCCAGCGCCTGGCGCAGTGTGGCGTCGATGGCGGCGGCGGTGATGTCCTGGGGGGTGAGGGCTTGGCTCATGGTTGCTCCTTGCCGTCGGCTTCCGGCTCCTTGAGGTGGCGCGCGATGTACAGACCCTGGCCGATGATGAAGATCACGGGGAAGATGTAACCCCAGAGCTTGAAGTTGACCCAGTCCTCGGTGGAGTAGTAGGCCGCCACATAGCCGTTGATGGCGGCCATGAACAGGAAGTAGCCGATCCAGATCACCGTCAGACGCGCCCACACCGCCGTGGGCAGGGTGAGCTGGCTGCCCAGCAGGATCTGCAGGAAGTTCTTCTTCCAGCCCCAGAGCGCGGCCCCCAGCACGATGGCCATGCTGGCGTAGAGCACGGTGGGCTTCCACTTGATGAAACGTTCGTCGTGCAGTGCCAGGGTGAGCACGCCGAAGACGATCACGAGCACCAGCGTGACCTTTTGCAGGGTCTGCAGCTTGCGGTCGATGGCGTAAATGATGCCGGTCTGCACCAGCGTGGCCGCCATCAGCACCGCGGTGGCGGTGTAGATGTCGTGCAGCTTGTAGGCCGCGACGAACAGGCCGATGGGGAAAAAGTCGATGAGAAAACGCATCGCCGGATTATCCCTAAACGCATCGCCGGATTATCCCTGCCCGCCGGGGACCCCGCTGGCGGTCGGGGCACCACATTCAAGCCGCCGTCCACCGGGCCGATACACCATGGAACGCGTGGTGTTCACGCGGCAAGCAAGGCCTGGAGGTTCCGATGAGCAACGAAGAAGCCCAGTTTGAGAGTTTCAAGGTGTCCCTGGGCGTGTTCATGGAGCGCACCAACGCGCTGCTGGACCGCATCCTGTGCGACGAAGAGAACAAGAGCCATCTGATTCCCCTGGTGCCGTGGATCAGCGAGGTCATGGCCACCGCCATGGAGCGGGAGTTCGTGGAACAGGTGGCGCTGGCCTATTGGTCGCGCATGGGCATGACGGCCACCTCGTCGCCCGCCCGGCTCAAGCTGCTGGAACTCGACGGCCTGAGCGCCGCCATCGCCCAGAGCCTGGACGGTGCCCCCAAGGACGGGCCGGCCAGTTTTGCCCAGACCCACCTGCTGGGCGTGTGCAGCCTGACCGTGGCCAGCCTGCTGGACGCGATCGGCGACATGTTCCCGCTGGTGCGCGGGATTCTGCGCTCCAACCTCGACGCGATCGACGTCGCGCTGAGCTGAGTCCGGCGCCTCACGGGCGCCAGAACCGGGTGGGACGCCTCAGGCCGGCAGGAAGCCGTCCACCGACAGGTAGCGCTCGCCGGTGTCGTAGTTGAAGCCCAGCACGCGGGCGTTGGCCGGCAGTTCGGGCAGTTTCTGCGCGATGGCCTGCAGGGTCGCGCCCGAGGAGATGCCGACCAGCATGCCTTCTTCGCGGGCGCAGCGGCGTGCCATCTCGCGCGCCGGTTCGGCGTCGACCTGGATCACGCCGTCCAGCAGTTCGGTCTTGAGGTTGGCCGGGATGAAGCCGGCGCCGATGCCCTGGATCGGGTGCGGGGCCGGGCTGCCGCCCGAGATGACCGGCGAGGCCACGGGCTCCACGGCAAACACCTTGAGGTTGGGCCAGGCCGCCTTGAGCACCTGGGCGCAGCCACTGAGGTGGCCACCCGTGCCCACGCCGGTGATCAGCACGTCCAGGCCGTCGGGGAAGTCGGCCAGGATTTCCTGCGCCGTGGTCTTCACGTGCACGGCGATGTTGGCCGGGTTGTTGAACTGCTGCGGCATCCAGGCGCCGGGCGTGCTGGCCACGATTTCTTCGGCGCGGGCGATGGCGCCCTTCATGCCTTTCTCGCGCGGCGTGAGGTCGAAGGTGGCACCGTAGGCCAGCATCAGGCGGCGGCGCTCGATGCTCATGCTGTCGGGCATGACCAGGACCAGCTTGTAGCCCTTGACCGCGGCCACCATGGCCAGGCCGATGCCGGTGTTGCCCGAGGTGGGTTCGACGATGGTGCCGCCGGGCTGCAGGGCCCCGGACGCTTCGGCGTCTTCGACCATGGACAGCGCGATGCGGTCCTTGATCGAGCCGCCAGGGTTGCTGCGCTCGGACTTGATCCACACGCTCTGGGTGACGCCGGCGAACAGGCGGTTGATGCGGATGTGCGGCGTGCCGCCGATGGTCTGGAGGATGTTCTGGGCTTTCATGTCGGGTCCTTGGGTTGAAGGTCGATGGAGGCGGAGTTCATGCAGTATCGCAGTCCGGTGGGCGCCGGGCCGTCCTCGAACACATGGCCCAGGTGGGCGCCGCACTGGCTGCACACGGTTTCGGTGCGCACCATGCCGTGGCTGCGGTCGTGGATCTCGGTGATGGCGCCCGGGATGGCCTTCCAGAAGCTGGGCCAGCCGCAGCCGGCGTCGAACTTGGTGCCGGCGTCGAACAGGTGGTTGCCACAGCAGACGCAGTGGTAGCTGCCATCGGCCCAGACTTCTTCGTATTTGCCGGTGAACGGGCGCTCGGTGTGGGCGCGGCGGGTCACGTCGAAGGCACCCGGTTCGGCGCCGTTCTGTGCGAGCAGCGCACGCCACTCGTCGTCGGTTTTCTGGATCGGGAATGTCATGCGGGGCTCCTTCAGGATGAGCAGCTGATTTCAATGTGGGCCGCCCAGTCGGGCGGGAAGTCGGCCAGGTCGTCGTGGCCGGGCAGGGCGGTGAAGGGCTGGGCTAGCGCTGCCTGCAGGCGGTGCAGGGGCGCCAGGTCGCCCTGGCGCGCGTGCCGGATGGCGATTTCGCCCAGGTGGTTGCGCAGCACCACCTGCGGGTTGGTGGCGAGCATGCGGGCCTGGGTGGCGGCCGGGTCGAAGCCGGTGTCGGCACGCAGGCGTTCGTGCCAGGCCAGCGCCCAGGCGTCAAACGCCTCGCGCTGCACGAACAGGTCGCGCACCGCTTCGATCGCGGCCAGCGTGCCGCGCGTGTCTTGCGCCGGGTCGGCGTACGCCGCGACGGCGAGCGAGAGCCGCCGCCAGAAGATGGTGAAGTCCACCGCGCCCTGCGCCAGCAGCTGCATGAGCGATTCGGTCAGCACTTCATCGCCGGGTTGCACCGCGCTCAGGCCGAGCTTGGCGTTCATGCGCCGCTGCAGCGCGGCCGGGAACTGCTGGCGGTAGGGCTGCAGCGCGTCCAGCGCCTGCTGCGGGTCGTCCATCAGCGGCAGCAGGGCCTGGCCCAGGCAGTACAGGTTCCAGTGCGCGATCTGCGGCTGGCGCTGGTAGGCGTAGCGGCCCCCGCGGTCGGTATGGTTGCAGATGTGGGCCGGGTTGTAGCCGTCCAGGAACTGGAACGGGCCGTAGTCCAGCGTCAGGCCCAGGATGCTCATGTTGTCGGTGTTCATCACCCCATGGCAGAAACCCACGGCCTGCCATTGCGCCATCAGCTCGGCGGTGCGTTCGCTCACCGCTTCTAGTAAACGCGCGTAGGGGTTGCCGGCCTGCTCGCGGCAGGCGGGGTAGAAGGTGTCGATGACGAAGTCGGCCAGCTGCCGCAGTTGGTCGTGCTGACCGTTGTGCGAGAAGTGTTCGAAATGCCCGAAGCGGATGAAGCTGGGCGCCACGCGGGTCACCACGGCCGAGGTTTCGATCTCTTCGCGGCGCACCGGCGCGTCGGACCCCGTGATGCACAGCGCCCGCGTGGTCGGGATGCCCAGCGCGTGCATGGCTTCGCTGCACAGGAATTCGCGGATCGAGCTGCGCAACACGGCGCGGCCGTCGCCCATGCGCGAGAACGGCGTCAGGCCGGCGCCCTTGAGCTGCACTTCCTGTGGACCATCGGTGGTGCCCAGCTCACCGATGAGGATGGCGCGGCCGTCGCCCAGCTGGCCGGCCCATTGGCCGAACTGGTGCCCGCTGTAGACGCTGGCCAGGGGTCGGGTGCCGGGCGGCAGCGCGTTGCCGGTGAAAGCGGCCACGCCCTCGGGGCTGCACAGCCAGTCGGTGTCCAGGCCCAGGTCGGCCGCCAGGGCGGGGCTGTGCGCCACCGGGTAAGGGGCGGGCAGGGGGGTGGGCCGCAGGGGCACGTGGAAGGCTTCGCCCAGCTCGGCGAAGCGGTGGGACCAGCGGTCTGCGGCAGGGGGTGAAAGCATCGCTGCATTGTCCCTGTGATGCTTTGCACCCATCGGCTGGCGGGGTTTGGGATCGGCCGGTGGCGCCATATCGGGGGCAACCCGATGCCAGGAGGGAGCGCCTTTGAGGCATGATGCTGGATTGATTTAAGAACGATCGTTCGTTTTTTGTAAACCTCAACCGGAGACCCCGACATGCTGGGCCAGATGCAAAGCCAACCGCTGCTGATTTCGTCCCTGATCACCCACGCCGAGCGCCACCATGGCAGCACCGAGATCGTCTCGCGCCGCGTCGAAGGCGACATCCACCGCAGCACCTGGGGCCAGATCGCCCGCCGTGCGCGGCAGGTGGCCAACGCGCTGGACAGCCTGCACCTGGCCTTCGGTGAGCGCGTGGCCACGCTGGCCTGGAACGGGTACCGCCACCTGGAGCTGTACTTCGGCGTCAGCGGCACCGGCCGCGTGCTGCACACGCTCAACCCGCGTCTGCATCCCGAGCAACTGGCCTGGATCGTCAACCACGCCGACGACCGCGCGGTCTGCTTCGACATGAGCTTCCTGCCGCTGGTGCAGGCGGTGCACGCCAAGTGCCCGGGTGTCAAACACTGGGTGGCGCTGTGCGACGCCGACAAGCTGCCCGAGGGCAGCGGCATCCCCGGACTGGTGAGCTACGAAGCCTGGCTGGGCGGCCAGAGCGAAACCTATGTCTGGCCCGAGCTGGACGAGAACAGCGCGTCGAGCATGTGCTACACCAGCGGGACCACGGGCAACCCCAAGGCCGCGCTGTATTCGCACCGATCCACGCTGCTGCACGCCTACGGCGCGGCCTTGCCCGACGCACTGGGCTGCTCGGCGCGCGATTCCATCCTGCCGGTGGTGCCCATGTTCCACGTCAACGCCTGGGGCCTGCCGTACTCGGCCGCCGCCGTGGGCTGCAAGCTGGTGTTCCCCGGCCCGGCGATGGATGGCAAGTCGGTCTACGAACTGATCGAATCCGAAAAGGTGAGCATGGCCGCGGGCGTGCCCACGGTGTGGCAGATGCTGCTGGGCCACATGCAGGCCGGCGGTCTGAAGTTCAGCACCATGAAACGCACGGTGATCGGCGGCTCGGCCTGCCCGCCGGCCATGATCAACGCCTTCAACGACACCTACGGCGTCGAGGTGCTGCACGCCTGGGGCATGACCGAGATGTCGCCGCTGGGCACGGTGTGCACACTCAAGAACGCGCAACTGGCGCTGCCGGCCGAAGAACAGCTGAAGGTGCGCCTGAAGCAGGGCCGTGCCGTCTATGGCGTGGACATGAAGATCGTCGACGAAGCGGGCGACGAACTGCCCTGGGACGGCAAGGCCTATGGCGACCTGCTGGTGCGTGGGCCGTGGATCATCGCCAGCTACTTCAAGGGCGAGGGCGGCGACCCGCTGCGCTACGACGCCAACGGCAAGGGCTGGTTTCCCACCGGCGACGTGGCCACCATCGACGCCGACGGCTTCATGCAGATCACCGACCGCAGCAAGGACGTGATCAAGTCCGGCGGTGAGTGGATCAGCTCCATCGACGTGGAAAACATCGCCATGGCGCACCCCGCCGTGGCCATGGCCGCCTGCATCGGCATGAAGCACCCCAAGTGGGACGAGCGCCCCATCGTGGTGGTGATGAAGAAGCCCGGCGCCGAGGTCACGCGCGAAGAGTTGCTGGCGTTCTACGAGGGCAAGATCGCCAAATGGCAGGTGCCGGACGATGTGGTCTTCGTCGACGCGATCCCGCTCGGTGCCACCGGCAAGATGCAGAAGATGACGCTGCGCCAGCAGCTCAAGGACTACGTGCTGCCCGGGATCTGACGGCGGATGCGCAGCGCTGTGGCGACCATGGCCGGCCCACGCCGGCGGCAATGGCTGGCGGCCGGGGCGGGCTGGCTCGCGGCGGTGGCCCTGCCTGCGCTGGCCGACGGGCGGGCCGATGTGCCGCAGGTGCGCATCGCCTTCATCGACCCGCTGTCCGGTCCGGCGGGCGACATCGGGCGCAACAGCCTGCACAGCTGGCAGTTCATGGCCGAGCGCCTGCAAGCCCAGGTGGGGGTGCGGTTCCGTGTGGCGGGGTTTGACAACAAGGGGTCGCCGCAGGAGAGCCTGAATGCCCTGAAGGTGGCCATCGACCAGGGCTTTCGTTATGTCGTGCAGGGCAACGGTTCGGGTGTGGCGGCGGCACTGTCCGAGGCCATCACCCGCCACAACCAGATGCGCCCCGACAAGGCGGTGCTGCTGATCAACTACGCCGCCATGGACCCGGCGCTGACGGGCGAACACTGCAGTCCCTGGCATTTCCGTATCGACGCCGACACGTCCATGAAGGCGCGGGCCCTGGTCGCCTTCATGGCGTCGCAGCCCGACATGGACAAGGTCTACCTGCTCAACCAGAACTACGCGCACGGGCAGCAGTTCGCGGCCTACTTCAAGGCCGAACTGGCGCGCCAGTCCCCGCAGACGCAGGTGGTCGGAGAGGAACTGCACCAGCCCTTCCTGCTGCAGGACTTCAGCGCGCAGGTGCAGCGCATCCGTGCCTCGGGTGCCAAGGCCCTGGTCACGGGCAACTGGGGTGTCGATCTGCGCCGCCTGTTGCAGGCGCTGCAGGCGCAAGGGCTGAACCTGCCGTTGCTGGGCTATTACCCCCAGCTGGTGGGCACGCCCACGGTGCTGGCGGCCACGGGCGACAAGTTGCCGGTGTACCTGGTGGCCACCGCCCACACCAACCAGGGCGGACCGCTGGCGGCACTGGCCACCGAGTTCCGGCAACGCTTTGACGAAGACCTGGTGGTCACCGCCAGTTACGACGGCATCCGCATGCTGGGCCTGGCCATGGCCCGCGCCGGCACCACCGAGCCGGTGCGCGTGGCGGCGCAGCTGGCGGGACTGGGCTTCGAGGGCGGGACGGGCGCCGTCCAGATGCGGGCAGACGACCACCAGTTGCAGACCGGCCTGGTGGTGGCCCGCTGGGAGCGGGTGAGCCCGCAGCACCCGCGCAGCGCCGAAGGCACGGGCTACACCTTCGCGCCGGTGCGGTTCTTTGATGCCGCCCAGCTGAGCAGTCCGTCGCGCTGCCAGATGCCACGTCCCTGAAGGCCGTTGGGCGGGCCTGCGCCGCTACGTTTGTGCGAGCACAGTCGCCTGCGCGATACAGCCTAGGGGCATTCCCTGAGCCGTGTCGGCGGACAGCCCGGTACGCTGGGGTTTTCATCCTCACAGGAGTCTCTTTGTGAAATTCGTCCTGAAAACTGTCGCCATTGCCACGCTGTCGCTGACGCTGTCTTCCGCCTTCGCCCAGAAGGGCGAGACGGTCAAGATCGCCTGGATCGATCCGCTCTCGGGCCTGATGGCGCCGGTCGGTTCGAACCAGCTCAAGAGCTTCCAGTTCTTCGCCGAAAAATTCAGCGCCAACAACCCGGCCGGTGTGAAATTCGAAGTGATCGGCATCGACAACAAGCTCAGCCCCGCCGAGAGCCTGAACGCGTTCAAGGCCGCGCTGGACCAGGGCGTGCGCTACATCACCCAGGGCAACGGCTCCTCGGTGGCCGGCGCGCTGATCGACGCGGTCAACAAGCACAACGAGCGCAACCCTGGCAAGGAAGTCATCTACCTGAACCACTCGGCCGTGGACCCCGACTTCACCAACAGCAAGTGCAGCTACTGGCACTTCCGTTTTGACGCCGACACCTCGATGAAGATGGAGGCGCTGACCACCTTCATGAAGGACAAGCCGGACGTCAAGAAGGTCTACCTGCTCAACCAGAACTACTCGCACGGCCAGCAGGTCGTGAAGTTTGCCAAGGAGAACCTGGCCCGCAAGCGCCCGGACATCCAGATCGTCGGTGAGGACCTGCACCCGCTGGCCCAGGTGCGCGACTTCGCGCCCTACATCGCCAAGATCAAGGCCTCGGGCGCCGACACCGTGATCACCGGCAACTGGGGCTCCGACCTGTCGCTGCTGGTCAAGGCGGCCAACGAAGGCGGCTACACCGGCAAGTTCTACACCTACTACACCGGCGTGACCGGCACGCCAACCGCGCTGGGCACGGCAGCCGAAGGTCGCGTCTACCAGATCGCCTACAACCACTACAACATGGGTGGTCAGGTCGGCAAGTGGACCGATGAGTTCCGCACCAAATTCAAAGACGATTTTTATACCGGCTCCGTGATCCACGTCTTCTCTTCGCTGAGCACCGCCATGGCCAAAGCCAAGTCGACCGATCCGGTGAAGGTGGCCGCGGCCCTGGAAGGTCTGAAGTTCAACAGCTTCAGTGGCGAGGTCGAGATGCGCAAGCTGGACCACCAGCTGCAGCAACCGCTGTTCCTCACGGTCTGGCAGAAGGTCGACAAGAAGTACCCGTACAGCCCGGAAAACACCGGCATGACGCTGGCCCCGGTCAAGGAGTTCCCGGCCTACGTGTCGAGCACGCCGACCAGCTGCCAGATGAAGCGGCCGGGCTGAACTGGCCCGCCCCCGCGCCGCTTCGCGTCACCCCCTCAAGGGGGCAACGCAAGCGGCCCGGCGGAGCCGGTTCCGCCGCGCTCTGAATGACAGCACTTCGCTTCGGTGATTCCCCTGGCGCGCAGGGCACGATAGCGGCGTGTTGGTGACGGTCGCCGGGTCATACTCGGCGCTGCTCTCATTTTTCTAGCTTTTCTCCCACACGTTCCGCCCTCGAAAGGCCTGTTCCATGGAGTTCTTCATCATCTCCATGCTCAATGGCGTGAGCTACGGCTTGCTGCTGTTCATGTTGAGCTCGGGGTTGACCCTCATCTTCAGCATGATGGGCGTGCTCAACTTTGCCCACGCCAGCTTCTACATGGTGGGGGCCTACATCGGCTACACGGTGTCGCAGGTGGTGGGGTTCTGGCCCGCGCTCATCGTGGCACCGCTGGTCGTGGGGGCGCTGGGCGCGCTGTTTGAACGGCTGACGCTGCGCAAAGTGCACAAGTTCGGTCATGTGCCCGAACTGCTGGTGACCTTCGGGCTGTCCTATGTCGTGCTGGAGCTGGTGCAACTGATCTGGGGCCGCACGGCGGTGGAGTTCCAGCCGCCAGACATCCTGCGGGGGCCGGCGTTCACCCTGGTCCACCAGGCCAACGACAGCCTGCAATTTGTCCTCGGGACGGCCGCCCAGGCGGTGTGCAGCGCCGAGGGGGTGATCTGCACCCCGTTTCCGGCCACGCGCGCTTTCATGATGCTGGTGGCCCTGCTGATGCTGGTGGCGCTGTGGCTGCTGCTCACGCGCACCCGTATCGGGCTGGTGATCCAGGCCTCGCTGACCCACCCCGAGATGGTGGAGAGCCTGGGCCACAACGTGCCGCGGGTGCTGATGCTGGTCTTTGGCGCCGGCACCGGCCTGGCCGGTCTGGCCGGGGTCATCGGTGGCAGCACCTTCGTGACCGAACCCAATATGGCCGGCACGGTGGGCTCGGTGATCTTCGTGGTGGTGGTGGTCGGTGGCATGGGCTCCCTCTCGGGGGCCTTCCTGGCCTCGCTGCTCATCGGTGTGTTGCAGACCTTCGCCGTCGGCCTGGACCACTCGTTCATCAGCGTCGCGCAGCAGCTGGGCATGCAGCTGTCGGACGCCGCGCAGAACAACTCGGTGCTCAAGCTCACCCTGTCACAGGTGGCGCCCATCCTGCCGTACCTGTTCCTGGTGCTGATCCTGATTTTCCGGCCCAAGGGTCTTCTCGGAACCCGTGAAGGCTGAAATGAACCACCCCCGCCGCGCTTCGCGCGACCCCCTCAAGGGGGCAGCATCAGCGGCCCGGCAAAGCCGGTTCCGCGATGCTCTGGCCTGCCCAGCCTCGTGCTTGGCACATCGAACTTCGGAATGGTCGTGTATTTGACATGTCAAAACAGTATTACGAATTCAAACCCCTGAACGTCGGCCGCTGGATCGTCTGGTCGCTGTTTGCGCTGGTGTTGGTGTTCGCGCCGCTGGTGTTCGGCAGCAACCTCTCGGTGACCATGCTCTCGCAGATGGGCATCGCCATCATCGCCTGCCTGTCCTACAACATCCTGCTGGGGCAGGGCGGCATGCTCAGCTTCGGCCACGCGGTCTACACCGGCCTGGGCTCCTACCTGGCCATCCACGCGCTCAACGCCGTCAGCAATGGTGGCTGGGCCATTCCGGTGAGCCTGATCCCGCTGGTGGGCGGCCTGGCCGGCCTGTTCTTTGCCGTGCTGCTCGGCTATGTGACGACCAAGAAGGCCGGCACACCGTTTGCCATGATCACCCTGGGCATGGCCGAGCTGGTGTTCGCCATGTCGCTGATGTTCTCCGAGTTCTTCGGGGGCGAAGCGGGCGTCTCGGGCAACCGCGTGGTGGGCGATCCCTTCATGGGCATCAGCTACGGCCCGCCGATCCAGGTGTATTACCTGATCGCGGTCTACACCTTCGTCTGCGTCGCGCTGATGTTCGCCTTCACCCGCACGCCGCTGGGCCGCATCCTCAACGCGGTGCGCGACAACCCCGAGCGCGTGGAGTTCATCGGCTACAACACCCAGAAGGTGCGGTACCTGGCCTTCATGATCGCGGGCTTCTTCGCCGGCATCGCGGGCGGCCTGGGCGCGCTGAACTTCGAGATCGTCACCGCCGAGGTGGTGGGCGCGGCGCGGTCGGGCGGCTACCTGCTGTTCACCTTCCTGGGCGGCGCCACCTTCTTCTTCGGTCCCATCATCGGCGGCGTGCTCATGGTGCTGGCGGCGGTGCTGCTGTCGGAGCTGACCAAGGCCTGGCTGCTCTACCTGGGCCTGGTGTTCCTGTTCATGGTGATGTACGCGCCGGGCGGCATCGCCAGCCTGATCATGATGAACCTGCGCGTGGCCTCGTTCGGGCGATTGCGCGAGGTGTGGGTGGCTTATCTGGCGCTGGGGGTGACGGCGCTGGTGGTGCTGCTGGGCGCCGGATCGATGGTCGAGATGATCTACCACTTGAAACTCAACGCCGCGATGGGCGACGAACTGCACTACCTGGGCGCGACGCTGCACCCCTCACAGCCGGGTTCATGGTTCGGTGCGGTCTTCGTGACCCTGACCGGGCTGGGCATCTTCGAGCTGGCCCGGCGCCAGTTCCTGCAGCAGTGGTCGGGCATCCAGACCGACATCGAAAAAGAAATCAAGCGCCGGGAGACGCAATGAGCACCGTGATGAACGCGCCCGTGGCGCCCCACGAGCAGGCCATGAGCCATGTGCATGCGGGCGGCTATGCGCTGGAGCTGCGCGACCTGCGCAAGAGCTTCGGCAAGACCGAGATCATCCGCGGCGTTCAGCTCGCGGTGCGCCCTGGTGAACGCGTGGCCATCATCGGCCCCAACGGCGCCGGCAAGTCCACGCTGTTCAACCTGATCTCGGGCCGCTTCGAGCCCACGAGTGGCGAGGTGGTGCTCAACGGCACCCGCATCGACGGCAAGAAGCCGTTCGAGATCAATCGCCTGGGCCTCTCGCGCAGCTTCCAGATCACCAACATCTTCCCCAAGCTCAGTGTGTTCGAGAACCTGCGCTGTGGCGTGCTCTGGAGCCTGGGCTACAAGTACACGCTGTTCCGCTTCCTGGCCGACCTGCGCGACGCCAACGACCGTGCCGAGGAACTGATGCGGATGATCCGCCTGGACAAGAAGCACGACACCCTGGCCATGAACCTGACCTACGCCGAACAGCGCGCGCTGGAAATCGGCATCACCATCGCGGGCGGGGCCAACGTCATCCTGCTGGACGAGCCCACGGCCGGCATGAGCAAGAGCGAAACCAGCCGCTTCATCGACCTGATCCGCGAGGTGACGGTGGGCAAGACCTTGCTGACGGTGGAGCACGACATGGGCGTGGTGTTCGGCCTGGCCGACAAGATTGCGGTGGTGGTGTACGGCGAGGTGATCGCCTTCGACACGCCCGAGGCCGTGCGCGCCAACCCCAAGGTGCAGGAGGCCTACCTCGGCTCGGTGCTGGCCGACCAGCAGGCCGCCGAGGCCGGGCATTGAAGGAGGCACCGACATGCTGAAGATCCACAACCTCCACGCCTACTACGGCAAAAGCCATGTGCTGCACGGCGTCTCGTTCGACGTGGGCAAGGGCGAGATCGTGGCCCTGCTGGGCCGCAACGGATCGGGCCGCTCGACCACCGCCAAGGCCATCATGGGCCTGGTGGACTGCGAGGGCGGCATCGAGTGGCAGGGCCAGCCCATCCAGGGCAAAAAGCCGTTCGAGATCGCGCACCTGGGGCTGGGCTACGTGCCCGAGAACCGCGACATCTTCCCCAAGCTCACCGTGCACCAGAACCTGCTGCTCGGCCAGAAGGGCAAAGGCACCGGCTCGCGCTGGAGCTTTGACGACATGTACGCCATGTTCCCGCGCCTCAAGGAACGCCAGCACACCGAGGCCGGCGTGCTCTCGGGGGGCGAGCAGCAGATGCTGACCCTGTGCCGCACGCTGATGGGCGACCCCGACCTGATCATCATCGACGAGCCCACCGAGGGCCTGGCGCCCAAGATCGTGGAACTGGTGGGCGAGTACCTGCAGAAGCTCAAGGCCCGGGGCATCTCGGTGCTGCTGATCGAGCAGAAACTGACCATCGCCATGAACATCTCGGACCGGGCCCTGGTCATGGGGCACGGCAGCATCGTGTTCCAGGGCACGCCGGATTCGCTGCGGGCCGACCCGTACACACGCAAAGAGTGGCTGGAGGTGTGATGGCCCCCACGCTCCGCCGCTGCGCGGGTCGCTGCCCCCCAAGGGGGCTGATCCGCCTTGGGGCGGCCCGGCGGCGGATCAACGCCCGCCGCGCCGCCTGCGGCGTCACCCCCCGGGGGGGCGATGCCGGTGGCCTGGCAAAGCCAGTTCCACGGCATCCACGACAAGATGCCTGCGCGCCGGATGCGGTCGGGTGGATGGATGTGAACGTTTTCACTGACCCGCTCGCGACAAGCGGCCCTTGCCGCAGCGCACAATCTTCCTAGAATCGCACGACCGTTCGTTTTTGGCTTTTTCCCGCATCACACAGAGGAGCTTCCATGACCGCTGAGTACCAGGTCCACGGCGACGTTGCCGTCATCACGCTGAACAACCCGCCGGTCAACGGTCTGGGGCTGTCCACCCGCCAAGCCATCGTCGATGGGCTGGAACAGGCCGAGAACGATCCGGCGGTCAAGGCCATCGTGCTGACCGGTGCCGGCAAGGCCTTCTCGGGCGGTGCGGACATCCGCGAGTTCGGCTCGCCCAAGGCGCTGCAGGAACCCAATCTGCTGTCGGTCATCACCCGGGTCGAGAACACCACCAAGCCGGTGATCGCGGCCGTGCACAGCGTCGCCATGGGCGGCGGGCTGGAGCTGTCACTTGGCGCGCACTACCGCATTGCCGCGCCGGGTTGCAGCGTGGCCCTGCCGGAAGTGAAGCTGGGCCTGATCCCCGGCGCCGGTGGCACGCAGCGCCTGCCGCGCGTGCTGGGCGTTGAAGCTGCGCTGAACATGATCGTCAGCGGCGAGCCGGTCAAGAGCGAGATGCTGGCCCAGCTGCCGGGCCAGAAACTGTTCGACAAGCTGTCTGCCTCGCCGGAATCGCTGGCCGCAGAAGCCCTGGCCTTCGCCCGCGAGATGGCCGCCAAACACGCCGACGGCGCGGCCTTCCCGCTGGTGCGCAACCTGCCGTGCAAGCACAAGGACGGCGACGCCTACTTCCAGTTTGCGCGCAACATGGTCAAGGGCATGGCCAAGAACTTCCCCGCGCCCGCCAAGTGCGTGGACGCTGTCGAAGCCGCGACCAAGAAGAAGTTCAACGACGGCATGGTGTTCGAGCGCGAGATCTTCATCAACCTGATGTGGACGCCCG
>NZ_JASJOY010000031.1:0-20178 GCF_031426985.1 Hydrogenophaga sp.
CCTGCAGCTGGCGCTCCACCACGATCTGCGTGGCGATGCCGGCGTGGTCGGTGCCGGGCACCCAGGCGGTGTTGAAGCCACTCATGCGGTGGTAGCGCGTGAGCGAGTCCATGATGGTCTGGTTGAACGCGTGGCCCATGTGCAGCGTGCCGGTCACGTTGGGCGGCGGCAGCTGGATGGCGAAGTTCCTGCCTGCGGCGGCAGCTTGCTCGTCGGGCGCCGAGGTGCCACGGAAGCCGGCCACGCCGTAACCCCGCTGTTCCCACTCCGGGCCCCAGTGGGCTTCCAGCGCGGCGGGCTCGAAGGATTTGGACAGGCTGTTCAGACCGGGTTGTTGCAGGGTGTCGGACATGGCGGAGGGCGCAAAAAGTGCAACGGCGCCCCGCAGGGCGCCGCTGGGAAAAAGATCGGGAAGTGCTTGATTTTATTCGAGTGCCGTCCGTCCATTGGCCGGCGGTCGGGGCGTTCCGAAGGCGTGGCCATGCACCGCATCGGCGGCGCTGGCACGGGGTTTTCCCTCGGGTCGCGGCCCGTGTTGCGAACGGTTGTCAGCTGCGCCCTCGTGATAGCCGTGGGTAATGCGCCACATAGCCGGTGCCTACTGGACCCGGTCGCCCGGCGGGCGTAAGTTTGTCCTCGTCTCAGCAGGCCAGCCCCGGCAAAGGGGGCCGGCTGGACGCCTTTTTCCACCCACGAACAGGAGATACCTCATGGCTGCATTGAAAGGTTCAAAAACCGAGCAGTGCCTGAAGGACGCCTTTGCCGGCGAATCCCAGGCCAACCGCCGTTACCTGTATTTCGCGAACAAGGCCGACGTGGAGGGCCAGAACGACGTGGCGGCGCTGTTCCGGTCCACCGCCGAAGGGGAGACCGGGCACGCCCACGGCCACCTCGAATTCCTGGAACAGTCGGGCGACCCCGCCACCGGTCTGCCCATCGGCAGCACGCGCCTGAACCTCGCCTCGGCCGTGGCCGGTGAAACCCACGAGTACACCGACATGTACCCGGGCATGGCCAAGACCGCGCGCGAGGAAGGTTTTGACGAAGTGGCCGACTGGTTCGAGACCCTGGCCAAGGCCGAGCGTTCGCACGCCAACCGCTACCAGCGGGCGCTGAATGAACTGGTGGACTGAACTGGGCCACTCCCTGCGCCGCTGACGCTGATTGCCCCTGCAAGGGGGCCGACACCTGCGGCCCGTCCTGAGCTTGACGAAGGGCGGTTCCGCGGAGTCCCTGGCAGGGCTGCCCCTTCGTTGGCGGCCCCTTCTGCAAGCGTTCGGTTGAGCGTTTGCAGAAGCCCACGAGACAAACCCCACGACCGGCCGCGCCGCAGAGCGCGAGAAGAGGAGTGCACATGGCCACCGAAGGCAACCTGCAGGCGCCGACACGCCACCCGCTGGACTGGCAGAACCCCGACTTCTACGACGAGGGCAAGTGCTTGGTCGAGCTGGAGCGAATCTTCGACATCTGCCACGGTTGCCGCCGCTGTGTGAGCCTGTGCGGGGCCTTTCCCACGCTGTTCGATCTGGTCGACGAGAGCAAGACCATGGAGGTCGACGGCGTCGCCAAGGCCGACTACTGGAAGGTGGTGGACCAGTGCTACATGTGCGACCTCTGCTACATGACCAAGTGCCCGTACACGCCGCCGCACGAATGGAACCTGGACTTCCCGCACACCATGCTGCGGGCCAAGGCGATCAAGTTCAAAAAGGGTGAGGTCAAGCTCAGCGAGAAGCTGCTGGCCTCCACCGACGTGCACGGCCAGTTCGCCGGCATCCCGATCGTGGTGCAGGCGGTCAACGCGGTGAACAAGACCCGGCTGGCGCGCGGCGCGATGGAAGACCTGATGGGGGTCGACCGGGACGCCTGGCTGCCCGAACTGGCGAGCAAACGCTTCCGCTGGACCGCGCCGCAGGCTCAGGCCAGCGAGGTGGTCGATGGCGAAAAGACGCCCGGCAAGGTGGTGATCTTCTCCACCTGCTTCATCAATTACAACGAACCCGGCATCGGTCTGGACCTGCTGAAAATCCTCGACCACAACGCCATTCCCTACACCCTGGTCGAGAAGGAAAAATGCTGCGGCATGCCCAAGCTGGAGCTGGGCGATCTCGAATCGGTGCGGGCGAGCAAGGAGGCCAACATCCCGGTGCTGGCCAAGTACGCGAAGGACGGCTTCGCGATCCTGGCGGCCGTGCCCAGCTGCGCGCTGATGTTCAAGCAGGAAATCCCGCTGATGTTCCCCGACGACGCCGACACCCAGCTCGTGAAGGATCACATGTGGGACCCGTTCGAGTACCTGATGGCGCGCAAGCGCGACGGCCTGCTCAAGACCGAATTCCCGCAGCCGCTGGGCAACGTCAGCTACCAGATTCCCTGCCACGGCCGGGTGCAAAACATCGGCAGGAAGACCGAAGAAATGCTCAAGATGGTGCCGGGCACCACCGTCAACACCATCGAACGCTGCTCGGGCCATGCGGGCACCTTCGGCGTCAAGAAGGCCTACCACCAGCAGGCGATGAAGATCGGCAAACCGGTGTTCAAGGCCATGGCCACGATGAAGGACGGTGCCAAGCCCGACTTCATCAGCTCCGACTGCCCGCTGGGCGGCCACCACATCGCCCAGGGCTTCGAAGTGAACGGTCTCGGCGCGCCGGAACTCAACCACCCCCTGACCCTGGTCCGCAAGGCCTATGGATTGAAGTAGACCCGCGCGGCTCCCGGTGCGCGGCGCGCCCGGGAGCGGCCCGGCAGCACAACCCCCAAGGAATCGATATGCAACCGACCGGCCACATCGCCCCCGACAACCTCCTGAGCCTGGAGGCCTACAGCAAATGGCGCAAGACCCACAAGGGCGAGGTCATCGCGCACCGCCAGCTGCGCAGCGTGCCGCTGGGTGAACACCTGAACCTGCAGTTCGAGAGCGAGCTGACCATCCGCTACCAGATCCAGGAGATGCTGCGCATCGAGAAGATCTTCGAGGAGGAGGGCATCCAGCAGGAGATCGAGGCCTATGCGCCCCTGGTGCCCGATGGCCACAACTGGAAGGCCACGGTGCTGATCGAGTACACCGACGTCAACGAACGCCGGCGCGAGCTGGCGCGGCTGATCGGCGTGGAGGACCGGCTGTTCGTCGAAGTCGAGGGCTGTGAGCGCGTCTACGCCATCGCCGATGAAGACCTGGACCGCGAGAACGAACACAAGACCAGCGCGGTGCATTTCGTGCGCTTCGAACTCACGCCCGGCATGTGCGCGTCGGTGCGCGCCGGCGCCGCGGTCAAGCTGGGCTGCGACCACACCCATTACCCGGTGCACCAGCAGATCCGGCCCGAAACCCTGGCCAGCCTGGCGGGCGACCTGCGCTGAGGGCTCAGTCCGCCCGGTGCGCGGCCCACGCCGCCCACTCGGGGCCGGCCGGTGCCCGGATGTCCAGCGCCGCCCCGGTCACCGGGTGGGCCAGGGCCAGATGGCTGGCGTGCAGCCACAGCCGCTGTTCGTCCAGGTAGCCGGCCACCGCCCGGTTCAGCGGCCCCTTGCCGTGTGTCGCGTCGCCGATGATGGGGTGGGCCATGTGCTTGCAGTGCCGCCGCAGCTGGTGGCGGCGGCCGGTCAGGGGCAACAGTTCCAGCAGGGCGCAGCGGGTGCTGTCGAAGCGGCCATCGGCCAGCGGCAGTTCGTAGCGTTCCAGGGCGCGAAAGCGTGTCTGTGCGTCCTGCACCTCTTCGCGCTCGGTGCGCATGTCGTCGGGCAAACGCCGCAGCGGGTGGTCGATCAGGCCCGCGTCGGCTGGCCAGCCGCGCACCACGGCCTGGTAGGTCTTGCGCAGGCCCTCGCCCGCCTCAAAGGCCTGGCCCAGGCGGCGCGCGGTGGCCGCGTCCAGCGCGAACAGCAGCACGCCGCTGGTGCCTTTGTCCAGCCGGTGCACCGGCCAGACCGGGCGGCCCAGCTGGTCGCGCAGCAGTTGCAGGGCGAAGCGGGTTTCGCCCGCGTCCAGGCCGGTGCGGTGCACCAGCAGGCCGGGCGGTTTGTGGACCGCTGCCAGATAATCGTCCAGGTACAGGATGTCCAACATGCTCTTTTTATTGTCTCCCGCCAAGGCGCTCGATTTCGAGACGCCGCCCCACATCGGCACGCACACGCAACCGCTGTTCGTGCACCAGGCCAGCGAGCTGATCGCCGTGCTGCGCGAAAAGTCGCCGCAGCAGATCGCCGAACTCATGGACCTGTCGGACCAACTCTCGGGTCTGAACGTGGCGCGCTACCAGGCCTGGCGCCCCAAATTCACCGCCAAAAACGCCAAGCAGGCCGTGCTGGCCTTTGATGGCGACGTGTACGGCGGCCTGGACGCGAAGACGCTGGGCGAGGCCGAACTCGACTGGCTGCAGCAGCACCTGTGCATCCTCAGCGGCCTGTACGGCGTGCTGCGCCCGCTGGACTGGATGCAGCCCTACCGGCTGGAAATGGGCACGCGCCTGGTCACGCCCCAGGGCAAGAACCTCTACCAGTTCTGGGGCCGCCAGATCGCCCAGTACCTGAACGAGCGCGCCCAGGCCGACAAGACCCCGGTGGTCATCAACCTGGCGAGCGAGGAGTATTTCAAAGCCGTGGACCGCAAGGCCTTGCTGCCACGCGTGGTGACCTGTGCGTTCGAGGAGCGCAAGGGCGACCAGTACAAGGTGGTCAGTTTCTTCGCCAAGCGCGCGCGGGGCCTGATGGTGCGCCACGCGGTCCAGCACCGCGTCACACGGGTCGAGCAGCTCAAGGACTTTGCGCAGGAGGGCTACCGCTTCGTGCCCGCCGCGTCCGAGCCCGACCACCTGGTGTTCCGCCGCGATCGGGGCTGACGCGGCACCGCATGACCGAGCACATCACCATGAGCCAGACCATCACCGACGACCTGCGCCGCTGGCTGCAGGAGCAGATCGACGACGGCGCAGAACACGAGGCCATGCTCGATGCGCTGATGGCCGCCGGCTGGGCCGAGGACCTGGCCGAGCGCGCCATCCGCATCACCCGGCGCGAGCGCAGCGCACGCGAGGCGGCCGAACGCGAACCGCAGGCCGCGCCGCGCAGCGCGGTGCCCACCATTCACACGGGGCCGTCGTCGCGCGAGATCCTGGTCGATGGGCGGGCGGTGCATGTGCTGGCCAGCCTGAACCTGCCGCGCGTGGTGCTGCTCGCGGGCCTGCTGAGCGCCGAAGAATGCGACGCGCTGATCGCGGCCGCCCGCCCGCGCCTGGCGCGCTCGCTGACCGTGCAGACGACCACCGGCGGCGAAGAGCTCAACCCCGACCGCACCAGCGACGGCATGTTCTTCAACCGCGGCGAGACCGAACTGGTGCGGCGCATCGAAGCGCGCATCGCCGCGCTGGTGCACTGGCCGGTGGAGAACGGCGAGGGCATGCAGGTGCTGCACTACCGGGCGGGCGCCGAGTACAAGCCGCACTACGACTATTTCGACCCCGCCGAGCCCGGCACGCCCACCATCCTGCGCCGGGGTGGCCAGCGCGTGGGCACGCTGGTGATGTACCTCAACGACCCGGCGCGCGGGGGCGGCACCGTGTTCCCCGACGCCGGCTTCGAGGTCATGCCCCAGTGCGGCCATGCCGTCTTCTTCAGTTACGACCGCCCCTCGCCGGCCACGCGCACCCTGCACGGGGGCGCGCCGGTGCTCGAAGGCGAAAAATGGATCGCGACCAAATGGTTGCGCGAACGCACCTTCACCTGACGCCATGAACATTCCCGAACATTCCCAGCTGGGCAAGGTCTCGGCCTACATCGACCGCTACGACGCGTCGCTGCTGTTCCCGCTGCCGCGCGAAACCAAGCGGCGAGAGATCGGCATCAGCGGCCGCATCCCCTTCCTGGGGGCCGACCTCTGGACCGCGTTCGAGCTGAGCTGGCTCAACCCGCGCGGCAAGCCGCAGGTGGCGCTGGCGCACTTCACCATCCCCTGCGAGAGCACGCACATCGTCGAGAGCAAGTCCTTCAAGCTCTACCTCAACAGCTTCAACAACACGGCCTTCGAGTCGGCCGACGCGGTGCGCGAGTGCATCCGCAACGACGTGAGCGCGGCCATCTGGCACGGCGGCCCGGTCATGGCTGGTGCGGGCGTCAGGCTGCTGCTGCCCGAGGCCTTTGACCGCGAGCCGGTGCACGAACTGACCGGCCTGAGCATCGACCGGCTGGACGTGGAGTGCACGCAGTACCAGCCCGCGCCCGAACTGCTGAGCGCCGCGCTGGACGAGCAACCCGTGACCGAAACCCTGACCAGCCACCTGCTCAAGAGCAACTGCCTGGTGACCGGCCAGCCCGACTGGGGCGGTGTGCAGATCAGCTACACCGGCCCGCAGATCGACCAGGCCGGCCTGCTGCAGTACATCGTGAGCTTTCGCAACCACAACGAATTCCACGAGCAGTGCGTCGAGCGCATCTACATGGACGTGCTGACGCGCTGCAAGCCCACCAAGCTGGCGGTCTACGCGCGCTACACGCGCCGCGGCGGGCTGGACATCAACCCCTGGCGCAGCAGCCACCCGCAGCAGCCGCCGGCCAACGTGCGCACCGCGCGCCAGTGATCAAAGCATCTTCTGGATCAGCGCGCCCTTGAACAGCACCGGCCCGGTGGGGCCGCGCTCGCTGGGCACGCCACCCAGCGGTTCCAGGCTGATCGCCAGGGCCGGCACGCCGCCCACGGCCTGCTCGTCTGCGGCCAGCTGCAGCAGCTTGTCCTGGCTCAGAACGCCCAGTGAACGGGGAGCCGCGCCCGGCGGCAGCGCCCACAGCTGCAGCGACTTGTCGGCCGCTTCCCGGTAACCGCCCACGCGCTGCAGCGTCAGCCGCCGGTTCTTGGGGTCGAAGGTGACGAGCATGGACGCGCTGGCCTGCTCGTCGTTGAGCACCGCCACGTATGCGATCTGTGGCTGCGAGGCCAGCCGGGCCTGCAGCGCGCCGATCTGCGCGCCCAGTTCGTCGCGCAGGCCCACGGCCGTGCCCACGGCCAGCACCGTGGCCAGCGCGCCGGCCGCGGTGGTGCCGCGCCACAGGGGCAGGCTGCGCCACCAGCCGGCGCGCGCCGGTGCGGGGGCCGAACGGGCAGTGGCCATGGCCGTTTGGTCGCGCTCGGCCCGCACCAGGTTGTGGATGCGGGTCCACACCGCGGATGAGGGCAGGGCGGCCTGCTGCAGTTCGTTCATGCTGGCCACCCGGCTTTGCCAGATGAGCGCGGCCGCGCGCACCGGCGCCTGTTCGCGCGCCAGGGCCTCGAAGCGGCGCCGCGCGCCACCGCGCAGGGTGCCGAGTGCGTAGGCGGCGGCCAGACGGTCCAGCAATTCGGGGTGTTGGGTCAAGTTCATGGACAGGCTTCAGTGGTTTGCGACGCCGCAGCACAACCCTTTTCGCACGAAGCTACGCCGACCAGGGGCACCGAGGAACCGGCTTCGCCGGGCCTCTGGTGCCGCCCCCCTGGAGGGGGGGTGACGCGAAGCGGCGCAGGGGGTGTTTTTGTTCACGCGGGGGGTGTTCACGCGTACCTCGCCATGCAAGCGCGCAGCTGGTCCAGCCCGCGGCGGATCCAGCTCTTGACCGTGCCCAGCGGCAGCTTCAGCTGTTGCGCCAGTTCGCCGTGGCTGAGGTCGCGCAGGTAGGCCAGGCTGACCACCTCGCGCTGCTTGTTGTCCAGCCGCGTCAGGCACTGGTGCAGCGCCCAGG
Organism: Hydrogenophaga sp.; assembly: GCF_031426985.1. Taxonomy (GTDB): domain Bacteria; phylum Pseudomonadota; class Gammaproteobacteria; order Burkholderiales; family Burkholderiaceae_C; genus Hydrogenophaga. The sequence goes on from NZ_JASJOY010000031.1 coordinate 7,708, forward strand.
CCTGCTGGCTGGCCAGGCTGGTGTCCATGGGGTTGGCGCTGTCGCCTTCCAGTGTGTCGGCCAGGGCCTCGTCCAGCTCGTCGCTCAGGTGCTCGCGCTCGGCCTTGTGGCGGCGCAGCTGGTCCAGCGCGCGGCTGCGCACGATCAGGCCCAGCCAGGCCATGGGCGGGCTGAGGCTGGCGCGGTAGTCGGCGGCGTTTTTCCAGACCTGCAGAAAAGCCTCCTGCAGCGCGTCTTCGGCCCATTCGCGGCGGCTGGTCACGCGCAGGGCCAGACCGTAGAGCTTGCCCGAGGTCTGGTCGTACAGCGCCTTGAGCGCGGCTTCATCGCGCGCGGCCACGCGGTGAATCAGGGCCATGAGCGCGTGGTCGGGTTCGTTTGGCATGGGCGCATTGTGGTCCAGCGCCATGGCCTTCGCCGGCCCGTGCCGTTGCCAGGGGCTGCGCCAGGCCATCACAGCCGCCGCCTGCGTGGCACCACCTGGGTGGGCACGGTGACGGTGGAGACCGCCTGCACCTGCACCGGCAGCGGACTGCCTTCGACCAGCTGGTCCGGGTGCCAGACGCGCACGCGCGCCGCGCCCTCGGGTACCTCGGCCAGCGTGGCCATGCCCTGGGCGTCGGTCTTGAGCACCCAGGGCGTGTCGGCCACGTAGACGAAGCCGCGCATGGACCCGTGCAGGTGGCAGCCCAGCTGCAGCGGGCCGGGTTGGCCCAGCACCACCTCGGTGCTGGCCGCTGGCTGGCCGTTGACCTGACCGGTCAGGCGCAGTTCAAAGCCCGCGCTGGCACCTGTGCTCAGGCCGGCCATGCCTGCGGGCACGCCGCGCACGTGGTGGTCCCAGCCGTCCTGGTTGGTGAAGCGCACCCGCGAACCCACCGGCACCACGCTGACCGCAGGCACGAACTGCATCTTGTGCTGCACGATGTGGGCCTGCACCGGCGGCGGCGCCTTGCCGCGTGCGCCACTGGCTGGCTCCACCAGCACCACCGCATCGGGCAGGGGCTGGCCGTCCTTGCCGGTCACCGTGACCTGCAGCGTGCCGGCCGTGGCCGCGCTGGCGCACACCGCGGTCAGCAGGGCGGCGGCGAGGTGGCGGCGGTGGTGCCGGCTCATCGCGGGTTCACCACGTCGCGGTGCATGGGCGCCAGCAGGGCCAGCAGCTGGTTCTGGCGCGCGAACGGCACGCCGCGCGCGTCCATGCTCTGCTGCAGCACCTCCACCAGGGCGTTGAAGTGGGCGCGCGTCACGTCCATGCTGGCGTGCACTGCTTTCATGTCCGGGCCTTTGTAGACGCAGGGGCCGCCGGCGAGCTGGCAGACCTGGTCGGTCAGCTGGCTGGCCAGGGCATCGAGCGGGGTGTCCTTGAACTGTTCGCCGATGCGCGCGTCGGCCCGCAGGCGCTGGGTGAAGTCGTCCATCAGCGTGCGGATGCCGGCCTTCTGGCCCAGCGCGTCGAACAGGCCCGGGGCCGGTGCCACCGGGTAGGCCGAGGCGGACGAGGGCTGGGGCGCCATGGGCTGGGCCATGGTCTGGGCGAGCGCGTGGCCGCTGGCCATGGCCAGCAGGGTGAGGGTGGTGGCGGTGATGAGGTGTTTCATGGGGATGTCCGGGGTGGAGTGAAGCGTCAGAAGGCGAACTGGGCCGAGGTGTAGAAGCCGGTCTGCTGCCGGCTGGCGGTGGTGGCGGGCACGATGCGGCCCAGGTTCACCCAGGCGGCGGTGAGCGAGACGTGTTTGCTCGGCGCCCAGGCGACGAACAGGTCCATCCAGTCGTCGGCGCGCAGGCCGTTGCCCAGGCCGGCGGCCGCGCCGGCGCGCTGCAGCTTGTTCGGCATGCCGCGGTATTCCAGGCCCACGGCCAGGTCCTTGCGCAGCAGCCAGGCGACCGAGACTTCTGGCACCAGCTCGTAACCGTCGTCGGCCCCGCCCAGCGTGGCCCCGTGGCCCAGCAGGCCGCCCTGGTTGGCGCGGGTGGCGCGCAGCGTGCCGTTGACCAGCACCCCCTGCGCCAGGAAGAGCTTGGTCGCGCTCACATACACATCGGTGCCGCTGCGGTCGGCGCCCAGGGCGGTCAGCGTGCCGTCCAGCCCGCTCGACTGCAGGCGCTTGTGCTGCGCGCCCACGGCGATCTGCGGCATCAGCGTGTCGCTGTCGACGATCGCCTCGCCCGCCACGCGCCACTTGGCGCCCAGCACGTCCTGCTTCAGGTGCAGGCCGGGCAGGCCGAGCGCGGTGCCGGTGGCGCGGGTGTTGAAGTCCTGGTGACCGAACGAGAGTTCGACGCGGTCGTTCAGGCCGATGGCCACGCCCGCGGCCGTCAGGCCGTAATCGCGCGTGACGGCGCGACTGAGGTAGGCGGCCGCGCCGGTCTGGCCCTCGGCGCCCGGCCCGCCGATCACGGCCCAGGGGCTCAGGCCACCGCCAGCGGCGCCGTCGACCGTGGAGACGCCGCCGGTCAGCAGCAGCTTGCCGGTGTCGGCATGGGCGGGCGACAGGCCCAGGGTGGCGGCCGACAGGGCGATGACCGCCAGGGATCGCTGCAGCGGGGAGGGGAAACGGTGGTTGGTTTGTGGCATGGGGTGGAGCGGTTGGGTGGCAGAAGGGCCAGCGGTGCTGGCCTGCTCACTACGCAGCGCATCGCCGGTTGGATGCGCCGGGGTCTGAAGCCCCAGAGAACGTGGGGGCAAGTGCATCCACCGGCCGGGTGGCCTGCGTATCCGTTGTGACACGTGCCACCGGCCGGTCATCCATCCCCAACCCATCAGGAGCACCCCATGAACCCCATCAACCCCCGCCGCCAGTTCATTGGCCGCGGCGCCACCCTCTCGGCCGCCGCATTGGCTTTGCTGGCCGGACGCGACGCCCTGGCCGCGGGCATGAAAGGGGATGCCGCCAAAGACGTCGGCATCCTCAATGTGGCGCTGGGCCTGGAGCACGAAGCCATCAACGCCTACCAGCTGGGCGCCGGCAGCGGCCTGCTGCAAAAGCCGGTGCTGGACGTGGCCGTGCAGTTCCAGGGCCACCACAAGGTGCACCGCGACGCGCTGATCGCCACCATCCAGAAGCTCGGGGGCCAGCCGGTGGCCGAGCTGAAGCTGGGGGACTACGCCAAGGCCCTGAACGCCGCTGCGCTGAAGAACCAGGGCGACGTGCTGGACCTGGCCGCCCGCCTGGAGCTGGGCGCGACCAGCGCCTACCTCAGCGTGATCCCCGCCATGGTCGACCGCGAGCTGGCCAAGGTGGCCGCCCGCCTGGCCGCCGACGAGACGATGCACTTCACCGTGCTGACCAGCGCGCTGGGCCGTCCGCTGCCGGCGGGGGCGCTGTCGTTCGGCGCCTGAGTGCCGAGAACCTCGAGGGTCGGCCCCCGGCCGGCCCCCTCATCCCCAGCGTGCTTGCCCTGTCACCACCACCGAGGAGTTTTTTCATGATCATCAAAACGACCCTGGCCGCCACGGCCGCCCTTGCCCTGTCGGCCTGCGCCTCCGGCATGGGCGCGCCCACCATGACCTTCTCGCAGGCCAGCCTCCCCGCCGCCGTGCAGGTGCCGGCTGGCCACAAAGTTGCCATGGAAACCGTGGGCGTCGGCCAGATCACCTACGAATGCCGCGCCAAGAAAGACATGGCCGGGCACGAGTGGGTGTTTGTCGGTCCCGACGCCCAGTTGATGGACCGCATGGGCCAGCAGGTCGGCAAGTACCACGGCCCGCCCGCCACCTGGGAAAGCAACGACGGTTCGAAGCTGACCGGCGCACAGGTCGCGGTCGCCCCGGCCGTGGCGGGCAGCCTCCCGCTGCAGCTGGTCAAGGCCAACACGGCCATGGGCACGGGCGCGATGCAGGGCGTGACCTACATCCAGCGCGTGGCCACGCGGGGGGGCGTGGCACCGGCCATGACCTGCGACGCCGCCAGCATGGGCCGCCAGCAGGCCGTGCAGTACCAGGCCGACTACATCTTCTGGAAGGCGGCCTGATCAGGCGGCCCGCTCGAACCCTTCGAGCAGGTTCACCGCGTTGGTGCCCACCGCGTCCACCGCGTAGCCGCCCTCGAAGGTGAACACCGTGGGCAGGCCGGCGCGGGCCAGGGTCTCGCCCACGGCGAAGTAGTCGGCGCTCTGGAGCGTGAAGCCCGAGATCGGGTCGCCCTCGAAGGTGTCCAGGCCCATGGGCACCACCAGCGCGTCGGCCTGGAAGGCGGACACCGCCGCCAGTGCCTGCCCGAGTGCGGCGTGCCAGGTGGCGAAGTCCGTGCCGCGCGGCAGCGGCAGGTTGAGGTTGAAACCTTCCCCCTCGCCCGCGCCGCGTTCGTTCGCGTGGCCGAGGAAGAACGGGTACTCGGTCATGGGGTCGCCGTGGATCGAGACCGTCAGCACGTCCGCGCGTTCGTAAAAAATGGTCTGCGTGCCGTTGCCGTGGTGGTAGTCCACGTCCAGCACCGCCACGCGTTGCTTGCCGCCATCGCGCAGGGCTTGCGCGGCGATGGCCGCGTTGTTCAGGAAGCAGTAGCCGCCAAAAAAGTCGGCCCCCGCGTGGTGGCCGGGTGGGCGGGTCAGGGCAAAGGCGCTGCGCGCGCCGCCCAGCACCTCGTACGCGGCTTCCAGTGCACAGGCCGCACCGCTGCGCGCCGCGGCCCAGGTGCCCGCCATCAGCGGCGAGCCCGAATCGAAACCGAACAAGCCCAGCCGCGCCGCGAAGTTGCGCGGCAGCACGTCGGTGCGGAAGGCGTGGCGGTTGCCCAGCGGCCAGACCGAAGGCAGGGCGTCGCGCTGGGCATTGGCCGGGTCCATGGCCACCCATTCGTCCCAGGCGCCGGCCAGGAACTGCGTGTAGCGCGCGGCGTGCACGCGGCCGATCGCCATGTCCAGTTCGGCGTCGACGAGGGCGGGTGTGAGCAGCTCGCCCAGCGGGCGGCGCTGCAGCTCCGTCAGCACAAAGTCCAGCCGCGCCGGCACCTCGTGGCAGGGCACCATGCGGCCGCGGAACATCTCTTCGCGCCCCTGGTGCAGCGCGTGGTCGGGGTTTTGGAAAATTTTCATGATGGGCGCGAGTGTCGCACCGCCGGCCGCGCCGGGGCTATATTGGCCGCGTTGTTCATCGACCTTTTCAGGAGTCCTCCATGTCGTCCGGAAAAATCCTCGTCGCCCAGGGCGGCGGCCCCACCGCCGTCATCAACCAGTCGCTCGTGGGCGTGGCGCTGGAGGCGCGGCGCTTCCAGAACGTGCAGCGCATCTACGGCGCGCGCCATGGGGTGCGCGGCATCGTGGACGAGAACTTTGTGGACCTCACGCAGGAGACCAGCCACAACCTCGAAGCCGTGGCGCGCACGCCGGCTTCGGCGCTCGGCTCCACGCGCGACAAGCCCGACCTGAAGTACTGCCAGGAAATTTTCAAGGTGCTCAAGGCCCACGAAATTGAGCACTTCTTCTACATCGGCGGCAATGACTCGTCGGACACGGTGCGCATCGTCAGCGAGGAGGCGCACAAGGCCAACTACCCGCTGCGTTCGATCCACATTCCCAAGACGATCGACAACGACCTGGTGGGCAACGACCACACGCCGGGCTTCCCCTCGGCGGCGCGCTTCGTGGCGCAGGCCTTTGCCGGGGCGAACCTCGACAACGCCTCGCTGCCCGGCGTGTACGTGGGGGTGGTGATGGGCCGGCACGCGGGCTTCCTCACGGCCGCGTCGGCGCTGGGAAAGAAGTTCCCGGACGACGGCCCGCACCTGATCTACGTGCCCGAGCGGGTGTTCGAGATCCCCAAGTTCCTGGCCGACGTGAAGGCCATGTACGAACGCCACGGCCGCTGCGTGATCGCGGTCAGCGAGGGCATCCACGACGCATCGGGCCAGCCCATCATCACCCAGCTGGCCAAGGACGTGGAGAAGGACGCGCACGGCAACGTGCAGCTCAGTGGCACCGGCGCGCTGGCCGACCTGCTGTGCGAAGAGATCAAGGCCAAGCTGGGTATCAAGCGCGTGCGCGGCGACACCTTCGGCTACCTGCAGCGCAGCTTCATCGGCTGCGTCAGCGACGTGGACCAGCGCGAGGCGCGCGAGGTGGGCGAGAAGGCGGTGCAGTTCGCGATGTGGGGCCGGGTGGATGGCTCGGTGGCGATCAAGCGCACCGGCTTTTATTCGGCCGACTACGAGCTGCTGCCACTGGACGCGGTGGCCGGCAAGACGCGCACCATGGAGGACGAATTCATTTCAGCCAGCGGCACCGATGTGACCGATGCCTTCCGCCTGTATTTGCGGCCGCTGCTGGGTTCGGACATGCCCGACGCGTTCCGCCTGCGCTTCAACCCGGTGGCCAAGGTGCTGCGGCCCTGAGCCTGGCGGGCCGGCCCGCCGGTGCTGCCCGGCGCGGGGCAGGGCGCGCGTCGCTTGTCGCCGTCCGGGGCTGGTGCTAGTCTGGCGGCGGGCCGTGGTGGGTGTCGCGTCGCTTGCCACGGGGTCGGTTTCCACCACATGCCTGTGTGCAGAAAGCGAGCGCGCCGTGAACAGCCTGAGCACCTTCCGTTTCCCCGAGGGCACCTGCATCGCGCAGGCCCAGCCGAACGCCGGCGTGTCCGTCACGCTGGCTTCGCCCGGCCGGGCGGTCATGACCGACCTGACCCACGTGCGCGCGGCCACCATCCGCCCGGACATGCCGCTGGCCGAGGCGCGCCAGACCATGATCCACCAGGGCGTGCGCCTGCTGTTCGTGGTCAGCGAAATGCCCTGCGTGGGCGGGCTCATCACCTCGACCGACCTGGAGGGTGAACGCCCGATGCAGCAGATCCACAAACGCGGGGTGAAATACGAAGAGCTGGTGGTGGCCGATGTGATGTCGCCGCTGGCCACGCTGGACGCGATCGACCTGGAAGACCTGGCGCACGCCACCGTGGCGACGGTGATCGCCACCCTCAAACAGGTCGGTCGGCGCCACCTGCTGGTGATCCAGAAAGCCGGCACCGGGCACGGCCCGCGGGTGCGGGGTGTCATCTCGCAGGCGCAGATCGAACGCCAGCTGGGCCAGTCCATTGCCCTGGTGGAGACGGCCGGCAATTTCGCCGAAATCAGCCAGTCGCTGACGGCGGCCTGAGCGGCCGGGACCGCGGCGGCCGAGCGCGGTCGTGCCGCGCTCAGCCCAGGTCTTTGAACGACTGCAACGGCGACAACGGCGTGAAGCTGCCGCTGCGCTTGGCCTGCATGGCGGCGATGGACTCGCGCACGTGGGCGTTGCTCCAGATCGCGCCCTGCAGCCAGCCCATCTGGCGCAGGCTGTCTTCGACGCTGTGGTCGCGCGCGTAGTCCACCGCCTGTTTGGTGCCCCAGATGGCGATGGGCGGCTTGCTGGCGATTTCCTTCGCGCAGGCCAGCGCGGCGTCCAGCAACGCCTCGGGCGTGTCGAACACTTCGTTGACCAGGCCGTAGGCCAGCGCCTTGGCGGCCGGCAGGCGGCGGCCGGTGTAGGCCAGTTCTTTCACCACCGCCAACGGCACCAGCTTGGGCAGGCGCTGCAGCGTGCCCACGTCGGCCACCATGCCGATGTTGATTTCCTGGATGCAGAAGAACGCGTCCGCCGTCGCGTAGCGGATGCAGCCGGCCGTGACCATGTCCACCGCACCGCCGATGCAGCCGCCCTGGATGGCGAAGATCACCGGGCAGCGCAGCGCCTCGATTTTGGTGAAGGTGGCCTGCATGTCGGTCAGCAGGTCGAAGATGGCGGCGCGGCCTTCGGGGCTCTGGTCGTCCATGCTGATCGCGCCGGCGAAGGTCTCCAGCGCCATGCCGGCGGAAAAGTGTTTGCCGGTGGAGCTGATGACCAGCGCGCGCGCCGTGCCTTCGCGGTGCAGCTGCGTGAGGATGGCATCGAGCTCGCGCCAGAAGGTCGGGTGCATGGTGTTGAGCTGCTCGGGGCGGCTGAGCACCAGGTGGGCCACGCCCTCGGGCGTGCGGCTGAGGGTGAAGCAGGTGGGCGTGATGTTCATCCGCCCACTGTACGCAGGGCGGTCAGCGCAGCCAGTCACACCTGAGACGGTGCGCCGCGTGGGCCCGTTCGCGCCAGTGCACGTACAGCGCGGGCACCCAGATGAAGGCGGCGCACAGGGGCAGGGCCCAGAGTTCGTCCATGGCCACCGCCGGCACCCAGCCCAGCCAGCCCATCAGCCAGACCGTGAGCATCCCGTCCCACAGCTGGTATTCCAGCGGGTGGTCGTCGCGGTGGTCGACGTGCCACTGCTTGATGCGTTGGAGCTCGTCCAGGGTCAGTCGCTGGGTCATGGCGTTCTCCCCAAAACACGAGACTTCAATGTAAGCCTCGTGTCAGGAAACGTCAACACCACGATCCCCCGAAGAGGGGGCAGAAAGAGGTCAGAACAGCTGATCGGTGACCGGCTCGGGGACTGGCGCGGTGGCCGACGCCAGCGCCGCCGCTTCGTCGGCCTTGAGCAGGGTGCCCACGCGCACGCCCAGCAGCCGGAAGCGCCGCGACAGCTCCACCCGCTTGAGGCACTGCCCGGCCACGCGGCGGATGGTGGCCGCGTCGGCGGTGTGCAGCTCGATGGTCTGGTCGCGCGTGACCTTCTCGAAGTTGTCGAAGGTGATCTTGATGCCGATGGTCTTGCCCACGTAGCCCTTGCGCTGCAGATCGCCCGCCACCTGTTCGCACAGCCGCGTGAAGATGGCGCCGGCCTCGGCCCGGTCGCGCACCGCGTGCAGGTCGCGGTCGAAGGTGGTCTCGCGGCTCATGCTCACCGGCTCGCTCTCGGTCACCACCGGCCGGTCGTCGCGACCCCAGGCGGTCGCGTGCAGCCAGGCGCCGTAGCTGCGGCCAAAGGTGTCCACCAGCCAGGGCAGTTCGCGCGCCGCCAGCTCGCCGATAGTGTGGATGCCGTGGCCCTGCAGCTTGGCGTCGGCCTTCGGCCCCACGCCGTTGATTTTGCGGCAGGGCAGGGGCCAGATCAGCGTCTGCAGGTCCGCCGGCTGCACGATGCTGATGCCGTTGGGTTTGTTGAATTCGCTGGCCATCTTGGCCAGCAGCTTGTTGGGCGCGACACCGATGGAGCAGGTCAGCCCGGTCGCCTGGAAGATGCTTTTCTGGATCAGCCGGGCCAGCACCCGGCCGCCTTCGCGCTGGCCGCCGGGCACGGCGGTGAAGTCGATGTAGACCTCGTCCACCCCGCGGTCTTCCATGACCGGGGCGATCTCGGTGATGGTGCTCTTGAACAGGCGCGAGATGCGCTTGACCTCATCGAAGTCCACCGGCAGCAGGATGGCGTCGGGGCAGAGCTTGGCGGCCTTCATCAGCCCCATGGCCGAGCCCACGCCGAACTGCCGCGCCGCGTAGGTGGCGGTGGTGGCCACGCCGCGGCCCACGTAGTCCTTCAGGCGCGGGAAAAACGCCTCCGGAATGCGGTCCAGGCTCAGCGCGTCCCAGTCGCGTTCCGGGTAAGCCTCGCGCAGGCGGGCGAGCATGTCATCCTCGCGCCGCCGCCCGCCGCCGATGACCACCGGCAGCCCCTTGAGTTGCGGGTAGCGCAGCAGCTCGACCGACGCGAAGAACGCGTCCATGTCGAGGTGGGCAATGCGGCGAAGCGGAGGGGCCGGGGCGGTCACAGCGCTGAGCATAGCGCCGCGCTGCGCGGTCTAAACTGGGGCCACACACGGCCGCTGTCGGTCGTGGCTTTTGGGGAGTTTGCGCATGAACACCACCTTGTCCCGCCTGCTGACGGCGCTGCTGGTCGCGGGCGGCGTTGCCGCGGCGGGTTGGTTCGTCAGCGGGGGTCTGGAGCGCTTTCGCATGGCCGACCGCAGCATCTCGGTCAAGGGCCTGGCCGAGAAGGACGTGGAGAGCGACTTCGCCATCTGGACGCTGAACTTCCGCCGCGCGGGCAACGAATTCGCCAGCGTGCAGCAGGCCCTGGCCGGCGACCGCGACAAGGTGCGGGCCTTTCTGAAAGCGCAGGGTTTCCCGGACGGGGAAATCGAGGCCAAACCCCTGTCGGTGCAAGACCTGTTGGCGCGCGACTACGCGCAGGGCAATGTGCCGTTCCGCTTCAACGGCAGTGGGCGCATCGTGGTCAAGAGCGCACGCGTGGCCGAGGTGGAAAAGGCCGCCCTGGCGCTGGACCCGCTGATCCAGGCCGGCGTCCAGCTCGGCGGCGAGGGCGAAGGCGCGACCGGGCCGCGCTACCAGCTGCGCGGCTTCAACGACGTGAAGGCGCCGCTGCTGGCCGAAGCGACGAAGAACGCGCGCGAACAGGCGCAGAAGTTCGCGGCCGAAGCCGGTGCCACGCTCGGCCCGCTCAAGACCGCCAACCAGGGCGTGATCCGCATCAGCGGTGACGACGGGCAGGACTTTGACGACGGCAGCTCGCGCACCAAGCGCCTGCGCGTGGTCAGCTCGTTCGAGTACGAGTTGCGCTGAGGCTGAGGTCTTCTTCCGGTACGTCCGTGAGCACGGGCACCGGGATGCCCGACCAGGTTTCCCAGCCGGGGCCGAAGGTTTCGATGGGGTGTTGCGTGCGGTCCGATCCGTTGCCGCACAGCATGGCATTGGCCGCGCAGTAGCGGTCGCAGCCCCAGCAGTTGCGTTCGGGGTGCGGCGGGTGGACGGGGAATCGTTTGGCGGTGCTCACAGCGCCGCCAGTGTGCCGCCAGCGGCGTGACGGCGCCTTGACGCTGCGCAAGCCAGCGGCGAATGGCGGATCAGATGGCCTTGTTGACCAGCCAGCCCTTGAACAGCCAGGGCAGGCTGGGCGGGGTGCCCGCCGCCACGCCGCCCTTGTTTTCGGCGCTGATGCCCAGTTCCATGGCGCCCTGCAGGTCGGCCGCCAGCACCGGCAGCTGCAGCGTCTTGTATTTGCTTTCGATGATGCCCAGCGAGCGGGGCTGGCCGTCGGTGCCCAGCGCCCAGACCTGCATGCTGTCCTCGCGGCCTTCCTTGACCTCGTTCAGGCGCTGCAGCTGCAGCTTGTGGTCCTTGGCGGTGAAGGTGGCCAGCATGGCCGGCAGGCCCTGGGCGTCCACCAGCAAGGCCACCTGGGTGATCTGCGGCTGCTCGGCCAGCTGGGCCTGCGCGTGGACGATCTGCGCCTTGAGCTGTTCCACCATGCTGGCGCTGGCGGCCCAGCCGATCAGCAGCAGCACCATCAGGGCAACGGCCAGCATTCGCCACCAGGACGACACGCGGCGATCAGCGGGGGCTTGAGAAACGGTGGAATCGGTCGAAGTCATGGTGGTGGAGCGTCGGGCCGTGTCGGTTGAATAACCACATTGACGGTGTAGGCTTTCGGGCCTATCGACCGCTGCGCATGGTGGTCCTCCACGATGGTGGCCCGCTGGGGTGGGAGGGCGGGTGCGCTGATTCTCCCACGCCCTTTTTGCCGCCCCGTCCGCCCCGCAGGTGTTGCCCCATGTCTTCTGCCGACCAAGATTCTTCTGCCACCCACTGGCCCGACAGCGCCTCCGAAGTGCCGCTGCAGGTGGTCTCGCGCCTGATCTACGCCAGCCTGAGCAAGGTGGACGAGCATGTGCTCGACGAGATGCGCCGCATCCGCGACCACGCCGTGGTGCACAACCAGGCGGCTGGCCTGCGGGTGGCGCTGCTGCACATGAGCGGCTGGTTCGTCGAATGGATCGAAGGACCCGAGGCGGGCATCCGCGCGCTGCTCGACCGCGTGGCGCAGGACCCGCGCCACCAGGGCTTGCAGGTGGTGCACCACAGCCGCGGCAAGCCGCGCCTGTTCCGCCCCTGGATCGGCTCCATCGTGCAGTCCGACGAAGGCCCCACCGCGTTTGCGCGCCGCCTGTTTGCCCTGCAGGACCGGCAGGTGCGCCAGTCGGCGCTGGAGCCTGCCAGCGTCTGGCTGCGCCTGTGTTCACCGCCCGCGGTCGACATGCCGCTGACCGATGGCGCTTTTCCGCGCGCCATGCTGCTCTCGGCCCAGGGCGCGCAGGCGTTCGAGCTGCTGCAGACCCTGGCCGCCCAGCTCAAACGGCCGCTGGTGTGCCGCCGTTTCGCCGGCGCGGCCGACGCGGCGCGCGACGTGGAAAGCGATTACCTGGACCTGCCCGCCCTGGGCCAGACCGGCTGGCGCCTGGTCGCCAATGCCCGCAAGGGCCTGGCCATGGGCATGGCCCACGCCTTTTTGCCCGACCACGCCGCCGTGGTGCTGCTGCTGAGCGACGACGCCGCGCGCAACCAGCACCTGGTGGACCGGGTGCTGGCGGCCAACCAGCAGGTGCACCACGTGCCCGTCATCGTGGGGCTGGGCACGCACGACCAGGTCACGCCCGCGCTGCAGGAACAGGTGGAGCGCCAGGGCCTGCCCTGGGTGGCGGCGCGCAGCCCGCTGCGGCGCCCCGACGCCATGGACCTGTGGGCGGTGCTGCAGCCGGTGCTGGCGCAGATCGCCTGAAAGGCACTATGCCCCCACGCTCCGCCGCTGCGCGGGTCGCTGCCCCCCAAGCAACTGTGTTGCGG
>NZ_JASJOY010000032.1:0-486 GCF_031426985.1 Hydrogenophaga sp.
GTTGAGGTCCACCACCTGGGCCTGCACGCCCGGGGTGGTGGCCGCTGCTGCGGCCAGGATCATCAGATGTCGGCGTTGCATGGCGACGGTCCTCAGGCGGGCACGAGCGGGATGAACTGGCGCGTGTCCACGGCCGCTTCCTTGAAGTCGAACCAGGGATCGGGTTCACCGTCGAGCGCGAACTGCAGGCGCTCCCACAGCGCCTTGCGGCCGGCAGCGTCGTCGAGGATGCGCTTCTTCACGTAGTCCAGCCCCACGCGGTTGATGTAGTGCACCGTGCGTTCGAGGTACCAGCCCTCAGTGCGGTACAGCTCCATGAAGGCGCCGGTGTACTCCATCACCTCTTCGGCGGTCTTGAGCTTCACGAAGAAGTGCGCCACCTCGGTCTTGATGCCGCCGTTGCCGGCCACGTACATCTCCCAGCCCGAGTCCACGCCGATGATGCCGACGTCCTTGATGCCGGCCTCGGCGCAGTTGCGCGGGCAG
>NZ_JASJOY010000032.1:620-1049 GCF_031426985.1 Hydrogenophaga sp.
TCACGCCCAGCAGGTCGATGCGCTGGCCGCCGGTGACCTTGACGGTCGGGATCTTGTACTTGTCCACCGCGTCGGCGATGCGGCGCAGTTCGTCCGCCGTGGTCTCGCCGCCCCACATGCGCGGGATCACCGAGTACGTGCCGTCTTTCTGGATGTTGGCGTGCGAGCGCTCGTTGATGTAGCGGCTCTGCGGATCGTCCTTCGCCTCCTTGGGCCAGGTGCTGATCAGGTAGTAGTTGACCGCCGGGCGGCAGCTCGCGCAACCGTTGGGCGTCTTCCAGCCCAGGTGCGAGAACACCGCAGCGGTGGTCAGCAGCTTGCTGCCGTCGGCCAGCGGCGTGCGGATCGCTTCGCGCACCGCCTCGTGGCCGTGTTCGGTGCAGCCGCACATGGCCTTGAGCTTGGGCGTGGCCGAGTAGTCGCCGCCGG
>NZ_JASJOY010000033.1:0-111255 GCF_031426985.1 Hydrogenophaga sp.
TCTGCCCAGGCTGGGTGCTGACGCCGCTGGTGCAAAAACAGGTGGACGCCAAGGCGGCGGCCATGAGCCTGTCGAACGAAGACGCCAAGAAGCTGCTGCTGGGTGAAAAAGAGCCTTCGATGCAGTTCACCACCCCCGAAGAACTGGGCGAGCTGGCGGTCTTTTTCTGTTCACCTGCGGGCAACAACGTGCGCGGCGTGGCCTGGAACATGGACGGCGGCTGGACTGCCCAATAAACGGCCGTTCCTAGCAAACGAAAGGCCCGCATCGCGGGCCTTTCGTTTTGGAGCGTGCCCCCTGATCAGCGCAACTGGATCGCGCCCGACACGGTCACGTTGACCGTGCTCTTGCCCGGCTCCACCGCCACCGGCGCATCGGCCATGGCGGCTTTGGCCTGCATGGCCATGGCGCGCGGATACGGTTGTCCACCGCCCTGATCGGCCGAGCTGATGGAGAGCTCGCGCAGCGTGTAAGCGGTGAATCCGAAGCCCTTGGCCACATCGTTGGCGCGGGCCTTGAAACGCTCGATGGCCAGGGCCTGCACATCGGATTCCAGCTTCTGCTGCGCCTCGCGGGACAGCGAGAAGCCCACATGCCCCAGGGTCAGGGACTGGATCTTGCCGGCCGTGGTGCTGATGCGCGCGAAATCGCGTCCTTCGATCACCAGTTCGGTCGTACCCTGCCAGCCGGTGATCTTGCCGTTGCTGCCATAGCGCGGATACAGACTGAACTGGCCGGTGCGCACATCCATCTGCTGCGGCTGGGCGGCCGGTTTGGCCTGCGCCAGCGCGGCGTCCAGCGCCGTCTTGAGCTGGGCCTGCACAGCGGCGGCGTCGGCGCCTTCCTTGGTGGTGTTCAGGCTCATCCTGAGCCAGTCTTGCGGCACTTCCAGAAAACCGCTGGCGGAGATGTTGACGATGTTGGCGGGTTCTGGGGTCATGGGCGCGACCTGGGCCAGCGCAACGCCGCTGATGCCAGCGGTGCCCAGGGCCATGAGGAGAGAAAGACGGGAGAAGAAACGGCGCGATGCGATCGGGTGGGAAGCGGGAAGGATCTTGATCGACATGGGTTATTTTTTGGTCGTTTCGTAAACAGACGGGTTGCGCAGTTGCTCGCGCATACGTTGGCGCTCCTGCGAGCTCAGACGGAAGGGCTTGTTGTCCGCGTCGTCAAAAGGTTGACGCAAGCTGTCGCGCAAGGAGGCGGTGCTCCGCGCTTCGGCGTTTTCGGCCGCGATGGGCAGCACGCTCACCGGCGCGTCTTCTGGCAGCGGGTGTGCGCGCTTTCCCTGCGCCAAGCCCAACGTGGGCAGCGCAACGAGCAAGAGGCAACCGGCGGACAGGTACGGCTTCATGGTGATGAGAAGTATGACGCGGACCCGCATTGTGTGTGTTGCCCCGAGGTAACCGCCGCGCGAGCTGGGGCAACATTTGTAACACCGTGTCAGGACAACAAAAAACCAGTCGTGACAAGCACTTGGCGCTGCCACAATCGAGTTTGTTACATTTTCGGAGAGTTGCTGCCATGCCACAAATCAATGCCCGCCCCAACAAGATTCTGGTCGTGGACGACGACGTGCGGATCCGCGATCTGCTGCGCCGCTACCTGATGCAGGAAGGCTTCGAGGTGATGCTGGCCGAAGACGGCAAGGCGCTGAACCGGGTGCTGCAGCGCGAGTCGGTGGACCTGATCGTGCTGGACCTGATGATGCCGGGCGAGGATGGCCTGTCGATCTGCCGCCGCCTGCGCGCCAACGGCGACCGCACGCCCATCATCATGCTGACCGCCAAGAGCGAGGATGTGGACCGCATCGTCGGCCTGGAAGTCGGTGCCGACGACTACCTGGGCAAGCCCTTCAACCCGCGAGAGCTGCTGGCCCGCATCCACGCCGTGCTGCGCCGCCGCCCGCCCACCGAGGTGCCCGGTGCGCCATCGCAGGACGCGGAGACCGTCACCTTCGGCCCGTTCGAGTTCGACCTGAGCCTGCGCACCCTGCGCAAGGACGGCCAAGACCTGCCACTGACCACGGGCGAATTCGCCATGCTCAAGGCCCTGGTGCGCCACCCGCGCCAGCCGCTGTCGCGCGAGAAGCTGGCCCAGCTGGCCCGCGGGCGCGAATTCGAACCGTTTGACCGCAGCCTGGACGTGCAGGTCTCGCGCCTGCGCAAGCTGATCGAAGAGGACGCCGCGTCGCCGCGCTACCTGCAAACGGTGTGGGGCGTGGGCTATGTCTTCGTGCCGGACGGCAACAGCTGATGAACGAGGAGTCGCGCGTCCCGTTTGAGACCCAGCCCACCGGGCTGGAAACGGTGCCGGCCCCGCTCGACGCGCGCCCACCGCGGGAGGTGAGCCTGTTCTGGCGCACCTTCTTCCTGCTGGCCATGCTGCTGGTGGGTTGCATCGTGGCGTGGCTGCAGACCTTTCGGGCGCTGGAGTTCGAGCCGCGGGTGCTGCAAAGCGCGCAGCAGCTCGCCTCCCTGGTCAACCTCAGCCGCGCGGCCCTGGTGCACTCGGACTCCATCGCACGGGTCTCGCTGGTCAAGACCCTGGCCGACGAAGAGAGCGTGCGCATCGCGCCGCGCGAGCCCACCGACCAGTACCGCCTGTACGACACCGATTCGCTCAGCCGCAGCGTGAGCGAACGCCTGTACGCCCGCCTGGGCCCCGGCACCGTGGTCGCCCGTGAGGTCAACAACACCCCCGGTCTGTGGATCGGGTTTTCCATCGACGGCGACCCCTACTGGCTGTTGACCGATCCCTCGCGCCTGGGCCTGGTGGCGGGCACCACCTGGCTGATCTGGCTGGGCACGGCGCTGGTGCTGTCGCTGACCGGGGCGGCGCTGATCGCGCGCCTGATCAACCGGCCGCTGAAAAACCTGTCGTTCGCGGCCAGCCGCCTGCGCGAAGGCGACTTCAACGCCAGCCAGCTGAGCGAGGCGGTGGCCACCAGCGAGATCCGCGAGGTGAACATCGGCTTCAACCGCATGGCGCAGCGCCTGTCCAAGATCGAGCAGGACCGGGCCCTGATGCTGGCCGGCATTTCGCACGACCTGCGCACGCCGCTGGCGCGGCTGCGGCTGGAAACCGAGATGAGCGTGAGCGACCCGCAGGCGCGCGAACACATGGCGGCCGATATCGAGCAGGTCAACGCCATCATCGACAAATTCCTCGACTACGCACGCCCGGACCACCTGGAGCCTGAGCGGGTGAGCCTGAACCAGGTGATCGACGCGGCCACCTTCCCGGCCAGCCTCGACCCCAACACCAGCGTCACCACCAGCATCCCGCCCGAGACCATCCTCATGGGCGATGCGACCGAGCTGCAGCGCGTGTTCGCCAACCTGGTGGAGAACGCCCAGCGCTACGGGCGCGACCCGGTCACGGGCGTCGTGCGCATCGACATCGCGGCCAAAGCCAAGGACGAATGGGTGCTGATCAAGCTGCGCGACCACGGCACGGGCGTGAGCCCCGAGATGCTCAGCCAGCTCACACAACCCTTCTTCCGCGGTGACGCATCGCGCTCGTCGGCCACCGGCACAGGACTGGGGCTGGCCATTGTCGAGCGCGCGGTCTCGCGCATGGGTGGCCGCTTCGCGCTGGCCAACAGCAGCACCGGCGGCCTGTCCGCGCACATCAAGCTGCCGCGGGCCAAGGCCTGAGAGGCTGAGAGGAAATCGGTCATGCCCGCCTTGGCGCCCCAAAACCCCGCCTGCGGCGTTGCAAATGCGCGCCGTAGCCCGAGCTACGGCTGTGCTTTGCGCCTTGCCGGCCGTGCTTCGGGACGCCCTTTCGGGCACGCCCCATTCCCTCCCAGCCTCTGAGCCCGGGCAGGTTCAGGCGCGCCGCACCAGCAACGCGGCGGCGCGCGCCTCGATCGACAGGCCCTGCCCGACCGGACCCAGCTTCTCGGCCGTCTTGGCCTTCACGTTCACCTGGTCCGGCGCCAGGCCCAGGCTGCGGGCGATGGACGCCACCATGGCCGGGATGTGCGGCGCCAGCTTGGGCGCCTGGGCGATCACGGTGCTGTCCACGTTGCCGATCTCGTAACCGGCCTCGCGCACGCGGCGCGCGACTTCCGCCAGCAGCACGCTGGAGTCCGCCCCTTTGAAGCGGGCATCGGTGTCGGGGAAGTGCCGGCCGATGTCGCCCAGCGCCGCGGCGCCGAGCAGCGCGTCGGTGATGGCGTGCAGCAGCACGTCGGCGTCCGAATGGCCCAGCAGGCCCATGCTGTGCGGCACGGTGACCCCGCCAATGATCAGCGGGCGGCCAGGCACCAGGGCGTGCACGTCCCAGCCCTCACCGATGCGAAAGGGAATGGTCGGGTGCGTCATGAACGGGCTTTCAGAATGGCTTCGGCCAGCGCGAAGTCTTCGGGGTAGGTGACTTTGAAGTTCTGCGCGCTGCCCGGCACCAGGCGCGGCGCCTGCCCGGCCAGTTCCATGGCGCTGGCTTCGTCGGTGATGCCGTCAAATCCGGTGGCGGCGCGAGCGGCCAGCGCCGCCTGCAGCGCCCCGATGCGGAACATCTGCGGCGTCTGGGCCAGCCATTTGTCGCTTCGGTCCACCGTCGCCGACACACGGCCACCGGTCTCGGCCTTGAGCGTGTCGGGCAGCTTGAGCGCCAGCAGGCCGCCGACCGCATCGTCCAGACAGGCGTCGATCAGCGCATCGATCTGCGCAGGCGCGACCAGACAGCGCGCGGCATCGTGCACCAGCACCCAGTCTTGCGCGCTGGCACCGCGGTCCAGCAGGGCCTGCAGCCCGTTGAACACGCTCTGTGCCCGCGTGGCGCCGCCGCAATGCGCCAGCCGGGTTTGCGGGTCGTCCACACTCAGGAAGCGGTCGCCCGGCGACACCACCACCAGCACCTGTTCGACGCGCGCCACAGCATGGAAGGCCGCCAGCGTGTGCAGCACCAGCGGCACGCCCAGCAAGGGCTCGTACTGTTTGGGGCCGGCCGTGCCGGCGCGCGAGCCGGTGCCGGCGCAGGGCAGCAGCGCAAACAGGCGCGCCGGCGGGTTCTGGGGGGATGGGGTCTGGGCGTCGGGCATAAGCAAGCGCGCATTCTAGAATCCGACCGCATGCACCCCCCTGCCGAACCGGTTGGGGGGTGTTCGTCATGGCCCCCGCCATCCCCAACGCCGAACGCACCGCGCCCATGGACCTGCCCAAGCTCAAACCCGGCCACCGCTTCCACCTGCCCCGCCCCGCCGGTGCGGCCGATTCGCTGCTGCTCGCGCAGCTGGCGGCGCGGGAAAAGGCTGCTGGCCGGCCCACGGCCATCGTCACCGCCGACGCCACCGACGCGCAGCGCCTGATGGACGAGATGGCGTTCTTCGCGCCCGAACTGCGCTGCGCCCTGTTCCCCGACTGGGAAACCCTGCCCTACGACAGCTTCTCGCCGCACCAGGACCTGATCAGCGAACGGCTGGCCACGCTGTGGCGCATCCAGCAGCACGACAAGGACACCGGCGCCGACGTGGTGCTGGTGCCCGCCACGACCGCGCTGTACCGGCTGGCGCCGCCGTCCTTCCTGGCGGGCTACACCTTCCAGTTCAAGGTCAAGCAGAAGCTTGACGAGGCCAAACTCAAAGGACAGCTGACGCTGGCGGGCTACAACCACGTCACCCAGGTGGTGAGCCCGGGCGAATACGCGGTGCGCGGCGGCCTGATCGACCTCTTCCCCATGGGTTCGCAAGTGCCCTACCGCGTCGACCTGTTCGACGACGAGATCGACTCGATCCGCACCTTCGACCCCGACAGCCAGCGCAGCCTCTACCCGGTGCCCGAAATTCGCTTGCTGCCCGGCCGCGAGTTCCCGATGGACGAGGCAGCGCGCGCGCGCTTTCGCAGCCGCTGGCGCGAACTGCTCGAAGGCGACCCGACCAAGAGCCGTATCTACAAAGACATCGGCAACGGCGTCGCCACGGCAGGCATCGAGTACTACCTGCCGCTGTTCTTTGAAGAGACCGCCACCGTCTTCGACTACCTCGGCGAACAGGCCACCGTCGTGCTGCACGGCGACCTGGAACCGGCCTTCCAGCGTTTCTGGCAGGACACGCAGGACCGCTACCGCCTGGTCAAGGGCGATCCGGACCGCCCCGCCCTGCCGCCCGAGAGCCTGTTCCTGTCGATGGAGCAGTTCTACGCCCAGGCCAACAGCCACTCCCAGCTCGCCATCCGGCCCGCCGTGGAGGACATCGCCGATAACGCCTTCGCCCAGAAGCTGGGCGACCTGTCGGTGGTGCGCGGCGCCGAAGACCCGCTGGCGCGGCTGCAGGGCCACATCCGCAACACCGCGCACCGCGTGCTGCTGCTGGCCGAAAGCGATGGCCGGCGCGAGAGCCTGCTGGACTTCCTGCGCGCCAGCGGCCTGAACCCGCCAGCCTTTGATTCGCTGGCCGAGTTCCAGACCAGCGACGAGCCGGTCGGCATCGCCACTTCGGTGCTGACGGTCGGCTTCAGTTCGCTGGAACATGGCATCGACTTCGTCACCGAGACCGAACTCTTCGCCGCCGGCCCGACCACGCGGCGCAAGAAGAAGCAGGAACAGGTCAGCGACGTCGACGCGCTGATCAAGGACCTGAGCGAGCTCAACGTGGGCGACCCGGTGGTGCACAGCGCACACGGCATCGGCCGTTACCGCGGGCTCGTGAACCTGGACATGGGCGACAAGAACCCCGACGGCACGCCCGCGCTGCAGGAATTTCTGCACCTGGAATACGCCGACAAGGCCGTGTTGTATGTGCCTGTGAGCCAGCTCAGCCTGATCGGCCGCTACACCGGGGTCAGCGCCGACGAAGCGCCGATGCACAAGCTGGGCAGCGGCCAGTGGGAAAAGGCCAAGCGCCGCGCGGCCGAGCAGGTGCGCGACGCCGCCGCCGAGCTGCTGAACATCTACGCCCGCCGCGCCGCGCGCCAGGGCCACGCCTTCCGCTTCAGCGCGCAGGACTACGAAATCTTCGCCAACGACTTCGGCTTCGACGAAACCGCCGACCAGAAGGCCGCGATCCACGCCGTGATCCAGGACATGATCAGCCCGCAGCCGATGGACCGCCTGGTCTGTGGCGACGTCGGCTTCGGCAAGACCGAGGTCGCGCTGCGAGCCGCCTTCGTCGCCATCACCGGCGGCAAACAGGTCGCCTTTCTCGCGCCCACCACGCTGCTGGCCGAGCAGCACTACCAGACCCTGGTGGACCGCTTCGCCAAATGGCCGGTGAAGGTGGCGGAGATGAGCCGCTTCCGTTCGCAGAAAGAAATCACCGCCGCGATGAAAGGCATCAACGACGGCAGCGTCGACATCGTGGTTGGCACGCACAAGCTGCTGAGCGAGAAGACGAAGTTCAAGGACCTCGGCCTGCTCATCATCGACGAGGAACACCGCTTCGGCGTGCGCCACAAGGAGGCGATGAAGCAGCTGCGCGCCGAGGTGGACGTGCTGACGCTGACGGCCACGCCGATCCCGCGCACCCTGGGCATGGCGCTCGAAGGCCTGCGCGACCTGAGCGTGATCGCGACCGCGCCGCAGCGCCGCCTAGCGATCAAGACCTTTGTGCGCAACGAGGGCAACGGCGTGATCCGCGAAGCCGTGCTGCGCGAATTGAAGCGCGGCGGCCAGGTCTACTTCCTGCACAACGAGGTCGAGACGATCGAGAACCGACGCCAGAAGCTGGAAGAAATCCTGCCCGAGGCGCGCATCGCGATTGCCCACGGCCAGATGCCCGAGCGCGACCTCGAACGCGTGATGCGCGACTTCGTGGCCCAGCGCTACAACCTGCTGCTGTGCTCGACCATCATCGAGACCGGCATCGACGTGCCCACGGCCAACACCATCGTGATGAGCCGGGCCGACAAGTTCGGCCTGGCGCAGCTGCACCAGCTGCGCGGCCGTGTCGGCCGCAGCCACCACCAGGCCTACGCCTACCTGCTGGTGCCCGAAATCGAGGGCCTGACCAAGCAGGCCGCCCAGCGGCTGGACGCGATCCAGCAGATGGAGGAACTGGGATCGGGCTTCTACCTCGCGATGCACGACCTGGAAATCCGCGGTGCCGGCGAGGTGCTGGGCGAAAACCAGAGCGGCAACATGCTGGAAGTCGGCTTCCAGCTCTACAACGAGATGCTGAGCGAGGCCGTGAAGGCGCTCAAGGCCGGGCGCGAACCCGACCTTCTCTCGCCCCTGTCGGTCACCACCGACATCAACCTGCACGCCCCCGCCCTGCTGCCCAACGACTACTGCGGCGACGTGCACCTGCGGCTGTCGTTCTACAAGAAGCTGGCCACGGCCAAGACCACCGACCAGGTCGACGGACTGCTCGAAGAAATCGTGGACCGCTTCGGCAAGCTGCCCGCCCAGACCCAGACCCTGATCGACGTGCACCGCCTGCGTGTGCTCTCGGCGCCCTACGGCGTGGTCAAGGTCGATGCGGCACCCGGTGTCATCAACATCACCTTCCGGCCCAACCCGCCGATTGAGCCGATGCGCATCATCGAGCTGATCCAGAAGAACAAGCACATCAAGCTGGCCGGCAACGAGAAGCTGCGCATCGAACGCGCGCTGCCCGAGGTGAAAGACCGGGTGCAGCTGGTGCGCGACGTGTTGCGCGCGCTCGGCCAGCCGCTCAAGGCTGCGGAGCCGGCCGGCGCCGCCTGATCCCCATCCCATCCTGATCGGTACCGGCCGGGGTTTACCCGGCGTTCACACAGCGGTCGGGGTTTCTTCATGGCGCCGCGGGAAACTTGTTGCATCGCAACAAGAACCGGAGGACGCACTGTGAACCTCAACCCCCACCGCCCCTGGATCACCCCGCTGGTGATCGGCGCCTTTTTCCTGTCGGCCGTCACCGGCGTGCTGATGTTCTTCCACCTCGACAGCGGGCTGAACAAGACCGCACACGAGTGGCTGAGCTGGGCCATGGTGATCGGCGTCACGCTGCACGTGCTGCTGAACATGCCGGCCTTCAAACGCTACTTCACGCAAACCCCCGGCAAGCTGGTCATGGGCGTGTTTGCCGCGGTGCTGTTGCTGAGCTTCATTCCCGCGGGCGGCGCAGGTGGCGAACCCGGCTTTGCGCCCCCGGTCCGCGCCCTGGCCCGGGCGCCCATCGCCGTGCTGGCCCAGGTCGCCGGCACCAGCCCCGACGACCTCAAGGCCCAGTTGCAGGCCCAGGGCCTGACCGTCACCAGCGACCAGCAGTCGGTGGCCGACCTGGTGGGCGGCGACCTGCGCAAGCAGATCGGCACCCTCTCCAAAGTGCTGCCTGCGACCCAGCCCTGAGCGGGGACGCTGTCCGGCTCCCGCGATAATTCCGGGATGACCGCACCCACCGACTTCGCCCCCGGCCTGACCATCCAAGGCTTCACAGCTCCGCTCAACCTGAAGGACTTCAAGCTCATCGCGTTCGACATGGATTCCACGCTCATCAGCATCGAGTGTGTGGACGAAATCGCCGACGCGGTGGGCCGCAAGACCGAGGTGGCGGCCATCACCGAAGCCGCCATGCGCGGCGAGATCACCGACTACAAGGACAGCCTGCGCCAGCGCGTGACCCTGCTCAGGGGCGTGACCGTGGCCGACATGGAACGCGTCTACACCGAGCGCCTGCGCATCAACCCCGGCGCGGCAGAGCTGGTGCGCGCCTGCAAGGCCGCCGGCCTGAAGGTGCTGCTGGTCTCGGGCGGTTTCACCTTCTTCGCCCACCGCGTGCGCGACACGCTGGGCATCGACTTCGTGCGCGCCAACGTGCTGGAAGTGGAAAGCGGCCCCAACTGCGGCCAGTTGACCGGCCGCATGGTCGACCAGCCCTGGGGCGACATCTGCGACGGCGCGGAAAAGCGCCGCACCCTGCTGGAAGTGGCCTCGCTGCTGGACATCGAACCGGGCCAGTGCATCGCCATGGGCGACGGCGCCAACGACCTGCCCATGATGGGGGTGGCCGGCCTGTCGGTGGCCTACCACGCCAAGCCCGCCGTGCGCGCGCAGGCCATGGTGGCCATCAACGAAGGCGGGCTGGACCGCCTGCTCGACGTCTTCAAGGCCGCATGAACGAGCGCCTGCGCCGCTGGGCCGCCGGCCTGCGGCGCGACTGGCGACGCCACCTGGGCACGGTGGCGCTGTTCGCCGCCGTGCTGCTGGCCGTGCAAGGGTGGCAGACGCGGCACGTGGCCGGCGGCCCCTTGCCCGCAGCGGCGCTGGACGCGTCCCTGCCCGTGCGGGACGCCACCGGCACCCTGCGCCAGAGCAGCCTGCGCGCCGAACTGGCCCGGCTGCAGCAGGCCCACCCGGGTCAGAACGTGGGCCTGTACGTGTGGGCCGACTGGTGCCCGATCTGCCAGACGATCCAGGGCACGGTGGACGGTCTGAGCGCTGACCACCCCATCCTCACCGTGGCCATGCAGTCGGGCCCGCCCGACCAGGTGGCCCGCTACCTGCAGGCGCGCAGCCTGGCCTGGCACACGCTGGTGGACCCGCGTGCACAGCTGAGCCGGGCGCTGGGCTTTGGCGCGGTGCCGGCGTTCGCCGTCATCACGCCGCAGGGCGACCTGCGCTGGCCCACCGTGGGCCTGACCAGCGGCTGGGGCCTGCGCCTGCGGCTGTGGCTGGCGCGCTGATCAGCGCTCCGACCGCCTCAGCCGCCGCGCTGCTGGGCGTCGTGCTTCTGGCGGTAGATCTTGTGACTGGCGTGGTCCTGCGCCTTTTCCATGCGCAGCGCTTCCTTCGCGGTCACCTGGCCGTCGGCTTCGGTGTGGCGTTCCAGGCGGTTGATGTGGCGTTGCTGCTTCTCCAGCCTCGCCTGCTCGCGCACCGTGAGCTGGCCCGACGCCGCGCCCTGCGTGATGCGGTCGGACTGGCGGTCCTGCCGATGGTCCACGCGCTGTTGCTGGCGGTCGGCCAGGCGGGGGGTGCCTTGCGCCAGCGCGGTGCCGGCGAACAGGCCGAGGCCGGCGGCGGTGAAGGTGACAGCGGAGAGGGTCTTGATCCAGGAGGTCATGGTGGTTTCCTTGTGGGTGGGAACGGTTGCGGTGGCCGGTTGGTCCACGCCCCCGTTGAACCGGTCAACCACCCCGCGGTTTACGGGCTTGGGTGAAAATCCGACCGGATCGCACGGGTTTGGCGTAAGCGCCGGCCCGTTGCGGGGTTCAAACGGGCAAGACCCCAACCGTGCACGGCCCCACCCTCCATGACATCCCCCGCACCATCCCCCTTTCGCCACCGACTGGTCCCCTGGCTGGCCGGCTGGGTGCTGCTGGCCAGTGTTGGCGCCCAGGCCGCCCCCGTGGTGCCGCCCGACGCACAAGACTGGGCCCGCCTGACGCCCGCACAGCAGGCCCAGCGCAAAGCCGAACTGAAACAGCAGCTCAAGCAGGCGACACCGCAAGAGCGCAAGGCCTTCCGCCAACAGCTGCGCCAGCAGATCGAAAACCTGTCCCCGAGCGAGCGGCAGGCCCTCATCGACAGCACCCGTCAGCGCTGGCGCCAGCTCAGTCCCGAAGAAAAGCAGCGCCTGGCCGACGAGCGCCGCCAGCAGGTCAAAGCCATGACGCCGGAAGAGCGCCGCGAACTGCTGCGACAGCGCCGCGAGATGCTGGACAAGCTCAGCCCCGCCGAGCGCAAGGCCTTGCGTGAAAAGCTCCAGGCCGAATGAGCCCCCAGCCATGAGCCCGCCCACCGCCACCGGCGCCCTGGGCGCATCGCTGGGCCAGCTGGGCCGCTGGGTGGGCCGTGCGCTGTTGCCACCCGGGCGCGCCGCCATCCGCAGCGACGACTGGACGCTCTGGCACGCGGCCTGCACGGGCGACGAAGCCAGCGCCACCCGCCTGGTGCACCAGCTCACACCGCAGGCCCACGGCCTGGCCCTGCAGCTGCTGGCCAAGCGCGAAGACGCCGAAGACGCGGTGCAGGAAGCCTTTCTGCGCCTGTGGAGCAGCCGCCCCAGCGATGCGCACGGGGCGACGCTCGCCACCTTCTTCAACACCATCGTCATCAACCGCTGCAAAAGCTGGCTGGTGCGGCGCCGCGAACTCAGCACCGACCCCGAACAGCTGACCGAACTGTCCGACGCCCAGCAGACCACCCACGCCCCCGAGGCCGACGAGCTGCCCGCTTCCAGCACCGCGCAACTGCAAGCCGCCATGGCCCGCCTGCCGGCCCGCCAGCGCATGGCCCTGGCCATGTGGGCCTATGCCGACGCCGATGTGGCCGACATCGCCCGGTCCATGGAACTCGAACGCAACGCCGCGCACCAACTGCTGCACAGGGCCAAGGCCGCGCTGCGGCAACAGCTCCAGGAGCACACGCCATGAATGCCCCCACCCCCAACCGCCACAGCCCCGACGATCAGCGGCTGCGCGAACGCCTGCGCGAAGGCCTGGCCCAGACGCCGTCCGATGGCCTGGAGGCGCTGGAATCCCGCGCCATCGGGCATTGGCGCCAGCGCACCGCGGGCCAGCCGCAACACCGCGGGCCACTGGCCGTGCTGCAGGCCGGCTGGCGCCAGCACCCGGCGCTGCTCGGGGGCGCCCTGCTGGCGCTCGGGCTGGCCGCGCTGCTACTGGTCAAACCCTGGGCACAACCCGACCCGGCGCTGGACGAGCTGCTGCAGCCCGATGTGCTGTCGCTGATGGCGGCCGGCGAGCTGTGACCGGCGGCCCGGACCACCCGGCCTCAGCCGCCCGCGCGCTTGACCTTGTGGCCCTGGGCCTGCAGGGCGGCCATCACGCGCTCGACGTGATCGCCCTGGATCTCGATCACCCCATCCTTGACCGTGCCGCCCGTGCCGCAAGCGGCCTTGAGCTGCTTGCCCAACACGACGAGCGCGCTGGCGTCCAGCAGCACGCCTTTGACCACGGTCACCGCCTTGCCACCGCGACCCTGGGTTTCGCGCGACACGCGCACCGTGCCATCGCCTTGCGGCACGGACTTTTGACCGCAGGTGCACTGGGCCACCGGCTGCCGGCAGCCCGGGCACATGCGGCCCAACTCGGTGGAATACACCAGACCACCGCTGGAGAGCTTGTGTTTCATGGGCCGGCATCGTAGCGCGCCCCGCGCGCACGGCCCCAGCGGCGACAATCGGGGCACATGCACCTCTCCACGTTTTCCGCCCTCGGACTCCTCCCCACCCTGGCGCAAGCCGCCGCCGACCAGGGCTTCGCCTCGCCGACACCGATCCAGCAGCAGGCCATCCCGGTGGTGCTGCGCGGGGCCGACCTGCTGGCCACCGCACAGACCGGCTCCGGCAAGACCGCGGCCTTCGCCCTGCCCCTGTTGCAGCACCTGCAGACCGGTGCGGTACACACCCCCAGGCGCGTGCGCGCACTGGTGCTGGTGCCCACGCGCGAGCTGGCCGCCCAGGTGGGCGAGGTGCTGCGCAGCCTGGCGCAACAGCTGCCTTCGCGGCCGCGCGTGGCCGTGGCGTTCGGTGGCGTGTCCATCAACCCGCAACTGATGGCGCTGCGCGGCGGCGCCGATGTGGTGGTGGCCACGCCCGGGCGCCTGCTCGACCTGGTGGAACACAACGCGCTGCGCCTCTCGGCGGTGGAACTGCTGGTGCTGGACGAAGCCGACCGCCTGCTCGACCTGGGCTTTGCCGACGAACTGGACCGCGTGCTCGCCTTGCTGCCCGCGCAGCGGCAAAACCTGTTCTTCTCGGCCACCTTCCCGCCCGCGGTGGAAGCACTGGCCGGCGGTCTGCTGCGCGACCCGCAGCGCGTGGACGTGCCCGCCCCGGCGCAGGCCGAGGCCGTGGTGCTGCAACGTGCCATTGCGGTGGACGCGGGCCGCCGCACCCAGCTGCTGCGCCAGCTCATCCAGGACAACGGCTGGGAACGCGTGCTCGTGTTCGTGGCCACGCAGTACAGCGCCGAACGCGTGGCCAGCAAGCTGCACCACGGCGACCTGTACGCCACCTCGTTCCACGGCGGGCTGAGCCAGGGCGCGCGCAAGCAGGCACTGCAGGAATTCAAGGAAAAGCGCTGGGACGTGGTGGTCACCACCGACCTGGCGGCGCGCGGCATCGACATCGCGCAACTGCCGGTGGTGGTGAACTACGACCTGCCGCGCTCGGCGGTGGACTACGTGCACCGCATCGGCCGCACCGGCCGCGCGGGCGAGAGCGGCCTGGCGGTGAGCTTTGTGAGCGCCGACACCGAAGCCCATTGGCGGCTGATCGAGAAGCGCCAGGGCCTGAGCCTGCCGCTGGAGCAGCTGCCGGGGTTTGAGCCCATCGATGTGGCAGCACCCGCTGGCCCGGCGGGCGGTGGCATCAAGGGCAAGCGCCCGAGCAAGAAGGACAAGCTGCGCGCGGCCGCTGCCGCTGCTGCTGTAGCGCCCCCAAAACAGGACTGACCTGCGGCATCCCCGCCGACAACGCCGGGGTCCGGAAACAACAAAGCCCACCGATGGGTGGTCTTTGTTGTTTGCACGCTCAGGCTCATCACAGCCGAAGCGCTTCATCGCCGAGTTGTCCCAGTGGACTCCTTCTGGGTTCAGCTGGATGCGAACGTCATGGATGACGCCGCGATGTCGGCGGTGGATCCGTGCCGTCCCGATGGGCCGCGACCGGACGAAATGAGCGAACGGCCGGCACAGCTCACGGCCGCGGATGGGCTGCTGGGCATGGACGCCGCCATCCAAGACCCCAGCCTCGAACCGGAACGTCGGGCCACTCAGGTACGGGTGGACGCACTCGCAGAGGAACTCAGCGCGCCGGCCTTACCGTCCTGCGAGCACCAGTCCGTGGGTGATGGCATCGCCTCTTGGTTCCGATCTGCCCACCGGCATCGCGCTGACGCAAGAAGTCGTCAGGGCCGGCGCGCAACACCCTGAAGACCCCAGCGGGTCGTGCGGGACCCGCAAGAACCGTTGCAGTGGTTCCTCGGAAACTTCGCGGCAGACCGCGACGTAGGTTGCCGCGCATGACGACGCTTTTTACACATGGGCCCGGACTACTGCGCCCAGTCTCGCGGTGGAATGCGGTAAGTGCATGAACACCAACAGAAATATGAAGGGCAGTCCATTCTGGTTCGGAGATTGCTTGTCGCACCACGAGCCGTTCGGGCTTATCCGAACCCACAACTCAGGAGAATTCAGATGAAGCCACTGCTGATCGCTGCCGTCGCGAGCTGTTCCTTCTGGGCTGGCATGGCTGCTGCCACCACGTTGACCGGCCAGGTCGTCGATGCGACCGTGCGCCACGGCATCGGCAGCAGCGCCTACGAAAGCGAGTGTCAGACCTACCAGAATCTCGGTGTTGCAATCGGTGCCGGGGTTGAGGTCGGGGCCACCAACGACACGAATGTTGGTGCCTGCGGCGGAGGAATTGCGGCCGATATCGACGGCACCACGAATATCCTGACGCTGACGCCCGCCGACACCGGTTTTGGCGACTACGCGTGGGTAGAGGTCGTTTTTTCTGGTTTCACCATCCCCATCACGGGTGTTTCACTCATTACGAACGACCTGTTCACACTGGCGGATTTCGGCAACATCATTCCTGACCCACAGATCGTGTTCACGGCAAGCTCGATCTCGATCCTCTTCGACCCGGCCGGCAGTGAGATCTTCGATGTCACCCCTGTCACAGGAGGCGTCACCTCGTTCCAGATCGAGACTGCCCGGGCCGTTCCGGTGCCCGGAACCCTGCCGCTCATGTTTGGGGGCCTCGTCGCATTGGCACTCGCACGCCGACGCGAACTCCGCACCTGAGTTCGCGTGAACCTATCGACCTGCGAGACGAACAGCACCGACAAGTGCGACGACGTGCAGAGGAGGCTGGTCGAGCCACGCACAGGGGACCCTGCCCCCCGGTCGCGTGAGGTTCTCAACCCACGGGTTACGTGGTCTTTGGTGCGCGGCGCCTCTCACCCGTGTTGTGGCAGCGCCCCCCCAACCAGCGATCCGCCCAGTCGGTACAGCTGTTGCGACGACGCCGATCCCCTCAAAAGGAGTGGGCTTGAGGATCGCTGTGGATGGACCGTTCGTCCGCGCGGTCGCTGCGGTGTCGCAACAACTTTCCGATCACTTGCCGCAACGGCAATCCCTCGCGATCACAAATCCGCTCAAGACCGACATGCCAGCTCGACAGGGCCGACATCGGACACATCGGAGATCGAGGTCACTCACCTCCGTCAATGGCACCAACCGTTGGGATCGCCGAAAAATCATCCGAGCCAGCCGTTGCTCCGGAGAAAAGAACTCGACCTTCAATTCTTTGGCTCAGCTTGGGAGCGGCAGAAACAAAAAAGCCCACCGGTTGGTGGGCTTTTTGTATGCAAGTGTGGATGACTTGCCGTTTTGGTGGGCGGTGCAGGGTTCGAACCTGCGACCCCTGCCGTGTGAAGGCAGGGAATGTGGACTTTTTTGGACTTTTTTGGACTGAGTTTGTCTATGTACAGAGTGTGAAGACGTCCCATAAAATCCAAACAGGTTTTGGACACTTTTTGGACACCAACTCATGCCGGCCCTCTCCACAGTCAAAAATCGGGACGCCCTCAAGGCCAGACACGCCCCTTACTGGCAACAACTCCGCCGTGGCTGCTACCTGGGTTTCCGGAAAGTCTCCACCGCATCGGTGGGCGCATGGGTGGCCAGGTTTAGGGATGAGAACGGCAAGCAGCACCTTCACTCGCTTGGCAGCTTTGAGGATGTTTCTCCCAGCGAGCGCTTCGACATGGCGCGTACAGCCGCCGAAAAGTGGTTCGGCCATATGGGGGCCGGCGGTCGCAGCAAAGGCGAAACCGTGGCAGATGCTTGCCGCAGCTATCTTGCAAACGTGGGCGAAGCCACTCGCAAGGATGCCCAGGGCCGGTTCAACCGTTGGGTGTTCAGCGACGCCAAGTTCTCCAGCATCGAATTGCTCAAGCTCAAACACTCAGACGTGAAGGGGTGGCGCAAACGGCTGGAATCGACGCCAGCTATTCGTCAGGACAAGCAGGTCAGCATCAAGAAACGCAGTCCATCATCTGTAAATCGCGATATGGCCACCTTACGGGCGGCATTGAACTTGGCCGTCAAGGACAAGATGGCCACCAGTGACAGCGCCTGGAAAGATGCATTGGCGCCACTGCAAAACGCCGACAAACGTCGAAACGTGTACATCGACCGAGAAGCCCGGAAGCAGTTGATTGCACACGCACAGTCAGACTTGGCACCATTCCTTCGCGCCTTGTGCAACCTGCCGTTGAGACCCGGCGCCGTGGCCGCCTTGACCACAGGGGACTTCCAGCCAAAAACCGCCGAGTTGAGCATCGGGGTAGACAAGTCGGGCCAAGCCCGTCGGATCAAGCTGCCCCAATCAACGGCTACGCTCTTCGCGCATGCCTGCAAAGACAAGACACCAAAGGCCCCCATCTTCGGTCAAGCCAATGGGAAGGCATGGGACAAAGACGCTTGGAAGTATCCGCTCAAGGCGGCTGTAAAGGCTGCCAAGCTGCAGGACGGCGTGACGGCGTACACCCTGCGGCACAGCACCATCACCGATCTGTTGAGCCTGCACGGGCTAGACACCCTCACCGTTGCAGCCCTTGCCGGTACATCACTGGCGATGATCGAAAAACACTATGGCCACCTACTGAGAGAGCGAGCAGCGGACGCCCTGGGGCAACTGGCGATTTAGTGCAAAGTGGTGGAATTTTCTACTTTCGACTGGTTCGGGGAAACCGAAGGAAATTCATTTCCAGATGTCGACGTTCGCGTCGGCCCAGACAATCCCCACCATCAGTGGGTAAGTCTGTGGACATCTCGTGAACGAACAACATAAAGCCTAGTCGACAAACGCGCGCAGATTACCTGCCCAAAAAACAGGCACTCATACTGAGTCAGCCCTGATTTATTCATTTCAGGCGGAAGCGGCGGTTGACGCTGTGCGTGATGCCGACATCGGCCACGAGCGCAACGCCAAACCCCAGTTCGGCGACACGCTCGCCATCGTGCACAGGCGCAAATAAAGCCGCTGCAAGAAGGTGAGTCCCTTCTTGGCAATCATGCGCAGCAGCCAGCGGATGTTGTAGCCCGCAGCGCACAGCACCGCGTGCAGCCGGTCGCCGGTTTCGCCCTTGAGGTGGCAGCGGTCCATGCGGTGATCGGCCTTGAGGTGGCCGATGATCGGTTCGATCGCCTGGCGCCGCCTGAGCTGGCGTCGCTCCTGCGCGCTGATCCGTTTGGTCTTGCCCCGGTGCACGATGTGCACATCCGGGTTGTCCGCATCCACGCCCCGATAGCCCAGATCCACGAACGCCGTCGCGGGCTTGACCGCTCTGTCCTGCATCAGGATCGTGGCCTGCTCCAGTTGCTCGCCCAGCGTGTGCCCGTCGTACGGATTGCCGTGGAACGCCCGGGCGCCCACGATCAGGTTGCCGTTCAGTGTGCTGGCAATGCCCACCTTCACGCCGAACTCGTAGGGTGTTCGGGCCTTGCCCTTGCTGATGCAGTCCACCTCGGGCGTATGCCAGGCGTAGAGCTTGCGCTGTCCGTCCACTGCTTTGCGCTGGCCGCTCTGGTCCACGATGCGCCGGGCTTTGTTCAAGGTCTCACGCAGCGCCTGCCGCACGGCCGCCCCGATGGCGCTGGCCTTGCGCTCGACCTCGCGCTGCAGTCGCCCGACGATGGTGCGCTGACGCTTGATGGCCCGGCGCATGCGCTTGTACTGACGGGCGTGGGCATAGCGGCCGGCTTTGCGCCCGAGTTCTTTGCCCTCCTTGGCAAACGTCTGCTTCCGATCGATGCCCGCCTCCTTGGCCGCCTCCACCAGCTTGGCGCGTGCCTTCTCCAGCAAACGGCTGTCGGTGGGGTGGGCAATGGCCTTGTGCTGCACCGTGCTGTCAACGATCACGCGGCTGAGCTCCTGCGCCTTGATCAGCTTGAGCTCGACGGCCACGTTGATGGTCTGCGCCAGCAGCTCTTCCAAGCCTTCTTCGCCCAGCAACTGGCGGAACTTGACCAGGGTGGTGGCGTCGCACGGGCGGTGGTGCTCAAAGTACGCCTGGCCCGAGAAGAACTGCCAGGTCGGTGTCTCGCCCCAGCGCTCGACGACGTCCTCGTCGGACTCGTTGAACGCGTGCTTGAGGTACAGCAGCGCGATCATGATGCGCAGCGGCACGCGCGGCCGCCCGGCGTTGCTGGCCACCGCCACGCGCTGCACCTGTTCACCAAAGAGGTCCAGGTCCGGCATGGCCACACCGGCGCGCCCCTTGCGGGAGAAAACCTGGGCCACCCGCGCCTCAATCTCCTGCCAGGGCATGCGCGAGGCCAGCACCGCCAGCGGATGGCGCAGGTCGATCATGTGGTCGATGCGCGAGCGAAAGAAATCGTCGGTGGCGGGGCAGGCAAACATCACGGCAGAACTCCCAGAAAACAGCCCCTATTGAAAATCAAACTGGGAGTTCTGCGCTCCCGAGGTCACCCCAGCGGGCCAGTGTTCATGCGGGTTCTGAGGGTTCTTCAGGGGCGACTCACTACAACCGGGCCTTTTCCCCTGCTTTGACGACGCCGAGCAGCTCGGTTTCTAAAGCCTTGGTCCGTGCGACCTGAACGAGCACGCATCACATGTGATGAGCCCCAGTCTTCAGGAACAGGCGCCCATTCGTGGCTGGGAAGCGGCGCAACCGAGTGCAAGCCAACAGCGCGGGGGAACACTGCGACTCCACGCACTTTCTGCTTGATAAATTTGTTATTTATGATGATAATCAGTTTAAAAGATTTTCAATCAGTATCAAGCAACTTGCCCCAGCCTGCCAGCAACTGACCCGCACTCAGATAAGTCGAAGCGACACCCCCCGCACCATATTTCAATCGGCAACTCTGCGGCGACAGACTTCGGCACGCGCCCGTGGCGGACAGAATTCTTCCAACATTCCGGCAGTATCCATGTTCAGTCAAATTGGCAAATCAAACCAATCACGCACCAATTTTCAGCGATTTGAGCACGAGAAATCAAGGCACGGTTCAATTACAAAAACCCATGCCCCATCTTGGCAGCCAAAAACCATTGGCGCCAGACGGTACTACATACTCATGTCACACATCGTCGGAAACAACACATCGGACAACCACATCGTCAACCGCGTCCGAATTGAGCGAGCGATTGCAAATTCGTTGGGGTGTGGTCCATTTTTCCCCTATCACAAAATGACCCTCAAGTCCAAACTAAAGGTCGACTCATTGAGCATGCCAGCAGACCAACTCATCAAGCTCTTGGCCGATCATGCGGAGGACGTATTGACAGACTCAAAAGTCGCGATCGTGATTGATGATTTGCAAATGCTGAGGAGAATTGAACAAAATCAACTAAACCAAAGCACCCAAAAATTGCTGAACGCCGGCATCATGATAACTATCAGTCACCCGGTTAATTCCTCAATGCCATTGGTTACGCCAATCAAAAGCAGCGACTCACTTATCGAGTCACTGCAACAGATTGCAGCATGAATCAGGCGATCCAAAATCGCGCAAGTCACCCCATTAATTTATTGACTTTCCCCACCCAGAGGGAAAAACTGCTGGACTTGCCATCGATTCTTTTCTGATGTGTGAGCAGCAGCTGGTTGCAGGCGCTGCAATTGCTTAGCAAGCTCGCCAATCAGTCCTTTAGGGATGGTGTTCAAAACACGTTTGGGCTCAGCCGATAGCGGGCAGGTTGCCACGACATGAAACAGCGCGACCTGGAACAGGCGAATTCGACGCAATTTCTGCGTTTTCGCAGGCTTTTTTCTGGCCGGCGGCGGCCCCTGGGCTGCTTGCGGACGCACTCATGCCTGCAGCCCTTGCAACAGTCGGCATCGCGCCATCCAAAGATTGCTCAGTGCAAACAGCGTGTGTAACTGGTCCGTGTTTTTGGCCAGTCCTCGATAGCGCACTTTCATGTGGCCGAACTGGCGTTTGATGACCCGGAACGGGTGTTCCACCTTGGCGCGGATTCGGGCCTTGACGTGTTCAAGCTGTTCGAGAACCGCGCCCATGGGACTGCCCTTGTCCAACGCGCGGCGTTTGCCCGGTCGCATGGCCACATGCCAGTTGGCCTTGATGTCTTTGACCTCTTCTCGCTTGGCCACACCCTGATAGCCCGCATCGGCGAACACATCTGTTTCCTCACCGTGCACGAGCGCACTGGCCTGCGTCACATCGTTGACGTTCGCTGCTGTGCCCACCACCGTGTGCACCAGGCCAGAGTCAGCGTCCACGCCGATGCGGCATTTCATGCCGAAATGCCACTGCTTGCCCTTCTTGGTCTGGTGCATTTCGGGGTCGCGCTCACCATCCTTGTTCTTGGTCGAACTGGGCGCGGCAATCAAGGTGGCGTCCACCACTGTGCCTTGTCTGAGCATCAAGCCTTTGTCGGCCAGGGTGGCGTTGACCGCGGCCAGCATCTGCGGGGCCAACTGGTGTTCTTTGAGCAGGTGGCGAAAGCGCAGGATGCTGACCCGGTCGGGGATGCGCTGGACGCTGGACAGTCCCGCGAACTCGCGGTACAGCGTGGTCTCGAACATGGCTTCTTCCATGGCCAGGTCGCTCAGGCCGAACCACTGCAAGAAATGAATGCGCAGCATCGTCACCAGCTCAAACGGCGGGCGTCCGGTCTTGGCACGAGGTGCGTGCGGCGCAATCAACGACAGCAACTCCGTCCACGGCACCACGAGGTTCATCTCGTCGAGGAACAAGGCTTTGCGAGTGCGCCGCGTGCTCAGGCTCAGGCCGAGGTCTTGTTGGGTCATGACGCCATTGTTCGTGTCGTAACTCGCTCACGCCATCCGGGCTTGACCGGGGTTTTGAACACCATCCCAAGCAGGTTGTCAAAACCGTCCTATCTCTTGGCAAGGGGCTTGGTCTGTTCAGCCCACCAACAAGTCAGCAACGTCGGCACGGTCACGGAGGGCACGACAGCCTGGCCTGTACAGGTACGCGCCGTTGGTTCCGCCGAAAGCGCATCCCCTCTCATCAAAGTCCGAGCCACCACCACCACCAAAGAAGGGGGAGTTCAGAACATCAATCATCATTTTTATATGATTTTGTCAAAATTTTTGATAACATCAAAACATGAACGCACTGGCCCCTTCACGCGACATTCTTGAGGTTTGTGGAACCTTGCATGCATCCAAGTTGCTGGGGTTGTCTGTCGGCAGCGTACAGGACCTAGTAGAAAAGGGAGAGCTCAAAGCCTGGAAGACGCGCGGCGGCCATCGGCGGATCTTCATGCATTCAGTCAGAGACTTCCAACGCACCAATGGCTTGACGGTCTGCCCTGCCGAGCCTGCGCCGCCTTTTCGCATCCTGGTCGTGGACGATGATCAGTCCTTCCTGAGGGCCGTGAAAGCCGCCATCAAAAAGTGGAAGATGGACGTCGACTGCACGACGATGGCATCGCCAATCGAAGCCTTGATGAGCATCAACGCGATCCAACCTCGAATCATGCTGATGGCCTTGGCCATGCCGAAATTTGACGGCTCAGAGTTCATCAAACAACTGAGGTCTAACAAGCAATTTGACGCGATGCACCTAGTCGCCTTGGCCTCACCAGTAAAGAGCCCGTCGCGCGCGCACGTGAAGCTGCCACTTGGTGTGTTGCTCGCCAGCAAGCCCGTTGATCTGAATTGGCTGCAAGGGTACGTCGCCGCAGTCAAGTCTAAAGCCACCAAACTCCAAGATCCGCATTGAGCGCAACACGACTACTGGGTCTCCGCTCATACGGGCACCAAGATCATGGAGTTCACTGGTGGCCTGAGCCGGTCGGCGATCTGTCTCCTTTGGCCTGTCCTAGAGGTTGACGTGAGACGGGGGGCGATCTGGTGAACTGAACGGGGCCAGTTTTCTGGCCCAGACGGACATCGATGAGTCCGTGCTCCGATCAACGACGCTTCGATTGATCCGGAAGTTCGACTTTGACTTCCAACACTTCGAGTGTGTCTTGGCGCTGCAAATGCACCTTGATATCGCTAGCATTTACTTGCACATACTTGCTCACAACAGACACCAACTCGTGCTGAAGTTCAGCGAGATAGTCCGGACCAGTTTTACTGTGATCTGAACGCTCAAGTGCAAGAATGATCTGCAAGCGCTCCTTCGCCACGCCAGCGCTATGGCCTTTATCGCCACGAATCAGAGAAGGCAAAGTTATCATCAATGCCACCCACTCAACAGACGCTTAAAATACCCACCTCGGTGAGAACCCAGCGATCTCCATGGCGCATTGACACCCAGGAACCGGTCAACGATATCGCTGTACGCATCAGAAACATCCGTCCCTTTCTGGTAAATCGCCGGGGTCCCTTGATTTGAAGCTGCCAAGACATCCTCAGACTCGGGAACAATGCCAATCAGCGTCAATGGCAGTACGTTCTGGATGTCATCCAGCGACAGCATGTCACCACTGGTCACCCGGTTCGTCGAATAGCGCGTGATCAAGAGGTGTTCCTTGATCGGCTCCTCCTGCGCGATCGCCCGTCGCGTCACCGTTCTGAGCAGCGAAACAATTTTGTCCGAGTCACGCACGCTGGAGATTTCTGGATTGGTCACCACCAGGGCTTCATCGGCAAAGTGCATGGCCATCTGAGCACCGGTTTCAATGCCTGCGGGAGAATCACAGACCACATAGTCGAATCCCATCTGGGCAAGACCATCCATGACCCGCTGAACACCCTCCACGGTCAATGCAGTCTTGTCTCGTGTCTGGCTTGCCGCCAGGATATACAGATCCCCACAGTGCTTGTCCTTGATCAACGCTTGGCTGAGATTGGCCTCATTTTGAATGACACTGATCAGATCGAAAACGACACGCCGCTCGCACCCCATCAGAAGATCAAGATTTCGAAGGCCAATATCGAAATCAATGACTGCCGTCTTGTGGCCCCGCAAGGCCAATCCGGAGGCAAAATTTGCACTGGTGGTGGTTTTTCCAACGCCACCTTTTCCCGAGGTGACGACAACAATTTTTGTCATTGCTACAGAGGTTCTGATTAATACGCCATCGAATCCAATCCAAGTTCATGCACAGTTAGCCGAAAATCTCCTCCATCGACAAGCGCTCACCGGCTGCAGATATAGACAAGCTGATGCGCGCAGCCTTTCCCACCATGGACTGCGGGAGTGGTGCATCTCCCGTGCAATAAACACCCGCAATGGAAACAATCTCCGGCTCCATTGCCAGGGTAAAGATACGAGCTGCCTGATTGCCGCTTGCGCCCGCGATCGCGCGTCCCCGCAAGGGGGCGTAAATGTGGATATTGCCGTCAGCCACCACCTCAGCGCCGGGATTGACCATGCCCAGAATGACCAGGTCTCGCCCCTTGGCGTAGATTTGCTGTCCACAGCGGACCTGGCGCTCAACAACGACCGGGTCGGCCGGCACGCCCCCGACAACACGCTCGCGTGACTCCGCCGGCTCGGGCTTTTTTGTCGGGAGCGACCGCTCTGGCTCGCGTGCGGTGTGCACCAGGCCGTTGGCAAGTGCCGCCGCAATTTGCTGCTCATTGCCTCCTCGGATCGCCACGGGGCGCAACTGATGGGACCGCAACAAATCGATGAGAACCGAGAACTCCAGCGCGGTCTCCAGGTTGCCCGATCCGCAGCCCCCACGCGTCGAGCACGCCTGCGATAAGTCGATGACAACACCCTCTTGATCGAAGAAGTTGGGCATCGCGCCAAACCTGAGATCGAAATCCCGACTCAGAAGCGTGAGATCGGTGCTTCTGAGCACCAAGGCAACCAGCGACAGGTTGCTGCTCTTGATATCGAAGACATACCTGGGATGCACAGTTTGCTGGGTCACGACGTCTCTCCTCGTTGGTTTGCTGCCGTGCTCGGTGAGCACACCTTCTCAACATGAATGTCACAACATCAGATCATCAGTTTAACTCATTTATCAGTTTAAGTAACACAAAACTATATGAAGTCGTTCAAGCACTTTGTGATGCGTGACAACTCTCACAGACGCGCGCGCAGGCGTCTTGTTGCGTTCACCCATCACGGCGGCCCTAGCGGCCCCTCAGAGGAGCCCCCTCCTACGGGTCGCCGATCACAGCAGTGCGACATGACCAAGTCGTCCTGCACCACTCGTGGGCAACAAGTGTCACGTCAAGGTCACCCTGCGCAAGCGACCTGAAGCCCGGCACACCGAGCCGACACGCTCTAGAGATCGGTGATCCCACCATCCCTTTCTGCTCACTGGCTACTGCAGAGGCACGTGACAAACCCTGCTGCCCCCCGCCTCCGGCATCTCATCCGCCTTCGAAAGAGCTTACTGTCGACATCGTCACATTTTCAAGTGATTTTTCATATTTATCATCATTAAATCATTTATCATTTATCATTTCGCATACACATCGCCCCATGATGCGCGATGAAGGCGTCACCGGCGCCCGCCATAGCTGGACTCAGGGATCGACAACTGCAAGACAGTCACACCTGACCATGCATCTTTTGCCCTCTCCGCAGAGCTACCCCCCCCCCCCCCCCCATGCAGGGACAGCACAGCATCCAGATGACTGCGTCGGCCGCAGGCCCCCGCTTGCACACGAACTCCCGGGACCGTGATGCACACCGTCTTGGCTTTTCTTCATCGCATCCCATCCTCCACACACCTGACCTATGAGAGAACACAACACCGCCATGTCACCCCAGCGCATGGCCATCGATCTGCAACGTGCGCGAAACGAACTGCAGATCGAACACGAGAGGGTCGAAAGGCTCCTCAACAAGGTGGATGAACTGCAAGCCGAGCTGGACCGGGTGCAAAACTCGGCGACGCGAGAGCGCGACAGCCGGCTGCAGGCGGAAGAGGCCCTGGGTGAAACACGTGATCGGCTGCAACTGGCGCTGGAAGCCTCCAACCTTGCCATGTGGGACTGGACGCCCAACGCCCCTCAGGTCTTCCTCTCGGCACGCTGGGGTGAGATGCTGGAAACGGGTGTCGTGGATGGCTACTGGGACCTCGCCCAATTGCGTCAGCTCGTGCATCCGGAAGACCTGGCGCAAGTCAAACACGATTTCGAGGGTCTGCTCACCGGTCGACATCAACGGGCCACCACCCAGTTCCGCATCCAGAAAATGGGCCGTTGGCTCTGGATAGAGTCGCACGGCATGGTGGTTGACCGTGACGCCAGCGGCCGGCCGCTGCGCCTCATGGGCACACACGCAGACATCAGCGAACGCAAACGCATCGAGGAGGAGTCACTGCGCGCACGCCGCCTGGCGGAACAGGCCAGCCGGGCCAAGAGCGATTTCCTGGCCAACATCAGCCACGAGGTTCGAACCCCCTTGAATGCACTGATGGGCCTGATCGGCTTGCTGCTGGACACCCCGCTGCAACCCGAACAACGCAAGTGGCTCGAACTGATGGACGAGTCGGCGAACGCGTTGCTGAGCCTCCTCAACGACGTGCTGGACCTGTCGCGCATCGAAGCCGGCAAGCTCCAGATCGAACACGTCCCGTACAACTTGGCCGACCTGCTGCGCGAGGTCGCTCGCCTGTACACCCCGCAAGTTCAAGCCAAGAACATCACGCTCCACACCAAGCTCGACCGGGCGCTGCCCCACGAACTCATGGGCGACCCGGCACGACTAAGACAAATTCTGGTCAACCTCCTGTCCAACGCCGTGAAGTTCACCCCCGTCGGTGGGCAGATCGACCTGAGCGCTCAGGCCGCCCCCCATGCATCGCCGTCGGCGCAGGTCCTTCTCATCCAGGTCAAGGACACGGGCATAGGCATCACCAAAGAGCGACAGGCGGCGATCTTTGATGCCTTCACACAAGAAGACGGGTCAACGGCGCGTCATTACGGCGGCAGCGGTCTGGGGCTGAGCATCTGCTCGCGTCTGGTGCACCTGATGAGCGGGACCATCAGCGTCCTCAGCGAGCGTGGTCAAGGCAGCACCTTCAGTGTTCAGCTCCCTTTGAAACTGCAGCCAAAGGCCAGCGACAACGCCCGTGCTGCGGCTGCACCCCAACCGGCCGATTCAACGACGGACAAACGTTTTACCGGACTGCGCGTCCTGGTGGCGGAAGACCATCCCGTCAACGAACTGCTGCTGCGCAAATTGCTCGAACGCGTCGGCTGCGACGTGGTCTGGGCACACGACGGGGAAGAAGCGGTCGCCCGCTGGCAGGCGGGTTCGATCGACCTCGTGCTCATGGACGTGCAGATGCCGGGCACCGACGGACTGCAAGCCACGCGACGCATCCGCACCATGGAACGCCAACAACTCCAGCGCCCCCGAACGCCCATCATCGCCATCACCGCCAACGCCATGAACGGCGATGAACTCACCTGCCTCGAAGCGGGCATGGATGCCTACACCAGCAAACCCATTCGACTGCCACAACTGCTGCAAACCATGGAACAGGTGCTGCAAGGGCATTCGACACCCGTGCAGAATGCCGCCCCCCCTCCACCATCACCTCGCGAGCCCAGCCTCACACCCGTCGAGCAGTTGCTCAGGGACCTCGACATCGCCCCGGAAAACCAGCGCAATTTCTTGCAGTCGATCGAACGCGACCTCCCCGCTCGGCTGCAAAACCTAGCCACGGCGCTGGAGCATCAGGACAGTGCTCTGGCCATGGCCCAGGCCCACATGCTCAAAGGCAGCCTGGACCTTCTGCAGGCAGACCGCAGTGCCCGGTTTGCACGCGGCCTCGAAATGGCTGCGCGCACGGGCGAATGGAGCCTGTACGCCAAAGTCCTCCCACTCCTGCAAGCCGAAGTCGGGGAGTTGCAGAACGCTGTGACCGACTACGCGCACACCCTCGGCGAACACCCCCCCGAGTAAAAAAACGGACACGGACACCCCTCGCCAACCAGGAGGAAGTGACTTGCACACACGGGTGCCGGCGTGCCCGAAGAAAAATGATTCATCATTTTTATTGCGTACATCATTTTAATTTGGCATACTGATTTCACTGTCAGGGTTCGATGCTCTGGCAGTCCTCCCCCTGACTGTGCTGACACACGGTCTTCAAGCCCCCGGCCCGGGGGCTTTTTTTCGAACCCATGCCACCTGCAGGGTGCCAGCGGACACGAACAAGACCATCGCGCCATGAAAATAACGATCGTCGGAAGCGACCCCAGCAGCCTGGCACTGGCCGTGATGCTCGCGCGTACACACACCGTCACTGTGCTGGAGCGCGACCACCAGCGTGTCGAACAGATCAACAGCGGCCGCCCCCCCCTGCCAGACCCCTACGCCCAGGCCTACCTGTACGCACACCGGCAACTGCTACACATCAAGGCCACCCCCGACGCGCAGCAAGCCCTGCGCGACGCGGCACTCACCATCGTGGGTGAAGCCCAGACCGCACCGCAATCGATCCCCCGGACCGAGCGGCTCCAGGCCAATACCGCGCAAGCCCACCAGGTGCTGGGCGACGCCCTGCCCCTGAACCCCGGCGCCTGGTTTGTCCTGCAAGGGCTGGTGCCGCTGGGCCTGACCACCACGCTGCGCAAGGAACACCTCACCCCCAACGTCATTCGCGCGCCCTACATGGGCGGGCCTGCGGCCACGCTGGAAAGTGGCCTATACCCTCGCCGCATTGTTGTGGGCGCCTGCACGGGGCTGGCACACGTCTATGCCCAGCTGATGCGCAACCAGCTCAAGGACCCCGACGCCCCCATCCTCCTGACCGGCAGCCAGGAGGCAGAGGCCATCGGCCTCCTGCGCGAGCCGCCCTTGAACGAGCCCGCACCAGGCCTGCACCAACTGGTCCAGTACGCGGGCATCCACGGCCTCGCGACCCGTGACCTGATCGATGGGCTGGACCTGCTGGACACCCTGCCCGTGCTGGACACCCCACAGCCCCAGCCGGCCCCCCAGAACACACCCGCCGCCGTTACCGAGGGCGGGGCCAGCAAACCCCGTCGCCCCCTGGAGCCTGCCACCTTCGGCCGCCAGCGCACGCGCGCCAGACGCCTGCGCCGCTGAAACCCCC
This sequence comes from Hydrogenophaga sp., assembly GCF_031426985.1. Classification (GTDB taxonomy): domain Bacteria; phylum Pseudomonadota; class Gammaproteobacteria; order Burkholderiales; family Burkholderiaceae_C; genus Hydrogenophaga. The sequence goes on from NZ_JASJOY010000033.1 coordinate 28,907, forward strand.
GGCCATCGGCCGCCGCCCTCCTTGATGACTGACGCAGAACGCGGCGCCAGGCAAGCCTTAGGCATGCCCCGTCGCCCTGAAATCGGTCATAAATCACACCCAAACATCATTTATCATCTTGAAATGATCTTAATGATTTAAATCTTATTTTTTGATTCAAATCAGTTTAAGATTGTCATCACACAGAGGCTCACATGTCATTCCTGCCCTACAGCATCGGACTCGTTCTCGTGTTCAGCACCGCCGCCCAGGCCGACTCCGGCGGCAGCGACTGGAACACCTCGTACGGTTTTGCGGGCGTGGCGCGGCACCAGACCAACCTGACGCAGGCCGACCTCATCGCCAAGCGCGAGGCGGGCTACTACAACAACATCGGCAACACCGAGGTCTACAACATCACGACCAACACGATCGGGACCATGAACACGATGACCTCGACGGTCGAAGGCAACAACAACAACATCACCGCCGACTCCCAGTCCTCGGGCAGCATGGACGCCTCGGTGCAGATCCAGTCCCTCACGGGCTCGAACATCTCCCAGGACAAAGCGTATTGAGCGCCCCATGTGCTCTTGTCCGTCCACCCCTATGAGCCGCAGGCAGCGCGCCTTGCTCCAGGCGGCCACCGTCGCCGGGCTGGCTTTGTTGTCCGCCTGTGCCAGCGTTCAGCAAAGTGCCCGTGGCTTCGAATCGCCTCCCCTGCCGCAAAACGAACCGCTGGTCAAAGGCCCCGCGGTCACCACCCTCGTCACGCCGTTTGACCGCGCCCTCAGCTGCCTGGACGGCCGCATCAACAAAGACAGCCTGCGCTTCGCCGTGGGCGCCATCACCGACTCCACCGGCAAAGAGCAGGTCACCGACGGCGGTGCCGGCAAATTCTTGACCCAGGGCGCAGGCGACATCGTGCAGTCGGCCCTGTTCATGGCCGGCGCCAGCGTGGTCAACCGGCGCGACCCCCGCATCATCGAGAACGAAGCCAAGTGGGGGCTGATCGACGTCAAGAAGCAGGCCAGCACCACCTTCTTCATCACCGGCAGTATCAACAGCCTGGACTTTCTGCCCGGTGGCGGCTACGACCTGCAGGTGGCTGGCCTGGGGCCGCGTTCCCGCCAGCAACGCATCCTGGTCGGCCTGGACCTGTCGCTCACCGACGTGCGCACCGGCCGCATCGTGGCCAACGTGCCGCTGCAAAAGCAAGTGGTCTCCACCGAAGACGGTTTTGGCATCGGCCGCTTTTTCGGCACCACCCTCGTCAGCGGCGACTTCGGCAGCAAACAGCGCGAGGCGCTCAACCTCGTGCTGCGCCAGATGCTCAACCTGGCCACCTTTGAACTGCTCACCCAGGTCATGAACCCCGCCATGTACGGCGACTGCATGGCCATGATCGAAGAAGTGGACGGCGTCACCGACAACTCGCGCAGCCGCCGCCGCCTGCAGGAATACCTGAGCGCCCAGAACAAAGCCGCTGGCCTGGCCGGCAACAAAGGCGGCACCACCGCCGCCCCGGCCGGCACTGCCACCGCCACTGCGCCCCGCCAGGGCAGCACCGTCACGCCCAACCGCGCCGCCGCCGGGGCCGGTGCCAACACCACCCCGCCCAGCGTGGCGCCCGCCCAGGCTGCCACCGCCCAGCCCACCGTGGTGGCGGCCCCTGCCACCGTTGCCACGGCTGCCACCACGGCCACCGCCCAGCCAGCGCCCCCCCAGGGCACCAGCCCAACAACACCGGCCGTGGCCACCGCCGACGACCCCAACGCCGGCCCGACCGAGCAGGCCCCGTTCTTCAGCGAAGAACAAACCCAAACCTCGCGCGCCGCGCTCCAGGCCCTGGCCTTGCCCACGCCCAGCCAGCCCCCACGCAATGGCAACGCCAACACCCCTTTTTCGGGCCCCGTGGTGGCCGTCGGCACAACGGCATCGGCTCCGGCCAGCGCCACGCGGTCGGCGGAGCAGGCGCCCTGCGCCTTCGGACCCGGCGCCTTTCCCCCCGTCACGCCGCTGCTGGCGCGCGGGCCCGGCACCAGCCTGCTGGTGCGCAGCAGCACCGACCAGACCCTCTGCCTGGCCGACCCGTCGGGCCGCTTCGTGCCCCACCCCCTGCGGGCCGGTGTGCAGCAACGGTTTGACGGCCGCGCACCTTGGCGCTTGCAGGCCGAGCGCCTGGCCGAACTCGACATCGTGTTCCAGGGCCTGCCGCTGCGCCTGCCCTCGTACGTGAAAGACCGGCTGGAGCTGCTCGAACGCCCCTGGGCGCCGCCACCCGCCGGCTGACACCACACACACAGCCCCGTACCCAGCCCCTGTTATTGAGAAAAGACCTGCCATCTTCAACACCCCATCAGCGCCAAGGGCAGGCTTGGCGTTACAACTTTTTGGAGTATTTCCATGATCAGCAAAAAACTCGCGATTGCTGCCGCAACGGCGCTGATGCTCGCAGGCATGGGCGCAGCCCAGGCACAGACGTCGACCCCGACCACAACCTCGGAGACGCAGCCGACGGGCCTGATGACCGAGCTGTCCAGTTCCCTTGCCAACATTTTCAACGCGGGAATGACCACAACGATCATCGATGCGGTCGCAGGTACGCCCGCGACTTACGGGGATATTTCCACCGACACCGACTATGCAGCCCTGTCAGCTGAAGAGAAGGCTCTTCAAAGCAAGTACGTCATCGTTGACGGCGCATATGTGACGGCGCCTAGCGACACGACGGGCCTCACGGTGTATTACATGAAGACACCGGCGGTTGAAGGTGTCCTCGCCAGCACCGTTTACACGGCCGTCAACCCGGTTGACATCACCGCCCTGGCAGGTGCGGTCAACATGTCCACCATCAACGGCTCGATCGACATCAGCGGCGCCAACGTGAGCATCAAGGGCGTGGAGGGCGAGGTGTCGGCCAAGGCTGAGGCCATTGCCACCACCACGTCGGACGCCAGCGCGTTCGCCATCAACGGCAGCAAGTTCGCCACCACCGTGATCGGTGCCATGAACAGCGCCACGCTGGACGTGATGAACAAGACGGTGGATATCGACAAGACCTTCAATGCTTCGCTGAACATCGTTTCGCTGGCTGGTGAAACCGGCACCGCTGGTTCGTCCCTTTCGCTGCCGTCCCTCGGAGCGACCGACCTCATGGGGACGATTAGCGGCGGCGATTTGGTTACCGCTACTGGCGCATTCGACTTGGGTGGTCTGACCAGCGATGTCTCGCAGACCGCCAGCAGCCTGACGGAAGAACTGCAGTCGATGAACGTCTTCAACATGGCGCTGAACATGGCACCGGTCGTGGCCGGCGTGAAGATCGCCGCCACGGTTGACACCGATGCCTGGTTCCTGAACCCGCAAACCGGCGTGGTCGATCTGAGCAACATCCAGATCTCCACCACCGCCATTGGCGCTATGAACTCCAGCCTGACCCACCTGGGTGCCAACCTGACGACCCTGGCCAAGTAATGGCCTGAGGCCCGGGGGTGCGCGTGGTGCGACCACCGCACAGCAGCCACCCCGGGCCATAGCCTCCTGCCGGTGGCCACGCGTGAGCGCGGCCCCGGCGGGAGGCTTGTTTCGATCGCTTCCAGCCGCCTCCGGGCGCCCCCCATTTGTAGAAAACGCCCCTGCCATGAGCCAGCCCGCCGCCTTGACTTCGAAGCCGAGCAGCAGCCCCGCGCTGCCCACGCCAGCGCCCGCCGCCCAACTTGCGGCCCCACTGCTGCACCACATGGTTGTCGTGCCCAGCGGGCCCCAGCCCGTGCACATGCCCACGCTGGCACCCGCGCGTGCAACCGGCAAACGCCCGCTGCAGGCTGCGGCCGATGCGCGCGAGCCCCTGCCCGAAGACGAAGCCCAGCTGCTGGCCCAGGCCGACACCGGCACCACCTCGGTGCAAGACACCCTGCTCTCGCAGCTGGCGACCGGCGGCAGCGCTGCCGCACCGGCCGCCCCCGAAGCATGCCCGGTGAACGAGCCCGGCACGGTCGACGCCTGCGGCGTGGCTGGTGCGGCCGACGCCCACCCTGTCGGCGGCGCCATCTGGCTGCTGGGCCTGCTGCCCCTGCTAGGGACCGGCGGTGGCGGCGACGATGCCCCCGCCCCGGGCCCGACCACCATTTATCCCACCCCGCTGACGCCACCGGCTCCGGGCACCGAAACGCCCACCATCAACGGATCATTTCCGGCGCCGCACCCCATTGACAGCAGAGACGACGACGGTCAACTGCTGGCCAACTTCGACTCCAACCAGCCCTCTGCGGTGTTCAGCGTGAAGAGGGTCGTCGACGCGGCGACCGGCGCCGAAGTGACCGGGCGCCATGCCTCTGGCAATGGCGCCTACGACCCCGACGAGTATGCGGCGTACGACGACCCCGCGAACCCGGAACACCCGTGGTTCTACCTGGACACGACCAGCGGCGAGCTCTACCTGACCGCCGCCGGCGCCAAGGCCCAGTGCATTGGCCAGAGCTTCACGGTGACGGTGCAGGCGGTGGCCAACGGCATCACCAGCGCAGAAGGCTCGGTGACCTTCACCCTGACGGCGCCCACCACCGGCACCACCTACGACCTGCTCACTGCGCTGCATTCGTCGCCCTTGGAGCCCTCGGCTCCCAGTTCAGACTACGACGTGGTGCGCGTGTACCAGGGCGACGCCGATCTCAGCAGCATGCAGATTTTTGCGGGCCAGATTTCATCGCTCTCAGACCCCACGCATTTGTTCATCGAGGTCAACGATGGCTACGCCGATGTGGCCCAACAATTGAGCTACGAGGGCTCGACCTCCGCACCGGTGGAGTACCTGACCTTCATGGAGCACGGTTCGTACTATGGCTACGATTTCGGCACCGCCAGCGAGCTGAACTACTACAAGATTGATTCCGATCTGGATGGACAGGGGAGCAGCTGCGGCGATCTGCTGTTCGACGTGTTCGACGCGGGGGGGGGCAGCCTGGCCGTGTTCAATGGCGGCGGCGGCAACGACCTGATCTTCACCGACCCGTTGTTCACGCTGGGCAATCCCTCGCTCAGCGGCAGCATTGCTCAACAGGGCCAGCCCGATCAGCTGAACGGCGGGACCGGCAACGACTTGCTGGTGGCCGGCGGCGGTGCCGATACGCTGAACGGTGGCACAGGCAACGATGTGCTGATCGGCGGTTACGGTCAGGACCAGCTGACCGGTGGTGCCGGCGCCGACATCTTTGTTTTCAACGCCACCCCGGGCGGCGCCCACGCCGACACGATCATGGATTTCGTGACGGGCACCGACAAGATCATGCTTGATGGTCGGATCTTTCAAGGCATCGATGGCGAACTGTCGAACCTGGCAAGTTCGGTGACCTACAACCCGACCAACGGCCAACTGTCGTACGGCGCACAGGTGTTTGCCATCCTGGACAGCGCGCCGGCGACGCTGGCGCTGGACGGCACGAACTTCGAGATCGTGCACCCGGTGCTGGTGGGCTGAGCACGGACCTCACAAGCGAAACACAACCTGGAATCGAACCGACATGAAAAGCATCTGGATCTGTGTGCTGGGAACGGCTGTTGTGCTGGCCCTGGGTGGCTGCGCCGCTTCGCGCGGCAGCAAGCAAGACGACACGCCTCCCCGCCTGGTGGAGCGCAGCAAGGTGATTGCCTGGGACCGCGGCGAGGCGTTTGGCCCCGTGCCGCTGCAACTGGCCTCGCTGGCCGCGGTGCACTGTGCGGCCATGGACACCCAGGAAACCAAGTGGGAGCCCGAGGGCTTCCATGCCAAGGCCCAGGACCTGGAGGGCAAGACCTTCCCGGGCGGCGGCTATTTCTGCAAGGGCCGGGCCCGCGCCAAGTGACCCCGCCGCGGGCGTGTACCGCCCGCGGCCCACCCCGTACCGCACATGTACCTTGAGCACTTTGGGTTGCAGGAGTTGCCGTTCTCCATCACACCCAACACCCCGTATTTTTTTGCCTCCAAATCGGCCCACGAGGCACTGAACACTTTGCTGGTGGCGGTGTCCATGGGCGAAGGGTTCATGAAGATCACCGGCGAGGTGGGCACCGGCAAAACCCTGCTGTGCCGCAAGCTGCTGGGCGCACTGGACGAGCGCTACGAGGTGGCCTACATCTTCAACCCCTACCTGGACCCGATGGCCCTGTTCGTGGAACTGGCGTCGGAGCTGGGCCTGCCCAGGCCCCCCTCCAAAATGATCGGGCAGCACGAGGTGCTCAATGCCCTGACCCGGCGGGTGCTGGAACTCAATGAGCAAGGCAAGCGCGTGGTGATCTGCCTCGATGAGGTCCAGGCCATGCCGGTCGAAACGCTGGAAGCGCTGCGCCTGCTGACCAACCTGGAAACCGAAAACCGCAAGCTGCTGCAGGTCATCATCTTCGGCCAGCCAGAGCTGGACGAACGGCTGAACCAGCCGTCCGTGCGCCAGCTGCGCCAGCGCATCACGTTTCAATACGTGCTCAAACCCTTGAGCAACACCGAGTTCGAGTACTACATCCTGCACCGGCTGGCCACGGCGGGCTGCCATCGCGGGCAACTGTTCACCCAGCCGGCCTTGTGGTGGCTGCGCCGCAAGTCGCGCCGCATACCGCGGTTGATCAACATCCTGGCCAACAAGTCGCTGATGGCCGCCTATGGCCGTGGCAAACGCCTGGTGGGGCTGAGCGAAGTGATGAGCGCGGTGCGCGACACGGACTCGGTGCGGCTAGAGGGACGCGAGCGCTTGTGGATCTGGGCCGCGGTGCTGGCGCTGGCGGCGGGTTTGGCGCTGGCGGTCGCCAGTGGGGAGGGCTTGCTTTGAGCCTGATCAACGACATGCTGCACGACCTGGCCAGCCGGGAACGGGGAATTCACTGGGCGGACGTCAAACCCGGTGCCTACAGCCCGCTGCCACGGGCAGGCGCCTTGCCCAGCGCGACGGGGCTGAACAGCCAGCACTGGTGGCGCCCGTTGCTGTGGCTGAACGTGCTGCTGATCATGAGCCTGGTGGCACTTGCCGCGACCTGGTGGTTGCATCGCCCGGCTGGCTGGCCGAATGGCCCGCTGACGGAGACAGCCTCCGTGCAGGCGCCGGAACCTGTTCTGGCCACGTCCGCCACGCCAGCCCCCAGTGCCGAACCGGCGCATCCATCGGTACCCGCACCAGGGCAGACGACAGACAGCCTGGCTGTCACGACCACGCTGCCTGCGTCGCCCACCAGTTCCGTCACCCTGAGCGCCATTGTCACGGCCCCGGAGTTGTCCCAGCCGCCCGTTGCCACACGCACGGTCAGTGTTGCGCCAAAGGCCACCCCGGTCGCTGAAAGGCCTCTGGCCAAACGGACTGACGCCCCCCCGCCGGCGGTGAAAGCACCACCGGTGCAGACCGCTGCGATGCCGGTGGTTGCGGCGCCGGCCACCGTTGGCAACCCGCCGCGTGCGGACAAGCCTCCTCAAACCACGCCCGAGCCCACCACCAGCGCCGCCCCATCGCGAGCGACACCAGGCACGCCCACGCTGGCCAGCGAAAGCAGCGCCCAGTGGGCTGAGAACCGGCTCCTGCAAGCGCGCACGGAGCGCAAGCAAGGCGCCCACGAGGCGGCGGTGCTGTCCTTCAAGGCGCTGCTGCAGCAACAGCCCCAGCACGTGGCCGCGCGACTGGAACTCGCGTCGCTGTTGCAGGAGCGCAAACAACCGTCAGCAGCGGCCGACCTGCTGAGCGAAGGCCTGATGCTGTTGCCCCGTCAGACCAGCTTCACCCTGGCCCTGGCCCCTCTGTGGATACAGGCCGGCCAGCAGGCCGACGCCATGGCCCTGCTGGAACAGGGTGCACGCCATGCTTCGCCCAAAGACGGGCCGTACCACGCGTACTACGCCTCACAACTGCTCAGGCTCAAACGCCCGGTACAGGCACAGCAGCACTTTGAGCTGGCGGTGGCCAGCGACCCCGGCAGGGGCGAATGGCTGCTGGGTCTGGGTTTGGCCTTGCAGGCCAACGGCAAGACACCGGAAGCGATTGCCGCGCTCCAGCGGGCCAGCGCCAGCGGCCAGCTCGCCCCCCAAAACAAGGCCATGGTGGAACAAGCCATTGCGCGGCTGCAGAAGGGTTCATGAGCGAGTGAAGCGGCTTGCGCTGTGCAGCGTTGATGCCGAACCAGAACCATTGCGCTCCCCACGGCACTCGCATAGCGGTTCAATCAACCGTGCGGCACCGGCAACGCAATGGTGATTTTGGCGCCTCCCAAAAGGGTGCTTCGAATCAATTAGCAGTCAGAATGGACATCAAAATAGTTATCGCCACTCGAAAGTCGGAGCGTGATTTCTACACCGAGACGGCCACCGGTCGCTCTCTATCCATCAATCGGCCACCGTTTCTCGACGTCAGACTTTTTCCTGAAAACACGCAAGGATTGCCCGCGGTCTACAACCAGGCCATTCGAGAAACCATAGAAAAGCCCTGCACGCTCATATTTGCTCACGACGACTTGCACATACTTGACTACTATTGGTGCAGTCGCCTGCATGAGGGATTGAAACACTTCGAGATACTGGGGCTGGCTGGCAATAAACGTCGTGTGCCAATGCAGCCCACTTGGCTCCACATAGACACCCATTTTACGATAGACATGCAACAAAACCTCAGTGGTGTTGTCGGGCATGGCAATGGATTCCCTCCTGATCGGCTCAACCTATTTGGAACACCCAGGCAACAAGTGAAACTGCTGGATGGACTGTTGCTGGCGACTGAGAGCCAGACACTCCTCTCGAATACACTGTTCTTTGACGAGACATTCAAATTTCACTTCTACGACCTCGATTTCTGTCGCCAAGCAGAAGAGAAGAATATTTCGTGTGGCACCTGGGATCTGGCTTTGATCCACGAAAGCAAAGGAAATTTCAGCACTCCCGCCTGGAATGAAGCCTATCAAGACTATATCAAAAAATGGCGAGAGTGAATGAAACAGACACCTGCCCATGATGGCCACAATCCCGACCTGCTTCGAATGATTCCCCAGAGCGCCTCTAGGCTGATTGAGATTGGCTGCAGTTCGGGAGCACTCGCACGGGCGTATAAAGAGCTGAATCCAACCTGTCATTACAGGGGCGTAGACGTCGATCCTGAATATGCCGAAATTGCCAGAAACTACACCGATGAATGCCTGACCCTGGACATTGAGCATGGCGACCATGAATTTTGGCAAAAAAATGCAGATCGCGATTGCTGGATATTCGGCGACACACTCGAACACCTCAGAGATCCCTGGCTGGTGCTCAGCCGAATCAAAAGCCATCTACCAGCCCACGGGTGTGTGGTCGCATGCATTCCAAATGCGCAACATTGGTCACTTCAGGTCAGATTGTGCCTCGGCGACTTCAGGTACCAAGACAGCGGACTGCTCGACAGAACACATTTGCGATGGTTCACGCGCCAGACCATCATAGAAATGTTCGATCAGGCTGGATTCAAAATTGAGGCCGGCATTGCCAGAACCTTCGACGAACCCAACCGCATGCCATTCATTCAATTGATTGAGCAAATGGCCCAAAGTGCCGGCACCGACTCCAGTCAAGCGGTTCAAGACGCCCTGCCCCTGCAGTATGTGTTTCGAGCCGTTGCCAAGAGCAATTGATATCACTGAAAAACAGAGCCCGACCAAACATATCCGTCGCATGGCAAATAGCATTCAAATCCAGGAACTGTTTACCAAGGGATTTCACCTGCACCAACGGGGCGATCTTGCAAATGCCTGGATACTCTACCAGCAGGTCAGCGCACTGGAACCGCAGCATTTTGATGCGCTGCACATGCGGGCCATTGTTCAGCTGCAGACGGGTCATATTGAAATCGCAAGAACACTGTTCATCCAAGCCATTGGGTTGAATCCACTGAGTGATTCGGCCCATCTCAACCTGGCACTGGTTGAGGAAAAAATGGGGCATTGGGCCGAGGCTCATGGCCTGCTCGAACAGGCGATACGGCTGAACGACCGCAACGCCACGGCTTGGAACAACAAAGGCAGCCTGCTGAACAAGACCGGGGCTTACTCCGAGGCGCTTCGATGTTTCGAAAATGCGATCGACTTGAACCCGGGGTATGCCGAAGCCCTCACCAATCGGGCCAATGCCTTGTTGAAACTGGGCCGCGTTGACGACGCGCTGACAGGGTTCGAGGCCGCATTGAACGCCTCCCCCCCGTCCAGCCCAAGCCAAATCCAGGCGAACTGCGGCATGGGACTGATCTACAAGCAGAAAAGTCAGCTGGATCTGGCCAAGTCTTGTTTTGACAAGGTGATTGCCGGCGAGCCAAGTCATGCCGATGCCCACTTCAACCTGGGCATGATTCACCACGAGCGCAAAGAATACGCCTTGGCTCTGGCGGCATACGAAACAGCCGCCAGACTCAAGCCCAACATCGATTATCTGGACGGCTATCACCTGTATGCAAAAAATGCCATTTGCGACTGGTCCGATTCCGATACCGAAACACATCACCTGGAACAGGGCATCCACGCCGGACACAAAGCCGCTCCGCCATTTGGCTTCCTTTCCATCTTTGAGAGCGCCAAAACGCAGTACATGGCGGCCGGCGTGATTGCCGCCGATTTGAAGCATCGCGAAGCGTTTGCCACACCACCACCCAAGCAACAGCCGCAAGCGTTGCCAACGATCGCGACTCAACCAAGCAAAAACCGCATCCGGATCGGCTATTTGTCCTGCGATTTTCGATTGCATGCTGTTGCCCGGCTCATTGTGGAACTGATCGAGTTGCACGATCGCAGCATTTTTGAGGTCTATGGGTTTTGCTGGTCGCCAGAAGATGGGTCGGCGCTACAAAGTCGAATCAGATCGGCGTTCGATCATTTCGTCAAGATTCATACTCTGACCGATGCACAAGCGGCCGAAATGATCGACAAACGGGAACTGGATGTGCTCGTGGATTTGCAGGGCATGACGAATGGTGCGCGCCCAGGCATTTTGATGCGGCGACCCGCCAATGCCATTCAGATCAGCTATCTTGGCATGCCCGGCACATCGGGCCTGCCTTCACTCGATTACATCGTCGGTGACGAATTTATATTCCCACGTGAACTGGAGTCTTTCATGTCGGAAAAGCCATTGCGCGTCCCCGTGTGTTTTCAGGTGAGTGACCGGCAACGTGCATCGGGTTTGCCCATGAAGAGAGCAGACTGTGGGTTGCCGGACGGCCTGTTCGTGTTTGCCGTGTTCAACAACAGCTACAAAATCAACCCGGCGCTGTTCCAATGCTGGATGCGGATATTGAAGGCCACGCCCCTATCGTGTCTCTGGCTTGTTCATGACAACGCGGCGGTTGTGGAGAACCTGCGGCGCGAGGCGGCCAGCGCAGGCATTGACCCTGATCGGCTGATTTTTTCGGCGAAGACTTCCACCGAAGAGTACATGTCGCGTCTGGCGTTGCCCGATCTGGCGCTCGATACCTTCCCGTACAACGCCGGCACCATTGCCAACGATCTGCTGTGGATGGGGACCCCGATTCTGACCCTGAGCGGAGCTTGCTATGCCTCGCGCATGTGCGGCAGCTTGCTGGCCGCTGTGGGTGCTCCTGAATTGATTGCCTACAGCCTGAGCGAATATGAAAAGAAGGCCATTTCCCTGGCGCAAGATCGCGCATTCTTGATGGCCTTCAGAAACCGGATGGCAGCACGGGATCAACCCCTGTTTGACACACCAAGCCGGGTCAAAGACTACGAGAACGCGATTGCCCGCTTGTTCATGGATGAACCGGCCATGGTGGAACGGTTGAAGGCGGGACAGGCGCAAGACCCGGCATAGAGGCATCAGGGCCGCTGCGCGACTTGCAGCCCATCGGCTGCAGCCGCCTCCCCTCCCCATCGCGCCCGGAAGCGGCCCCCACCAGACGACGGGCACGGTCAGAACGGTACACACCACAAGAGCGCGGTGGTCCCCACCGGCGGAACGGCCGCGCCCTCCTCTTTCCCACTTGCCCGCGCAACCCGTCTTGGACTGCCGCGAACGGTGGGTGGTGCCTTCTCCTGGCAGGGTTTTCCAGAACACTGCTTTTCTGACACAATATTTTCTCGTATGATTTCATCATAAATTATGATGTTTTCATTTTTATGATCCTTAAAACGCTTGCTGCCCATCGGTGATGTCCCATCGCCCGCTGCCATGACCTTTGACCTTTACCCAGCCACGGTACCGATGCGTCCCTGCACCTTGAAACCGCAGCCCCGCACCTTGGTCATGCCTGAGCATGTGGCGTTTGTGGTGTCCGGCGTGAAGGCGTGGCAACACCGTCACCACGTCGATGAGAGCGTTGCGCTGGCGTCTGCGATGCGTGTCCTGATGGACCTGGTCGAACAGTGCATCGACCAGAAGGTGCCGATGGCGACGCTGTACCTTTTCAGCGAGGACCTGCACGACACCCGGCCATCGGCTTCGGGCTGTCTGTTGTCGATCTTCTTGCGCTTCCTGAGCAAAGCCTCCGGTCTTTTGCAGATCCGGAACGTGCGTCTGCGGTTCTTCGGGGAGCGAGCCGCGCTCGCCACCCCACTGAGCGAGTGGATCGCTTCGGCCGAGAGCCGCAGTTCGCGCAACGACGGCATGCAGCTGAATCTCGTGCTGGACGGGCAGTCGGTCATGCGCGAACGACCGTCCCGGGCCGAGCATCTGCTGCTCGGCTCCGACCACAAAAGAGCCACCGCAGCCTCAAGGCCGCGCGTGGATCAACCCAATCTCGTGGTGCGAACCGGCGGGCGCCTGCCGTTTCACTGCGCGATGGTCTGGGACACGTCGGAGTCCGCCTTGTTTTTCACCGACACCCTTTGGCCGGACTTCGGTGTGCCCGAGTTCGACGCCGCACTGCGATGGTTCAGGTCGGAGGGGCGTGAGTCGGGCATTCTGGCGAAAGCCATTCACTGACGGGGCGGAGATGAAGGGACTACAACGCGACCTGTTCCTCAGCCCGAGATTCATGCTGCTGAACGGTCAGACGCTCCCTTCATGGCCTGCGCGCGCCCCTGAAGAAGTCCCTGCACTGGGGGCATTCACCGGCGAAGCCATCTGCCCCATTGCCCCCCAACCCAGCACCCCATCGGGGGAGGTTCCTTCTGCGCTTACCCGCTCAGGCGCCGCGCAGCAAGATCTGACGCGCCTCACCCCGGGCGTGCGTGAGTTGAAGTTCAGTATCGTCACAGCTTGTCAGAACAATGTTCGGTCCATCGGCGCGTGCCTGGCCTCCGTCGATGCCCAATGCCAGCAGTCGCTTGAGCATGTGGTGGTCGATCTCGACAGCAGCGACGGGAGTCTGCAGCGCATCTTGCGCAATCGCCACCGTCTCACCATCGTGTTTGGCCGCCACAGCGACAGCCTTTTCGATGCCTGGAACCGCGGCATATGCCACACCACAGGCGATGTGGTGGGCTTTCTGAACGCCACGGACGTTTACCCCCATCCACAGCTGCTGTCTGGCGTGGCGCGCGCCTTCTCGGATCCGGGAGTGTCCGCCGTGTTTGGCAACGTTCATGTGATTCAGAAGACGCCCCAGAGTGGCGTACTGAACACCCGCCAAACGGGTGACCTCAGTGCGCAGCAGCTGCGCATGGGCTGGGCCCCCCCACTGGAGACCATGTTCGTGCGGCGTGCGTGGCTGGATCAGATCCAGCGGCTCTCACCTCAGCTGTCGCTGGCCGCCGACTTCGATGCGGTCCGGCGCTTGTTTGCGTTGCCAGGTTTTCGCGCGGTCTATCTGGACACTCCTGTGGTCAGCAAGCGCCCCGCACCGTCGCCGTGGCGCGAACCCAGGCGCCACTTGCTGCACGCCATGGAACGGCTCGCTTGCCTGCGCCGTCTGGACCTCGCGACCGGCGACGCGGCGGCGCCGCGATCAATAGGAAGACTGTTCTACATGTTGCGCCACATGCCCCCAGTGGCCAGGCTGGACCCATGATGGTGGCGGACAAGCGGAGCGTCGAGGTGTTGCTTTCCGCCGGCTGGCAGCCCGGCGGTGTGCAGGCACCGTTGCGGGTGGCCGTGGTCGGGGCAAGCCCTGCGGGCCTGTCGAGTGCGGTGATGCTGGCGCAGAAACACCACGTGGTGTTGCAGGATGCGAGCAGCCTGCTGGTGCACATGATCAACGCAGGGCTTTCGCCATACAAAGATCCGGAGCTGCAGCACTGGCTGGAATACCAGCCGCTGAACCTGCGGGCGACGCTGTATCCCTGGGATGCGATACAAGGCGCGCAGATCGTTCTGGTGGGTCTGCCGACCGACTACATCGACTGGGCCCACACCGTCGACACCGCCACCCTGGACCACACCCTGGAACAGGTGTTGACAATCAGTCCGCAGGCCTTGGTGGTGATCGAGTCCACGGTTCCCGTCGGATACACGCGCACACGGATGGCCGCGCTGCAATCCTCGAACCTGATGGTGTGCCCTGCCGCCCTGCGGCCCGGCAAGATCATGCGGGATCGACTGCGCCCGAAACTGATGGTGGTGGGAGAGCGCTCATCCCGAGCGCGGTGGTTGGCACAGCTGCTTTCAGACCCCGCACAACACGCCCCCCATCGCGTTCTGTACTGCGGCAGTGCAGAAGCCGAAGCCCTGGAACTGCTTCGTCAACGGTTCCTGATCACTCGCTCGGTTCCCACCCACGAAGAACTGGCGCGTTACGCGAAGAAGCAGCTGCTCGATCTCGATGAACTGAGCCAGGGGTTGCAGCAGTTCAGGGACCTGGAACCTGTGCAACCGGCGCCCAGGCCAGCCGCAGTGCCTTCTCCTTCTGTCAGCAACGCCGCGCACCAGGTGCGTACGGTCGCATCGGGGCCCCAATCCATGATCTTCCCGGCCCATGTGGCCATGGCCTGAACAGGAGTACAGGTGAGCACGACGAACGATCAGTTGCTGGAGAGCGTCACCACCTGCCTGGAGAACATCAAGGTTCGCACAGTGACCAAAGCGGAGTTGCGAAAGCTGTTGTGCAGGGGACTGGGAATCGGCCCGGAAGTGGCCAGCGACGTGGTCAACACCTTCTTCGAACTGATCACCCAGTCGCTCAACGCCGGCGACGACGTCAAGCTGGCTGGGTTTGGCAAGTTCATGGTCAGGACCAAAGCCGCCCGCCCTGGGCGCAACGTTCGAACCGGGGAGTCCGTACAGATCGACAGTCGGCGCAGCGTGACGTTCATGGCGGGGCCCAAACAAAAGATGGCGATGGCCCCCCAGCCGAAAGTCCGCATCAAACGCAAAAAACGGCTTCCACGTTACGCACAGCCAGTGCACTACTGCGACGAAGTCGCCCTGGTGAACGTGCCCCCTCCCAATCCGGGACCGTTAAGGGCAAACATGCAGCAGCACATGGCGCTCATAGAATCATTTTTATGATTGTGTGTCACAATAATCATTGTTTATGATTTTTGTTGGTATACAACCATAAAATGGTTGCCGCAACTCTCCTGGAGAGGATGTGTGTTCAGCGCGAACGCTGAGCGCCCGCCCCAGGGCCTTGACCACGAGGCATGCCGCCATGATGATTAAGTACGCCGATCAAATCTACATCGCCCACCATCAAAGCACCCTTGGCGCTGCCATCGTGCGGCAACTGCTCAGCCAGGGCTACTCTCAGCGTCAGCTCGTGACCCGGGACGATCTGGATCTGTGTGACCAGGCACAAGTGCTCGCGTTTTTCGCGCAAGAACGCCCCGATCAGGTTTATTTCCCGAGCGGGGCACTGCACCGAGAGGCCCTGTCGCCCGAAGCCATCGCCACTGACATGGCCAGTGCGGTCAACGTCATGCAAGCCGCATACGAGACCAACGTGGACCGGTTGCTGTTCATCACTGGCGCGTTCGTCTATCCGCAACGGGCGCTTCTGCCCATCGCCGAGGAAGAACTGTTCAATGGCCTGCCCAGCGCCGAATGGCGGGGACAGGCGGTTGCGCAATGGGCCGCCATGGAACTGTGCGAGAGCTACAGCCATCCCTCTCGCCGCAGACCCGCCGACTTCCGTTGCGCCGTGGCCTGTCAGCACTACGGTCCCGTCAACCTCCTCACACACGACACCACGCTCGTCACGGACTTGATCCACAGGATCCAGCAGGCCCGACAGTCCGACCAGCTGTTTGTCACGATCTCAGGCGACCCAAACGAGCGGCACGAGTTGCTGCATGTGGACGACATGGCGGATGCCTGCCTGCATGTTTTGCAGTTGCCCAGGAACGATTTCATGGGGTCAACGGCGCCGATGGGCCGGCACATCAACATCGGCAGCGGAGAGGAGATCAGCCTCTCGGACCTGACCTACGAGCTCGCCGGGGACATGGGTTACACAGGATGCATCAACTTTGAACCCTCGCCAGCCGCGCAACCGCAACGGCGCCTGCTGGACAGTTGGCGGCTCCATTCGCTGGGCTGGTCGGCGTTGCGGGAACTCCAGGATGGCTTGAAACAGCTGAACAACAGCCCCCTCGCCATCCAGACCTGCCAGCCGGAGCAATGGCGGTCCTTGCTGACCAGCAGCACTGCACACATCGATTGAGCGTTGCACCGGCAGGGGACTGCGCGGCTGTTGGGCCCTGCGCAGCAGGTTCGGCACGGCTTCTCAAGCGCCCTCGCCGACGTCCACGCCATCTGCGCCATAGGTTCCGCATCACGCAGCAATGCACATGAACATCCTGATTGCTGGCGGCTGCGACTACCTGGGCAGCCACATCTACGTGGCCTTGCGCAATGCTGGCTATCACCCGGTGCTGCTGGGTGAGTTCACCGCCACCTGTTTCGAATCGCTCAAAGGGTTGAAAAAATTGTTGGGGTGCGAGCCTCGATTTGAGGCTGGCCACCTGCAAAACCGCACATGGCTGAGACAGCAGATCAAACGGTTTCAACCGTTCTGCACCATTTACATCGAGGCAAACAGGTCCTCACCGAGCCGCCCGCTCTCTTTCGGGTCCACAACGGACGAAGGCATTGAAAACCTGCTGTCTCTGATGCAGGCCCTGGATGAAAACAGTTGTCGAAAAATTCAATTTGCGAGCTCCAGCACAGCCTATCCCAAAGGCGGCAAGAATGCGCATCGGGAAAATGTGCTGTTATCGCCCATGCTGGCGATCGACCATTTGCCCGTGCTGCAAGAGGAACTTATTCGGAGCGTTTGCTCATTGCGACGCGATTGGTCTGCCGCCATTTTGCGGCACTTTCACGTCATGGGGGCACACCCCAGTGGCTGCATTGGCGAGCCTCGGGGCGCAGGCCCGCACAGCCTGATGTCGAGGCTGATTCACGCTGCGAGCACGGAAGGCGCCATATTTGAAATGGATTGTCATCGCAACTGCACACCCGACGGCTCGGCGGTGAGGGACTTCGTGCATGTGCAAGACGTCGCAGAGGCACATGTCAAAGCTCTGGACACCCTGCTGGAATATCAGGACAACTTCACGGTGAATATCGGCACGGGCCGCGCGTGCAGCGTGCACGAATTGTTGTGCGCACTGGAAAACACCAGTGGGCGTCGCATTCCCTGGAAGTATTCACCCGCGCCCCAGATTGAACCGGCCTATTGCGTGGCCGACACCCGGCTGAGCACCGAACTCCTGTCATGGCGGGCACAGCTGTCGACAGAGATCATTTGTGCCGACGCCTGGCATTGGCATTCACGCCACCCCCCTGACTCGCTCAGAACCCACGCCTGAAACACCCTGCCCCAGCCCGTCCAAGACAACCCATCCCATTTCTCCGACACCTTTTATGCAGACTTCAAATACCCACACCAAGGTGCCGACGACATTGTCCCAACTGATATTTGCCAGCCGCTGGCTTCAGCTGCCCCTGTATCTGGGTCTGATTGCCGCGCAGACCATTTACGTGTTTCATTTCTGGGTGGAACTGGTGCATCTGATCGAAGCGGCTTTTGGGAATCAGAAGGCACTGGCCGCACTCGTCACAAGTATTGGCTACAAAGGGTCTCTGGATATCGGAGCACTCAATGAAACCATCATCATGCTGGTGGTGCTGGCCCTGATCGATGTGGTGATGATTTCCAACCTGCTCATCATGGTCATTGTGGGGGGATACGAGACCTTTGTCAGTCGGATGCGGCTGGAAGACCATCCTGACCAGCCCGAATGGCTCAGCCATGTCAACGCGTCCGTGCTCAAGGTCAAACTGGGCACCGCCATCATTGGCATCAGCTCGATTCATTTGCTCAAGACGTTCATCAACGCCGCGAATTACACCGAGCAAGTCCTCATGTGGCAGACCATCATCCATGTCGTCTTCCTGCTCAGCGCCATGGCCATTGCATTGACGGATCGCCTCATGTCCGCCCCCGCAGACCACTGAATTCAATCGCTGTTTCTGACATCGGCGCCCCGCATCGCGAGGCGCATTCAAGTGGTGCACGGACCGCAGCGGTCGCCAACGGCGGCTGGTGTGCTGCACGGATCTGCCCCCTTCTGTCCCCATCAAAACCGCTCCCAGCGTCTCTCCCTCTTCTCGCTCAATGGAAAAAAATCCGGAAGAACGCCAGTTCTCGCCCCCCCCCGTTGCGTTCAGGTCGCACGCCGTGTGGCGAACGCTGCTGGAGCGCAAGGTCACCGTTCTGGGTGTCACGGGGTTTTTCGCCGCCGTGACGGGCCTGTACGTCGTGCAAGCCACGCCTCAATACCAGTCGGTTGCGGTGTTGCAACTCGAAAGCCCGGGGCATCTTCCCGGCCAGCAAGAGGCGGTTCGCCCGGCGACACCGACCAACACCGCGGCCAAACGACACCGTGATGCGCAGCTGACACTGCTCAAGAGCCGCCATCTGGCCGAACTCGTGGTCGACGAACTGGGGCTGGAGCGAAGCCCCCTTGCCCATACCGCCGAAGCCACGACCGAAACCCCGCCAGTCGCGCTCGCCCCCCAGGCTTCTGATCCCGATGACCCACCCCTGCGTCTGCAACTGACACGAGAATGGCCCCAGCAAGCGGCACAACGCGGTCACAGCAGCGACGGTGTGCTGCACCTCCCGGATGACGATGTCCTCATCGCCCGCGAGACGGCCATTCGTTCGCTGAGAACGGCACTCAGCATCGTCCCGGCCCCCGAGTCCCGCCTGGTAGAGGTTCGTGTGCTCAACCCCGACCCAGCACAGGCCGCGCGCATTGCCAACGCCATTGCCAAAAACTTCATCAAAGTGAAGCGCATGCAAGAGGACCGGGCAAAAAGGCGCCTGCCACCCGAAGTCCACCCGGTCCGTCCACCCGGCGAGCCCTCCCGCGAGGACAGCCTGAACACAGATGTGCCGGACCGGTCTGTCGAAAACCGCTCAGATTTCCCACAGGATTGGGTTCATTCCCGTCTGGAGGCCGAGATGCAAGCCCTCGTGGCCGAATCGCTCCAGTGGTATTCCCCCGAGCTGCAAGATGCAGCACAAGCAGCAGACTCGCACCCGCACGAGGCCATTGAACCCGAGGAGGCACTGAACGGCGAACACCACAAGGAACTGCTGCGCGCATTTGCCAGCGCCCAGACGGAGAACGCCCAGGCGCCAGACACCCGGGCCAGTCACGCCACCATCGTGGTGGACGCCACGCCCGCACGGACACCCGACACACCGAGGCCGCTCACCCTCTTGGGGCTGGCGCTCGTGCTGGGGCTGATCACGGGCGCCCTCACGGCGCTACGTCAGACAACCAACGCTGGCTCCGCTCAATGCGGCGATGGGTCCCAGGTGACACAGGACTTCACGATGCTGGGCTCGATTCCCGCAACCCCGATGCCGGCGTGGGCCAGCGGAATGGCCGTGGGACAGTTGGCGCACACCGAGCCACACGGCGCACTGGCTGAAGCCTACAGACGCATCGCACTCGCCTTGCAGTCCCGCCAGCCGGCAGACAGCCCCCACCCGTGGCTGGTCACCAGCCAGGGCAATGGCGAAGGCAAAACCACCACCGCCGTCGCTCTGGCGATCACGTGGGCACAGTTGGGTCAGAAGGTGCTGCTGATCGACGCCGACCTGCGCCACCCGGGTGTGCACCAGGCGCTGCGGCTGCCCAATGCCGAAGGCTTGTCGCTCCAGCTGACGAATCCGGTCAACGCACCACTGCCTCTGCAAGCCACCGATGTCGAGAACCTGAGCGTGCTCACTGCGGGCCCACTCCCTTCCAATCCCCTGAGCCTTCTCACGGGCACTGGCCTGAGCAGCCTGCTGGACACCGCGAGACGGCTCGGTTTCGAGCAGGTGGTGATCGATGGGCCCTCTCTGCAAGGCTTGGCCGACGCCCTGGTGATGGCGAACCTGGTCCAGCAGGTGGTACTGGTTGTCAAAGAGACAGCGGACCAGAGAGCACTGCTTCAGGCGCCGGTGGAGCACTTGCGTCACGCAGGGGCCACCTTGGTGCAGGTGGTCCAGACACAGGTTCGGCAAGCCTGACGCTGGAGGCCGAACGCACGCGTCTTGGGTCAGACGCGTCTGCAGGACAACGGTGGGGTAACACACCACCAAAAACACAAAAAAATCACGCCTATTTCATTGTGTTGATGATATTTTTAATGTGTTATGACATATTGAAATAGTATATCATTTTTAAAGTAACAAACCATGAATCATAAAGTACTGCTTGTTCTGTTGCTGATGTTCACCCAGGTCACCCAGAGCACGTGGGCCGCGACTTCTGAAGCCACATCGGCTGCGGCGGCCCACGCGCGCGGCGACTACCGAGCGGAGTTGAAGATAACGCGGCCTCTGGCGGCAAAAGGGATCGCCTGGGCTCAAGCGGCGCTTGGCAGCAGTTTTTCCAACGGCCATGGCGTCAAGCGGAACGACGCCGAAGCGGCGAAGTGGTATCGCCGGGCGGCCGAAAAAGGGGACGCGACCGCCCAATACCAGCTGGGCACCATGCTTGTGAACGGCAAGGGCGTGGACCGCGACTACGTGGAGGCTGTGCACTGGTATGAACAGGCTGCGCAGCAAGGCCATCAAGACGCCCAGCACGACCTGGGTCTCATGTACCGCACGGGATGGGGTGTTGATCAGGACTATGTGCAGGCAGTGAAGTGGTATCGCCTGGCTGCCACTCAAGGCAGCCCCAGTGCGCAGTTCGATCTCGGGATGATGTACAGCTCGGGCAAGGGCGTGCTGAAAGACCATGTGCAGGCGGCACAGTGGTACCAGCTTGCCGCAGCACAAGGGCATCTGAACGCACAGCAGGAACTGGGCACGATGTACGACCTTGGCAAGGGCGTGATGCAAGACTATGAGGTCGCACACATGTGGCTCAACCTCAGTGCCATCGACGGTGATCTACGCGCCACGAAACTGCGAGAGGACCTCGCGGCCCGCATGACCACCGTGCAGGTCGCGAACGCCCAAAAAATGGCGCGCGAATGCTTGGCACGCAAGTTCAAAAAATGCGGGGGGGCCGTGTGGTGAAAACGCAGGGGCGATCCCACCCCGTTCATGTCCGACGCTGCAATGCCAAGGTGATGAAGGGCGACATGCGGGTTTGAATGCACGCGCGGGGCGCCCACGACCAACGAAGCATGCTCCCCGCCTGAAGGTCCATGCAATAGGTGGAATGCCTGGCCATGCAAAACACCCGCCTGAAGCCGCCCGCAACACGATCACGGGTTGTGTTGGCGATTGCCCTGGGGGGCACCACCACGGCGCGGGCCGACTTGCTTTCAGACCCCGGCGGCGAATCGCCTGGTGGGTTGCGCGAGTTGACCGCGCTGCTCAGCGCCATCGCGGCCACCGTGGACACCCCGGACATTTCAGTCATTGCCGGCGCTGTCAACCTCTCGACCCTCAACGACTCCATCGACATCAGCGGCAGCAGCGTGCTCATCGCGGGTGCGGCCAACGAGGTCGCCTCCAGGGCCGATGCCATCGGCGACACGGCTTCGGACGCAACCGCCTTCGCGATCAACGGCAACAACTTCTCCACCACCGCCGTTGGTGTCATGAACAGCACCACTCTGGGCTCCCGCTGAAACACCCTGGACTCCATGGGCAAGACGGTTGAAGCCGTGTCTACGGTGACCGCCTCGCTGAATGTGGCCAGGTATTCGGGCGACGGTTCCGTCACCTTCACGCTGCCCGCCATCACGGCACAGACCGCGGCGAGCGACGTCCCTGTTCCCTTGGCGAGCTTGGACGCCTTCACCGTCCTGGCCACCGGCGACGCAACCGCCATCGACCTGGCGGGCCTGAGCGCGCAACTCAACGCCACCGGCAGGGCCTAGTTGCATGAGCTGAAAGGCATGAGCACTTTCAACATGGCACTGAACGCAGCCCCCATCGTGGGCGGCGTGGGGATTGCAGCCCCCTGGCCGACTAGGCCTGGTTCCTGAACCCGCAGACCGGCGTGATCGAGCTGTCCAGGCTCCAGATCGCCACCACGGCCCTGGGCGCCATGAATTCCAGCCTGTCGCACCTGGGCACGAACCTCACGGCTTTCGCCAAGTGATGCTCCGGCTCCGCCCGGCACTGGTGCCACGCTGGGTGGCTGATGAAGACCCATCGGCTCCGACGCGGGCCACCGGTCGCCGGCAAGTCCGCTTCGTCTGATCCTTCACCTGATGAACATCACAATAACGTCTATATTTTTAAATCATTTATGTGATGATTGATATCATAATGATTGTTATCATTTTGAAGGCAAGTCCGCAGTACAAATGCTGCTTACGGACTGCGGTAGCCATGGTGCTTCGCGTTTTCAGCCGCCTGCCCCTCCAGCACGATGAGCGCCGGCGTGACGCGGCCGTCGAACGAGCGCCATATTCGCCCCCCGGACGTCCTCTTGAATACCCAGAACTCCCCCGACAGCGCCCAGTCCACTTGGTACCTGGTTTACAGCAAACCCCGGCAAGAGTTCATCGCCGCCGAACAGCTGAACAGACAGGGTTATGTCACCTACCTGCCGGTGTGCGAGCACCGCACCAGAACAGGGCGAAAAGCCTCGCCCGAGCTACAGGGAGCTGCCGAACCCATGTTCCCTCGGTACGTGTTCGTGCAAACCGGACGGGCCCAGCAAAGCCTGAGCCCTGTCAGAAGCACCCGAGGCGTGTGCACGCTGGTGTCCTTCGGGTTCGGGCCTGTGACGGTGTCGCCCGACGTGATCGAGCACGTCCGCCATGTCGAAGCGCTGCGCGCCAGCGTTGACCAACTGAATCTCCCCCCCATGACGGTCGGCCAACAGGTGCGTCTGCGCCATGAGTCCTTGCAGGCCCTGCAAGGACTGGTCACGGCCGTGGCTGGCGAGCGCGTCACCTTGTTGCTGAACATCCTGGGCCGCGACAAGTGCCTGAAGGTGCACCACAGCGAACTCGAGCTTTGCTGACGACCGCCCGCCGCTTTTTGTTTCTGGTCGACAGGCACCGCCCCTGTCCATGCACGGCCTGCACCTGCACGGGCCTCACACCGATGAACCAATCCCCCCCCTTTTCCTTGGGCAAGCTCCCCCTTATCCGAGCTGGGTCCTGGGCCGCACTGGGCACCTTGATGCTGCTCACCGGATGCGCCCTGGCCCCAGGCGTTCCCGAACGGCTGGGCCTTGCAGGCACGCCCAACGCCGCCAGCGAAATTCCCGCCTCGTCCAGCGTGCGCCTGACGCCCATCACGCCCGCGCTGGTGCAGCAACTGCGCCAGCCCCAACGCGGGCTCAGCGCCGAGGTGCGTTCGCTGATCACCCCTGGGCCAGCTCCCACCTACCGCATCGGTGTCGGCGACGTGCTGGCCATTTCGATCTGGAACGAGGGCCTTTCCACGACAGACGCTGATACCGTCCCCGCGGCAGGCACCAGCAGCAGCACAGGCTACCCGGTTGGTCCGGACGGACGCATCCAGTTCCCCTACATCGGTTCATTGCCGGTGCAAGGCCTGACCGAAACGGAGATGCGCGAGCACCTGCTCGCGGCCCTGTCTCGCTACCTGCGCAAGCCAAACATCAGCGCGCGCATCCAGACCTTTCGCAGCGCGCGCATCTACCTCGACGGTGAAGTCCGCTCACCCGGTTTGCAGGTGCTGGACGACATCGCCATGACCCTGCCAGAAGCCATTGGCCGCGCCGGCGGCTTCACGGCCACCGCAGACCGCACGTCGATCGCACTCACCCGCGCGAGCACCACCACCCACCTGAACCTGGCCGACCTCGTCGACCAGGGCATCAACCCACTGCAGATCCGGCTGCAGGCGGGGGATCTCCTGCGCGTCATGCCACGCGAAGAATCCAAGGTCTATGTCCTGGGTGAAGTGCTCAAACCCAGCACGCTGCTGCTGCGCGAAGGCCGGCTGCGCCTGGGCGAAGCGCTGGGTGAGGCCGGGGGCATCAGCCCCATCTCGGCCAACCCCTCCCAAGTCTATGTGGTCCGCAGCAGCGAAGGCAGCATGCCCGAGGTTTTCCACCTCGATGCCAGTCAACCCATCTCGTTTGCCCTGGCCGACGGCTTCCCGCTCAGGGCCCGCGACATCGTCTACGTCGACCCCGCCCCCATCGTGCGATGGAACCGCGTCATCAGCCTGCTGCTGCCCAGCGCCGGTGGCATCAACACGGTCAGAGACCTGAGCCAGTGATCCAGCAGGTACTGGTCATCTGCACCGGCAACATTTGCCGCAGCCCGCTGGCTGCGGCCTTGCTGGCCCGTGAGATGCCCCACCTGCGCGTGCTTTCCGCCGGACTGGACGCCTTGGTCGGTCAGCCGGCCGATCCTCTGGCCATCCAAGTGGGTGCCGCGCATGGGCTGGACCTGTCAGGTCACCGTGCCCGCAACACCGGCGCTGTGAACTGCCACCAATCCCAACTGTTACTGGTGATGACCCGCGGCCAGAAAACCGAAACCGAACAGCGTTACCCCCTCACACGCGGCAAGGTTTACCTGCTGAGGCACCAAAGCCGCGCAGAAGTGGCCGACCCCTACCGCAAACCCCTTCACGTCTTCGAAGCCGCCTACGCCGACATCGAGCGCGGCGTCCAAGCCTGGTGTCACACCCTTCGCCAGCTCCGCTGACCCCGCCCCGTGCGCCTGCCGCCCGGTGCAGCCCAAGCCAGCCCCACCCATGAACACCATGTCTCCCCTTGCGGCATCGCCCGCACTCAACGCCGCGGCCCATGTGGACGACGACAGGCGGATGAACCTGCAAAGCCTGGTCGAGACCGTGGTCGACCAACGTTGGCCGATCATTGCCACCACGGCAGCTGGTCTGGCAATCGCAATGGCCTACGCGCACCTGAGCACGCCGATCTACGCAACCAACAGCCTCGTACAGGTTGAACTCGCCGCGGGCAATCCGCTCGAAGGCGCCCTGGGATCGGCTGGCGGCCTGCTGGGCAACACAGCATCCATTGCCGCCGAAATTGAAATCCTGCGCTCACGCATGATCGTCGGCCGTGTTGCGGAGCAAATGCGACTCGACCTGAGCGTCCACCCGCGCTACGCCCCTGTCATTGGCCCTTGGCTGGCACGGCGCGCCAGCGGCCTGTCCGAGCCTGGCTTTCTGGGCATGTCGGGATACGTCACCGGCACCGAGTCGGCCGAAATCGCACGCTTTGAAGTCTCCCCGCCTCTGCTGGGCCAGACCTTCGTACTGGCAGCCACCAAAGAAGGCTTTGCCCTGCGCAGCACAGAAGGCCAGCACATCGTCGCCGGCCCGCTGGGGCGCTCGCTGGATTTTGAACACCACGGGGCACAAGGCACGATATGGGTCGCGGCCCTGAATGCCCGCCCCGGTGCCGAATTCCTGCTCAGCCGCAGCTCAGCCCTGTCCGTCACACAAAACCTGCAGGGCACGCTGAACATCACCGAACAAGGCCGCGGTTCCGGCATCCTCTCCATCGGCCTTGAAGGTGCAGACCCCCAACACATCGCACACATCCTCAACGAGGTCGCAGCGCAGTACGTGCACCAGAACGTTGAACGCACGGTCGCAGAGGCCGACAAAACGCTCGCCTTTCTCGACAAACAGCTGCCCGCCTTGCGCCGCCAGCTGGAAGCCTCTGAAGACCGCCTCAACCGGTTTCGCAACGAGCACGGTTCCTTCGACTTGGCCGCCGAAGCCAGCACGCAACTCACCCGCATGGTGGAACTGCGCACCCGGGTCTGGGAACTGGAGCAACGCCGCAAGGAGCTGAGCGAACGCTACACCGCAGAGCACCCGGCCATGACCGCCTTGACACGCCAACTGCGCGCAACCAACGTCGAAATCGACCGACTCGACCGCCAGGCCAAAGCCCTGCCATCCACCGAACTGGCATTGCTGCGCCACACGCGCGACGTCAAAGTCAACAGCACCCTCTACACCAGCCTGCTCGACAGTGTTCAGCAGCTGCGTCTGGTCAGGGAAGGCAAAGTTGGTCATGTGCGGGTGATCGACCCGGCCTTCGTTCCGGAACACGCCAGCAAACCCCAACGCTCGCGCATCATGGGCCTGGGTCTGCTGCTGGGCCTGCTTGCTGGCCTGGGCCTGGCCCTGCTGCGCAACGCCATGCGCAACGACATCCAGTCGCCCGAAGAAATCGAACAGGGCACCGGCATGAACGTGCTGGCCACCGTCCCGCTGTCGGCCCGGCAGGTCGCACTGTCGCAAGACATTGATCAGCACAAGAGCGGCCGGCATCTGCTGGCGCTGCACGACAGCACCGATGTGGCCATTGAAGGCCTGCGCAGCCTGCGCACCGCGCTGCAGTTCGCCATGCTCGAAGCCGACAACAACCTCGTGCTGTTCACCGGCCCGTCGCCAGCCCTTGGCAAGAGCTTTGCCTGCGCCAACTTTGCTGCGGTGCTGGCCGCTGGCGGCCAGCGGGTGCTATTGATCGACGGCGACCTGCGCAAAGGCCATCTGCACCGCTACTTTGACCTTGAGCGTGGCCCCGGCCTGAGCGAGCTGGTCGCCGAGCAACAGCCCCTGCAGCAACTGCTGCACACCGAAGTGGCCCCTGGGCTGGATTTCATCGCCACCGGCCAGCTTCCGCCCAACCCGGCCGAATTGCTGGCCTCGGGGCGCACCCGCCAGCTGCTGGCCGATCTGTGCGCCCAGTACGACACTGTCCTCATTGACTCGGCCCCCGTCCTGCCTGTGTCCGACTCGCATGCCCTCGCCGTCCAGGCCGGCACCGTGCTGTTGCTGGCCCGCGCCGGGCAAAGCGCAGTGGGTGACCTGGTCGAGTCCGCCAAACGCCTGCAGCAAGCCGGCGCCCGGGTGCGTGGCGTGATCCTCAACGGGCTCGACCTCAGCCGCCGCCGCTACGGCTACGGCTACAGCAATGGCTACCGCTACGGCCGCTACCGCTACCGGCAAGACGACTACGGCAGCTACCAGCAAAAGGCCTGAAACCAGCCGCCCGCCGAACCGACGCCAGTTCGCGCATGAACATGAGCCTGTTCACCAGCACCCTGTTCACATCGCTGAGCATCTGCGTGCTCATCGTGTTCACCCAACCGCTGCACGGCCGCCTGACGCTGGACCACCTGCCGGGCGTGCAAATGCTCCATGGCAAGCCCGTGCCCCGCATCGGCGGCGTGGGCCTCTTCCTCGGGCTGTTGGCCGCCTGGGGGCTGGCCCCCGACAGCCTGGGCAGTCTCCTAGCGCCCCTGCTCGTGGCGGGCCTGCCGGCACTGGGCGCAGGCCTGCTCGAAGACATCACCAAGCTCATCGGTGTCCGTGTCCGGCTGTTGGCCACGATGGTCAGTGGTGTGCTCATCTGTCTGCTCACCGGCGCCTCGCTCGACCATCTGGACATCCCCCTGATCGACCCGCTGTTCGCACTGTCCCCCGTGGCGGTGCTCTTCACCGCCTTCGCCCTTGCCGGCATAGCCAACGCCATCAACATCATCGACGGCGTCAACGGCCTGGCCAGCGGTGTTCTGGTCTGCTGCAGCGCCGCCATCGGCCTGGTGGCCGCGGGTGTGGGCGACACCGAACTGGCCTGGACCGCCGCCTTGCTGGCGGCCGCCAGCGCCGGCTTCTGGCTGGTGAACTTTCCGTTTGGCAAGCTCTTCCTGGGCGACGGTGGAGCCTATTTCGGCGGCTTCGCGCTGGCCTGGCTGGCGGTGCTGCTGCCCATGCGAAACCCCGATGTTTCACCCTGGGTCGGCCTGCTGGTCTGCGCTTACCCGGTCATCGAAACCCTCTACACCATCCTGCGGCGTTTGCGCAGCCACCAATCCCCCGGCGCGCCCGACGCGGCCCACCTGCACAGCCTGGTCATGAGCTGCCTGGTTGCGCGCCGGGCACCCGGCTGGCCCGCCTGGGCGCAGCACAGCCTGGTCAGCCTGCCACTGTGGGGGCTGGCCGCGGCCCCGGCGGCGCTGGCCATCTGGCTGGCACTAGAACCCGCCCAAAACCTGGCCTTGGCCTTTGCCGGCATGTTCGTCGCCTACCACCTGATTTACCGCCTCGTGCTGTGCCGGCAAAAGGCGCGCCCAGCCAGCCCTCTTCGGCAAGACCCCCGTCAGGAACACCTCCACGCGCCTCGCTGACGCCGCCAACGGCCGACACAGTTCACACACGCACGCAGGGGCACCGCCCCCGGCCGCGCCATCCGCATGGATGCACAGATGCCACCCCACCCGCCACTGCAAGCACAACTGCGCCAGCAGCCCCATGTCTGGCTGGTCACCGGTGTGGCCGGCTTCATAGGCAGTCACCTGCTGCAAACCCTGCTCGAAACCGACCAGAGCGTCGTCGGTCTCGACAACTTTGCCACCGGCCCACGCAGCAACCTGCACGCCGTGCAAAGCCAGGTCATCCCCACCCAATGGGCCCGGTTCCGGCTCATCAAAGGCGACATCCGCGCCCCCGGCGACTGCCACCGCGCCTGCGACGGGGTCGACCACGTCGTCCACCTGGCCGCGCTGGGCAGCGTCAAACGCAGCCTGGCCGATCCCATCACCACCAACAACACCAACGTCTGCGGCTTTGTCAACATGCTGGTGGCCGCGCAGGAAGCATCGGCCAGCACCTTCACCTACGCCACCTGCAGCAGCACCTACGGCCAGCCAGCCGTGGCCGCTGCGGCTGAAACACAGCCCGGCCAGCCGCTCAGCCCCTACGCCGCCAGCAAACAGATCAACGAGCTCTACGCCGACGTCTTTGCCCGCAGCCTGGGCATGCCCTCCGTTGGCCTGCGCCTGTTCAACGTCTACGGCCCACGGCAAGACCCCGACAACGCACACGCCTACCCCGTGGCCCAGTGGATCCAGGCGCTGCAGCGCCAGCAAACGGTGCAACTGCAAGGCAACGGCCATGTGCTGTGCGACCTCACCCACGTTCGCGACGCGGTGCAGGCCATCTTGCTGGCCGCCACCGCCCGGCCCGAAGCCCGCAACCAGGTCTACAACGTGGCCAGTGGCCAGAGCGTGCACCTGCTGGCGCTGCTGGCGCAACTGCAACAGGCCATGGGCCAAGCTCCCCACGGCCACCCCCGGCCAGCGCCCTTTGGCGCCAGCGCCCTCACTGTCTGCGCCGACATCGGCAAAGCCCAGCAACACCTGGGCTACCAGCCCAGCGTGCCCCTGGCGCAGGGCCTGGCCGAAACCCTGGCCTGGTACCGCACCCACTGCGCCCACGCCACCGCCCCCGCCAAAGCGGCCCCCCGCACCCGCCCGCGCGCTCGAACACGCACATCCTCCTCTCTGACCCACTCTTCATGAACCTGCAAGACAAGACGATCGCCATCATCGGCCTGGGCTACGTCGGCCTGCCCCTGGCGGTGGAATTCGGCAAACAGCGCCCTGTCGTCGGCTTCGACATCAACCCCCAACGCATTGCCGAACTCCGCGCCGGGCAAGACCGCACGCTGGAGGTCAGCGCCGAAGAACTGGCCCAGGCCGCCCACCTGGCCTGCACCCACACCGCCAGTGACCTCGATCACTGCCAAGTGTTCATCATCACCGTGCCCACGCCGGTGGACAAAGCCAACCGCCCCGACCTCACCCCTCTCGTCAAGGCCAGCGAAACCGTGGGCCGCGCGCTCAAGTCGGGTGACATCGTCATCTACGAATCCACCGTGTACCCCGGCGCCACCGAAGAGGTGTGTGTGCCCGTGCTCGAACGCGCCAGCGGCCTGCGCTTCAATGTGGACTTCTTCTGCGGCTACAGCCCCGAACGCATCAACCCCGGCGACAAACAACACCGCCTGCCCAGCATCCAGAAAGTCACCAGCGGCAGCACCCCGGCCGTGGCTGACGAAGTGGACGCACTCTACGGCCAGATCATCACCGCAGGCACCCACAAAGCCAGCAGCATCAAGGTGGCCGAGGCCGCCAAGGTCATTGAAAACACCCAGCGCGACCTGAACATCGCGCTCATGAACGAGCTCAGCCTGATCTTTCAGCGCCTGGGCATCGACACGCTGGACGTGCTGCAGGCCGCCGGCACCAAGTGGAACTTTCTGCCCTTTCGCCCCGGACTGGTGGGCGGCCACTGCATCGGGGTGGACCCGTACTACCTCACCCACAAAGCCCAAGAAATGGGCTACCACCCCGAAGTGATCCTGGCCGGCCGCCGCATCAACGACGGCATGGCCCGCCACGTGGCCGACCAGACCGTCAAGCTCATGCTGCGCAAAGGCCAGCCCGTGCTGGGCAGTCGCGTGCTGGTGCTGGGCCTGACCTTCAAAGAAAACTGCCCCGACCTGCGCAACACCAAGGTAGTCGACATCGTGCACCACCTGCAGACCTACCACACCCAGGTCGACGTGTACGACCCCTGGATCGACCCGCAAGAAGCCCTGCACGAATACGGCCTGCACTGCATGGCGCAAGAACCCGAACCCGGCAAGTACCACGCCATCGTGGTGGCCGTGGGCCACCACGAATTCCTGCAACTGGGGGCCGACGGCATCAAGACATGGGGCGTGCCCGATGCCGTGCTGTACGACGTCAAAGCCATCCTGCCCGCCGGCACCGCCGACAGCCGGCTGTAACCCCCGCCATGGCTCTCATGCCCATTCCCCGCACCCCGGCGCCCCTGGCGGAGCCCACCCGCTACCAGGCGCTCTGCCAGCAACTGCAGGCCCAGCCCCGTACCTGGCTCGTCACCGGCGTGGCCGGCTTCATCGGCAGCCACCTGCTGGAAACCCTGCTCAAACTCGACCAGCACGTGGTCGGGCTGGACAACTTCGCCACCGGCCACCGTCGCAACCTTTGCGAAGTGCAATCTCTGGTAAGTCCCCTGCAGTGGGGGCGGTTCGACTTCATCGAAGGCGACATCCGCAACCCGGTAGACTGCCAGCGCGCCTGCGACGGCATTGATCACGTGCTGCACCAGGCGGCGCTGGGCAGCGTGCCCCGCAGCCTGGCCGACCCGGTCACGACGAACGCCACCAACATCGACGGCTTTCTGAACATGCTGGTGGCCGCACGCGACGCGCAGGTGGCCAGCTTCACCTACGCCGCCAGCAGCAGCACCTATGGCGACCACCCCGCCCTGCCCAAGGTGGAAGACGCCATTGGCCGGCCGCTCAGCCCCTATGCCGTCACCAAATACGTCAACGAGCTCTATGCCGACGTGTTCGCCCGCAGCTATGGCTTTCACACCATCGGCCTGCGCTACTTCAACGTCTTTGGCCCCCGGCAAGACCCCAAAGGCGCCTACGCCGCCGTCATCCCCAAATGGGCTTTAGCCTTGCTCCAGGGCGAACCCGTACACATCAACGGCGACGGTGAAACCAGCCGCGACTTCACCTACGTGGCCAACGCCGTACAGCCCAACCTGCTGGCCGCCACCGCCACGGCACCCGAAGCGCTGAACCAGGTCTACAACGTCGCCGTGGGCGACCGCACCACCCTCAACGACCTGTTCCGCGAACTGCGCAACAGCCTCGTACCCCAAGGCGTGCCACCCGACACTCAACCGCAGTACCGCGACTTTCGGGCTGGCGACGTGCGTCACAGCCTGGCGGACGTGGGCAAGGCCCAGCGCCTGCTAGGCTACGCGCCCACCCACCGGCTGGCTGAAGGCATTCAACAAGCTATGCCGTGGTACGTAGCGCAGGAAGACATGAAGTGAAGGTAAACGTTTTGGGGTTGATGCAACTACCCGTAAACAGCGTACAAAGACACTGAGCAATTAATCAGAATGAGTATTGGACGCCACACGTTACTCAACCTTGGGAGTGCACTGATTCCTATGGCGATTGCACTGACAACAGTGCCTCTTTATCTGGGATACATCGGCGCTGAACGTTTCGGCGTACTTGCCGTGATCTGGGCGCTGTTGGGATATTTCGGACTCTTCGATCTAGGCTTTGGTCGCGCAGTAACTCAACGTATGGCGCGACTTCCGGAGGCAGATGAGATTGAGCGCAGCAAGCTCCTTTGGACAGCCTTTCTAAGCACCTTTTTGCTAGGAATGCTTGCAAGCATGTTGGTTTGGCTTTTTGCTGACTACATCCTGCTGAACGTGATTGACATGTCAGCCCAAAGTCGTCGCGAAGTAGCCATCGCGGTTACATGGATGCTGATTGCACTTCCAGCGCTCCTGACAACGACAGTCTTGACAGGTGCAATGCAAGCGCGCCTCAGGTTCACCGAACTAAACGCCATCCAATTGCTCGGCAACTCAATTAGTCATATTCTGCCTCTCGCGGTTGCTGCTTCGGGACGCGTTGAACTAAATTTTTTGGTACCGGCAATGCTCGTATCGCGAGTACTACTACCATTCCTTTTATTTAGGCAATGCCGCCAACATGTACCGTTAATTGGAATACCAGTAATTGACCGCACGCATTTCAAGGCAATGCTGAACTATGGTGGCTGGGTGTCAGTAATGATGTTTATCGCGCCACTTCTAGTTATCGTGGACAGATTGATCATTGCCACTATCAGCGGTGCAAAAGCTGTGACCTCGTACACCGTGCCGTATGACCTAGTTTCAAGAACAATGATCATTTCAGGGAGCTTGTCCAGTGCGCTGTTTCCTCGACTTGCATCAGCTGGCGCAGTCGAGGCACACAAGCTGGCTGAACGGGCGACCATTGTTCTGATTGCGATAATGACACCAGTGGTGATCACTGGCATATTTTTAGCTCAGCCCGCCTTAAACTTATGGCTGGGTTACTCACTCGCGGCCAATAGCGCAGGGGTTTCCGAGCTAATTTTACTTGGGGTGTGGATCAACGCACTAACAATTCCTTATCACGCTAGACTGATGGCAACAGGCCATCCTAAAACCGTCGTCACAATTTATCTTATCCAGATACCCATCTATCTGTTCATGCTATGGATAGGACTCAGAAACTGGGGGATTGCAGGCGCTGCCGGTGCATGGACTTTGCGCGTCTCAATTGACACCATGATGTTGCTCAGCGCAAATCACGCACTAGCAAATACTTTACGCCACGCGGCGCCATATGCAGCTTTGATTGCTATCGCCTCCGCCAGTGTCTTTTTTTTAAACTTGGCACCTTGGTCACAGTGGAGTCTAGGTCTACTTTTACTGGGAATTACTTTAGCCAAGGATCTCGATCTATTGGTTACAACGATTAAAGCACTCACGTATCAAAAGGCACCCATCAAATGACATTTAGGCGCCTCCGCTCTCTTATAAGCAAGATTTGGGAACGTCTTTTTCACGCGGACAATGTACCACTCGCCGTGCGCTACCCAGAACACCAGATTGGGATAGGTACTTATGGTGATTTGACTGTTTATTCGTGGGGCGAACGCGCCAAACTCAGCGTCGGCAATTACACATCGATTGCAGCAGGGGTAAAAGTATTTCTCGGCGGTGAACATCGAATAGATTGGGTAACAACCTTCCCATTCAACGTACTCATGGAAACTGCCCGCCACCATACAGGACATCCAAAAACAAAGGGCGACGTCTTGATTGGTAGCGATGTATGGATAGGGACAGATGCTCTAATTTTTTCAGGAGTCACAATTGGTGATGGTGCCGTTATTGGCGCCCGCGCGGTGGTAACACGTGATGTTGCACCCTACGCCGTAGTGGCAGGAAATCCAGCCAGTTTAATTAAATTCCGGTTCGATGAAGCAACCATTGAAAGGTTAATTAAGTTGAAGTGGTGGTCATGGCCACAGTCACAGTTAGAAAAAGCTATGCCAGATATGCTCAGCCAAAAAGTGCATGTTTTTTTGGAGAAAGCTGAAAGAAAAGAATACCAATAAACAACTTTTACACTGTCACCGATTAGTTGTCAAAAAAATTTTCCAACTCAAACCATCAGATCCTAACCGGGCAAATTACTGGCAACAAGTTCACGGCACAAATACTCTTGCTGGGGTTCTGGATCAACGCGTTTGCACGCGTCCCCTATGCACAACTGCAGGCGGCGGCCTTGGCAAGTTTGGTAGCCAAGTGTCACCTCGGTGAGTTGATCCCGTACATGCTGGCGCTGTATGCAGGCCTGCATTTCTGGGGTCTGCCGGGCGCTGCGGCCGCCTTCGGTCTGCGCGCCTTTGCCGACTGCGTCCTGCTGCTTTGGCTGGCAGGCAGTCTAAGAGTCGCCTTTTCGGCACTCGGTGTACCGGTGTTGCAGTTGTTGCTCGGGCTGACGGTGGCGGTTGCCCTGCCCGCTGGCGGTGGCGTGTGGTGGCTGGCGACCCTCGGCCTGCTGGCAGTGTCGCTCGCGTGGGCGTGGCGTAGCGCCCCCATCAAGGTTCGCCGCCTCGTGATGAAGATAGTGAACCGCTGAGCGAACGGTCTCCACGTGCCAACAATTGATTGAAAACCGAACAATCCAATGAGTGAACCCATCCTGTCTGCCAATGCACCGTGGAACCAAGACTGGCCGCCGGGCGATCTCGATCGTGTGCCGGTCTGCCCCATCTGTGGCGGTACCGAGCGCTCCAACCTGCATGAGGATCTGGTGGACAACGCTTTCTTTGTCGCGCCTGGCAAATGGTCCTTGCATGGCTGTGCCCACTGTGGGGGGGCTTACCTCGATCCACGCCCCAGCAAGGACTCGATTCACCGCGCCTATGCCAGTTACTACACCCACCAGGTAACGGCAGCCAAAGATGCATACACCAGCCTGAGCCCGGTGCGAAAACTGCGCCGCCGGCTCGTCAACGGCTACACCAACTGGCGGTATTCAACAAGGGAACACCCGTCTTCAAGATTAGGCCTATTCATGTTTGCGCCCTTATGGGGGCAACGCAATAGGCTGGCCAGTGAATACCGTCATCTGCCAAGACACCCTGAGGGCGGCGGCACGCTGCTGGATGTTGGATGCGGAAGCGGGGCGTTCCTCCGTGTGGCCCAATCCGCAGGCTGGAACGTGACGGGCGTCGACCCGGACCCTTCAGCAGTGAAAAACTGCCACAACCAAGGGCTCGATGTTTTGCAAGGCGGACTTGAGCGGTTTTCTGAACACGAAGCTTTGTTTGACGTGATCACCCTCAATCATGTCATTGAGCATGTACCTGACCCCGTTTTGACACTGCAAGCTTGCCATCGCCTTCTCAAACCAAAGGGCCAACTCTGGCTTGCCACCCCCAACATCAACAGCCTGGGTCACCAGCGATACGGCCCCAATTGGAGGGGTATTGAAGCACCAAGACATTTGGTTCTATTCAATCAAAAATCTTTGGCCACAGCACTCAAAGCGGCAGGATTCAAGAAACTCGTCAACAAGGCGAGTTCGAATCCCCTGCGATCCATGACGTTGGCTAGCGAGGCAATACGCTCAGGTCACTCGCCTGATCAAGTGCCGAAGCTATCGCTGGCGAAGGAATGGGCGGTTGTCGTTGGTCGGTTGCGCCAGATAATTGACCCCAGCGTCCAGGAGTTTTTGACGGTGATTGCCTACCGGGATGAATCAAATTTGAAAGGAACCCAGTGATGCCGACAAGAATCTCCGTGGCCATGGCCACCTACAACGGGGAAAAATACCTGCGGGAACAACTGGACAGCTTGGCAAAGCAAACGGCACTCCCTTACGAACTCGTCGTGTGCGACGACGGCTCTAAAGATGGCACGGTTCAGATCATCCGCGAATTTGCAGCCACCGCACCTTTTCCGGTCAACATCCATATCAATGAAACGAACCTGGGGTATTCAGATAACTTTCTGAAGGCAGCCAGACTGTGCCAGGGCGACTGGATCGCATTTTGCGATCAAGATGATGTCTGGATGCCTAGAAAATTTGAGCGGGTGACTCAAACCATTCGAAGTCAAGCAGACCATGAATTGATGTTGATCGGCCACACCTCGTTGGTGGCAAACGACAGGCTTGAGCCGACAGGGCAACGACTTCCAAATTTCCAACGAGATAGCCGCGACAAAAGAGCTAGTAATTTTGGCTATTTTTGCATTGTCGGATTTTCAATGATCTTCCGCAACAAATTAATAAATGAAATTGATGCAACACTAAGACCCAGGATTCATCGTGAAAATGCCTCAGTGCCCCCAGGACATGATCAGTGGATCGGACTGCTTGCCAATGCTCTGGGTGATATGGCGTTCATAAGCGAACCACTCGCGATTTGGCGCAGGCATGAAAACTCGTTAACACGGCCACCCGGACCCATGAAATGGATGGGGGAGGTGCGCATTGCCAAAACCGCCCTGACGCCTGAACCGTACATACTGCTCGGAAACATGGCAAAAGAGACCGCTGAGTGCTTGAAAAATATAGCAGACAATGTACCGATTAGCATAACCAAGCGGCGTCTCCATGTGGCATCCAAGAGTTTTTCAAAACTCGCCAACAACGCGTTTCTCCGAGGCAACTTGTACGCTCAACAAAGTCGGATGTCCAAGATCTGGGTGTTTGCCAAACTTCTCAAAACGAATGCCTACACCGGTCCGAAAATCAGTTCGCTCGGCTGGAAGTCTTTGTTGAAAGATATTGCTTTCACTGTCGGGGCTATTCATTGAGCGGTGAAATCGAAAAATACAATGCCGATATTTTCTATTCTCACGCCTTCATGGAACCGGGCGGCTTACCTTGAACGCGTTTGGCGTGGCCTGAACAGTCAAACCTTCAGGAATTTTGAGTGGATCGTTGCTGACGATGGTTCTACGGACGAAACCGAAGAGGTCGTTCGGTTACTCGCGGCACAGTCGAATTTCCCTGTCACCTATATCCGGGCCGACAAACATGTCGGCAAGGCGAGGATGGACAACGAAGCAGTTCGACAGGCCAAGGGTGAACTGGTCCTCTGGTGTGATTCCGATGACTGGCTGCTGCCAAATGCCACGACAAGCTTATGGCATGCTTGGTGCGCCATTCCCCAAGAATCAAAAGATGGATTCGTCGGGCTGACTGCATTGGCTTCTACCGAAGCGGGTACTATTGCCAATCCCATTGCAAATATAAGTGCAAGGGATGTGAGTTGGAATGATCTTGTGGGCACTCATTGCCTCACGGGGGACATGCTGTTTGTTGCGCGTGCAGATGCCCTCAAGGAACACCCCTTCCCTGAGGTTGATCTGGTCATTCCAGAGAGTGTTGTATGGACAACAATTGGACATCGTGCGACCCGACTGATCCCAGAAGTTCTAAAGATGGTGGAGTACAGATCTGAACATGCCATCTCTTTCAGCGGAAACATGAGCTACAGTCGGGGGCGCGCACACGCCTTGGCCACATCGGTCCGGAATCTGCGTTCGTACCCGAGGCCATGGAGGGTGCGAGCCTGGCGCTTGATCACTTTTATCCGCTACAGCTTGCATGGTGAAATTTCCCTGCGCGAGATGCAGCAACTATGGGATTCCAATTCCAAAGCACTTGATTTTTGGCTGGCTTTTCCATTGGCTTGTGCCATGGCCATTAAAGATCGCTTGCAGGGCAAGGTGCGTAAAACACACCGGGCGTTCCTTGACGGAAAGAATGCAGCACACATCACCACCACCGAGTTAACAAATGGAGTTGATGCAAATTGAATCAAGCAGGATTGGAAATGGCACAGACAAAAAAAGTTGCATTTTTGCTACCCAGTCTTAAATTTGGCGGCGGAGAGCGCGTGGCCTTGAATCTTGCACATGCGTTCAAAGCAAAAGGCCTGGAAGTTGATTTTCTTTTGATGAGCTTCGAGGGAGAATTTCTGTCTGAAGCAATTCGGCACTTCAATGTGGTTGATCTTGAATGCAGTAGGACCTGGATGTTGCCCGGCAAACTGGCACGCCACCTATTGCGCCATCGGTCTGATGCATTAATTTCAAGCTTCTGGAAGCTGAATCTTTGCGCCTGCCTCTCGCGCTTAGCAAATCCCCGAACAAAATTGATCGCATGGGAGCATTCGCCCCCCACGCGAAGCAGTCCGGCTTGGCTGTACGCAATCTCCTCTTCCATTCTCTACCGGTTGGCGACTCGCGTAGTCGCGGTGTCATCGGGCGTGGCAGCCAATGTATTGAAGAATACTGTGGGTCTGCGACATAAAGTCTCAACTATCTTCAATCCAATTGCGCCGCCAATCAATTTGCCAGCGCCCAGCAATGGCGCCGGTCTAAAAAAATTGATTTGGGTTGGTCGACTTGATGCCCCAAAAAACCCAAGCCTAATGCTGGAGGCATTTTCTCTGCTGCCCAAACATTCTGGCTATGTCCTGGATTTTGTTGGAGAAGGCAGGCTAAGACCAACTCTAGAGAGGCGCGCATCCGAACTCGGCCTGAATAAGAGTGTGAATTTTCTCGGCTTCCAGAGCAATCCGTATGCATCGATGGCTGCATCGGACATGCTGGTACTCACCTCTGATTCAGAAGGATTGCCTACCGTTTTAATTGAGGCTTTGTATGTCGGGCTGCGAATCGTGAGCACAGACTGTGGCGAGGGGGTGCATGACATTCTTGGGGATAACACCCACGGACTCATAACGCCTACTGAAAACCCAATTGCATTGGCTACAGCCATTCAATCCGGCTTTGCCAAATACTGCAATCCATCAATGCAGCGGGCTGCAGCCGATCGATTTAAGCCAGAAATGATTGCCGGGCAATTTGCAGAAGCCATTGGGCTTGAGGTGGCTTGAAATTTTTTCTGAGACCAACCCGAGAGAAGGCGAAAGTTTCGGCCTGGCAAAATCATCCACACCATAAAAAAGTCACACAAGGCAATCACCCAGCCCTTACCTCTAATCAGATTGCTCCTCAATCATACAAATGGCGCTGAATTCCAAAATGCGTGTGACTCACGTCCTTTATTCAGGTCTTGGCGGACACAGTGCGGTACTTTTTAGTCTTTTAAGGGGTGGGTTGCTGCGCACGGACCAGCACAGTATTATTTTCGCTGGTGTGGAGCCACCCCCTCCCGATTATCTTCGGCAGTGCGATGAATTAAAAATAGATAATCTGTATATCCCAAAGGCGCTTGGCAAGGGCAACCTGAAATTCCAATATCAAATTTTCAGGCGATTGGCGGATTTGAATACAAACATACTGTTTGTCCATGGCTTGGCCGCTACGCCCGCAATTGTGCTTCTCAAGGCACTCTGCATCGGCCGCAGAAAAACTTTCGTGCTGCTCAGGGAAACTCAGGCCAATGATCTTAAGTCACGGCGTGAATGGTTGATGCTGGCAATCGCGCACCAGTTTGCGGATCGAATTGTCCACCTCACGGAAGAAGCTGCACAAGGCGCTGCGTTGTATTTGGGAAAGCTTGTCCGATCACAAAAGGTTGGCATCATTCCAAATGGTCTCGATGTTGATTTTTATTCACCCGCCCCGAATTCCCGCAGCGTCGATGGAACAATTCATATTGGAATGCAGTCTCGACTGCAGTCAAATAAAGATCACCCCACACTTATCAAGGCTTTTGCCTTGATTCGCGATAGACATCCAAGTAAAAGTTTCCATCTTCATATTGGTGGGGACGGGAGTACCTACGAAGCCATCAAGCAAATGATTGACGCGTACGGACTCGGCAAAGTAGTGACTCTGCATGGGATGCTTGATCAGGCCAATCTGCGGGCCCTTTTGCAAAGGCTCGACATCTATGTACATTGCACGCATGGTGAAACGATGAGCACTGCACTCATGCAAGCTATTTCCTGTGGACTTCCGGTTATTGCATCGAATGTCGCAGGCGTAAACAACATGATTTTACCTAACCTGGGACTTCTGTATGCGCCGGGCGATGAAAACGACTTGGTCAAAAAAATCGATGGACTCGTTCTTAATCCATTGATGGCTGATAGGTTTCGTGAATGCGCAAGGAGTTACGCGCTTAAAAACTATTCCGTTGCGAACATCGTTAAATCATACGAAAAACTCATAGGCGAAAATGTCTTGCAGTAGTCGTATAAAAGTTGTTCATGCCATTCCCTATGATGGCATTGGTGGCGTTGAAACTGCTGCACGCTCATTGGTGGATGGGGTTTACGACGACATCGATTTCTCCAAGCTTTATCTGGTCGACAAATCTGACCACCCTGACACCAACACGTACACCTCCGAGAACCATCCGCTTGCCTATTGGGCGGCTCTCAGGACATTGTGTGCCCGCAATCCGGATGTGCTCGTGGCGTCTTTGTGGCGCAGTTGTGCGGTGTTGATTGCTTTCAAGCTGTTGCGTCCGCGTACCCCGGTGGTGACTTTTTTGCATTTGCCCGTGGATGTCCATTGGCTTGATTGGGCGTTGAATCGGCTGGCCATGCTCCTATCTCGTGAAATCTGGTGCGATTCACAGACCACCCTGGTCACCCGGGTGCCCAAGGTCTTGCGCAGACGGACACGGGTGATCTCTTTTCTGGTTCATCGTCTCTCTGCACCGGTTGAACGGCCAGTAGGCCCAAGCTTTATTTTTTGGGGTCGCTTGCACCCACAAAAAGGGTTGATCCGGGCTTTACGGCTATTCGCTAGAGTGCGAGAGACACAATCTGGTGCGGCGTTTCACATCGTCGGCCCTGATGGCGGTGAACGTGCTGCACTGGATGAGGAAGTGACTCGTTTGGGTTTGCAGCCATGCGTGCATTTTCACGGCGCCATGGCACAGCCAGATATTTTTTCATTGGCTCGTGGATTCGCTTTTTATTTGCAAACCAGTGTGAGCGAAGGTATGGCCTTGTCGGTGGTTGAGGCCATGCAATTGGGCCTCGTGCCTGTTGTGACGGCCGTGGGCGAGATCGGGCGTTATTGCGTGCATGAAAAAAATGCGTTAATCGTTGACCGCGATGAGGACGCCGTGAAATTGATTATTGAAATGCTGAGCGATGGGCAGCGCTACCAAGCAATGAGCCGAAGGGCTGTGGCGACTTTGGCCGATCAACCGCTATATGCGGAATCGGTCTTGAGTGCATGCCGCGGGATTTTTGAACCCAAAATGGCGCAAGACCACTGATGTGCGAATTTGCTGGTTTCTTTCAGCCGGGCGACGCGCGTCCTGAGTCTTCAATAGCGGTGGCCACCCGCATGGTCGCGGCCGTCACCCACCGCGGTCCGGACGACGCCAGCGCCTAGGCCGATGAAGCAGTCGGTGTGGCCCTCGGGCACCGTCGCCAGGCCATCGTCGAACTGTCGGCCGCCGGGCACCAGCCCATGGTCTCGAATGAGTGCGCTTCGCCATCGCCTTCAATGGCGAAATTTGCAACCACCTAGCGTTGCGCGCCGAGTTGCAACCCACCGCTGCTGCGCCAGCCTGGCGCGGGCATTCGGACACCGAGACCTTACCTGCCGATTTTGAGCAATGGGCATTGAGGCCACTTTAAGAAATACAAGACAGAGGGAAACAACATGTGTGGAATCACGGGGCTCATGGCCCTGACAAAAGACAGAGCGCCGATGGTGTTGAGAGACGCCATGCACGCCATGACAGATGCTCTGCATCACCGTGGGCCAGACGATGCAGGCGCCGATGTCGACGAAGTCGAGGGTTTGGCCCTTGGGCACCGGCGCCTGTCCATCGTCGACCTGTCCGCCGCCGGGCACCAGCCCATGGCCTCGGCATCCGGCCGCTACGTGATCGCCTTCAACGGCGAGATTTATAACCATCTGCAATTACGGGCAGAGCTGGAGGGGGCTGGGTTGGGGGCGGGAACGGGGAGCCCTCACCCCGGCCCGCTCCCAGTGGGAGAGGGAGCAAGACAGTGGCGCGGGCATTCAGACACCGAGACCTTGCTGGCCGGTTTTGAGCACTGGGGCATTGAAACCACTTTGCAGCGCTGCGTGGGCATGTTTGCCATTGCACTATGGGACAGG
Organism: Hydrogenophaga sp.; assembly: GCF_031426985.1. Taxonomy (GTDB): domain Bacteria; phylum Pseudomonadota; class Gammaproteobacteria; order Burkholderiales; family Burkholderiaceae_C; genus Hydrogenophaga. The sequence continues at coordinate 70,939 of NZ_JASJOY010000033.1, forward strand.
CAAACCCGCACGCTGACGCTGGCGCGTGACCGTATGGGTGAAAAGCCGCTGTACTACGGCTGGGTGGGGCGTGGTGAAGACCGGGCCTTTGCCTTTGGCTCCGAACTCAAGGCCTTGCGGGCTTACCCGGGGTTTGCCAACCCGGTGTGCCGGCAGGCGCTGACGCAGTACCTGCGCTTCATGTATGTGCCGGCGCCGCGCAGTATGTACCAGGGCATTTACAAGCTGGAGCCGGGTTGCCTGCTGACGGTGCAGGGCCAGCCACCAGTGGATGCACCCGAGCAGCCGCTGCGGCCAGGCCAGGCCCACGGCAGCCTGCGCGTGCAGCGCTGGTGGGCACTGGCCGACGTGGTGCAGGCCGGTGCACGCAACCCGGTGACCGACGACACCCAGGCGGTGCGCTTGCTGGAACACCGGCTGAGCGAAGCCGTGGCCATGCAGGCCCTGGCCGATGTGCCGCTGGGGGCATTTTTGTCGGGCGGGGTGGATTCGAGCACCATCGTGGCGCTGATGCAGCGCCAGGCCACCCGGCCGGTGAAGACCTTCACCATCGGCTTTGACGAAGCGGGGTTTGACGAAGCCCCGTACGCCCTGGCCGTGGCCCGCCACCTGGGCACCGACCACCACGAAATGCGCGTGACCGCGCAGATGGCGCAAGACGTGATACCCACGCTGCCGTGGATGTACGACGAGCCGTTTGCCGATGCCTCGCAAATACCCACCCACCTGGTGTGCCGGGCCGCGCGCCAGCACGTGACGGTGGCGCTGAGCGGCGATGCCGGCGACGAGCTGCTGGGGGGGTACAACCGTTATTTTTGGGGCCCTCGCATCTGGAACCGGCTGGGTGCGCTGCCAGCCCCCCTGCGCCACGGCCTGGGCCATGCGATGGCGAGCGTGCCGGTGGCAGCATGGAACAGCCTAGGCGCACCGTTCATGGGCTCACGAGGCGGCGTGGCCCGCCTGGGCGACAAGCTGCACAAGCTGGCTGACCGCCTGCAAACGGTGCACAACCTTGATGGTGTGTACCGCAGCCTGGTGTCGGAATGGGCGGACCCGGCCGCACTGGTGCGGGGGGCAGACGGTGGTGCCGTGCAGGAGCCGGCCAGCCTGCTGGACGACCCGCTGCCCCCCACCGGGCTGCAAGACGACCCGCTGCCCATGATGTACCGCGACAGCATGAGCTACCTGCCCGACGACATTTTGTGCAAGGTGGACCGTGCCGCCATGGCCACCAGCCTGGAGACGCGGGTGCCCTTTCTGGACCACCGGGTGGTGGAACTGGCCTGGTGCATGCCGCTGCACATGAAGGTGCGCGGCAACGTGGGCAAGTGGGCGCTACGCCAGGTGCTGTACCAGCACGTACCGCGTGAACTGATCGAACGGCCCAAGGCGGGCTTTGCCGTTCCCATCGGCCCGTGGCTGCGCGGCCCGTTGCGCCCCTGGGCCGAAGACCTGTTGAGCGAAGCGCGCCTGCGCGCTGAAGGCTATTTGCACCCCACCCCCATACGCCAGGCCTGGGCCGAACACCTGAGCGGCCGGCGCGACCACACCGCCCGGCTGTGGGCGGTGCTGATGTTCCAGGCCTGGCTGCAGGCACAAGGCCCCACCTGACGCCCACCCACAACCCGACGGCACCCGCCATGGCCACGGCCGCGGTTTGATTTTTTTGAACGATTCCCTGAGCGACCCCCTGATATGTGGCCCTATTGGTTGATGTTTTTGGTGCCGGCTTATATGGCCTGGCAAGAAGTGAGGCAACGGCCGGCTGGTCTGGCTACCAGTCAAGGCGCGCCGGTGCCGCTGGGCTGGGCCTTGGCGGGCCTGGCCCTGGCGCTGCTGGTGGGTTGGCGGCACGAGGTGGGGGGCGACTGGGTGAGCTACCTAGGCCATTTCAACGCGGTGGGCTACGAGTCGCACCACGCTGACTGGTGGTGGAACGACCCCGGTTACCGCCTGCTCGAATGGCTGGCGTTCCAGAACGATTGGGGCATGCACGGCGTCAACCTGATGGCGGCCGCCGTGTTCAGCTTTGGGCTGCTGCGCTTTTGCCGCGAATTGCCCCGGCCCTGGCTGGCGCTGGCGGTGGCGGTGCCGTACCTGGTGATCATTCTGGGCATGGGCTACAGCCGCCAGGGTGTGGCGCTGGGTTGCCTGATGGCGGGGCTGGTAGGGCTGGGGCGCGGGCAGTTGTTGACCTTTGTGGTGTGGACGGTGCTGGGCGCCACGTTCCACAAGTCTGCCGTGCTGCTGCTGCCCATGGCGGCGCTGGCCGCCACCCGCAACCGCACCTGGGCCACCGTGTGGGTGGGCCTGGTAGTGGCACTGGCCTACAGCCTGCTGCTGGAAGATTCGGTGGACGCCCTGCGCAGCGGCTACCTGGAGGCGGAATACCAGTCAGAAGGCGCACTGGTGCGGCTGCTGATGAACGCTTTGCCGGCCGCCTTGCTGCTGTGGCATTACCCGCGGCTTGCAAAGACGCTGCCCCATGCGCAGCAGCGCCTGTGGTACTGGCTGGCGTGGGCATCGATGTTGCTGATGGCTTTGTATCTTTTGAGCCCGTCGAGTACGGCGGTGGACCGGGTGGGCCTGTACCTGCTGCCCCTGCAGCTGATGGTGTTTGCCCACCTGCCCGAAGTGCTGGGCCACCCACGCGCGGCCAACCAGGGCTGGGTGGTGGCGGTGCTGGGGTATTACGCCACGGTGCAATTTGTCTGGCTGAATTTCGCCACGCACGCATTTGCCTGGCTGCCCTACCGCTTTTACCCGCTTGAGGTGCTTTTCTGACATGCACTTCAAAAGTGCTTCCGCCTGTCAATTTAGATCATGCATGCATCAACAATCACCGATTTGAGATCTTTTTTGGTTAAACATTCATCTATATGAACACAGTCAACTATAGAAGACTTGTCGCGCTCCTATGCATGATCACTGCTATTTCGATAACTAACAGGTGGCTCGTAACGCCTCTCGGCCTCGAATCATTTGGACGAATATGGTATTTGTTTGTTAGCTATCAAGACCTCGGATTTGTCAAGAGAGCTCTTGAGGGAACGATCCTCAAAGCCACAGGCTTATCTTTGGCATTTGAAAACCCATACCGATTTGCCTTCCTCTATCACTCCTGCAAACTAATATTATTAATTGGGCTTATTTGTCGATTGCTGGTGAAAAATCAAATTGAGAACCGCGCATTAATATACGCAATATTTTTTCTCCCGCACTTGTTTTGCATTATGGATATGAAACAGGAAGCATGGATGCAACTCTTGCCATCCTCACACTTGCCATATTTTTGTTCAATATCAGCAACCTCCTTTTTATCATCGCACTTTGCACTGGCGTGATGCTGCATGAGGTGTATATTTTTTTATCCCTTCATTAATAGTACTTAGACTTAATTATACAAAAGAGATGCCGCAATCTTTTGTTGGTCTTATTTGGAAACTACTTCTATATTCAGCCGCACCCACACTCATTGTGGCAATTCTAATCTATGCAGCACAAAATCCTCCAGATAGACTTTGGTACGAGGAGATTATTTCAAAATACCTTGGCCCAGCCGTCAATAAGCATCCATTTTGGAGCGGCTATTTTGAACTATATAAAGGAATCAAGGAAAATGTTGACGCCACACACAATTCTCGCAACCTCTCACCAACTGACATTGCATTAACACTGATTCCCCTGCTTTACACTTCACTTTTGCTAAGATTAATCTATCTTCTCTACAAGAGGATAGATCACTCAAAGGCATGGATACTGGTCATCTGCCTGTGCCTGCCGATGGTAGCTTTTTATTTCGCCACTGATCTTTACAGGTATTTTTCATACATTGGCACAATATCCATTCTTGGAATAATATCAACCTGGAATAATAAGACGGGTACTTCAAATCAAATTAAATATATATTAATTGCGATAACCATACTAACAATAACCGGACCGCTAGGTAATTTTCCGGTATCAGACCCCTATCCCGTGCTTAGATTTGCCGTAGATAAAGTTCTCTAAATTCAATTTAGACACAAAACTCCATAACGGCAGCCATTATTCAGGCGGCCGTTGCAAAAGCATCAATCGAACAGACGCCGAGTATTGATTTCGAAAAACAAACCCACACCGCCCGCCGGGGCCGGCGCCTGCTGCTGGTGGCGGGGCTGTGGCTGACGGTGTGGTCGCTGCCGGTGGTGAGCGAAAGCCTGCGCGGCGCCTGGGAGGCGCGTGCGGGCGAAAGGGTGTGGCAGCGCCTGCCCCCTGCGGCTGCCCTGGTGGTGCTGGGCGGTGGCGTGAGCGGCGCCCAGCCGCTCCTGCGGCCCGAGTCCGACATGGGCCGCAGTGCCGACCGCCTGTGGCACGCCGCGCGCCTGTACCACGCGGGCAAGGCGCCGGTGGTGGTGCTCTCGGGCGGGGTGGTGCGCACAGGCGGCGGTAGCGAAGCGCAGGCCATGCGCCAGGTGTTGCAAGACCTGGGCGTGCCAGCCGCGGCCATCTGGCTGGAAGACCAAAGCGCCGACACCGCCAGCAATGCCGAACGGGTGATGCGGCTGCTGCGCGCACGCGGCATTGAACGGCCCTTGCTGGTGACATCGGCACTGCATATGCCGCGCGCGGTGCGCGAATTTGCCCGCGCCGGCCTGGCGGTCACGCCGGCGCCCACCGACTTTGAAGTGATCAACCCGACCCAGGACCTGCTGCAGTGGGTACCCAGTGCCGACGCACTGGCCGGCAGCGGCCGCGCTTTCAAAGAACTGCTGGGCTGGTGGCTGGCCGCACGCTGAGCGGTTTCTACACCGGCCGGTTGGCTGCCTACGCGCACCGGTAGGCCACACACGCAGACCTGTTGGTTGGTCTGCACCCCAGTGCACCAGCACTGAACGCCACACCTCATTGCCCTTTTTGCTCTTTGGCGCCAACCGCTGCCGGTTGGCCTGCGCCTGACAGCCGCTGCCCCTCTGGCGTGCCTGCTGCGTTTCCGCGTCCCCCGCTACATCCCACCCGCCCCCGGCACCGGCCGGCGTGGCGCTGCGTGGCGTTGCCTTTCGCCCCCCTTCCCCCCACCCGACCAGGAGACCCCATGAAAATCATGCTGTTTGCCAACACAGACTGGTACCTCTACAACTTTCGCGGTTCTTTGGCGCACGCACTGCGCGATGCGGGGCACGATGTGTTGCTTGTGTCACCCGCAGGCCCGTACGGCCCGAAACTACAAGCGCAGGGTTTTCGCTGGGTGTCTGCCCCCATGGACCGGTGCAGCCTGAATCCGCTGCGCGAGCTGGTGTTGATCAACTGGCTGCGCCAGCTGATGAACCGTGAGGCGGTGGACGTGGTGCACGGTTTCACCATCAAGTGTGCGGTGTATGGCTCGCTGGCCGGACGCCTGGCGCGCGGCAGTGGCGGCGTGCCTGCACGAGTGAGCGCGGTGGCCGGTCTGGGTTATGTATTCACAAACAACGCCCCCAAGGCAAGGGTGCTGCGGCCGGTGGTGCGTGGCCTGTTTCGGCTGGCGCTGGGTGGGTCACGGTCACGGCTGGTGCTGCAAAACCCGGACGATGTGACGCTGTTTGAACAGGCAGGCCTGATCGCGCCCGAACGTGTGCGCCTGATCCCGGGGTCGGGTGTGGACTGCGTGCGCTTTCACCCGGCTGAGCCGACCGAGGCCGATGCACGACCACGCTCGCTGCGCGTGCTGTTGCCGGCCCGTTTGCTCTGGGACAAGGGTCTGGCCGAATACGTGGCCGCAGCCCGTGCGTTGCGCGCCAGCGGGCGGTCGATTCATTTCTTGCTGGCGGGCACCCCCGACGCCGGCAACCCGGCCACGGTGCCCGAAGCCACGGTGCGCGAATGGGAGGCCGAGGGCGTGCTGAAGTGGCTGGGCCACGTGAACGACATGCCTGCGCTGTACCGGGCGGTGGATGTGGTGGTGCTGCCCAGCTACCGCGAAGGTCTGCCCAAGGGCTTGATCGAGGCGGCTGCCTGCGGCCTGCCACTGGTCACCACCGACGTGCCCGGCTGTCGCGAGGTGGTGAGCGATGGGGTGAACGGTTACTTGGTACCGGCTAAAAACGCGAACGCCCTGGCACAAGCCATGGCCCGGATGCACGACGACCCGGCCGAGCGGCAGCGCATGGGCGCGGCTGCTCGCGCGCGTGTGCTGGCCGCATTTGACGAGCGCATCGTCATTCGGGACACGCTGGCGGTTTATGCGGAGCTGCTGGACATGGACGGTGGAACACCCACAGGTCCACAGGCGCTGATGCCTCTGAGCAACGCCAAGACCCACACCACACCACAAGGCCAGCCTGCGTGACCCAGCACAACGCGGAAGATCCCGACCAGCCCGACAACACTGCCGCAGCCCATGGCCCACACCGCGGCCCAGAAGCCCAAGGAATGGGAATGGCCCTGGACAACGAACACCCGGCGGCGTTCGATGCCCTGCTGCAGGGGCTGATGGCCGACTTCAAGCCACAGGGCACGAGCGAGACGCTCATCGTGCAACGCATGGCACGCTGGGCATGGAAGCAGCAGCGCCTGGAAGAGCTGGAGCACCACAGGCTGGCACATGCCGCGCAGAGCCGGGTGACGCCGGCAGACATCTTCAAGAAGATGAATTTGCCGGCTGTGCCCGAGAAGGCCGTTGAACTGTTCGACGTGTTCGACACCGGGCATGGCCTGGACGACGACGCAGCACTGGAGGAAGTGAACGAACTGCTGGTCGAATGCGAAGACTTTGAACGGCTACCCGGGCTGCTGCTGGACCCGGCGCGGGGACCGACAGCGTTCCCACGGCTGTGGACCCGCGTGGTTCCGCCAGACTGGCAAGAGAACCCCGAATGGATGCACCGCCCGGACCGGAGCGGGGACCAGCCGGCGCCGGAGATCCTGCAAAAGGTGCGGACCTTGGTCGAGCTGACACGTCAGCACTTTGAAGCTGTCGCGTTTTTGGTGCGCAACCGCGATGGCATTCACAAGGCGCGCGCTGCCGTGCGCGCTGACAACGTGGCCGCAGCCTGGCATCTGGACCAATCGCACCGTCACCACACGCAGCTGGAGGAGCGGTTCGACCACGCGCTGGAGATCCTGCACCAACTGCAACAACGGCGCCCGCCACCGAAACCCGGCGCGGTCAGTGGCTGACGGGCGGCCCACGCAGGTGGCGGTGGCAGCCAACGGCCCAAGCACGCCACCAAAGTCGCGTTCCAGGATGACCCGAGGCGTGCCAGGCCCTAGCACCACAACGGTGGCATCCCGCGAAATTGATACACAAAAATATCAAACATATATAATATGACATTTATCACAATCTAAGAGGCAACCACATGCCAGCGATCGCAGTCGTGAATCGCAAAGGCGGTAGCGGCAAAAGCACGCTGTCCACCAACATCGCGGCGTGGTGCGCCCACCAAGGCTGGCAGGTCATGCTTGGCGACTCCGATCGTCAGCAGTCCATGCGCACATGGCTGCAGCGCCGTTCGCCAGCGCTGCCACACATCACCAGCTGGATGGTTGACAACAGCAAGATGTTTCGGGCGCCACGTGGCACGACCCACGTGGTTCTGGACACCCCCGGGGCGCTGCATGGTTACGAGCTGGCGAAGCTGTTGGTCCAGGTCAAGGCCATCGTGGTGCCTGTTGGGCCGTCGCTGTTCGATCGCGAAGCTTCTCGGCCCTTCATCCGTGAGTTGCTCAACCACCCGCGCGTGAGCAGCGGCAAATGCAGGATGGCGGTCGTCGGGATGCGCTGGCCAACTGGCGCGCTGGACGGCTGGCGGCGCGGCAGCGAGGAGGTGTGGGGACAGTCGCTACTGACCGTGATCCCCGACGACCCGCGGTACAGCGCGCTGCTGGACAGCGGGGCAAGCATCTTTGACGACCGCCCTGCCCCAACCCCACAGGACTGGGAGCACTGGGCGCCGCTGATGCAGTGGCTGAGCAAGTTCTGGTGCGATGTCCAGGCACAGGCAGCGGCCCCCGTCACACGCGCATGCCATCCACAAATGGACACCGTGAACTGAGCCGATGGCTCGCTTGTTTCAGGGGACGTTCGATGAAGTGCTTCTTTTTCCGCTACCTGATCCAGGACAGGCGTTTGGCCCCGGCAGAAACGGCATCGCGCGCCGTGGTGATCGTGGACCACCATGAAAGTCACGCGCGACAGCGGCTGCTGAAGATGCATCCCACAGCCAGGGTCGTGGAGGTGGTGCAGACACCATTCGATGCGGAGTGCGGACCGCATGACTTGCCCAGCAGGCGGCATGGTTGACTTCGTGGGCGGAGGGCCACCTTCACAGCATGCAGGCCTTTGTAGAGCGCCGGATGACCAGCAGTCACGCAACAAATACCACTTTCACCACATTGATTATTATTTTTTCACATTTAATCAGATATAAATGCCACTCTCATTTAAACAGAGACGGTGCGGCGGTTGGTGTCTGTTGACAACGGCTGCGGGTCGCCGGATTGCACAGCCTTCCAGAAGACAGCCAAGCCAAGCATGACCGATGAGCGCGAACAACCAGGACAGCGGTGGACAGATGATGATGGGCTGGTGGTGGCCGGTGTGACGGCGTTCGGTTGAGCATGGCGCCGCCCCGCCCCACATACCTCCCAGCGCTGTTGCTGTGCGTTGCCGCGGTTGGCGCCCAAGCGCGCGACTGGACGCTCACGCAGGTGCTGACCGAGGCGCAGTTCAACCACCCTTCCGTCAAATTGCGCCGCAGCGAAACGCGCGCAGCGGTTGCCGAGTTGCAGACCGCACATTGGGGCCGTTACCCCGCACTGAGCGCAGAACTCCAGGCCGGAAAAGGAGCCGACGAAGCGATTGCCCGTCTACAGCAGCCGCTGTGGACCGGCGGTCGCCTGACGGGCCAGATCAAGCGGGCCGAGGCCAACCTGGGCGCCGCTGAAGCCAAGGTGGAACAGGCTCGTCAGGCGATCCTGCTGGAAGCAGGGCAGGTTTTTTTTGAACATCTGCGCCTGAAGGCCCGGCTGCTGGCGGCACAAGCCAATGTGGCGGAACACCGCCGTTTGCAGGAGGTCATCGAGCGGCGCGTGCAGGCCGAGGTCAGCCCCGCCACGGACGCGACGCAGGCGCGGGCACGGCTTCAGCAGGCGATCTCGGAGCGCCTTCAATTCGAGCGACAGCTGGAAGCCTCACGTTCGACCCTGACGCAGATCGTGGGTTCGGATCCCGGCCAGCTGTCGATGCCGCGCGCTGTCCATCTGCAGGCGACGTCCATCGGAGACCTCCAGTCCGCGGCCTGGGCGCATTCGCCGGAGCGCCGTCATCTGCAGGCCCTGGTCGAGGCGGGACAGGCTGAGGTGGATACCACCCGGTCGGCCCTGATGCCGCAGGTCCACCTGAGTTACGACCTCAAGCTGGGCCACCTGCCAGCGGGCGAGGACAGAGGGCGCCTTTTCCTGGGGTTGTCCATGCAGACCGGCGCCGGGCTTTCAAGCCTGTCCACCATGGAGACGGCCGTGGCGCGCCAGCAGGCTGCGCGCGACGGGCTGGAACAGTACCAGCGACAGCTGGAACAAAGCGTGCGCGCCGGCTGGAACGAGTTCTCTTCGCTGTCTGAACAGCTTGAGCCGGCCCGCGCCCTGCTGGGTGCTGCTGACGAGGTGGTGGCCTCGTACTTGCGGCAGTTCCAGGTAGGCCGAAAAACCTGGCTGGACGTGCTCAACGCCCAGCGCGAGAAAACCAACGCCCGATACACGCTGGCCGACATCGAAGCGCCCTTGCTTCACGCCAAGCTGCGCCTGGTGGTGCTGGCGGGCTTGCTCCAGCCCGATGCCATGGGGGAGGTCATCCATGACTGACGAACACAACACATTGTCGGGAGACGCCCTTGAGCACCCCGCATCCGTACAAAGCCCGAAGGATGCGGTGGACGAAATCCAGCTCACCTGTGCAGGCCTGCTGTCGCGCCTGGCGGCGTTGCTGGGAACCGCCTTGCCCGAGCACCGTTTTTCCATGCTGGTGAACACCACGGAGGGCGTGGCGTTGTCTTCGCTGGGGGTCGCGCAGCGGGCCGTCGAAATGTGGCGGTGCCGGTTTCCCGGTGCCGACACGCGCGAGACGACGGCCACAGCACTTCAGCCAGGTGATTTCCCGGCCCTGTGGGTGGACGGCGAAAGCCAGCGCGTCTTGCTGTTGCGGGGCAAGCTGGCATCTGGTGTGCTGGCGGCCGAAGATGCGCGGGGTCGGGCTTGTCAGATCACCCCCAGCACGGCAAGCAATGGACAGGTGCTGTGCTTGCACACTACCCCGGTCGCCGAAGACGGCGGCGAGGTTGGCGCCCCCAAGTCGGCCAGCCAATGGTTTGCCTACGCCATCCGCAAGCACCGGCGCATTTTTTATGAAGCCGTGTTCGCTACGTTCGTGATCAGCAGCGTGGGGCTCATGACCTCGCTGTACACCATGCAGGTCTATGACCGTGTGGTCCCCACCAAGGGCTATGCCACGCTCTGGGTGCTCACCGCGGGTGCGCTGCTGGCCATTGGGCTGGAGTTCTTGATGAAGCAGGTCCGGGCCCACATGGTGGACCAGGCATCCAAGGCCATCGATCTTGAGCTCTCGGCCGTGTTCTTCGGCAAGGCGCTGGACATTCGCATGGACGCACGCCCGGCCACGGTGGGCACCTTTGCATCACAGATTCGCCATTTCGAATCGGTGCGCCAGTTCATGACCACGTCGACCCTGTTCGTCATGGCCGACGTGCCATTCGCCCTGTTTTTCGTCGGGGTGATCGCCCTCCTGGCAGGCCCTGTGGCGGTCGTCCCGCTGGTCATGATCCCGACGGCGGTGCTGGTTGGTTTCATGTTTCGCAAACCCATCGAGCGGCTGAGCACCGCCAACATGGCCGAATCCAACCGCAAGAGTGGCCTGCTGATCGAAGCCATCGACGGCATCGAGTCTGTCAAGGCCTGCGCTGGCGAGTGGAAGATGCTCGACCGCTACCGCAACCTCAGCGCGTCGATGGCCGACAGCGAGTTGGCGTTGCGCACCATCACCAGTCGCGGCACCAACCTGACCCAGGTCCTGCAACAGCTGAGCTATGTCGGCTTGATCGCCGCAGGGGCTTACGCCATCACGGCGGGCGAGCTGACCATGGGGGGTCTCATCGCCTGTTCCATCATCAGCGGCCGGGCCCTGGCCCCCATGGCCCAGATTCCACAGCTCATGATTCAGTGGAAGAGCGCGCAAATCGCACTCAAGTCCCTGGATGACATCATGGCCATGCCCAGCGACCGCGATGCTGCACAGCGACTGGTGGTGCCCGAGCAGTGTCAGGGCCACTTGCGTCTGGACCAGATCAAATTCCACTATCAACACCAGCAGCCGGCGTTCGAAGTGGCGGCGCTCGAATTCCGTCCAGGGGAGCGCGTTGCGATCATCGGCGCAGTCGGCTCGGGCAAGACCACCTTCATCAAGTTGCTCTCAGGCCTGTACAAGCCGGGCGCCGGCCAGGTCTTTCTGGATGGCGTGGAAATGCAGCACCTCGCCCCGGAGTACATGCGGCAGCACATTGGCTATCTGCCGCAGGACGTGCGGCTGTTCAATGGCTCTCTGCGCGACAACCTCACCCTGGGTCTGCCCACTCCCAGCGACGCGACGATCTTGGCGGCCTGCCGACTGACCGGCCTGGACCAGGTCATCCAGGCGCACCCCAAGGGCCTGGAATTGGACATATCCGAAGGCGGCCGCGGCCTGTCGGGTGGACAGCGTCAACTCGTCGGCCTGACGCGCATGCTGATCGCACAGCCCAACATCCTGTTGCTCGACGAGCCGACCGCGTCCATGGATGCGCAGCTTGAAGCCAAGGTGATGCATCACCTGTTCCAGAAGATTGCCCCGGACGCCGTGCTGGTGGTCGTGACCCACAAGCCGGCCGTGCTTTCAGAGGTGAACCGGATCATCGTGGTCGATCGGGGGCATGTGATGCTCGACGGGCCGCGCGACGCCGTGATCGAAAAGCTGCGCCAATTGCAGATGGCAGCCAAAAACCGTGCGGCCGTTGGTGCCATGCGCCCCGTCACACCGAATTCCGCCACCGCCGCGCCGGCCCACACACCCGCCCGTTCACTGCACGAGGAAACACTCACGTGAAACCCACACCCCACAGGCGAAGCTCACACCGGGCGGCCTCTTTGGCTGCAGATCTGCACACCTCCCGTCGCCTGATGTGGATGACCGCCCTCACACTGGGCTGCTTTCTGGCTTGGGCGCACTGGGCCGAGATCGACGAGGTGACGCGCGCTCCTGGCTCTGTGATTGCCAGTTCCCGCACGCAGTTGATTCAGTCCCAAGAAGGCGGCGCACTCGAATCCGTGCTGGTTCGGGAGGGGGACATCGTAGAAGCCCAGCAGATCCTGGCCAGGATCGAGAAGACCCGAGCCGAAACCGCCTACCTCGAAACCCGGGCCAAGGCGGCCAGCCTGACCGCCACGATGGCGCGCTTGCAAGCGGAGGTTTTCGGTGGCACACCCAACTTTTCAGCAGCACTGCGCACCGACTACCCAGACTTGGTGGCAAACCAGCGCATGCTACTGCGCAAACGCCAAGCCGCTTTGCAAGAGGAAGCACAGGCCATCAACACCATGGTGCAACTCGTTCAACAAGAACTGGACATGAATCTGCCACTGGTGGCCTCAGGCGACGTCAGCAAGACCGAGATCCTGCGCCTTCAGCGGCAGATCGCCGACATGAAGTCCCAGATCACCAACAAGCGCAACAAGTATTTTCAAGATGCGCAGGCCGAACTGAGCAAGGTACAGGAAGACCTGCTGGGCGTGGAACAGTCACTGGCCCAGCGGCATGACGTGCTGGCGCAAACCGAGCTTCGGGCGCCCGTGCGCGGCGTTGTCAAGAACGTGCGCATCACCACACAGGGCGGCGTGATCCGCCCTGGCGAAGAAGTCATGCAGATCGTCCCGCTGGAAGACGATCTGCTGATCGAAGCCAAGCTGCGCCCAGCCGATATCGCATTCATCAAGCCAGGTCTGGACGCACGCGTGAAAATCGATGCCTACGATTACACAATTTATGGCGATTTGCCCGGAAAGCTTGACTTCATCAGTGCCGACACACTAACTGAGGACCTTCGGCAGGGAGAGGCGCCCTATTACCGCATGCGTGTGAGAACAACTGGCCGGCAGTTCAGCGGGCGCCCTGATGCCACCTTGGAAATTTTGCCGGGTATGACCGCAACAGTGGAAATCATGACCGGTCGAAAGACCGTACTGCAGTATATCGCCAAGCCCATTGTGAAGACGCTCAACGAGTCAATGGCCGAAAGATGACAGATGAAAATTTCCGCCCCCCCAAAACCAAGACATATGCATCGATATGTTGCAGCGCATCGCCTGACGACCTGTCATTCGGCACACCCATCTGCACAGGCTATTGAGAACACCCCGACTGGGTGTCGCATTTGATTATAGATTCCGCCCCTTGAAAATTCGAGGCAATCTTATTCACCTCCTCTTCCATTTCGCCAATATTGCATAGTACCTCCTTCAAAAGTGGAACATTGACGGCGATATCACTGTGCTTCAACGCAGACTCCAGCTGACCGATGTCCTCTGCAAGATCAACAGCTCCCATCATTGCGCAGCACCCTTTCATTTTGTGTAGGCTGGCGGACAGGGCTTGCACATCTGAATGAACCAATTCATCCCGAACCTCTGCGCGCAAATTTCGAACCATTCGGGCAAATGCCCCAGCCACAGCGGGGAATATACTCAAATCATCATAGAGTCGCACAAACAAATCCAGATCAATATGATGATGCTTTAAGCCGAACGAACTAGATGCCATTGAATTACCTCAAGATCCAAAGCCGAATCACCAAGACCCATATAAACCCATACTGGAGCATGCATTGACACAGGTAGCTTTTCGAAAAGCAGAATAAGCAGATCAGAAACTTTGCTTGGCGAAAAGCCCACTCAATGCCAACTCGCCGACTCGAGCAGCCCTTTTTCGTGGAATCTTCACGAAAAGTTGTTCGTCTGCAGACATCCGTATTTCCAGCGCCACCGACCGACGGGGGGCACTGCTGATGGTCAATAGACGTCCATCCTCCAGATCTACCAAACCAAGCCGAATATCAATGTCATGATCTGCCTGCGAAAGACAGCGGATGGACTCATTCCCTGCGATCGTGCACTCTCCGGGCGAAGCCGAAAAGACATCGGGAACACTCAAAGCCACCTGTTTGATGCTGCAGGACACCGATGCCAACTCATGCTCCGGCAGGACTGCACACCCTGTCGTGAACGCCGCCATCATTGCGGAAATCAAATAGAGACGAGTCATACCGCGTAGTACAACCTGGGAACAGGCTGGCCAGGACCTTCATGTGTCTGTACCAACGTCAGAGTCGCGGGCCTGGCGCTGCAGTACTCCACCCGATAGGCGCCAAGCTGTCCAGCGACTTCGGCATCCACCCCTCCGCTCAAGGTAAAGATTGCCTGTGCAACTTCATCACCGGATAGCCGCTCATCCGCCCTGAACTCCATACTTTCAAATCCAATCCAATGCCCAGCCGAAACGGACCCAAAGTAATAAACGATCGACCTTTCATACCCGGTGGAATGCAAGGCATCGCCTTCAATACTGGGAAATACATCAAACTTTTCAGCCCATGGAAATTCTGAGATCAACATACACGAATGCCGGCTTTATGCAGAACATGGAACATATCTAAAATTCATCTTGCTCAAACACCAATTGATTCTTAGAAACCAACTCAGGCTCCAAATCCTGCTGATCACGACCAACAAAATCACGCAAAATAACCCGAATAAAATCATCTGTAGATACAACATCACGAAATGACGAAAGCTCGACAAAATCCTTCAATCGACCCCAGAGCACCACCTTCAAATTCAAATCCAAAACTTTCACTATTAACTCAAAAACCCTATCGATATCACCAAACCGAACGCACCCAAGATCGTCAAGCACCACAACATCCAAGCCGGCTCGCACCAGTTCTGGCAAAAATGTCAACAATGAATTCAGCCGATCAACATTTCGTTTCAATGCGTTTTCAGAAAAACCACTACCACACACAGGCGATCGACGGCAAGAAGACGCTCGAGTGATTGAGCAAATGAATTTCTCCAACTCGATATGGAGATCAGAAAACACCTCATCAAAGCCTCCGCGCCCCAGAGCGGACACCTTGATGTAGTTCGATTTTTTTCTTGCACGACTCCTGCTCATTGTTCAGCCTACGTGAATCTGGAAATCATTTTTCCACCGCAACAATGCGCATCAAAGCTCTCATAAAAGTCGAGTTAGCGACGTAACCGGTTTCTGCGACTCATGCATTGCATTGCTTGTGTTATCAGACAAGTGGGCAGGTATCTTGATGCCCAGGCGCCATGATCACTTTCCACCTATACAGCGAACCCCACCGATGGGCTCAGCACCAACCGAAGAAGCTTCTTGAATAAAGCAAATTGATATCACAAATGATTTGTCATTTAAATAACAACATACTATCATTAATCTATTTTAACTTTATAGCACGCAATATCAAAAAGATCAACATTAGTATTTAATGACTATTTATTGATTTGGTATTTTTAAATTTAGTACTTTTAAATCATTAATACAATAATGAAAACAAAAATCCTGCAACAGGATCAGCAGATCCAAACTGCTGCAGCGTGTTTAAATTAAGAAAGATCTGCAGAACCTCGGCATCCCAGGCCCGATGTGAGACAGAGAGGACATGAAACAGGTGAGCCTCGGCGCGAGCGGATTCGAGCGCAAGACCGAGAGCACGGGTAAGCGCGAGTTCCTGACGAGATGAGCCTGTTGGTGCCGTGGGCAGATCTGTTGTCGTTGATTTCGCAGCCCGCGCCGCCCCTGGCACCAAGTGCCGACACCCTCCGTCAGCAGTGAGACCATGCTGCGCATCCACCTCATTCATGTAGCAGTGATTCAACCTCTAGGGTCCGGCGATGAAGGAAGCGCCGCCCGACATGGCGCTGTGGGCAAACGGGAAGAGACGCAAGAGATCAACGTCTACTGGCGCGTAGCCATGCGCCCGGGCAAACGCAAAGTACTGGACAAGAACTCCCCGATGGGCGCGATCATGGACAAGCTGGTGCAGGCCCAGGCGCGCATTCGGACCAAGGTCAAACACCCGTTCCGGGTGATCAAGCGCCAGCTCGGGCATGCGAAGGAGCGCTACAGCGGGCTGACCAAGAACACCACGCAGTTGCACACGTTGTTTGCACCGTCCAACCTGTGGATGGTGCGGCGCACGCTGCGGCAGACGATAAGAGGATGGGCGCGTCTTCGTGCGGCCAGAAGGCCGAGAATCGGGTCGAAAACGCCCTTCGAAGCGACCTTTTGGGCCGGAAATTGACATCATCCGAAATCAATTGCATCAACTCACGCCGTAGCGGGTGTTGTGCAGACGTTCCTTAGTAGTATGCGGTTTTATTTATCATTTGAATCACTATAAATATATATAACAGTATAAAATTACAAAATCGATCTGACACATAGTCATTTCGTCTATGGATCGTGCTCAATTTCCCGGTCGAGGCCGAAGGGCCCCAACGAAAAGCAGTGGGAAACTTGACGCAAGCCTGGCCTCAAGGCCCTTGTTGTGAGGTTGGCAGGAGCAGGTCAGCATGTGTCCATATGCAAGACAGTGGACATACCCCCGAGTGGAACGGCCCGAAGGTTGAGCGCCCCCTACACAACGGCAAGCACATCTATTTGTCAGCCTTCAAGGCTTGGCTGGTCGAGCAGGCCAGCAGACTAGGTGCCTCCGTCTCTGGTCTGGCGCTGCGCAACGGCGTCAACGCCAATCTGCTGCGTCACTGGATGAGACTGTGACATTGGCAGCCCAACACCTCGGCGTTGTTGCCAGTCACCGTTCTCGCAGAGCAGCCATGCTCCGAGGTTGTGGCGTCTCCCATGCCCACAAGAGTCCACGTGGGCGGTGGAGATCGAACTGTGCAGTACCGTCATCCGCCTGAGCGGTCAGGTCGATGCCGCGCAACTGAGGACGGTGCTGCCCGCGCTGCGCTCATGATCGGCTTGCCAGCGAACACGCTGGTGTGGATCGTGGCTTGTCAACGACGGTCGAAATCGTCCGCACCCCCGCGCCTACGTGGAAGAGATCAGTCCAGCATCCGACAACGTGCTGAACCGAGATTTCAGCTCCGACGTGCCGAACGCCGAGTTGGTCAACACGATGCTGGACGCTGCGATCGACAAGGTCGCAGCCAGTGGCGAGCGGCCCGTAATGCATTCCGATCGGGGCGGCCACTATCGGTGGCCAGGCTGGCCGGCTCGAATCGCTGACGCCAAGTTGGTCCGCGCGACGTCACGCAAGGGATGCTCGCCCGACAATGCCGCCAGCGAGGGCTTCTTCGGTCGGCTCAAGACCGAGATGTTCTTTGCCCGCGACTGGCTTTCGACGACCATCGACGAGTTCGTCGCGCCGGTGGATGCCCACATCCGCTGTTACAACGAGGTTCGGACAAAGAGTCCACTGGGCTTCCACAGTCCCACTGAGCATCAGCGGTGTCTGGGGTTCGCTGCACAACCAGTCCAAGAATTCGTCCACACCGGTGCTCAGTTTTCGGTGGGCGCCAACACACTAGGGAACATGAGTTCGATCTGCTGTGCGCAAGCCTGAACATTGAACATCGGCGGACTATGCCCAGAACGCCGCGCACCAATAGCATGGTCGAACGCTGCAATGGGCGCATTGCCGTTGTGCTGCGAAGCCACTGCCTCCAAAGCGGGCTGGACTTGGAGCAGACGCGGCTGCGGTACGTGGCCTTGTACAACCACAAACTGCCCCAGTCAACGCTGAAGTCCAGAACACCGATTCAGGCCATGAAGGACTGGTGTTGATCGGCCGGATCTGTTCGTCAAACGACCCTACGATCATCCGGGAGCGACATCTAGCGACTGGCAGCATCTCGCCAGGTAGCAGGCAAATCCCTATACAGCGAGCGAGCAACAACCATGGCATTCAAGAACCCATGCATCCATCGCATGTCCAGCGGCTTGTGCAAGACTGGTGTTCCCTCCGGAACCCCCCCCTTTGCTTCGATTTCCTCCGGTGTGAGTGAAGTGATCACAAGGAATGCGGTTAAAACGAAATCAGGGTTGGAACGCAACTTCCTCAAGAACTCAAAACCATCAACCAACGGAATACTCAGATCGCTGATCAATACATCTGGCTTGATTTTCCCGATATCCAACATCGCCTCAATCGCTGACGTCATAAATGTGCAGTCAATCGGCAAGTCCCATTTCGCCAAAGAACTGCGAATGAACTCTAGCGCAACCTCATCGTCATCCACGACAAGAACCCGGAGGTTCGGGCTTAAAACGTTGCCTGCATCTTTACTGCCATGCTTTTCCAAGTAAGCACGCAGCGAGGCCATAGAGATACGTCGATGCCCCCCCTTGGTCTTCCATGCGTCCAACTCCCCCCGTTCAGCAAGGCCTTGAACAGTTGCCACAGCAACGCCAAGCACCTTCGCCGCATAGAATGTTCCACAGACGTCTGCTGCGGGATCGCCAACACTCTTCAAAGTCATATTCTCAGAACCTCAATTGACACTTGTTAGATAAACTTACGGAATTTATTAAAATCAAAACCAAAATATGACAAAAGAGTATCACGCAAAAACAGGACGACAACATTCTCGAAAAACCAAGTCTTCATCAAGGTTTAATTATTATTAAAAATCACATGAAATGCATTCACCGATGTAACGAGACGCACATCAACTCAGATGGGATATTGATCGATAACCGACGAGTCGGGAAAAGGGAAGTAAAGAGGCCATCGAACAACAAGTGCTTGATGGTCCAAACATGCAGCCAATCAAATCCACAACATGTGGTCACGGGCACTAACCAAAAAACCTCAGGAAAGTCATGCCTTTAGCTTCGAATGCCCCATCTGAGGGTGCAATTGAATCACTGAGCCACACACCCAATAGCATACAAATATGACACAGCGCATCCAGATTTACACCTAACCGCTCACGAAAGCTCCACTCAAAATCTCAATACCGATGGCAAGTTTGCGGCGAGCAGTACTGTAGAGTTTTCTTGGAGTTCAGACAAGAGCATCATTCTCTTATCATTCAAATCAACACAATGATGTACAAATAATTTTCCTCACTTTTTGTGAGGTTTTTAGTTTGAACTAACCCCCCTGGCTGCCCGAGTATGGACACTTAGCACGGGCCCGCCGAAAACCTGTCAGTGTGCGCACCACCCGCCCAATGGCGACGCGCATCAAGCAAGTACCAAATGATCTGAGTTTCGCGTCGGCCTCGTATAGACACGGAGAGAAGGCGCATGATCTGAACTTACCGCCGGAGCTGCACTGGAGGTGGCACGCTTTCACAGACTCCAAGCACTGGGTTGATTCTCAAACCGTTTCGGTTGTTCTCTAGACGCGCCCGTCAACATGCTCGCCTAACTTGCTTGCTGGCTCCTTTCAAAGTTCAGGTCGGGAGTGCGGCGCCCGCCAGAGGTTCTACCAGCCCTCAATCCAGGTGAAGGCGCCACGCGGGTCTTCTTGATGCCATAGAGCATGAGAGGCTGGCATAGAGACCCAAAAGTCAGGTGCCGTACCATGGTGCGTCGCGCCGCAGACCTACCCCGGCGAAACGGAGCGGGCCGCCTGCGCGCACTGGGTGCGCCGGGCATCGCACACATAGGTTCGCCCGCTGACGCGGCGCTCCTGCACCAGCGGTGCGCCCAAAGGCAGGTTCAGAGGGTCGTGCAAGGCCACGAAGCCGGTGCTGGTTTTGAGCACCAGCACCACGGGCTTGAAGCCCGCCGGCTTTTGCACCGGGCGCAGGTCTTGCAGCGTACCGATGGGGCTGCTGCTGACGACCTGTGCGTTGCGATACTGCTCCCACCCATAGACGGCCACGAGCAGTATCGGCATGGCCAGCCCGGCCAGGAACCAGCGCTTGAGCGAGCGGGTGTTGGCCGCCAGACGCATCTGCAGGGCGGTGTGCTGGGCATGTTCGGCCGCCCGCCAGGGAATCGGGCTGGGGGTTTGAGTGTCGTCGTGCACGCGGCCCTCCTCATTCATGGCGATCATCGGGGTCGGTACAGAACCAGCCCGTGGCCGGAATCCAAAACTCGTTCAAGCGCAATTGTGAAAGGTGCAAGGCCGTGCCCAACCGGCCGAGTTGCCGGGCCTTGCAACCTTCATTGCCACCGTCTCCGATCAAGGCACGCATGGCCCGCCCTTGAACCGCACTGACACTGAGCATGGCCTTGATAGCGCAGTCCACCAGCTCGGCCGTCATGTCACGCGCCTGCACCAGGTCTTCAAGCTCCCGGCCTTGGGCTTGCACCGAGGGGTGAGACAGGTGAAAGATACCGGCCGGACAAGCCCAGGCCGCGATGTAGGCCAGCTCCTGGTCCTTGGGAAGCTTCTGCAAGGCGTGCGAGCGCCGTGCTTTCTCGGCCGCGCGCTTGGCCTCCACCCAAGGCAGGGCCTCCAGGCGACGCCCGCCTCGCTGGAACGCCAGCCCCACCGGGTCTTGCCGGACCAGGGGCTGAAAGTAACTTTCCACAAGGAGGTCGTCAGAGAGAAAGCTGTCCACGAAGCGCGCCGTGGCTGGGTGATGCAAAGGGCCGATCTCACACAACAGATAGCCCCGCAGGGTTTTGACGGCCATGGAGTTCAGACGCCGAGGGTCATCGCGACGGAAAAATTCCGGAAGCGCACTGATGTCCACACGCGCAGCCTCGGTTGCTCGTATGGAGGAAGGATCGGGATGGGATGCGTCTTGGTTCATCTGCATGCTTTTCGGTAGAGGTGATCGGGCAAGGCTCCGCCCTGCCCTGCTGCTTGGGCCGTTGAAAATTTCAGGGAAATCGAAGCGGGTGCTGGCCGGGGATGTCGGCGGGGGTCGGGCTTGGCCCTCAGGGTGAGCGACAGCCTTGTGCGCAGGTGCTTGGTGAGGTCATGAAACCAGAATCTCACAAGTCCGCAAAAGTTCAAGCCCCCGTTGCCGGGTATGCATGTTGGCGCCGACCGAAAACTGAGCCACTGTGGCTCCAATTTGGATCGGCACCGACAGCAGTGCCGACACGGGAGGCTGTTGCCGGCCTTTACAGCCTGATGCCACACTGGGCCACCGACCTGTCCATCAGTCGCCACACCTACAACGCCCGCACAGAGACAGTGGCGGAGAAGCCGAACTTCCGGGATGCCTGGCGGCATGGGCAGCACTGAATCGTGCCGACCGAGGCATGTACGAACCGGACTGGCGCAGCGGGAAAGCGGTACCCACACGCATCGCCCGCCAGAACGACAAGCCGATGGGCATGGCCGGGCTGTGGACCAGCAACCGCAAGGCCACGGGTCAGGAATTGCCGAGCTTCACCTTGCTAACCATCAACGCCGATGGCCACGAGATCTTCGGGCACCTGCACAAGCCGCAGGACGAAAAACGCATGGTGGTCATCCTGGGTGAAGATCAGTACGACGCTTGGCTTCATGCGCCGATGGCTGGTTCGATAGATTTCATCAAGCCATACGCGGCAGCGGATTTGTCGACGCGCTGACGAACTGTGCGCGTGGCGAGGTCTGGCAGCTCGGAACGGATCACGACGAAGTCGTTGCCCGACACGAGCGCTGCGAATGCACTTCAGATACAAATCAGGAAATTGAAACGTGCTTTTGTCGTGCGGCATGAATGCTCGCCACTTTCGAACGAATTTGTTCGTCAGTGGGGCCTGCCGCCATGAATAAGATCATGTCTTCGACTTCATAACAGAACCATCGACCGGTTCGAGGCGCAATTTTTATAGCCTTGGGCCACAAGCCCGCTTTCATTTTCGCGTACATCGCCGATCGGCTGATTTTCAGCCGATTGATAAGCTCTTTGAGGTCAATCAGGTTCATTTGCGTACTGCTCCTTCACAGCAGTAATCATGCGCCACCGGTCTTCGAAGGACCCGAACGAAACCCCCCTTTAAGAACACTTATCTCTTGGAGAACTGCAGATTTTTTAGTTTTTTTCAGCTTTACACGGGACAGCCTTGGGTTGCTCAACGCTGGCCCGCCACAAACCGGGCAGTTCCAGGCGCTCGCAGGCTTCGTCCGACCCCTGCGGAACCAGCGATTCGGGCGCCAGGGTGGCAAGGTGGCCCACTGCCCGCGTCGCCGCGGCCGCCACAGCCAGAGCCGTCATGCCGATGGCCGTGTCCGCCTCGGTCTGGTCCACGCCCTGCCCCACCTCTGCCCGGTAGGCAAGGGTCCAGGTGCCACGAAGAGGTTTGCCAGCGGCGACCGCTCCCACGGCCCACCAGCTGCTGGGGCCGCAGGCGCGAACGGCCGACAACACCAACGGGTTGTTCTCCAGCCGGTCGATCAGCCTGTTCAAGTTCTTGCGCTGGGTGTAGTCTAGGTGCCTCTGGGAGCCCAGGTAGGAAGCGCCGGCATCCTTTCGGCCGTGGCCCAGCTGCTCGGAAGTGATCTGCATGGCGCGGCGCACCAGATCCTGGTCATCGAGCCGGCCACCGTTGACCGGCGCCTCGACACCGGTGATCTGCTTGAACAAATCCCCGGCGAACTCGTGGCGCAGGCCGTGGAGCGTCACGCCCAGCTTGGACTTGCCGATACCGACTTTGCGGGCGAGGTTGTAGTAGCGGTTGACGGCCTGGGTCAACGACAGACTCGGCTTGGCCGAGAGCACGCCCCGGGAGTTGCGACGGGCGATTTCCTTGTCCTGCTCCAGCAACTCGCGCTTGCGGTGGGTGTCGATGGGCACCATCCGCGCCCGACCGCCCTTGGTGCCATCGGTGACGAACAGGTTCTTGCCCTGGTCGGCCGACATGGGCTTGAGCATCACCACCTCGCGCGGACGCAGACCGAAGGCAAGCTGGAGCCGCAATTGCAGGCCAGCGACGGAGCACTCCAGATCCATGCGCTTGCAAATCTCATCCGGATCAACACCGTTGGAGGTCCAGGCCTTGCTCTCGACCGCCGAGTAGCTGCGCATCGCCCGGTTGGGATCGAGTGTTGGCGCCGATTCAAATCTGACCAGGCGTGCCGATTGAATTTTGACCAGGGGCCTGCACCGGGCTCTTTGGTGCCCGGTTGTGGATAACTATACGGTCTCGCTGCTTCTTGAACCTCCTTCTCGCTGCGTTGTGGATGGCCGCCGGCAAGCCGCGAAGGGCGTAGCCCGCAGCGGCCTTCTGGCGGCCAGTCAATTCAGAATGGCTCGGGCTCTGTAGCCTGCAGGACCGACTTGCCTTTGTCTCTTGCCTGCTCACGTGCTTTGCCCTTGGCCTTGACCTGCGCTGAGCTGTGGCGGAACCGGTAGGACTCGTTGCCCGTCTCCACGATGTGGCAGTGGTGCGTCAGCCGGTCCAGCAGTGCCGTGGTCATCTTCGCGTCGCCGAACACGCTGGACCACTCGGCAAACGCCAGGTTGGTCGTGATCATCACGCTGGTGTGCTCGTACAGCCGGCTGAGCAGGTGGAACAGCAGCGCCCCGCCGGCCTGGCTGAACGGCAGGTAGCCCAGCTCATCGAGGATGAGCAGGTCCACATGCAGCAAGCTGGCAGCGATGCGCCCCGCACGCCCCTGGGTTTTCTCCTGCTCCAGCGCATTGACCAGATCGACCGTGGAGTAGAAGCGCACCCGTTTGCCGTGCTGGGTGATGGCGGCAATGCCTAGCGCGCTGGCCAGGTGGGTCTTGCCCGTGCCGGGGCCACCGATCAGCACCACGTTGTGGGCTTCGTCGGTGAACGCCAGGCTGGCCAGCTGACTGACCAGCACCCGATCCACCGACGAGGCCTCGAAGTCGAAGCCGGCCAGATCCCGGTGCATGGGGAATCGGGCCGCCTTCATCTGGTAGGACACCGAGCGCATCGCCCGGTCCACCCCTTCGGCCTGCAGCAGGTGCTCCAGCAGCCAGCGCGCGCTCTGCAGCGCCGCCGTCTCCCCTTGCCCCAGCAGATCATCCCAGGCGCTGGCCATGCCGTACAGCCGCAGGCTCTTGAGTTCGCTGGCAATCTCAGTTCGCATGACCGGCCTCCTGGGCGTCGGCGGCGCGCAGCCGGTCGTAGCGATGGGTGTCGGCGCGTGGCGCCTCGCGCAGCGCCAGGGCCGTGTCCGCCGGTGGCGGACGCTGCGGATCACTCAGGCGTGCCAGCACGTTGCGCACGTGCTCCACGCTGATGTGTCCGCTGGGTGTGGCGTGCTCGAGCACCAGTTCCACCGCCACCAGCAGCGCATCCAGCCCGGCCGTGGGCACCAGGGCCAGCACCTCCGAGAGCACCCGGTCGCCACCGGCGTGGCGCATCAGGGCATGACGCAGTTGCGCCAGCGGCCGGGGCATGTCGGCAAACGGCGCGCCGTTCCTCAATGCGCCGGGCTTGCGCTGCACCAGCTCGATGTAGTGCTGCCAGTCGAACACCGTCTGCCCCCGGTTGAGCACACGCTCGTGGCTGGCCACCAGCGCGTCCCCAGCGACCACGTCCACGCGCCCGGGATACAGCCGCGTGCTCACCATGTGCCCGGCCCACTCGCAGGGCACCGAGTAGCGGTTGCGCGCCACCGTCACCAGGCAAGTGCTGCTGACCCGCGCAGGGCGCTCCACGTAGCCGTCAAACGGCGCCGGCATGCCCATGAGGTGCTCGCGCTCGAGCTGCAGCACCTCGGCGATGCTCAGCTCCCGGTGCTGCGGGTGCGGCGTGTCCGTCCATACCGCCTTGCAGCGCTCGGCCAGCCAGGCGTTGAGTTCGGCAAAGTTGCTGAACTTGCGCTCTCGCGCCTCCAGCCACACCCGCCGCCGGCTGTCCTGCACGTTCTTCTCCACCACCCCCTTCTCCCAGCCCGAGGCCACGTTGCAGAAGTCCGCATCAAACAGGTAGTGGCTACACATGGCCGCAAACCGGGCGTTGACCACCCGGCCCTTGCCCTTCTTGACCTTGTCCACCGCCGTTTTCATGTTGTCGTAGATGCCCCGGCGGGCCACACCGCCCAGCGCCGCAAACGATCTCGTGTGCGCGTCAAACAGCATCTCGTGCCCCTGGCTGGGGTACGCCACCAGCCAGAACGCGCGCGAGGCGCACAGCTTCAGGTGCGCCACCTGCGCCTGGTGGTACACCCCGCCCACCACGATGCCTTCCTCGCTCCAGTCAAACTGGAACGCCTCGCCCAGCTCGAAGCTCAGCGGCACAAACGCCTTCGTGGTGTCCTTGCCCGAGTCCTGTCTCCACGCCCGGATGAAGTCCGTCACCGCGCTGTAGCCGCCCCGGTAGCCTTGGGCCTGGATCTGCACAAACAGCGCCCGCGCCGTGCGCCGCTGATCCCGTGCCCGGTGAGCATCCGTCTTGAGTGCCGCCACCAGCGTCGCCTCGAACGCCGAGAGCTTGCCCACCTTCTGCGCCCGCTCATACCGCGGCTCGGTCGCCGCCGGCGCCTTCAGCCACTTCTTGACGGTGTTCCTCGACAAACCCGTCTTCCTCGAGATCTCGCTGATCGAGACCCCATCGCGCATCTTCATGCGCCTGACCTTGCCAATCATGTCCATGGTGATCACCTCTTTTGCTCCTGCCAAAAAATTCAGCAGTCGCGTGATACACCCTGGTCAGTTTTGAAGCGGCACACCCACCTTCAGATGGTCAGTTTTCGGTCGGCGTCAACAGGGATCGAGCACCAGATCACGCAGGCGCGGGGCCATGTCGGGCTTACCGATCCAGGTCCCGAACCGCCTCAGCACCGTGTTCTTCTTCTGAAGACTCGACGCAGACAGACCCTCCGCCTCGTAGTGCCGAGTGAGCGCCGCCACATGCCGCGGACTGAACTCCCCGAGGTTTTGAAGCGGCATGTTCAGGTCGCTCAACTGCCTGACCATCACGCGCATCTGCACGATGTAGATCTCTTCGGTCTTGATGCCCACCGTGCGCTTACGACCGGTAGCGGCGGGGATCACGAAGTCCGTGAAGAACTCGGTGACCTGGCGCAGCGGATCGCCGGGGTAGAGCTTCTGGACCCGCGCCAGGACCTTCAAGCCCATGCCCGTTTCCTTTCGGATGGCCTTGAGGATCGGCGGGCCGCCACGGCTTTCCTTGCCACCCGCGCTCGAACGGCTCCTGCGGCCCTTAGCCGACTTGGCTGCCGGCGCATCCGGGGTGATCGCGAGTTGAAGACTCAACTGATCTTCCTCGCTCCACTTGGAGGAAGCCCGCGCCACTGGCGTTTTGCCATGCGGCGGCCTGCCCGGGGAGGGCAGCGGATCATTCGCAGCTTCGGTTCTCGACATAGCGTTTCGCCTTTCTCGGCATCTGGTTCCAGGCACCCTGCTCTTGGCTTCCCACCAGCAACAGCGGACAGCAAAGGGCACGGCACCCGGTTCCGGGTCACACATCTGGCTCAAAACACAAAACACAAAACGGAAACAGCAGTTGGGGGTTCTTCATGCGTCGCGAAGTCAAGCTTCTGGCCGACCACAAAGCGGGAGGTGTCGTTAGCACGCCTTCCTGCAAACCGTTTTCCAGACGGCTGCCTCTTCCATCCACAGGGGAGGAAGACACCTACAGCCAGAGACGGCGGCTGTAGGGGGTTGTTGATCAATTCAAGGAGATCAACCCTGCGTCACCCTCAATACGGGTAACGATGCATCTGTCTTTTCACCGGCCGCTGCTACGACTCGGTGCGCTACTCCCACTGGTACGCCGGCCGCTCGATGACATGCTCATAGGCATGCCCCTGCGGTAGCTTTCATGGCAAGTCGCAAGGATTCACCTTGCGCCTCCACGAAATCAGTGGGTAGGTACGACAGAACAAAAATCAGGAAACCATGGGGAATGCCATGGCCAGGCTTCCCATCCGCGAGCCAGCAAGGGCGGAATGGGGAGGTAGAGCTACATCGCTCCTGGTGTGCTAATGCTCAACCGCCCGAAAGGCAGTCAAGACTTGCGCTGCACCCGTAGAAGGGTCAGCAACCGTGTCCGCTCGATGTCAGTCGAGGGCGCTGTGGGACGAGAAGTCCCGAGTGAAGCCACACAAAGTTGGCAGGTCCTGAAGGACCACTGGCATTGACTGGCCAGACAGTTGTAAAGGCTGAGAACCGTCAGCTGCGGAGAGCTTTCGCCCCGGGGTGTCTTTCGACCGGCACTTTTTATTGGGGGATGTGCCCTCCCACTAAGGCTGAAGTTCGATCTTGCGATGCGGGTTTCATCAGCTACCCGTTTGGCCGCTTGGACCAAGTGCGCCAGATGATACAGCAGAAGAAGTTGAATCTGTAAACCGTGTTTGTAGTTTTCCACAGACAAGCGCGGTTTCACATTTTTTTCCCTTTGCATTGTTCGTTTTGAAACCATGCCGTGCGCCCAGTGTTTATGCGGGTTCCGCCGTCTCTCCCTCTGTACACCCCATGTGACGCACACTTTTTAAGCAGGGTGAAATTCGACCTTGGATAGCCTTCGAGGTGAAGAACCAGCAGAACCGAAGGCGATTAGGACGGGCTGACGCAGGAACTGGCGTCTGCTGCGCGCGGTGTTTGTTTGATCGGCTGACGCATTCAGTCGTCCTTGCGCCCGTAGGTGGACCACTGTGGCCCATTTGTGCCCAGATATGGTCACGCTCGGCCAATCCCGGGCCAATGTGGTCCACATCGGCGAGCCGCAACGCGCCCGCCTCGGATCGGTGGACCACTTTTGGCCAATCCTGCCCGCTTCTGGGCACTATTGGCCAACAATTGCCACTTCTGGTCCATGGCAGTTTGTGTGCCGTGCGACCGAAGCCTGGCCGACTCAGTTTTTTTACAAGGCGGATTCAAGTCTGAAGTGCAACACCCTGGGATTCAATGAACGAGGGTGGAATGCTGCGGGCTGTTGAGCAGAAGTTCCCGGTAGACCGCCAAGGGTGATCGTACGCCCAGCCCTTTCCTGGGCCGGTTGTTGATCTGATCGGCAATGGCGTCCAGTTGCTCCTGGCTGTAGCCTGAGAGATCGGTGCCCTTGGGCAGGTACTGGCGCACCAGTCCGTTGGTGTTCTCGTTGGAGCCGCGCTGCCACGGGCTGTGCGGGTCGCAGAAGTAGACCGCGATGTTCGTGCGACGGCTCAGCTCCTTGTGCATCGCCATCTCCCGCCCCTGGTCATACGTCATGCTCTGGCGCATGGGCGCAGCGATGCCCAGCAGCTTGTCAGAGAAGGCCTGCATCACGTTGGCTGCGCTGGCGGGCCTGAACTCGGGCAGCTTGATGAGCATGAGCAACCTGCTGGTGCGCTCGACCAGGGTGCCCACCGCTCTGGCGTTGGCCGCACCCTTGATCAGGTCCCCCTCCCAGTGTCCGGGGAACTGCCGATCCTCAATCTCGGGCGGGCGCAGGTGGATGCTCACCATGTCTGGGATCTGACCGCGCCGGTCCTGACCTTTGCTTCGGGGAACGCGCTTGTTGTGCGCGCGGCGCAGGGTGGCGATCAGCTCGCGCTTGAGCTCGCCCACGGGCTGGGCGTAGATGCAGTTGTAGATGGTCTCGTGTGACACGCGGTGCTCATGGCCTTTGGGGAAGATGGCAGCCAGTGTCAGGGCAAGCTGTTCGGGTGACCAGCGCTGGGCCAGAAAGTGGCGCATCAACCCGAACAGGATGCCATCACGATGGAGCTTGCTCGGTGGGCGGCCTTGCTGGCGCCGTCGTTGGGCGCAGGCTCGCGCAGTGGTGCTGGCGTAGCCTGCGGGCTGTATGTTGCGCCGAAGCTCCCGGCTGATGGTGCTCGGGAAACGCCCCAGGACTTGGGCCATGGCGCGAACGCTGTACTTCTGCTGGGCCAGACTGGCCAGCGTCACGCTGTCTTCCGGCTGGAGCTGTGATATCTCTTCGGTGCTGTGCTTTGCATCGGCGGACCTTACTCGGTGGCAGGTGTTGCACTTCAGACTTGAATCCGCCCAACTATCGACATGTAGTCGAGAGAAATCGGGTCGTATGAGGCCTTTGTCTTCCCCTCCCGAGCGTGCCCCCCCTCCTGACAATAGAGTGGGCTGTTTTGGCGCGCTCGGGCCCCGGCGGCCACCCAAACTGCTCCACCTGGCCGCGGTGATCTGACGCATTGAGCCCGGTGCGTAGGGCGCCGTGAGGCCCGACAGGCAGGACGTTACTTTCTGCTCCCTTATCCCGAGGGAGCCCGAGGTTGAACGTCTTGAAGCCACATCTACAAACCACCATCTGGACGCTGCTCAAAGGCGGTGCCACGCAGCGCGAGATCGAACGCATCACCGGCATCTCGCGCCACACCATCCGCTCGTATCAGCAGCGCTTTGCCGCCGACCCTGCAAACTGCCCCGGGGTGGCCACCGACTCTCCCAGTCAAACTGCTCCACCCTGGCCACCGACTTGCCTGCCGGTGTCGCCGCCAGTGGCCACCTCCAGGTGCGAACCCCACCGCGCCTTCATCGACGCCCAGTTGCGCCTGGGGCGCAACGCCACGGCGATCTACCAGGACCTGGTGGACCTGTACGGCTTCGATGGCGCCTACAACTCCGTCAAGCGCTTCGTCGCCCAACTGCGCCACAAGGAGCCCGAGCAATTCGACCGCCTTTCGTTTGCTCCCGGCGAAGAGATGCAGGTCGACTACGGCGAGGGCGCGCCCACCCGCGTGCCAGGCACCGAGCGCTGGCGCAAACCCCGCCTGTTCGTGGCCACGCTGCGTTACTCGCGGCGCAGCTTCCGCCGTGTGGTCTGGAATTCCGGCCAGCTGGTCTGGGCCGAGCTGCACGAGCGGGCCTGGCGCTACTTCGGTGGCTCTGCCCGGTACGTGGTGCTCGACAACCTCAAGGAGGGTGTTTGAGGCCCGACCTGTACGAGCCCTCACTCAATCCGGTCGAGGGCAAGAGCTACCTGTTTGCCAACCAGCGTGCCAACCGCATGAAGGTGCTGGTGCACGACGGCATCGGCGTGTGGCTGGCCGCGCGGCGCCTGAACAGCGGCAAGTTCGTCCGGCCGCATGATGGGGTCGCCTCGGCTGCGCTCAGCCGCTCACAGTTCGATGCCCTGGTGCTGGGCCTGCCCTGGCAGCGTCTGGGCGACGGTGGTGTCATCACCGTGCTCTGAATCTGATCGCTGGCCTGCTGCCTGCCAATCGGTGCATGTGCCGATGGCGTGACCACCACGGTGCTGGCACAGCCATGCCCATGGTGGTGGAGCCGCAATCGCTGTCGAGTCTGAGTGCAGAACAACTGCGCTCAGCGCTGCTCTCCATGCTGCAGGCGGCCGCCGACAAGGACCAGGAACTGGCCTTCAAGCAGACCCTCATCGACAAGCTCACGCACGAGAACGCGCTCCTCAAGCGCATGAAGTTCGCAGCCCAGTCCGAACGCTTCAACCCCGAGCAAAAGAGCCTGCTCGAAGACGAGATCGAGGCCGACCTGGCTGCCGTGGCCACCGAGATCGATGCGCTGGCGCAAGCACAGACACAAGCCCCGGCCCCCCCCGAGAAGCAACAAGCCAGGCGCTTACCTCTGCCAGCGCAGCTGCCGCGCCGCGAGATCCACCACGAACCCGAGTCAACTACCTGCGCATGTGGATGCCAGATGAAACGCGTGGGCGAGGACGTGGCCGAGAAGCTGGACTACGTGCCAGGCGTCTTCAGCGTCGAGCGCCACATCCGCGGCAAGTGGGCCTGCGCGAAGTGCGAGAGCATTCAACAGGCGCCGGTCCAGGCGCACGTCATCGACAAAGGCATCCCCACCACCGGCCTGCTGGCCCAGGTGCTGGTGGGCAAGTACGCCGACCACCTGCCGCTGTACCGGCAAGAGGCGATCTTCGCTCGCGCGGGCCTGGCCATCCCCCGCTCGACGCTGGCGCAGTGGGTGGGCACCTGCGGGGTACGGCTGCAGCCGCTGGTCGATGCCCTGAGGGCCGAGATCCTGGGCCACCGGGTGCTGCACGCTGACGAAACACCGGTGGCCATGCTCAAGCCCGGCGAGGGCAAGACGCATCGCGCTTACCTCTGGGCCTATGCGCCCGGGGCGTTCGAGAGCATCAAAGCCGTGGTCTACGACTTCTGCGAAAGCCGCTCGGGCGAGCACGCCCGGCGCTTCCTGGGCCATGGCACCGACAAGGCCTGGGAGGGCAGCCTGACCTGCGACGACTTCAGCGGCTACAAGGCCCTGATCGCTAGCGGCGTGACCGAGGTGGGCTGTCTGGCCCATGCACGGCGCAAGTTCTTCGATCTGCACGCAGCCAACCAGAGCCAGATCGCCGAGTTCGCCCTGCAGCAGTTCGCCCGGGTCTACGACATCGAGCGCGAAGTCAAAGAACTGGGCACCGAACAACGACAAACCGTTCGGCAGCAGCAAAGCCGGCCGATCCTGGATGCCCTGCATGAATGGATGACGCTGCAACGGCGCCAGGTGCCCGACGGCTCAGCGACGGCCAAAGCGCTGAACTACAGCCTGCGGCGTTGGGTGGCGCTGACCCGGTTCGTGGATGACGGGCAACTACCGGTGGACAACAACTGGATCGAGAACCAGATCCGGCCCATTGCCATCGGTCGCAACAACTGGCTGTTTGCCGGCAGCCTGCGCGCGGGCCAGCGGGCGGCGGCCGTGATGAGCCTGATCCAGTCGGCACGCATGAACGGGCACGACCCGTATGCCTATCTCAAGGATGTGCTCACCCGGCTGCCAACGCATCCGAACAGCCGCATCGCCGAGCTCATGCCGCACCGCGGGCAGTCCACCGGCACCTGATCGTCAGCATCCGTCGGCCTGGGTTTGCCGGACGCTTACGGGCAATCGCCCAGTCCACGCCGGCGGCTCGGGCGTAGCTGGCAATGTCGCCAACGGAGGATTTGGAGATGCCGAGGGCGGCAGCGATTTGACGGGCGCTCAAGGCCCCCGCCGTGCAGCAGTTGCAGTGTGTGTCGTAGTTTGCTCATGGTGACCCTGGGTGTGGGCATCGCTGGTTCCGGTCAAAAAGCCGGGCAGCGTATGCCGCGTTTGGGTCACTCAGAACGCCCCGCAGGTGTCCGCCACAAGCATGGAATCGTGTGCGCCATGGCGTGGAATACACACTGAAGAGGACTTGAACTTTTGGAGAAGTGTGGGATTGTGTTTTCATGAAAACACATCCCCCACCCGCCTCCACCCAACTGCACAACGGCCTGCCCATCGGACGGCGCGCCAGTCATGACTGGAAACGCTTTTTCCGCCTGAACGCGCTGGATCTCAACCCGCTCCTACAGAACACCACCACCGAGGCACAGCCCTGGGTCTGCGACGAGCCGCAGTTGATGCGGCTTCTGCAGTTGGTCAACGACGAAATCTCGTCGCTCAATGGACTGCTCCGCACTGCCGGCGAGCCCATTTTGTCTTGCAAACCAGCGGACCTGCTGCGCATGCTGGGCGTCGCATCGATCAGGAAGCCGGACACACTGGCGAGCAGGTTGCGCTACTGCTTGCAGTTGTTGGTTGGTCTGGCGCACCTTATGAATTCGACCAGCTCCGCACGTCTGCAGCTGACGATCACTCGGCCCGCTGGGCACTGAATCTTTGGACTTGCTCACCATGAACAAGACCCTGCACAGCATGCCCAAAGCCATTTACAGCTCGGCCTTGGCCGCCAGAGACACCTGGTACTCCCGCCCCATCACGCGCAGCGTCGAATGGCTCAACTTTATGTCCTTGCTCGTCAGTGCCATCTCAAAGTGGGTGGTCGGCTTGTGGTGGCTACTCGGAACGATCCCCCCACTGGCAGACACCTTCGCCAACTCGCGCGGCTACATCCTCATCTTCTTCATTGGCCTCGTGCTGCTGGCCTTCCTGGCCTATGTGGGCAATATCGCCGTGCTCAAACCCCTGGCCCAAGGAGGCTGGCCTTGTGTTGCACCTATTGAGCCGACGTTTGCTGGAGGCTTGCGAGTCAACGAACTGCGGGAGGCGTTCACCGCCGGCGCGGCGTGGCCAGCATTGATTTTCGGTGCGCTGCTGCTGTTTTCTGCCTGGTATGCCACCAAGGATGGTGCCTCCATCGTCTGGGTGGACGTCGGCTACGCAGCACTGTCCCTGGCGATCAGTATTGCAGCCATTCTTCTGGACCTGTTTCCGCCAACGTTTGGAGTCAAGATCCCAAGTTGGGGTGAGTTCCATGCCGCGAGAGCGGAACATGAACGCCGACGAACCGAAGCACAGCCGACGCAGGCTGCCAGCGCGACACGGGACGAGGACTATCACCTGCCTGTTTCCGCGAAGCAGGTGGCTATACGCTTTGCCGACATCTTCGGTATGCAGACGCTCAAAGACAAACTCCTGCAAGCTGCCCGCGCTGTACTGGCGGACCGCGGAGACGCGCGGGAGGCGCCACGCAATGGCATCCTTTTGCACGGGGAGCCCGGCAACGGCAAGACGGTGTTCGCAGAGGCGCTGGCTGGAGAACTGCAGGTCCCGTTCATTCAGTTGACCTATGGGGACGTGTCGTCCAAGTGGGTGGGCGAAATGCCGCGCGTGATCTCCAACGTATTTGCGTACGCCCAGCGGTCTGCGCCGTGCGTGCTG
The DNA here is from genome assembly GCF_031426985.1 of Hydrogenophaga sp. Classification (GTDB taxonomy): domain Bacteria; phylum Pseudomonadota; class Gammaproteobacteria; order Burkholderiales; family Burkholderiaceae_C; genus Hydrogenophaga. The sequence goes on from NZ_JASJOY010000033.1 coordinate 104,488, forward strand.
TTCATCGATGAGATCGATTCGTTCATCACGTCACGCGATCAGGCCAACGGCAACGCCGAGGATCTCAAGATCACCAACACGCTGCTCACCGAAATCGTGAATCTGCGAGCCCACCCAGTGGTGTTGGTCGGCGCAACCAACTACCTGAAGAACCTCGACGCAGCGGCCATCAGGGAAGGCCGTTTTGACTTCAAGGTGGAGGTCACGCCGCCGGATGAACCGGCACGCCTGGGGCTGCTGGAGCTGGGGCTGCGGAGATATGCCCCTGACGTCGCTGCCGATACCGAGATACTGCATTCCTTGGCAAGGCGCTGGAATGGGTTTTCTGTCAGCCGCATCGTCGCGGTCACGAAAGCGATCCCATCGCTCTTGGGTGACCATACTGGCCAGGTCATGACCTACGACCACTGGATGGCGGCCCTGCGGGAGGTACAAGGACGAAACGGGCGGGTGCCCAACGAAACCAAATCCTTGGGGGAGCTGATCTTGAACGCGAACACCCGTGGTGCCCTGGAGCTTGTGGCGACACGGCTTCGCGATGCGCACAAGATCGAGACGCTGGGTGGCACGCTGCCGACGGGCGTCCTTTTCCATGGCCCGTCCGGTACTGGCAAAACCGCGGCGGCACGCGCATTGGCAAAAGAAGCGGGTTGGGCATTCCTGTCTGTGGCAGGCCCCGATCTGCTCGCCGATCGCAAGGCTCTTGACCGACTCTTCACGGAAGCCAGAGACCTTCGCCCGACCATCGTTTTCATCGATGAGGCGGATGATGTGCTGCGAAGCCGCCAGATTTCCGCGACACCCGAGCTGTGCAACAAGCTCCTGGTTCTCATGGACGGCACGGAGGACCGTGTGAAAGACGTGGTGGTCATCGCTGCAACGAACCACCCGGACCAAATCGATCCAGCCCTTCTACGTGCCGGACGCTTAACCGAGAAGGTCGAGTTTTCCGCGCCGCCAGCACAAGAGCTGCCCAGGTTTCTGGCGGACTGGCTCAAGTCCAAGCAGGTGACTCTGTCTGAAGAGCTGGACATCTTTGCCCTTGCCGACCTTTTCCAAGGTCACACGATTGCGGATATCGAGGGTGCCATGCAGTACGCATTGAACCTGTCCATCACCCAGAACAAGAGTGGCGCTCAACCAGAAATCGGGGATACAGCCGTCCGCATGGCATGTCGCGTAGTGCTCGGCAAAAACGAATCCGGCTCAACCTCTGGCCAGTCGATCCACGCGAACACCTGAAGCACGTGAGCGTTCACAGGGCATGCAAGCGGGTACGCCGATGACCGCTTTTGGACACTTTTTGGACACCACAAAGAAAAAAGGTCTTACGACGAATCGTAAGACCTTGTTTTCATTCACTTTTTTGGTGGGCGGTGCAGGGTTCGAACCTGCGACCCCTGCCGTGTGAAGGCAGTGCTCTACCACTGAGCTAACCGCCCGAAAATCTTGCTGACGTTTGCTTTCGCTGTCAGGCCCGATCGTTCGGAAGCCTCAAATTATAGCGTGACTTTTGCTCACTTTCAGAGTGCTGCACGGAAAATTTGCGTGCGGCCTCAAAAAATCCGCTCAGGCCGCTTGCAGCTGGCGCCACAACGTCTTGCCTTTGCAGGCCTTGTCCAGGTCCGCCAGCGCCGTTTCGTGCGCTTGCAGTTCCTGTTCGTTGGCGCGCAGCACCGGCAGCTCGAAACGGCTGAGATCGACCTGCTCCACCACCACACCCGGGGTGCTGTTGTCGCCCGCCTCTATAAGCAGCGCGTCCTGGCCGCGCGTCATGTTGATGTAAACGTCGGCCAGCAGCTCGGCGTCGAGCAAGGCGCCGTGCAGCGTGCGGCCCGAGTTGTCCACCTCCAGGCGGTCGCACAGCGCGTCCAGACCGTTGCGCTTGCCCGGGAACATTTCCTTGGCCATGACCAGGGTGTCGGTCACGCCAGAGACGATTTGCGTGATGGGCGGCCGCCCGAGCAGGCTCAGCTCCTTGTTGAGGAAGCCGATGTCGAAGGGTGCGTTGTGGATGATGAGTTCGGCACCGTCCAGGTAAGCCAGCAATTCATCGGCGATCAGCGCGAACTTGGGTTTGTCACGCAGGAACTCGTTGCTGATGCCGTGCACCTTGAGCGCGTCTTCGTGGCTGTCACGCTCGGGGTTGACGTAGTGGTGCAGGTTGTTGCCGGTCAGCTTGCGGGCCACCAGCTCCACGCAACCGATCTCGATGATGCGGTCGCCGTTCTCGGCCGACAGGCCGGTGGTTTCGGTGTCGAGGACAACCTGGCGCATCAGTGGTTTTCCTTGGCGTGGTTGATCGAGTACTTGGGGATTTCGACCGTCACGTCCTGCTGCGCCAGGATGGCCTGGCAGGACAGGCGCGAATTCGGCTCCAGGCCCCAGGCACGGTCGAGCAGGTCCTCTTCCGCTTCGTCCAGCTCGCCCAGGCTGTTGAAACCCTCGCGCACCACCACATGGCAGGTGGTGCAGGCACAGCTCATGTCACAGGCGTGCTCGATGTTGATGTGGTTTTCCAGCAGCGCTTCGCAGATCGACGTGCCGGCCGGCGCGCTGATGCTGGCGCCCTGCGGGCAGTACTCGGGGTGGGGCAGGATTTTGATCGTGGGCATGGTGTTCAGACTTCTTCGACTTTGCGGCCGGCCAGGGCCTGCTGGATGCCGCGGTTCATGCGCTGGGCGGCGAAGGCTTCGGTGCCTTTGGCCAGGGCTTGCGTGGCGGCCTCAATGTCGGACGCTGTGCCACCGACGGCCACCCCCGCCAGGGCGGCGATGAGGGCTTCGATGGCCTCGCGGTCGGGACCGTCCAGCAAGTCGCCATCGGCCGCCAGCGCGCTGCGGGTGGCGGCGATCATGCGGTCGGCGTCCACACGGGCCTCGACCAGCGCGCGCGCCGCCATGTCCTGCTGGGCGGTATTGAAGCTGTCCTGCAGCATGGCCGCGATCTGCTCGTCCGACAGACCGTAGGCGGGCTTGACGTCGATCTTGGCTTCGACACCGCTGCCCTGCTCTTTGGCGGTCACCGCCAGCAGGCCATCGGCGTCCACCGTGAAGGTCACCCGGATGCGCGCCGCACCGGCCGCCATGGGCGGGATGCCGCGCAGCGTGAACCGCGCCAGGCTGCGGCAATCGGCTACCAGGTCCCGCTCGCCCTGCACCACGTGCAGCGCCAGCGCGGTCTGACCGTCCTGGTAGGTGGTGAAGTCCTGCGCGCGGGCGGTGGGGATGGTGCTGTTGCGCGGCACGATGCGTTCGACCAGCCCCCCCATGGTCTCGATGCCCAGGGACAGCGGGATCACGTCCAGCAGCAGCAGATCGCCGTCCTTGCTGTTGCCGGCCAGCGCATTGGCCTGGATGGCGGCGCCCAGGGCCACCACCTCGTCCGGGTTCAGGTTGGTCAGGGGCTCGCGGCCGAAGAATTCACCCACCGTGCGGCGGATCACGGGCATGCGGGTCGAGCCGCCCACCATCACCGCGCCCTGCACCTCGTCCTTGGTCACGCCCGCGTCACGCAGCACCTTGCGCACGGCGCTCATGGTGCGCAAGGTCAGCTCGGCGGTGCAGGCTTCAAAGTCCTCACGGCGCACAGTCTGTTCGATGGCGCGGCCTTCAATCTCGGCGCGGAACGGCACCGGGTCATGGCCCGTCAGCTGCTCCTTCACGCGCCGCGCTTCGCGGTGCAACGCGGCCCGTTCGGCGGCGTCCGCCACGGGCCCCAGGCCCACCTGGTGCAGCACCCAGGCGGCCAGGGCCTGGTCGTAATCATCGCCGCCCAGGGCCGAATCGCCGCCGGTGGCCATGACCTCGAACACCCCGCGCGTCAGGCGCAGGATGGAGATGTCGAAGGTGCCACCGCCCAGGTCGTAGATGGCGTAGACGCCTTCGCTGCCGTTGTCCAGCCCGTAGGCGATGGCGGCGGCGGTGGGTTCGTTGATCAGGCGCAGCACGTTGATGCCCGCCAGCTGGGCCGCGTCTTTCGTCGCTTGCCGCTGGGCGTCGTCAAAGTACGCAGGCACGGTGATCACGGCGCCGAACAGCTCGTCATCGAAGCTGTCTTCGGCCCGGAAGCGCAGCGTGGCCAGGATTTCGGCGCTCACTTCCATCGGCGTCTTGCGGCCGGCCACGGTCTCGACCACGGCCATGCCATTCTCGTCCACCACGGTGTACGACAGCTTGTCCACGTCGCCCACTTGGTCGCGGCGGCGGCCCATCAGGCGTTTGACCGAGCTGATGGTGTTGGCCGGGTCGCCGATCTGCGCGGCCAGCGCGTCAAAACCGATCTGGCGCCCGGCACCGCCCTGGGCGGGGTCGAGGTAGCGCACCACGCTGGGCAGGATGGGCTTGCCGTCGAGCGCGGGCAGGCATTCGGCCACGCCATGCCGCACGGCCGCCACCAGCGAATGGGTGGTCCCCAGGTCGATGCCCACCACCACGCGGCGCTGGTGCGGGTCAAGGGATTGGCCGGGTTCGGAGATCTGCAGGAGTGCCATGAACGGAAAGCTGAAAACGGGTCGGTGCGCCGACGAACCTCTTATTGTCCCAGTTGATCGAGGCGCTCCGACACGTCGCGCGCAAAACGCTCAACGAACATGAGGGCTCTCACCTGGGAGGCCAGCGCTGGCCAGTCGCGCTGCACGTCGGCGGTCTGCTGCAGATCGGCCAGCAACCGCTTTCGGGTCGCGGCCACCTCGTCGGCCATGTCTTCCAGCTGAGCCAGCGTGGTGGCCTCGTCCAGCGCCTCACGCCATTCCATCTGCTGCATCAGGAAGGCAGCGGGCATGGCGGTGTTGTTCTCGGCCTGGATGGGGGCGCCGTGCAGTTCGCACAGGTAGGCGGCGCGCCGCAGCGGGTCTTTGAGCCGCTGGTAGGCCTCGTTGATGCGCACCGACCACTGCATGGCCTGGCGCTGGGTCTGCGCGTCGGCCGCCGCGTGGCGGTCGGGGTGCACCTCACGTTGCAGCGCCTTCCAGCGCTCGTCCAGCTGGGCACGATCGAGCGCATGGACCAGGGGCAACTCGAACAGTTCGAAGTCGTTGGATTGCAGGTTCATGGGGGCACCAAACAAAAGCCGCCAGTGAGCGAACCCGCTGGCGGCGACGTACGGACCGAAGGATAGCGTCAGACGCGGAAACTCTCGCCACAACCGCAGCGGTCGCGCTCGTTCGGGTTGTGGAACTTGAAACCTTCGTTCAAGCCCTCTCGCACGAAATCGAGTTGCGTGCCATCGATGTAGGGCATGCTCTTGGGGTCCACCAGCACCTTGACGCCGTTGGCCTCGAACACCACATCTTCGGGAGCGATCTCATCGGCGTATTCCAGCTTGTAGGCCAGGCCCGAGCAACCGGTGGTCTTGACGCCCAGACGCACGCCCACGCCCTTGCCCCGTTTGGCCAGGTAGCGGGTCACATGTCGGGCCGCGGCTTCGGAAATCGTGACGGACATGGCAGTGGCTCAGTTCGAGTGTTTCTTCCGGTAGTCGTCCACTGCGGCCTTGATGGCGTCTTCGGCCAGGATGGAGCAGTGGATCTTGACCGGCGGCAGCGCCAGTTCTTCGGCGATCTCGCTGTTCTTCAGCGCCGCCGCCTGGTCCAGCGTCTTGCCCTTGACCCACTCGGTCACCAGCGAGCTCGACGCAATGGCCGAGCCGCAGCCGTAGGTCTTGAAGCGCGCGTCCTCGATCACGCCGGTCTGCGCGTTCACCTTGATCTGCAGCTTCATCACGTCGCCGCAGGCGGGCGCGCCCACCATGCCGGTGCCAACGGACTCGTCGCCCTTGTCAAAAGAGCCGACGTTGCGGGGGTTTTCGTAGTGGTCAACGACCTTTTCTGAGTAAGCCATGGCGTTTCTCCTTCAGTGTGCGGCCCATTGAATCGTCGAGATGTCAATGCCGTCCTTGAACATTTCCCACAGCGGGGACAACTCACGCAGCTTCGCCACGTTTTCCTTGATGGTTTGGATCGCGTAATCGATCTCTTGTTCAGTGGTCCATCGGCCAATCGTCATGCGCAGACTGCTGTGGGCCAGCTCGTCGCTGCGACCGAGGGCGCGCAGCACGTAGCTGGGCTCCAGGCTGGCCGAGGTGCAGGCCGAGCCGGACGACACCGCCAGGCCCTTGATGCCCATGATCAGCGACTCGCCCTCGACGTAGTTGAAGCTCATGTTGAGGTTGTGCGGCACGCGCTGTGTCTCGTGGCCGTTGATGAACACCTCCTCGATGTCCTTCAGGCCGGCAACCATGCGGTCGTGCAGCGCGCGGATGCGCGCGTTTTCAGCGTGCATCTCTTCTTTGGCGATGCGGTAGGCCTCGCCCATGCCCACGCACTGGTGCGTGGGCAGCGTGCCCGAGCGCATGCCGCGCTCGTGACCACCGCCGTGCATCTGCGCTTCGATCCGGATGCGCGGCTTGCGGCGCACATACAGCGCACCAATGCCCTTGGGGCCATAGGTCTTGTGGCTGGTCAGGCTCATCAGGTCCACCGGCAGGGTCTGGACGTCGATGTCGACACGGCCAGTGGCCTGTGCCGCGTCCACGTGGAAGATCACACCCTTCTCGCGGCAGATGGCGCCAAGGGCGGCGATGTCCTGGATCACGCCGATTTCGTTGTTCACGAACATGACCGAGGCCAGGATGGTGTCGGGGCGGATCGCGGCCTTGAAGGCGTCAAGGTTGACCAGGCCATCGGCCTGCACGTCCAGGTAGGTGACCTCGAAACCCTGGCGCTCCAGCTCGCGCATGGTGTCCAGCACGGCCTTGTGCTCGGTCTTC
>NZ_JASJOY010000034.1:0-2624 GCF_031426985.1 Hydrogenophaga sp.
CCGGGGCCGAGCAGGATGTCCTGTTCCGCGGCCTTGTAGGCCAGCTCGGTCGCGTTGGCGATGTCGGGGTGGCGCGTCCAGAGGAACATGCCGGCCTTGGGCTCGCAGAACAGCTCGAAACCCAGGTTCTCCAGCTGCTGGGCCACGCGCTGGTGCGCCTGCGCCAGGCGCTCGCGCAGGCTGCGCAGGTGTTTGCGCCAGCGCCCGTCCACCAGCGCGCCGTAGGCCAGGCGCTCATTGAACTCGGACGAGGTCAGGCCCGAGATCATCTTGAGCTGGGCAAAGTCCTCCAGCAGATCGGGCGGCGCCGCCATGTAACCCACGCGGATGTTGGGCGAGATGGTCTTGGAAAAGCTGCTGATGTAGACCACGCGCTGCAGCTGGTCCAGGCTGGCCAGCGAGGGGCGCGGTTCGGGGTCGAGGTCGGCGTAGATGTCGTTTTCGACCACGGTGAACTGGTGCTGCTCGGCCAGCTGCACCACGCGGTGCAGGTGCGCCAGGTTGGCGACCGAACCGGTCGGGCTTTGCAGGCGAGGCTGGGTGAAGAAGACCTTGGGCTGGTGCTCCAGCACCAGGGCTTCGAGCGCAGCCAGGTCGTAGCCGGCCGGGGTGCGTGGCACGCCGATCAGCCGGGCGCCCAGGAAACGCAGCGAAAACAGCAGGTTGGGGTAACCGGGGTCGTCCACCAGCACCGCATCGCCCGGGCGCACCAGGCGGCGCGCCACCAGGTCCATGGCCTGGCTGGAGCCTTGCGTGAGCAGCACCTGGTCGGCGCTGACGGCGATCTCCTGCTCGGCCAGCAGGTCGCGCACCAGCTGGCGCAGCGGCGCAAAACCCTTGGGCTCGCCGTAGCCACCCAGGTCCACGTTTTCAGACGCCAGCGTGCGCAGGCTGCGGCGCAGGCCTTCCTCAAACAGCCAGTTGCCCGGCAACCAGCCGCAGCCCGGCTTCATGCGCAGCGCGCGGGCTTCGAACACCCGGCGCAGGTACCACATGGAGTCGAAGTTGTAGTTCGCCGTCTCGGCGGGCACGGTGCCGGGCGCCTGCGGCGCCACGCCCTCGCGCTTGCGCACGAAAAAGCCCGAATGCGGGCGCGAGACGAAATAGCCCAGCGCGACCAGCCGGTCGTAGGCGTCGACCACGGTGTACACGCTCACACCGTGGGCGTGGGCGAACTGGCGGATGGAGGGCGCCTTGGAGCCCGGACGCAGGTTGCCGCTCTGGATCAGGTCGCGAAACCCCTCGACGATCTGCACCACGAGCGGGCTGGTGCTTTTGGGGTTCAGGGTGAACATCGGTGGCTATCAGGGTAAATGTGTACAGGTCCGTAGGGCTGCACAGTGCATCGCTGTGCAGGCACTGTCTGTATATGTTAGCGGTGGCCCGCGAGCCCTACAGTCCGCCCCAGTCTGAAATTTCTTCATGATCGGAGCCCCCTGCATGCAACGCGAATCCCAAGCCACCAACGCCATGCTCATGGCCCGCCGCCAGGCCGCCATCCCCCGCGGCGTCGGCCACAGCCACCAGATCTTCATCGCCAAGGGCGAAAACGCCGAGATCTGGGACGTGGAAGGCCGCCGCTACATCGACTTCGCCGGCGGCATCGCCGTGCTCAACACCGGCCACCGCAACCCGGCCGTGATCGAGGCCGTGAAGGCCCAGCTCGACCAGTACACCCACACCTGCTTCCAGGTGCTGGCCTACGAGCCCTACGTGGAACTGGCCGAGCGCCTGAACGCCAAGGCCCCGGGCGACTTCGCCAAGAAAACCCTGTTCCTGACCACCGGCGCCGAAGCGGTGGAAAACGCGATCAAGATCGCGCGCGCCCACACCGGCCGCTCGGGCGTGATCGCCTTCACCGGCGGCTACCACGGCCGCACCCTGCTGACCCTGGGCATGACCGGCAAGGTCGCCCCGTACAAGACCGGTTTCGGCCCCTTCCCGGGCGAAATCTTCCACGCCCGCTTCCCGAACGCGCTGCACGGCGTGAGCGTGGACGATGCGATCGCCTCGGTCGAATCCATCCTCAAGAACGACATCGAAGCCAGCCGCGTGGCGGCCATCATCATCGAGCCGGTGCAGGGCGAAGGCGGCTTCAACGTGGCGCCGCCCGAACTGATGCAGCGCCTGCGCGCGCTGTGCGACCAGCACGGCATCCTGCTGATCTGCGACGAGGTGCAGACCGGCGCCGGCCGCACCGGCACCTGGTTCGCCTGCGAACAGAGCGGCATCGCCCCCGACCTGATCACCCTGGCCAAGTCCATGGCCGGCGGCTTCCCGATCTCGGCCGTGGTCGGCCGCGCCGAAGTGATGGACGCGCCCGCCGCTGGCGGCCTGGGCGGCACCTACGCCGGCAGCCCGATGGCCTGTGCCGCGGCCCTGGCCGTGCTCGACGAGTTTGAAAAACACGACCTGCTGCAGCGCAGCCGCGACGTCGGCGCGCGCATCACCGCCAGCCTGCAGACGCTGGCCAAAAAGCACAAATGCATCGCCGACGTGCGCGGCCTGGGCGCCATGGTGGCCATGGAACTGTGCAAGAACGGCGACGTGCACCAGCCCGATGCCGACCTGACCAAGGCGCTCGCCGCCGAAGCCACGAAACGCGGCCTGATCATCCTGACCTG
>NZ_JASJOY010000035.1:0-1119 GCF_031426985.1 Hydrogenophaga sp.
TGATCATGGCGCACCCGCTGGGCTTCTACAGCAAGCAGGGTCTCAACGTGTCGGTCACCAAGACCGCGGGTTGGGCGCTGGTGCGAGACAAGATGATCAACAAGGAATACGACGCTTCGCACTTCCTCTCGCCCATGCCGCTGGCCATCAGCATGGGGCTGGGCAGCAACGCCACGCCGATGAACGTGGCCACGATCCAGAACATCAACGGCCAGGCCATCACGCTGGCGTTGAAGCACAAGGACAACCGCGATCCGAAGAACTGGAAGGGCTTCAAGTTCGGCATCCCGTTCGACTTCTCGATGCACAACTTCCTGCTGCGCTACTACCTGGCCGAGAACGGCCTGAACCCCGACACCGACGTGCAGCTGCGCGTGATCCCGCCGGCCGAGATGGTGGCCAACCTGCGCGCCGGCAACATCGATGGTTTCCTCGGCCCCGATCCCTTCAACCAGCGCGCGGTGTACGACGAGGTGGGTTTCATCCACGTGCTGACCAAGGACCTCTGGAACGGCCACCCCTGCTGCGCCTTCGGCACCAGCACCGAGTTCATCCAGAAGAACCCCAACACCTTCGCCGCGCTGTACCGCGCCGTGCTCACCGCCGCGGCCATGGCACGCCAGCCCAAGAACCGCGAACTCATCGCCAAGGTGATCGCGCCGAGCCAGTACCTGAACCAGCCCGAGGCCGTGTTGAACCAGGTGCTCTCGGGCAAGTTCGCCGACGGTCTGGGCAAGATCCAGAACGTGCCCGACCGCGCCGACTTCGACCCCATGCCCTGGCAGAGCATGGCGGTGTGGATGCTCACGCAGATGAAGCGCTGGGGCTACGTGAAGGGCGATGTCGACTACAAGGCGATCGCCGAGAAGGTGTTCCTGATCACCGACGCGCGCAAGCACATGAAGGACCTGGGCATGCCCTTCACCGCCGGCCCGACCTACGCCAAGCACACCATCATGGGCAAGGCGTTCGACGCGGCCAAGCCCGATGAGTACCTGAAAAGCTTCGCCATCAGCAAGGTGGCGTGATCATGAAAGCCGTCAGCCTCAACCTGCGCGCGGCGGTGGTCTCGCTGCTGATCTTCGTGTGCTTCATCGGCGCCTGGCAGCTCGCGACCAC
>NZ_JASJOY010000036.1:0-302 GCF_031426985.1 Hydrogenophaga sp.
CGACGCCTCAAGGCCTCGGTCCTCAGCGATCGGGTTCGGTCTCGGCCACCGGCCGGTAGCCCCTGTTCCTCACGCCCTGGACGATCTGTTCGATGTCCCCCGGCGCGACGTGCAGCATGTGCAGTGCCGTCGCCCCGAGTCGCAGACTGGCCTCGATCGCCTCGGGATGGGCATGGGCTGCGCCGGCCGCCACCAGCTGGCCACTCTCGTCCAGACTGCGCGCGCGTGCGATTACTGGCACCTGCGGGCAGGCCTTGCGTAGCAGGCTCATGGCCTTGAGCGCCGTGGCCGCCTCGTCGACG
>NZ_JASJOY010000036.1:312-2578 GCF_031426985.1 Hydrogenophaga sp.
GCGGCGCGGCCCTGCGCGACACGCTTGGGGTCGGTGTCGAAGGCGACGAACGGCACGCCGCTGGCCTGCAGCAGCACTGCCACGGTGTGCCCGACACGGCCGTAGCCGCCGATCACCACGGGCGCGGACGCGTCGGCGGCTCCGGGCAAAGGCAACTCGGCCTGCGGCGCGCCGGGCGCTGCTTGCGCCGGCCCTGCCGACCTCGCAAGAAGGCCCGCGATCGCGCTGTTGAAGCGGATCACCACGGCGCCGGCCACCATCGCCAGCAAGATAGCGCTGATCGCGATCTGGCCCAGCCGCGCGTCAATGGCTCGCGCGTCCAGTGCGATGGCCAGCAGCGCCAGCCCGAACTCGCCGCCCACCGCCAGCAGCAGGCTGGTGCGCCAGGCCAGCCGCGGCGCCAGCCCGATGCGGCGCATCATCGCCGCGACGATGAGCGTCTTGGCCAGCAGGATCACCAGCGCGCCCAGCAGCGCCCAGTGCAGCACGGGCCAGACCGCCACGGGGTCGAAGCGCATGCCGATGCCGACGAAGAACAGGCCCAGCAGCACGTCGCGGAAAGGCCGGATCGCCGCCTCGACCTGGTGCCGGAACTCGGTCTCGCCGAGGATCATGCCGGCCAGGAAACCGCCGAACGCCAGCGACAGGCCCAGGCCGTCGGTCGCCCAGGCCGCGAGCAGCGCGATCAGCAGCACGGTCAGCGTGAACATCTCGGCCGAGCGCCGCTCGGCCACGTGGTGCATCAGCGGCCGCAGCAGCCAGCGGCCGGCGAGGAAGACCAGCGCAAAGGCCAGCGCACCCTTGGCCAGCGCCCAGGCCAGCTCGAGCGCCAGCACGTCGGCGGCCACCGCCACGCCCAGCGCCGGAATGATCACCAGGAACGGCACCGCGGTGACGTCCGGGAACACCGACATCGCCAGCCCGAGGCGGCCGTGCGGCGCGTTGTCTTCGCCGCGCTCCTTGAGCAGGCTGGCGATGATGGTCGTCGAGGACTGCGCGAAGGCCGCGCCGATGACGAAGGCCGCCGCACCGGGCACGCCGGCCAGCCAGGCCGCGATGCCCACCGCGGCCGTGGTGAGCGCGACCTGCCCGGTGCCCAGGCCCAGCACCTGGTGGCGCAGCGCGTTCAGCTGCGGCAGCGAGAAATTCAGGCCGATCGTGAACAACAGGAACACCACGCCGAACTCGGCCAGCGCCTCGAACTCCGGCACATGAATGGTCGGACCCACGGTGTGCGGCCCGAGGATCACGCCGACGAGCAGGTAGCCCAGGCTGGTGGGAACCTGCAGCCGCTGGCAGGCGAGCACGACCGCCACCGCCACCGCCAGCAACAGCAGGATCTGCGTCAGGTGCGCCATGAAGGGCCTATCACGATCGACGCTGCCGCGTGCACGGGTCAGGCCGTCTTCAGGTCCGTGGTCAGCTTGCGGATCGCCGGCTCGTCCAGCGTCTCCTGCTCCAGCAGCGCGCGGGCGCTGCGTTCGAGCACCTCGCGGTTGAGGTCGAGGATCGCGGTGGCGCGAGCGAAGCCCTCCATCACGAGGGTGCGGATCGCCTCGTCGATGCGCCGGCGCGTGTCTTCCGACACGGCCGGGCCGCTCTGAGCGAACGCGGCCGGCACGTCGAGCATGGTCGAGCGCTGCGCCTCGAGCGCGACATAACCCAGGCCCTCGTCCATGCCGTAGCGGCTGACCATGTCGCGCGCGATGTTGCTGGCCTTGGCCAGGTCGTCGGCGGCGCCGGTGGACAACTCGCCGAAGACCAGCTTCTCGGCCGCGCGGCCGCCCAGCAGCACGGCGATCTTGCGCTCGAGCTCGCGCCGCGTCATCAGGTAGCGGTCTTCGGTGGGGCGCTGGATGGTGTAGCCGAGCGCGCCGATGCCGGCAGCGCCAGCGCCACCAGCGCATGGCCCATCTCGTGGTAGGCCACGGTCTTGCGCTCCTCGGGGTTGAGCACGCGGTTGCGCCGCTCCAGGCCGGCGACGATGCGCTCGACCGCGAGCGTGAAGTCGGCCAGCGTCACCAGATCGGCCTTGCGCCGCGTGGCCGCCAGCGTGGCCTCGTTGACGAGGTTGGCGAGGTCGGCGCCGGTGAAGCCCGGCGTCAGCGCAGCCACTTCGTCGAGATGCAGCCCCGGGTCCAGCTTCACCTTGCGCACGTGCACGCGCAGGATGTCCAGCCGCCCGATCTAGTCCGGCCGGTCAACGAGCACCTGGCGGTCGAAGCGCCCGGCGCGCAGCAGCGCCGGGTCGAGGATCTCGGGACGG
>NZ_JASJOY010000037.1:0-1273 GCF_031426985.1 Hydrogenophaga sp.
GGGCGGCGTGGTGCCACAGCAGGTGGTCGGTCCAGCTGCGGGCCTGGCCCAGCGCGTTGGTGTTGGTGCGGCGGAAGAAGTAGGTCTGCACATCCATCTGCTGGATGTTGAACCGGCCCGCCGTGATCTCGTTGTGCACGTACTGGTGGCTGGGGTTGAAGCGGCGGGTGTGGCCACACATAGCCACCAGACCGGTCTGCTTCTGCAACGCCACCACTTCTTCCGCGCCCTTGAGGCTGTCGGCCAGGGGAATTTCCACCTGCACGTGCTTGCCGGCCTTCAGGCAGGCGAGCGTCTGCTCGGCGTGCATCTGCGTCGGCGTGCAGAGGATGACGGCGTCCACTTCCTTCATCGCCAGGCTGTCGGCGAGGTCGGTCGTCACGTGCTGGATGCCGTACTTGTCGGCAACCTCTTTGGTCTTTTCCAGGTCGCGGCTGATCAGCGACACGACTTCAACGCCGTCGATGTTTTTGATGCCGTCCAGGTGCTTGATGCCGAAGGCGCCGGCGCCGGCGAGGGCTACTTTGATGGTCATGTCAGTTGTTCTCCAGGATGAGGTGGCCCACGGCCGTGTTGGACGCGGGCACATGGTAGAAGCGGTGCTTCACGGTCGGGGCAGGCCCTTGCACCTTGCCGTCAACGATGTCGGACATGGCGCCGCGGGCGATCAGCCACATCACGAGTTCAATGCCTTCGCTGCCGGCTTCGCGCACGTAGTCGATGTGCGGCGTGTCGGCACAGGCCACCGGGTCGGCGATCATCTTGTCGAGCCAGGCGTTGTCCCACTCGCGGTTGATCAGGCCGGCGCGCGCGCCCTGCAGCTGGTGGCTCATGCCGCCGGTGCCCCAGATGTGCACGTTCAGGTTGTCGTCGTAACTTTCCACCGCCTTGCGGATCGCCTGGCCGAGCATGAAGCAGCGCTTGCCCGAGGGCACCGGGTACTGCACCACGTTGACCGCGAACGGGATCACCGGGCAGGGCCAGGCGTCCTTCTTCGGGTCCAGCTCGCCGCACATCAGCGACAGCGGCACGGTCAGGCCATGGTCCACGTCCATCTTGTTGACGATGGTGAGGTCGAAGTCCTGCTGGATCACGCTCTGCGCGATGTGCGAAGCCAGGTCGGGATGGCCGATGACCTGGGGCACCGGGCGCGGGCCCCAGCCTTCGTCGGCCGGCGTGAACTCGGCCGCCGTGCCGATGGCAAAGGTCGGGATCATCTCCAGGCTGAAGGCCGTGGCGTGGTCGTTGTAGACCAGAAAGATGACGTCGGGCT
>NZ_JASJOY010000038.1:0-43471 GCF_031426985.1 Hydrogenophaga sp.
CCAGCTTGACGAGCTTGTTGTCCTTGGCGTCCACCACGGCGATGGTGTTGCGCTGGTTGGCCGCGACCAGAAAGTAACGCTTAGTCGAATCCCAGCCGCCGTCATGCAGGAAGCGCTCGGTGCCGATGGCCGTGATCTTGAGGTTGTTGAGATCGCTGTAGTTCACCATCAGCGTCTGGCCGGTTTCCTTCACGTTCACCACGAACTCCGGGTGGAAGTGCGAGGCCACGATCGAGGCCACGCGCGGCTCGGGGTGATATTCCTGCGTGTCCACCGTCATGCCGCGGGTGGCGACGATCTTGAGCGGCTCGAGCGTGTCGCCGTTCATGATCGTGAACTGCGGCGGCCAGTAGGAACCGGCGATGGCGTACTTGTCCTCGTAACCCTTGTACTTGGAGGTATCCACCGAGCGCGCCTCGAGGCCGACCTTGATCTCGGCGACGTTGTCCGGCTTCTCCATCCACAGGTCGATGAGGTTGATCTTGGCGTCACGCCCGATGACGTACAGGTAGCGGCCGGACTGCGACAGGCGCGAGATGTGCACCGCGTAGCCGGTCTTGACGATGTTGATGATCTGCTTGGTGTCGCCGTCGATCAGCGCCACTTCACCGGTGTCCCGCAGCGTGGTGCTGAAGATGTTGGTGATGTTGTAGTTGTTCATCTTCTTCGTCGGCCGCTTCTCCGGCGGGACGATGACCTTCCAGGTGGCCTTCATGTCGGCCATGCTGTATTCGGGCGGCGTGGGCGCGTCGTGCTGGATGTAGCGCGCCATCAGGTCCACTTCCTTCTCGCTCATCTCGCCGCTGGTCTGCCAGTTGGGCATGCCGGCGGGCGAGCCGTAGGCGATGAAGACCTTGAGGTAGTCGGTGCCCTTGCTCTGGGTGATGTCGGGCGTCAGCGGCTTGCCGGTGGCGCCCTTGCGCAGCACACCGTGGCAACCGGCGCAGCGCTCGAAGTAAATCTTGCGCGCCTGGTCGAACTCGGCCTGCGTCATGGGCGGCGCCTTGGGGTTGCTCGCCTGGTACATCGGCTCATTGGCCAGGGGCGAACCGCCGGCCTGGTAATTGGCCTCTGGCTGGGTGAGATTCTTCTTGTCCTGGGCCTGGCTGGCGCCGGCGACCAACATCGCGGCCATGGCCAGCGAGGACAGGACGATCTGAGTGGCTTTCATGGGTTTTCTCTCTCCGATCGGATCAGCTGTGGAGGTGATCCGGCGCCCTCCCTGGGGCACCGGAACCGCTCGCCAGGCAGCTGTCCAAGGCCTTTGTGCGAGCTGGACGCATCGTCCGCCCGGGCCACCGCGCTGTCCTTGAACTGGTTCAAGGACGGGCACCGTTGTATTTCCAACAATGGGCACCAACACCACAGACGGCCCCACGCTGTCACCACAAGGAGTGCGCCCCATGAACCTGGTGAATCTCACGCCAGCGCTGACAGCCCCCCGTCCGTCGGGTGCGGCGGTGCCGCCGCCGGGCACCGTGACGCTGCTGGGCGCCGGCCCCGGCGACCCCGAGCTGCTGACCGTCAAAGCCGTCAAGGCGCTGCAGGCGGCCAGCCTGGTGCTGTACGACCACCTCGTCAGCCCCGCCGTGCTGGACCACCTCAGCCCCAGCGCCGAACGCATCTATGTCGGCAAGGAGAGTTCGCGCCACACCCTGCCGCAGGACGACATCATCGAACTCATGCTGCGGCTGGCGCGCAGCGGCCGCTCGCTGCTGCGCCTCAAGGGCGGTGACGGCTACATCTTCGGCCGCGGCGGCGAAGAGGCGCAGGCGCTGGCGGCCGAGGGCATTCCCTTCACCGTCATCCCCGGCCTCACGGCGGCGCAGGGGGCGGCCGCGTCGGTGGGCATTCCGCTCACCCACCGCGACCACGCCGCCTCGCTGGTGCTGGCCACCGGCCACCTGCGCGACGGCCAGGGCCTGGACATGGACTGGGCCATGCTCGCCCGCCCGCGCCAGACGGTGGTGCTCTACATGGGCGTGAACAACCTGCCCGAGATCTGCCGCCAGCTGGTGGCCCACGGCCTGCCGGGGGACACGCCGGCCGCGCTGGTGGAAAAAGCCACCCTGCCCGACGAGCGCTGCATCACGGGCACCGTGGCCGAGCTGCCCTCGCTGGCGCTGCGCCACCAGGTGCGCCCGCCGGCGCTGATCATGATCGGTTCGGTGGTCTCGGTGCGGGCACAGCTGATGCCCACCACCGCCCCAGCCGCCACCACCGCCGAGGCAGCGGACGAGGTCGACACCGCCCTCCATGCCGCGGCCTGATAACAGAAAGATGGCCCCGCCACGGGGCAGGCCGGCTGCGCTTTGATAGGCTGAGGGGTCCCCACCGAGCCCCCTCACCGCCATGCCCCAGACCACCCTGACCCTGATCTCTTCCATGGCCACCAAGGCCCTGCTGGCCGACCTGGTGGCCGCGTTCGCGCAGCAACAGCCGGGCACCACCGTCGCCGTCACCTCGGTCGGCGGCGTCGACGCCGCCAAGCGGGTGGTGGCCGGCGAGGCCTTCGACATCGTCGCCCTCGCGTCCGACGCCATCGCCCGGCTGGCCGCCAGCGGCCATGTGGTGGCCGACACCCGCGCGGACCTGGTGCATTCGGCCGTGGCCGTGGCCGTGCCGGCCGGCGCGCCGGTGCCCGACATCGGCACCGAAGCGGCGCTGAAAGCCGCTGTGCTGGCCGCACCCACGCTGGGCTATTCCACCGGGCCCAGCGGCGTGCAGCTGGCCGCGCTGTTCGAGCGCTGGGGCATCGCACAGCAGATCGCGCCGCGCATCGTCACCCCGCCGCCGGGCGTGTCGGTCGGCTCGCTGGTGGCCCGGGGCGAGGTGGCGCTGGGCTTCCAGCAGCTCAGCGAAATGATGGGCGTGCCCGGCATCCAGGTCATCGGCGGCCTGCCCGAGGCCGTACAGATCGTCACCACCTTCTCGGCCGCGCGCGCGTCGCTCAGCCAGCAGGCGGCGGCGGTGCAGGCCTTCCTCGATTTCGCGGCCAGCCCCGCCACCGCAGAACTCAAACAGCGCCACGGCATGATGCCGGCCTGAAGCCTGACGGGCTGACGGGCTGACTGGCTGACTGGCTGACTGGCCCCCACGCTCCGCCGCTGATGCGGGTCGCTGCCCCCCACGGGGGCTGGGCCTGCCTTGGGGCGGCCCGGCGCCGGATCGCAAAGCCCCCCCGCTCCGCCGCTGCGCGGGTCGCAACCCTCCCGCGGCACGAATGTTGCTGCCCTTCAGGGCATGAAATCGGCTCTGAGTTTCCTGATGGCGGCCAAGCGCTGCGAGATCGCGGGTCTGCGGCAACTGGCGCTGACCAGCGAGCTGGTCAACGCCGTGGCGCGGCTGGTGCACGCCCTGCAGCGCGAGCGCGGCATGTCCAACCTGTACCTGGGGTCACAAGGCCAGCGCTGGGCGGTGGAATGCCGCGAGCAGGTGATGCGCAGCCTGGCCCTGCAGACCAAGGTGCTGGCCTGCTTCGACCAGATGGACACCGAGGCCGCGCAGAGCGGCCACCGCGCCCGGCTGTTCGGCCGCATCGCCTACGCCCTGCAGGGGCTGACCGCCCTGCCCCGCCTGCGCGAGCGGGTGCAGGCCCAGAGCTGGTCGCCCGCGCAGGCCACGGCGGCCTACATCCGGCTGGTCAGTGCCCTGCTGGCGGTGGTGTTCGAAGCCGCCGACAGCGCCTGGGACCCGGGCATCTCGCGCCACCTGGTGGCCTTGTTCAACTTCATGCAGGGCAAGGAATTTGCCGGGCAGGAGCGCGCCACCGGTTCGGCCCTGTTCGCCGCCGGCCGCGCCCACGCCGACGACCAGCAGCGCCTGCTGCACCTGATCGAGTCGCAGGAACGCTGCCTGCAGGTGTTTGCCGACTTCGCGGGCGACCCGCTGCAGCAGGTCTGGCAGCTGGCCCAGCGGCCCGACATCCTCGCCAGCCTGGAACGGCTGCGCCGCATCCTGTGCACGGCGGCGGCCGGCGCCCCGCTGGACGCCGCCACCAGCCAGACCTGGTTCGACGCCTGTACCCGCCGCATCGACGCCATGAAAACGGTGGAAGACGCGCTGGCCGCGGAGCTGCTGGCGCTGTGCGGCAAGCGCGTGCGCGCCGCCGAGCTGGACCTGGCCGCGTTCGAGCGGCTGCAGCTCAGCGTGTCGGGCGCCGCGCCGGATGCCACCGACGAGGGGGCGGACTTTTTTGAGGACGCCCCCGGACAGGTGCCCCCGCTGCCGGTGACGCTGGCGCAGCCCGGCCAGCCCTACGGCCCGCAGGTGGAGCGGTCCATCCTGGAGCTGGTGCGCGACCAGGCCCAGCGCCTGCAACGCATGGGCGACGAGCTGGACACGGTGCGCGCCAGCCTGAACGAGCGCAAGACCATCGAGCGCGCCAAGGGCCTGCTGATGGCGCACCGCCACCTGAGCGAAGACGCCGCGCACAAGACCATGCGCCAGATGGCGATGAACCAGAACCGCCGCCTGATCGAGGTGGCCGAGGCCGTGCTGTCCATGGCCGAGGTGCTGCCCGAGCGCCCCTTCCTCTGAGCCACGGACGGTGGCGCGCGTTTGCTGCAGCGCACAAAGAGCGTGCCCGACAGCCGCCGCACCGGGCCGGTGCACCAAGACAGGGCCACACCCGCGCCGCCGCTCCCGCACACGGCCTGGCGGATTTTCCCTTTGAAATCAGCTGTCTTCAGACGGATCGCGTGCCAACCCGAGGGCTGGCACGCTCCCTGCATTAGGTCTTGCAAAGGGCGGGGGCCAATGGCGGTTCCCACCTGACACGTCTTCCCAGACACGGACAACGGCGTCCATTGCCGACCTGCCCTTGGCGCAGGTCACGCGATGGACGCCGTTGTGCTTTTGGGCCACCGATTTTTTGACCTTGAAGGAGTTGGACATGACCTCTGGCAACAGCAGCAGCACCACCCCCGCCACCGCGGCCTCCACCACGGCTGCGCCCGCCGCCGACACCGGCCGGCGCGACTTCATCAAGAAGGGGGCGGCCGCCGCCACCTTCTTCTCCACCCTGGGCCACAGCGGCGTCTGGGCCGCCGGCTCCGACGCGCCCGAGAAGGCCGAGGTCAAGATCGGCTTCATCCCCCTGACCGACTGCGCCAGCGTGGTGATGGCGGCCGAACTGGGCATCGACAAGAAGTACGGCGTGAAGATCGTGCCCAGCAAGGAAGCGAGCTGGCCCGGCGTGCGCGACAAGCTGGTCAACGGCGAACTGGACTTTGCCCACGTGCTCTACGGCCTGATCTACGGCGTGCAGATGGGCATCGGCGGACCCAAGAAGGACATGGCCGTCCTGATGAACCTCAACCGCAACGGCCAGGCGATCACGCTGTCCAAGAAGCTGGCCGACAAGGGCGCGGTGGACGGCGCCAGCCTGGCCAAGCTGATGGCCAGCGAGAAGCGCGAATACACCTTTGCCCAGACCTTCCCCACCGGCACCCACGCCATGTGGCTGTACTACTGGATGGCCGCGCACGGCATCAACCCGATGCAGGACGCCAAGGTCATCACCGTGCCGCCGCCGCAGATGGTGGCCAACATGCGCGTGGGCAACATGGACGGCTACTGCGTGGGCGAGCCCTGGAACCACCGCGCCATCATCGACGGCATCGGCATCACCGCGACCACCACGCAGGACATCTGGAAGGACCACCCCGAAAAGGTGCTGGGCACCACGGCCGAGTTCGTCAACAAGTACCCCAACACGGCGCGCGCCGTGACGGCCGCCATCCTTGAAGCCGGCAAGTGGATCGACGGCGGCCTGTCCAACAAGAACAAGATGGCCGAGACCATCGCCCAGCGAGCCTACGTCAACACCAGCGTGGACGCGATCAACCAGCGCATCCTGGGCCGCTACCAGAACGGCCTGGGCAAGACCTGGGACGACCCGAACTTCATGAAGTTCTACGACAACGGCGCCGCCACCTTCCCCTACCTGTCGGACGGCATGTGGTTCCTCACGCAGCACAAGCGCTGGGGCCTGCTCAAGAGCCACCCCGACTACCTGGCCGTGGCCAAGGCCGTCAACCGCATCGACATCTACAAGCAGGCCGCCACCGCCAGCAAGACGCCGCTGCCCGCGTCCGAGATGCGCAGCAGCAAGTTCGTGGACGGCGTGGTGTGGGATGGCAAGGACCCCGCGAAATACGCCGACAGTTTCAAAGTGAAAGCCTGATCGTTCCAACGCAAGGAGAACCACCATGGTTGCCGCTGTTTTTCATTCGCCGCTGGAGGCTCCGGCCCCCAGCCCCGCCTTGTCACCCCTGGCCAAAGCCATGACCGCACCCACCCCCAAGGCCGTCGCCGCACCGGCCCCCAAAAAACCGGCGCGCGACTTCCGCGGGTTCTGGATGGCGGTGCTGCCGCCGCTGATGGGCCTGGCCCTGCTGGTGCTGATCTGGCAGGCCATTGCCAGCACCAGCGACAGCGGCATCCCCAAGCCCGCCGAGACCTGGGCACAGGCGGTGCAGGTGTTCTCCGACCCGTTCTACCGCAACGGCCCCAACGACCAGGGCGTGGGCTGGAACGTGCTGGCCTCGCTGCAACGCGTGGCCATCGGCTTCGGCATGGCGGCGCTGGTGGGCATTCCTGCGGGCTTTGCCATCGGCCGCTCGGTGTTCCTCTCGCGCATGTTCAACCCGCTCATCAGCCTGCTGCGCCCGGTTTCGCCGCTGGCCTGGCTGCCGATCGGCCTGCTGGTGTTCAAGGGCGCCAACCCGGCCGCCATCTGGACCATCTTCATCTGCTCGATCTGGCCCATGGTCATCAACACCGCGGTCGGCGTGCAGCGCGTGCCGAGCGACTTCATGAACGTGGCGCGCGTGCTCAACCTGTCCGAATGGAAGATCTTCACCAAGATCCTGTTCCCCGCCGTGCTGCCCTACATGCTGACCGGCGTACGGCTGGCGGTGGGCACCGCCTGGCTGGTGATCGTGGCGGCCGAGATGCTGACCGGCGGCGTGGGCATCGGCTTCTGGGTCTGGGACGAGTGGAACAACCTCAACGTCTCCAGCATCATCATCGCCATCTTCGTGATCGGCATCGTCGGCCTGCTGCTGGAGTTCGCGCTCATCAAGCTGGCCTCTCTCTTCACCTTTGAGGAAGTGAAAGCATGAACACGAAGTACATCGACATCCAGGGCGTTGAACAGACCTTCAAGACCAAGAAGGGCCTGTTCCCCGCGCTCAGGGACATCCACCTCACCGTGGCCAAGGGCGAGTTCGTCGCGCTGATCGGCCACTCGGGCTGCGGCAAGTCCACGCTGCTGAACCTCATCGCCGGCCTGACCACGCCCACCAGCGGCGTGCTGCTGTGCGCCGACAAGGAGATCAACGGTCCCGGCCCCGAGCGCGCGGTGGTGTTCCAGAACCACTCCCTGCTGCCCTGGCTGACCTGCTTCGAGAACATCCACCTCGCGGTCGAGCGCGTGTTCGGCTCGACCGAAAACAAGGCGCAGCTCAAAGCACGCACCGAAGCCGCGCTGGCCCTGGTCGGCCTCACGGCCGCCGCGCAGAAGCGCCCCGGCGAAATCTCCGGCGGCATGAAGCAGCGCGTGGGCATCGCCCGCGCCCTGTCGATGGAACCCAAGGTGCTGCTGATGGACGAGCCCTTCGGCGCGCTCGATGCGCTGACCCGTGCCAAGCTGCAGGACGAACTGCTGGAGATCGTCGCCAAGACCCAGGCCACCGTGGTCATGGTGACGCACGACGTGGACGAGGCCGTGCTGCTGTCCGACAAGATCGTGATGATGACCAACGGCCCGGCCGCCACCATCGGCGAAGTCCTGAGCGTCGAACTGCCGCGCCCGCGCCACCGCGTGGCCCTGGCCGACGACCCGCAGTACCAGCACTACCGCAAGGCCGTGATCGATTTCCTCTACACGCGCCAGGGGCACGTCGAGAAAGCTGCCTGACGGACCACCCCGGTCGTCCACCAAAAAGGGGCGCACCCGGCTGGGTGCGCCCCTTTTTTCGCGCGAATCTCACAAACATGGTGCATTGCACAAGACTTCGGTGGGCACGGACTTTGCAATGAAGCTGCTGAAGGCTGACGAAGGCCTTCCCCCTCTGCGCACCACCGCGACTGCGGTGTACACGCGCCATTGCGACCGCACCCGCCAGCGCCGGCGCCCCGTGGCCGCAATGACTTCATCCCCCAGACCGCCCCACAGCAGACCACCACCATGGCCGGATTCCGCACCTTCCTCAAAAGTGGCCACACGCCCACGCTGTTCGCCGCCTTTTTCTACCTGATGTTCTCCTTCGTCATCTGGGTGATGAACGGCGCCATGGCCCCCTTCATCAGCGAGGAGTTCAACCTCACGCCGGCGCAGAAGGGCCTGCTGCTGTCCATCCCCATCGTGGCCGGCGCCATCATGCGGTTCCCCCTCGGCCTGCTGGCGCAGTACGTGGGTCGCAAGACCGCCACCCTGGTGGAGCTGAGCCTGATCACGGTCACCATGGCCTTCGGCTACTTCTTCGTGCACAGCTACGACGACCTGCTGAAGATGGCACTGCTGCTGGGCGTGGCCGGTGCCAGTTTCGGCGTGGCCATGTCGCTGGGCTCGGGCTGGTACCCGCCCAAATACAAGGGCCTGGCCATGGGCCTGGTGGGCGCCGGCAACGTGGGCACCGCCGTGGCGGCGCTGCTCGCCCCACCGCTGGCGCAGGCCTACGGCTGGCAGACCGTCTACGGCTTCGCGGCGCTCGCCTCGTTCGTGCCCATGCTGGTGGTGGCCTTCATGGCCAAGGAACCGCCCGACCGCGACGAGCACGCCAACATGAAGGACCACCTGGCCTGCCTGCTGGAAAAAGACGGCTGGGTCTTCAGCCTGATCTACGTCGTCACCTTCGGCGGCTTCATCGGCATCACCACCTTTTTGCCCACCTACTACCACGACCAGTTCGGCGTGAGCAAGGTGCAGGCCGGCCAGCTCACCATGCTCGCCGCCTTCATGGGCGCGGCGGTGCGCGTGTTCGGCGGCTGGATCTCCGACCACTGGGGCGGCGTCAACACGCTGACCGTGGTGCTGGTGGTGGTGGCCGTGGCGCTGGTCGGCGTGGGCCTGTCGTCGCAGTCCATCGTGCTGACCACGCTGCTGCTGATCCTGTGCTTTGCCGCGCTGGGCGCGGGCAACGGCGCGCTGTTCCAGCTGGTGCCGCTGCGCTGGCCCACCTCCACCGCCGTGGCCGGTTCCATGATCGGCGAGATCGGTGCCCTGGGCGGCGGCCTGGTGCCCATGCTCATGGGCCAGTCCAAACAGAACACCGACAGCTTCCTCACCGGCTTCGTCGTGCTGGCCGTGTTCTCGCTGCTGATGCTGGGCGTGATGCGCAAGATGCAGGTGCGCTGGACCCGGACCTGGGCAGAAAAGGGCGGCCGCGCACGCAGTGCGTGAGCTGCGCAGCAGACGGGTGCGAAGCGCCTGGCCGGACTTTGTGCACAAGCAAAAAAGGTGGCCGCGCACGCAGTGCGTGAGCTGCGCAGCAGACAGGAGCGAAGCACCTGGCCGGACTTTGTGCACAAGCAAAAAAGGTGGCCGCGCACGCAGTGCGTGAGCTGCGCAGCAGACAGGAGCGAAGCACCTGGCCGGACTTTGTGCACAAGCAAAAAAGGTGGCCGCGCACGCAGTGCGTGATCTGCGCAGCAGACCGGTGCGCAGCGCGGTTTTTCGCCACCCGAACGGGATTTGGGCGCAATATCCTGCGAGGCGCCCAGAGGGCCGTGCATCGCCGGCCACCGCCCACCCAGGAGGTCCCCATGTCCGAAACCTTGCCACCGACCGACGGACGCACACCCACCGGCCCCATGCGGGGCGACGAACCCGCGCTGAGCAACGCCGAACTGGTGCAGTTGCGGGTGCGGGTCATCGCGCTGGAAAACATGATGGTTGCCCTGCTCGCCAATGCCTCCCCGCAGCAGAAGGCACTGGCCCGGGAAATGGCCACCTACATCTCGCCGCGGGAGGGTTACACGCCGCACCCGCTCACCCGGCACGCGGCGGGCCAGATGAACCATCTGGTGGACCGCGCTCACCGCTACCCGCCGGAAGCGGCCAGCTGATCCCGGCCGCAACGGCTACCAGGCGGTGGCGATCAGGCTGGCGCCGGCCATCAGCAGCAGGCCGGCGGCCACCCTGGAAATCGCCACCGAAGAGAGCTTGAGCGGGTACCGCCGGTTGCCGCGCGTGACCAGGAACACCAGGGGCACGGCCATGAGGGCATAGACGAGCGATGCCGGCGTGAACTGCCCCGAGACCAGCACGATGCCCAGCCGCACCAGCTGGCTCAGGCCGAACATCACCAGCAGCGCCTGACGGATCACCGGCAGGCTCAGGGGCTGGCGGTAGAGCTTGTAGACCAGCGGCGGCCCCGCGGTGGAGAACATGCCCCCCATCAGGCCGGCGAGCAGACCGGTGAGCGCGAACGAACCGGGGGCATCGATCTCGGCTTTGGGCACGAACCGCACCACCAGCAAGGCGGCCGAACCGATCACCGACACGCCCAGCGCCATCTTGAGCAGGTACAGCGCGCTGTCACTGAGCCAGAACAACAGCGCCAGCCCCGCCGCCACGCCCACCAGGCTGGGCCAGATCGCGGGGCGGATCACACGCCAGTCGTCGGTGAGCGGGTATTCGCGGAAGTGGATGACGGTCTGGCTCAGGGTGATGAGGGTCA
This sequence comes from Hydrogenophaga sp., assembly GCF_031426985.1. GTDB lineage: Bacteria > Pseudomonadota > Gammaproteobacteria > Burkholderiales > Burkholderiaceae_C > Hydrogenophaga. Next base: position 10,689 of record NZ_JASJOY010000038.1, read on the forward strand.
CGGCGTTGGCCGCGACCCCCACCGGGATCAGGTCGAACACCCCGACCAGCGCCAGGAAGATCAGGCCGAAGGCAAAACCGGTCAGGGTCTGCACGTAGGACGCCAGGGTGATGCACAGCAGCACACCGAGGGTGCCCCAGAGCGGCAGGGAAGCCAGCGTCGTCATGGTGAAGCCAAGCCTTCAAACGAAGCCCTCGCCTCGGGTCGGAGCGCCCGACCCCGCAGGGTCGGGCGGGTGGTCAGAAAAGTCCGTGCTGGCGCGCGAACAGGGCGACGAGCACAAAGGCCGCCATCCACACCGTTTCTACCAGCAACAGGGTGAAGGGCCGCCAGCCGGCCTCGGCCAGTTGCTGGAACGAGGTCTTGATGCCCAGGGCCGCGATCGCCACCACCAGGCACAGGCGGGAGAAATCGCTCAACGCCGTGCCCACCGCGGACGGCACAAAACCCAGCGAGTTGACGGCCACCAGGATCACGAAGACCCAGAGAAACCAGGGCACCAGCGGCTGCTTGGCGGTGACGGCCTTCCCACCGTTGGCGGCAATCTCGCGTTCGGCCTGCTCGCGCTCGCTCTTGAACATGGCAGAGACCGCCACCACCACCACCGCCAGCATGGAGACGCGAAACAGCTTGACGATGGTCGCGTAGTCGCCGGTCGGGTGGTCGATCATGTAGCCCGCGCCGACCACCTGCGCCACGTCGTGGATGGTGCCGCCCAGGAACAGGCCGGCCAGTTCCGGCGGCAGGTTCAGGGCGCGCGCGATCAGCGGGTAGGCCACCATGGCCACGGTGGACAGCACCGTGACCGTGACCACCACCATCAGGGTGAAGCGTTCGCTCTCCTTGGTGCGCGGCAGCACCGAAGAGATCGCCAGCGCGGCCGAGGCGCCGCAGATCGCCACCGCCCCGCCGGACAGCGTGCCCTGGGCGCGGTTGAGCCCCAGCCGCTTGCCCAGGAAGTAGCCGACCAGCAGGGTCGTGACGACGGCGGCCACCACGATCGCCGCGGTCGTCCAGCCCAGCCCGGCGATCTGCGAGGCGGTGATGCGCGCGCCCAGCAGGCCCACGCCCAGGCGCAACACGTTGCGCGAGCAGAACTCGATCCCGGGTTTGGCCTTCGGGTCGGCGCTGAGGTAGTGGAAGGCCACGCCGAAGAACAGCGCATACAGCAGTTGGGGCCCCCCGTGCAGGGTAGAGACCAGGGTGGCCGCCATGGCCACCACACCGGCCAGCAGCGTGCCGGGCAGCACGTGCATGACGAACTTCGCGGGCTGCAGCCGGTCAAGGGCGATCGCGCTCATGCGGATGCTCCCTGGCGGGCCACCAGCACCGCGAGCGCACACGAGGTGATGCGCGCGGTGATCGAGTCGGAGCGGCTGGTCAGGATGACCGGCACCTTCATGCCCAGCACCAGGCCCGCGCACTCGGCGCCGGCCATGTAGACCAGCTGCTTGTAGACCATGTTGCCGGCCTCCAGGTTGGGCAGCAGCAGGATGTCGGGCCGGCCGGCGACCTCGGACACGATGCCCTTGTTGAGCGCCGAAACGCTGGAGATCGCGTTGTCGTAGGCCAGCGGACCGTCGAGCACGGCGCCGGTGATCTGGCCTCGGTCGGCCATCTTGCACAGGGCCGCGGCGTCCAGCGTGCTGGCGATGGCGGGGTTGATGTTCTCCACCGCCGACAGGATGGCCAGGCGGGGATTTGCGATGCCGATGGCGTGCGCGAAGTGGATCGCGTTCTGGGCGATGTCGCGTTTTTCCATCAGGCCGGGTTCGATGTTGACGACACAGTCGGTCAGCACCAGCGGCCGCGCCACACCGGGCACGTCGAGCACGAAGGCGTGGCTGGCGCGGGAGCTGCCGCGCAGCCCGGCGTCTCGCGCCACGGCGGCGCCCAGCAGCTCGTCGGTGTGCAGGCTGCCCTTCATCAGGGCGGCGGCCGTGCCGTCGCGGCACAGGGTGGCGGCGCGTGCGGCGGCGGCGCGCGGGTCGTCGGCCGTCTCGACCACTTCGCAGCCGGACAGGTCGAGCCCGCCCTGCAGGGCGGCCGCATCCATGCGGGCACGCGGGCCGACCAGGATCGGCACGATCAGGCCGGCGCGAGCGGCCTCGATGGCCGCGCCCAGCGAAGCGGCGTCACAGGGGTAGGCGATGGCCACGCGCATCGGGCCCAGGACCCGGGCGGCGTCGACCAGCGACTTCAAATGGGGGTGTGCAGGCGCGTTCACGGCCTGCGCCGGTGCGGTCTCGGGCGCCGGCGACATCACGGGAGCAGCCATGTGGCCTCCGCTTTCAAGGGGAAAAGGGGCACCGGTACCGCGCAGCGGACGCTGCGCGGTACAGGGGAGCTCAGGGACTCAGTCGATCAGACGTAGTCCTTGTACTTTTCGAGGAAGCGCACCGGCTTGGCCAGCGCGTCGCGGCGGAACGGGTCGCCCAGTTCGCGGGTGCACATGATCTCGATGACGCAGGTCTTGCCTTCGTTCATCTGCATGTCGGTCGCCTTCTTGAGGGCCGGGCCCACGTCTTCCAGGCGGTCGACCACGATGGCTTCGGCGCCCATGGCGCGGGCCATTTCGGACCAGCTCTCGTTTTCCAGCTCGGCGGCGACGAAGCGGCGGTTGTAGAAGTCGACCTGGTTCTTCTTCTCGGCGCCCCACTGGCGGTTGTGGAACACCACGGCCGTCACCGGGATGTCGTGGCGCACGGCGGTCAGGATCTCGACCATGCTCATGGCCCAGGCGCCGTCACCGGCGTAGGCGATGGCGGGGCGGTCCGGCGCGGCCAGCTTGGCACCGATCATGGTCGGCAGCGCGTAGCCGCAGTTGCCGAAGCTCATCGGGGCGAAGAAGCTGCGCGGCTCTTCGAAACGCAGGTAGCTGTTGGCGACCGAGTTGATGTTGCCGATGTCGGTCGACACCATGGCGCGCGGCGGCATCGCCTTTTCCAGTTCGCGCAACACCTGGCGCGGGTGCAGGTAGTCACCGCCGTTGAAGGTCTTCTCCTTCTTGTTCTCCTCGATCATGTCGAGGCTGAAGGCGTCCTTCTCGTGGGTCCACTCGTCGAGTTCCTTTTCCCAGGCGGCCTTCTCGCTGGCGATGGTCTGGGCGCGCTCGGCCTTGGTGGCGTCGCAGGCCAGGGTCTTGCCGCTCAGGCGCTTGGTGAGTTCCAGCGCGGTCGCCTTGGCGTCGCCGCAGATGCCGACCGAGATCTTCTTGACCAGACCCAGGTTGGTGTGGTCGGCCTCGACCTGGATGATCTTGGCGGTCTTGGGCCAGTAGTCCATGCCGTGCTGCGGCAGCGTGCCGAAGGGGCCCATGCGCGAACCCAGCGCGATCACCACGTCGGCCTGGGCGATCAGCTTCATGCCGGCCTTGGAGCCCTGGTAGCCCAGCGGGCCGGCCCACAGCGGGTGGCTGGCGGGGAAGGCGTCGTTGCGCAGGTAGCCGGTGACCACTGGCGCGCCCAGGCGCTCGGCCAGGGCCTTGCACTCTTCCACCGCGTTGCCCATGACCACGCCGCCGCCGGCCAGGATGACCGGGAACTTGGCCGTGGCCAGCAGTTCGGCGGCGGCGGCCAGGCTGGCTTCACCGCCGGCACCGCGGTCCACGCGCTGGGGCTTGGGAATCTCGCACTCGATCTCGCCGTAGAAGTAGTCGCGCGGGATGTTGAGCTGGGTCGGGCCGTTGTCGCTCATGGCGCGGTCGAAGCAGCGCGCCGTGTACTCGGCCATGCGCTTGGGGTGGGTCACATGGCCCTGGTACTTGGTGAACTCTTCGAACATGGGCAGCTGGTTGGCTTCCTGGAAGCCGCCCAGGCCGATGCCGGTGGTGCCGGTCTCGGGGGTGATGATGACCACCGGGCTGTGGGCCCAGTAGGCCGCCGCGATGGCGGTCACGCAGTTGCTGATGCCGGGGCCGTTCTGGCCGATGGTCACGCCGTGGCGACCCGAGACGCGGGCATAGCCGTCGGCCATGTGGGCCGCGCCCTGCTCGTGCACCACCGGGATCAGGCGGATGCCGGCGGGCGCGAAAATGTCCATCGCGTCCATGAAGGCCGAGCCCATGATGCCGAACATGTCGGTCACGCCGTTGGCCACCAGGGTTTCCACAAATGCCTCGGAAGGCGTCATCTTTTGCACGCCGCTGACGACGGTGCGGGTGTCGGTTGGGTTCTTGCTCATCGAGAGTCTCCTGCGGCGCTGGCCGGTGATGAAACGGTTAAATATGAAACGCTGCATTCCGTTTTTTGAAACGCATGGCGACTTTATGGCCTCTTTGCGTCATCGTCAACTGAAATCTCATTTTTCGGAACGTTTTTTGTCGTTTATTGAAAATCAGCTATGATCAAACCCATGAAAAGCGTCCCCGCTCCGGCCCAGGCTCCAACCGAAATCAACGGCGACACCCCCACGCTGCGCCTGTTCGCGCTGCTGGAAGTCGTCGCGTCCAAGGACCAGTTCTTCTCGCTGCAAGGCCTGGCCGAAGAGACCGGCATCCCCAAACCGACGCTGCACCGCATGCTCCAGCAGCTCGAAAGCGCCGGTCTGCTCGAACGCAGCGGCGACAGCCGCCAGTACGGCACCGGCGTGCGGCTGCGCAAGCTGGCCGAAAACCTGCTGCTCAACGACACCTTCCACGGCGCCCGCCACGGCGTGCTGCGCGCGCTGGTCAACGAGATCGGCGAGAGCTGCAACCTCACAGCGCTCAGCGGCAGCGAGGTGATGTACCTCGACCGGGTGGAGACGCCCGCGCCGCTGCGCTTCTATCTGCACTCGGGTTCGCGGGTGCCGGTGCATTGCTCGGCCAGCGGCAAGCTGTTCCTGGCCGGCATGACGCCGGCCCAGCGCCAGCGCCTGCTGGGCCATGCCCCGCTGGAGGCCTTCACGCCCAGGACCCTGACCCATCTGGAGGCGCTGGAAGAAGAGATCAAACAGGTCAAGCGCCAGGGCTTTGCGCTCGACAACGAAGAGTTTCTGCCCGGCCTGATGTGCGTGGCCGTGCTGGTGCCCAGCCCCGAAGGCCGCTCCAACCTCTGCGTGGCCGTGCAGGCGCCCATCATGCGGCTGACCCCCGACAAGGCGCTGGGCCTGCTGCCCGCGCTGCAACGCGCCGCCGACGCGCTCAGCCAGATCGAACACGACGCCACCGACACCCTTGACGACGGCACGCTCGACTGAGCCCGGCCGCCGCCCCACCTGAAAGACCCGACCCCATGTCCGAACTGAGTTCCCTGCGCCCGACCCAGACCGTTTCGGTTCGCGACGTTTTCGGGATCGACACCGACCTGCGGGTGCCGGCCTTCGCCGAGCGCGACGAGCACGTGCCCGAGATCGACAGCTGCTACCGCTTCAACCCGGCGGTCACGCTGGCGCTGCTGGCGGGCTTCAGCCGCGACCGCCGCGTCATGGTGCAAGGGCTGCACGGCACCGGCAAATCGACCCACATCGAGCAGGTCGCGGCACGGCTGAACTGGCCCTGTGTGCGGGTCAACCTCGACGGCCATGTGAGCCGGCTCGACCTGGTGGGCAAAGACGCGGTGGTGCTGCGCGAGGGCCAGCAGGTGACCGAGTTCCAGGAAGGCATCGTGCCCTGGTCGCTGCAGCGCCCGATGGCGCTGATCTTCGACGAGTACGACGCCGGCCGCCCCGACGTGATGTTCGTGATCCAGCGCATCCTGGAGCGCGACGGCCAGTTCACGCTGATGGACCAGAACCGGGTGCTGCGGCCCCACCCCTTCTTCCGGCTCTTCGCCACCGCCAACACCGTGGGCCAGGGCAACCTCAACGGCCTCTACCACGGCGCCCAGCGCCTGAACCACGCCCAGATCGACCGCTGGAACATCGTGGTCGCGCTCAACTACCTGGAGCGCCAGGAAGAAGTCGCCATCGTCACCGCCCGCGTGCCAACCTACGCCGACGCGGCGGGCCAGGACATGATCAACGCCATGGTGGCGGTGGCCGAGCTGACGCGCCAGGGCTTCCGGGTCGGCGACCTGTCGACGCTGATGTCGCCCCGCACCGTCATCACCTGGGCCGAGAACGTGGAGATCTTCCGCGACCCCGGCCTGGCGTTCCAGCTCTCGTTCGTCAACAAGTGCGACGAGTCCGAGCGCCCCATCGTCGCCGAGTACTTCCAGCGCTGCTTCCACCGCGAACTCGAAGCCTCGTTCGCCCACAGCGACGCCTGAGCCTCATGGTCGAGCCCCAGGCCACGGCCGGCGCGACGCGCCACCAGCAGCGCATCGACGACCTCTGCGCCGCGTCGATCCGGGCCCTGAGCGGCCAGGCCGGGCTGCATTTCCGCGGCCGGCGCCTGTTCCGGGACGACAAGGCCCTGCCCCCGTTCGCGCCGCACCTCAGCCCCAAGCCGGCGCTGGACGATTTCAGTTCGTTCCGCGGCGCCGCCGACGCGATGGCACTGCGCCTGCGCTGCGCCGATGCGCAGCTGCACGCGCGCCTGCGCCCGGCCGAGCCGATGGAGCGCATGCTGTTCGAGATGCTGGAGCAGTTCCGCGTCGAGGCGCTGGCGCCGGCCGACATGCCCGGCATGGCGCACAACCTGCGCCACCGCTTCGAAGCCTGGTCGATGGCGTTCTACAACAGCGGCCTGACCGAAACCGCCAAGGGCATGCTGCTGTACACGGTGGCGCAGATCACCCGCTCGCGCGTGACCGCGCAACCGGTGGTCGAGGCCACGGAAGACGCGATCGAAGCCACCCGCATGTCGATCGTGCGCAGCCTGGGCCACGACCTGGCCGGGCTGCGCCGCCAGCGCTTCGACCAGGCGGCGTACGCGCAGCACGCGCTGTCCATCGCCCGCCTGGTGGCGGGCATGCTGGCCGCCTACGACCTGGAACAGGTGGCGGGCGCCGACGACAGCGACACCGAACCCGACGACCACCCGCTGGACTTCAACCTCTGGATGGACTTCGACGGCGAAGACGGCGACGAGGGCTTCACCACCGCCAGCTCGGGCAGCAGCCGCACGCTGGCCGAATCGGGCGGCGTCTACCGGGTCTTCAGCGACGCCTTCGACACCGAGGCGCACGCCGACACCCTGGTGCGCACCACCCTGCTGCGGGACAACCGGGAACAGCTGGACCGACTGATCGAACGCCAGGGCCTGTCGGTGGCCCGGCTGGCGCGCGAGCTCAACGCGGTGCTCGCCACCCCGGTGCGCGACGGCTGGCTGCACGGCCAGGAAGAAGGCCACATCGACGGCCGCCACCTGAGCCAGCTGATCACCTCGCCCTCCGAACGCCGCCTGTTCCGCATCGAACAGCACGCCCCGGTCTGCGACAGCGCGGTGAGCTTTCTGATCGACTGCTCGGGCTCGATGCGCGAGCACATCGAGTCGGTGGCGATCCTGGTCGACGTGATGGCGCGGGCACTGGACCAGATCGGCGTGATCACCGAGGTGCTGGGCTTCACCACCAACGCCTGGAACGGCGGGCGGGCCCAGAAGGCCTGGCGCCGCGCCGGCCGGCCGCCCCACCCCGGCCGCCTCAACGAAGTCGCCCACCTGGTGTTCAAGGACAGCGACACGCCGTGGCGCCGCGCCCGCCCCGCCATGGGCGCGCTGCTCAAGAGCGACCTGTTCCGCGAAGGCGTGGACGGCGAGGCCGTCGCCTGGGCCGCGCAGCGCCTGGTGCAGCGCCACGACGGCCGGCGCCTGCTGCTGGTGATCTCCGACGGCAGCCCCACCGACGGCGCCACGGCGCTGGCCAACGACGCCCACTACCTCGATCACCACCTGTGCCAGGTGGTGGCCGGGCTGCAGGCGCAGGGCGAGGTCGAGGTCTACGGCATCGGCGTCGGCCTGGACCTCAGCCCCTACTACCGCCACAACCGCGCCCTCGATCTGTCGCACTCGGTCACCCAGGCGGTGCTGCGCGAGATCGTGGCCCTGATCGCGGCCGGCAACCGGCGCCCGGCACCGCAGGCCGTCACGGGACCTTGACGGACAATCCGGAACCGAGCCACCATTTCTCTGCACGCACAGAACAGACGCCCATGGTCCAACCCCTACAAGGCGCGATGTGGAAGCAGCTGCTGCAGCGCAGCGCCCGCGAAAACCTGACCCTGCAAGGTCGCATCCGGGAGATGCTGGTCTCGGCGATCCTGGACGGCCAGCTCAAGCCCGGCGCGCCGGTGCCGTCCAGCCGCGAACTCGCCACCGAGCTGGGTGTGGGCCGCATCACGGTGGTGCTGGCCTACCAGCAGCTGGCCGACGAGGGCTACCTCGAATCCCGTGAGCGCAAGGGCCATTTCGTCAGCGCGGCCCTGCTGGGTCAGCGCGCGCAGACGCGGACGGTGCCCGAGGACCTGCCCGACCAGCCCGCCATTGCCTGGAAGAAGCGGCTCTGCCAGCACCCCAGCCTGCAGCGCAGCATCGTCAAGCCCTTCAACTGGCAGAAGAGCCCCTACCCGTTCCTCTACGGCCAGTTCGACGAATCGCTGTTCCCCACCGCCGCCTGGCGCGAGTGCTGCCTCAAGGCGCTGAGCGTGCTGGACATCCGGGACTGGGCGCCCGACCAGATCACCCGCGACGACGAGTCCCTGGTGGAGCAGATCTGCACCCGCGTGCTGCCCCGGCGCGGCGTGTGGGCCACGCCCGACCAGCTCATCATCACCGTGGGCGCGCAGCACGCGCTCTACATGGTGGCCGACCTGCTGGTGCGCGAAGGCATCCGGGTCGGCATCGAAAACCCCGGCTACCCCGATGCGCGCAACATCTTCACCAGCCGCAACGCCGAAATCACGCCGCTGCCGGTGGACGACAACGGCCTGATCGTCCACGACGGCCTGCGCAAACACGACTACCTCTACACCACCCCCAGCCACCAGTGCCCGACCGGGGTGACCATGCCGCTGCACCGCCGCGAGGAGCTGTTGCGCCTGGCCAATGCCAGCAACCTGGTGATCATCGAAGACGATTACGAGAGCGAGAACAACTTCTCGGGCAATCCCATTCCGGCCCTCAAAAGCCTGGACCGCAACCACCGGGTCATCTACATCGGCAGCCTCTCCAAGAGCCTGGCGCCGGGTCTGCGCATCGGCTACATCGTCGCGGCGCCCGAGCTGATCACCGAGCTGCGCGCGTTGCGGCGGCTCATGCTCCGCCACCCCTCGTCCTTCATCCAGCGCAGCCTCTCGCTGTTCATCTCGCTGGGCTACAACGACGCCCACCTCAAGCGGCTCGCCGAGGCACAAAAGGAACGCGGCACCCTGATGCTCGACGCACTGGCGCGCCGCGCCCCGCAGTGCAAAGTGACGCCGTTCGGCGGCGGGGGCTCCTGCTGGGTGCAACTGCCCGACAACGTCCACCCCTTTGAGCTGGCGCAGCGCGCGGCAGAGCGCGGCGTGCTGATCGAACCGGGGGACGTGTTTTTCCAGGCGGAAGACCCCCAGCGCCCATTCATCCGGCTGGGCTTTCAGTCCATCAATGCGCGGGTGATCGAAGAAGGCATCGCGACCCTGGCCGAGGTGATCACCGACATGCAAAACCGCCGTCCGCCGAACTGAATCGGCCGACGGCGGTTGTGCGGAGGCGACGGTCTCGACTCAATAACCAACCATGGACGGCAGCCAGAGCGAGATCTTGGGGAAGTAGGCGATCAGGAAGGTGGCGATGGTGCTCACGATCACGAAGGGCATCACCCGGACGACGATCTTCTCCACCGACTCGCCCCCGATACCCGAGGCCACGAACAGGTTCTCGCCCAGCGGCGGGGTCATGAACCCGATCGACAGGGTGCAGATCACCACGATGCCCACATGGGTCGGGTCGGCGCCCGTCATGTACATCACCGGCAGCAGCACCGGCACCAGGATCAGGATGGCCGCCAGCGTTTCCATGAACATGCCCACGAACAGCAGGAACACGATCACCATCGCCCAGATGATGTAGGGGTTGGAGGTCAGGCTGAGCATGGACTCGGCAATGTCGCTGGGGATGCGCTGCTCTACCAGCAGGCGGCCGAACGCGGTGGCGGTGAACAGGATCAGCAGCACGCGCCCGGTGATCCAGGTGGTGGTGCGCAGCGCCGTCTTGATCGCGCCCCAGCGCAGTTCGCGGTGCACGAACCAGCCGATGAACAGGGTGTAGAAGATGGCCACGATGGCCGACTCGGTGGGCGTGAAGATGCCCGCGTAGATGCCGCCCAGGATGATCAGCGGCGCCAGGATCGACCAGACCCCCCGCTTGAGCGCGGCGCGCAGTTCGTGGCCCGACCAGGTCTCCGACAGACCGCGGTAGCCGCTCTTCTTGGAGATGAAGTAGTTCATCACCAGCAGGCTGCCCGCCATCAGCAGGCCGGGCATCACGCCGGCGATGAACAGCTTGGGGATGGACAGGGACGCGAAGGTGCCGAACTTCTCCACCGCCTCGGGAGGCGGCTCCATGCCCAGCGCCGCGATGCCGAAGATCACCATCGGGATCGAGGGCGGGATGATGATGCCCAGCCCGCCCGACGCGGCGGTCACCGCCGAAGCGTAGGCCCGGTCGTAATTGCGCTTGGTCATGGCCGGAATCATCAGCATGCCCACGGCGGCGGTGGTGGCCGGGCCCGAGCCCGAGATCGCGCCGAAGAACAGGCAGGCCAGCACCGTCGCCACGCCCAGGCCACCGGTGATGGGGCCGGCCATGGTTTCGGCGATGTCGACCAGGCGCCGCGAAATGCCCGCGGCCTCCATCAGCGCACCGGCCAGCACGAAGGCCGGCAGGGCCATCAGCGGAAAGCTGCCGACCGAGTTGAAGGCGATCTGCACCAGGGCGATCGGGTCCTTGTCGAGCACCACGTAGGCGCCCATGGCCGCACCGCCCAGCGCCACCGTGATCGGCGCACCCAGCAACAGCAGCAGCGCGAAGCCGCCAAACAGGATTTCTGCAACGTACATGTCCATGAGGGGTCTCCAGTGCGGGCTCAGCGAACCGCCGCCGCGTCGTTGTTCTCTTGCATCTTCTTGATCTCGGCGGTTTCCGGATCCAGCAGCTCTTCGCCTTTCACCACGCTCAGGTAGGTGTTCCACAGCACACGGATCGACATCAGGGCAAACGCGATCGGGAGCACCATGTAGAAGTACTTCATCGGCAGGCCCAGCGTCTGGGACTTCCAGAACAGGTTCATGCGGTTGAACACGAAGTCGTAGCTGAGCCAGACGAAGTAGATGTTGAAGCCCACCCAGAGCAGGTCGGCCACGGTCATCAGCGTCTTGGCCAGCGCCTTCGGCATGAACTGCATGTGGAAGGTGACGCGGTTGTGGGCCGACATCTTGGCCGCCACGACAGAGCCGAGGTAGGCGAACCAGACAAACATGTAGGTGGAGAGCTCTTCGGACCAGGCGATGGAATAACCGAACAGCTGGCGCGCGACGATCTGCGCGAACAGCAGGATCACGAACAGCGCGAGCAGCCATTCGCACACCAGGGTCTCGATGTCGTTCAAAAAGGCCAGGGTTTTGCGCGCAAGCGTCATGGCAGTTACCTCAACAAGGGGCGCGCAGGGCACGCCAGAGCAGGCGCTTTCACAAGCGCAGGTCAACACAGAAGCCAAAAAAGGCGGCCACATCGTGTGGCCGCCCGCGCTCAGGCGATCAACGGCCCAGGGTTTTCAGAACCGCGTCCAGCTTGGCCTTGCCGCCGATGCTGTCGTAGAACTTCGGCCACACGGCGGTCGTGGCCTTGGAGATCCACTCCTTTTCGCCATCGGCCGGCTCGGTGATCTGCATGCCCTTGGCGATCAGGTCCTTCTTGATCTTGCCTTCGGTCTCATTGAGCCACTTGAAGCTGTGCTCGGTCGCTTCGGCGCCCGCGTCCAGGATCGCCTTCTGCACGTCGGCGGGCTGCTTCTTGAACGTGCCTTCGCCCACGATGATGGGTTCGAGCGAGAACACGTAGCGGATGTTGGTGATGTACTTCTGCACCTCGCTGAACTTCATCGCGCTCACGGTGACGTAGGGGTTGTCCTGACCATCGACCACGCGCTGCTGCAGCGCGGTGAACGTTTCAGACCAGGCCATCGGCGTGGGGTTGATGCCCCAGGCCTGGTAGGACGCGATCATGATCTCGTTCTTGGGCACACGGATCTTCAGGCCCTGGAGGTCGGCCAGGGTTTTGACCGGCTTCTTGGAGTTGGTCAGCACGCGAAAGCCCGAAAACGTCCAGCCGACGATGCGCACGCCCGCGTCGCGCACGGTGTTGGCGGTCAGCTCCTTGCCCACCGCCCCGGTCACCAGCTTCCTGGCCTCTTCGGTGCTCTGGATCACGTACGGCAGCGTGAGCACACCGACCGTGGGCGAAAACGGCGTGATGTTGTTGATGGCCAGGACCGAGAAGTCCAGGGTGCCCATCGACGCGCTGTTGATCGTGGTCTCTTCGCTGCCGAGCTGGCCGTTGGGGAACAGATCGACCTTGTGCTTGCCGGCGACTTTGGCTTCAAAAGACGACTTGAACTTGGACGCCATTTCCCACTGGGCGCTGCCCTGGGCATCGCCCACGGCGACCTTGAAGGTGGTGGCCAGCGCGCTGCCCCCGGCGAAGAAGGAGGATGCGGCGAGCAGAGAGACCAGGGTGGTGGTTTTGAATGTCATGGATGTCTCCAGAGTTGGTTTACGGGGAAAAGAATCGCACCGACTTGGTGATCGGTCTTCAACAGGGGATGCCAGGTGTCGTGGGCCCGGGCGGTCGCGCCGGGCGCTCACGGAAAACAGGGGGCGGCTCAGGCCGCGGGCTGCGCCGGCCGGTTCTTGCGGAAGGCGTTCTTGATCAGAATCTTGCCGTCCTTGAACGTGAACACGTCGACCATGCGGGCCTCGATGCGCGAGCCGTCGGCCTGGGTGCCCTTGAAGGTGCTTTCCGACACGCCGCGGTTGCCCACGACGAAATGCTCACCGTCCAGCCAGGCGGCGTCGGGCAGCGTGGTCCAGGCGGCCTTGAAGCCTTCGCGCACTTCGGCGCGCCCGGTGAAGGTGCGGCCCAGCAGGTCGGGGCCCGCCACCGCATGGAACACGCAGTCCTCGTGCATGAAGCCCATCAGGGCCTCCAGGTCGTGGCGGTTCCAGGCCTCGGCAAACGCGGCAAGGGTGTGCTCGGTGATGCTTGTCTGCGGTTCGTTCATGTTGTCTCCTGTGGCGGTTTCGAGCGGGCTGGCCCACCATCGCGGTGGGCGGACGGTGTGTGTGCCAGAGCGGTTTTGTGCCCGGGCTGCATTGTTGAAGTCGAAGCCCCTGTGGCTGTAGAACCAGCGGCGGCGAATCGTTAAGACCAGACCTCCGGGTAAACCCCCAAGGTCACACCCAGGGTCCGCATCTCGGGGGTTTCTGGCCCCATGAAATGGCCGCAACTGGTTCTAACCAGCGCCGGCGGGTCCTGCCTATGCTTGGCCCGGATGGGGTTCAAGGGACCTGTGTTCCGTGACCTCTGCGCATGGCTCGCATGGATCTGCCCTGACCCGACGACCGGCGTTCCCCCCACAAACCCTGGAGACAATGGATGACCTCGACCACCATCGGCGGCCGCGTGCTGCGGCCCTACGACCCGACCTACGATCCCCTGGTGCAGGCCACGCCCGGCCAGGGCACCGGTTATGCGCCCACCTACTGGGTGGCCTCGGCGGGCAGCCCGCCGCCCGACGACGGCCCGGTGCGCGGTGACATCGACACCGACGTGGTGGTGATCGGCTCGGGTTCCACCGGCATGTCCACCGCGCTGTACCTGGCGCGTGAACACGGCATCTGCGCCACGGTGCTGGACGCGGCCCAGACCGCCTGGGGTTGTTCGAGCCGCAGCGGCGGTCAGGGTCAGAACGCCAACGGCCGACTCACCCGCTCGCAGTGGATCGAGCGCTGGGGCCTGGACGTGGCCAAGCGCCTCGACGCCGAGGTGCGCATGGGTTTCGAGAACTTCCGCGCGCTCACCAAAGAGATCGAGTGCGAGGCCTATGACGGCGGCCACCTCTACCTGGCCCACCGCCCCAAGAAGCTGGAGTACCTGCGCGAGATGACCCGCGTGCGCAACGAGGTGTTCGGTTACCGCTCGCGCATGCTCACCCCCGACGAAGTGCGGGAACAGCACTGCGACGAACGCGAACATGTCGGCGCGATGTACGAAGAAGAAGGCATCGGCATCCACCCGCTGAAGTTCACGTTCGGCCTGATCCGCAAGGCGCGCGAACTGGGTGTGAAGGTGCACCCGGCCAGCCCGGTGCAGGGCTGGACGACCGTCAACGGCGTGCACCACCTGCAGACACCCGGCGGCGTCGTCCGCGCCAAGCGGGTGGTGCTCTGCACCGGGGGCTACTCCGGGCAGAAACTCACCCCGGTGCTCAAGAACAAGATCCTGCCCATCCTGTCCAACTCGGTGGTCACGCGCCCCCTGAGCGACGCCGAAATGGCCGCCTGCCATTTCCACACCAAGACCTTCATGACGGACACGCGCACCCTGCGCTTCTATTACCGTCTGCTCGAAGGCAACCGCCTGCAGCTGGGCAGCCGCAGCTCGATCACCGGCGCCGACGCCCAGGATCCGGTGCACCTGAAGCTGCTCACCGACGCCATCGCACGCAAGTTCCCGCCGCTGACCGACATCAAGATCGATCACTCCTGGTGGGGCTGGGTCGACGTGAGCCACGACATGATGCCGCGCATCACCCGCCCGGACCCCAAAGAGACGGTGTGGCACGCGCTGGGCTATGGCGGCAACGGCGTGGCCTCGTCCACCTGGGCCGGCAAGCGCATCGCCGAGCAGGTGGCGGGCAAGGACGCCGGCCGTGAGGTCATGAATCTGCCGATCTACAACTCGCCGCTCGAATACCCCAACATCTGGAACATGGTGCGTTCCGAAGCCTTCGCCCCCTTCCGCCGCTTCGGCCAGTTCTTCCTCTACAAGTGGTACTGGCTGCGCGACGAGAAGATCTGACCGTGCCGTCGAAGAAAGAACCCGACATGCCATCCACACCACAAGTGATCGACTTCCAGCAAGACCCAGGCACCCAGGAGGCCCGGCGCCTGCGCGACCTGCCCGACCGCGTGCTGCAGGGGGACCCGCACCACAAGACCACGGTCTTCTTCAGCGACGCGAAGGGCGAGGTGATCGCGGGCACCTGGACCAGCACGCCCGGGAAGTGGCGGGCCTTCACCCACCGCGACGAGTTCTGCCACATCGTGAGCGGCCATGTGCGCCTGATCGGCGACGATGGCACGGTGCGAACCTTCACGACCGGTGACGCCTTCATGATCCCCAACGGCTTCAGCGGCTGCTGGGAGGTGGTCGAAACCACGACCAAACACTTCGTGGTCCGGTATCACCAGGCCCACTGACGCAGCCACAGCAGCAGCCGCAACCAGCGATTTTTTGACCGGAGAACTTTCATGCCCAAGCAACGCCTTGTCACCCAGTTCGGCATGGGCACCTCGATCCGCAGCGGCAACTACACCGAGGCCTGCGCACGCGCCATCCGCGACGCCCTGTGGCACCACTCGCTGAACGTGGCCGAAGCGTTTGACTTTCCCAAGGAGGCCATGCTCATCGACGTCGAACTCGGTGTGCAACGGCCCGACCTGGTGGACATCGCCGCGTTGACGGGGGTCTTTCCCTACGGGCAGCCGACGATCACCGTGGTCAAGGGGGGCCTGGACATTCCACGCCGGGAAAAACCAGGGTGGAGCGTCGTCGCCAACGCCGCGGTCATGGTCTCGTTCGACATGGAGTCCACCCATGGCTGAACGGCGCATCATCCTGGAAATGGGCTCGGGCAACGACCTCTACGGGTGCGACTACACCAAGGCGGCCTGCCGGGCCGTGCAGGACGCGCTGCACCACTCGTCGATCGTGCTGTTCAAGTCGCTGGGCTACGACCACCGCGACATGCGGGTGCAGGTCACCATCGGCGTTCAGCAGCCCGATCAGGTGGACATTGCCAAGGTCTGCGCCGAACTGCCGCGGGGCCGCGCCGAGGTCACGGCCGTCCTGGGGGGGCTGGATGTGCACGATGCCCAGCAGGACAGCACCCACGTCATCGCGACCGCCGCGATCGAGGCCTTCCTGCCGATCGAACCCGGTCGCTGGCGGCTCAGCGATCAGGTCGGCACCTGATCAGGTCGATACCTAGCCACCGCGCAGCGCGGTGACCACCGGGTGCTCACCCGGTGATCGGCTGTCACACCCGGATCACCTCGCGCCGCATCGACCACAGGATGGCCAGCACCTCGTTGCGCGTGGCGTCGTCGATGCCGTTCTTCTGCAGCGCGTCCATCGCGTCGTCGATGACGGTCATGAACTCCTGTTCGTTGATGTTCATGCCCTTGTGCGTGCTCACCATGTCCTGGCCGGTGTAGACCTCGGGGCCGCCGGTGCCGGCGCAGAAGAACTCGACCGCGCGGCGCTCCACACGGGCCAGGTCCTCGCTGTTCCTGTAGCGCGCGTTCACCAGCGGGTTGGCCAGGTGGTTCTTCATCAGGTCCGCCGTGATGCGGGTGATGCCCTCGCGGCGACCCAGGCGCTCGTAGAGGGTGGTGGTGGCAGCAGTGGTGTTCATGTCGGCTCTCCTTGGGTGGATGGGTGCAACGGTGGGTCTGCGGGGTGACGGCGGCGGGTCAGCGCACAGCGGGCCGCAAGTGGGCGGCCCACGACGCCACCTCGATGGCACCGGGATCGGGCATCCAGGAGGCGTATTCGAGGTCGGCAGCCTCGGCCGCGTGTGGGTCGCGACCCCGCGTGGCCAGCGCGTCGGCCAACGCGTGCTCGAGGTCGCGCAGGGCCTGCGCGGTCAGCGGTTGCGGCAGCAGCATCAGGACCGGCACGGTGCCTGTGCCGGGAAGGGGGCGTGTGAGACAGGTCATGGGGGCTCCTCGTGGTTCACGTCGGCGAACCGTCGCTCGGCGTGACCACAGATTGCCGGGCCGGCGTTCCTGAATCGTTCCTGGGGTCTGCGGGGCTTGTGGCGGTCCGCTCGCGGTCTTACGCTCGCGCTCATGGACATCCATCCGCCCAGCCTTCCGCCCGGGGCCTTCACCCGCCTTGATGTTGTTTTGCTGGGCCGTTTTGCGGTCGCCATCGACGGGGTCGAGCTGGCGGCCGAGCGCTGGCCCAGCCTGCGCGCCGCGCAGCTGGTGCAGTTGCTGTGCCTGCAGCCGCACCAGCGGCTCTCGCGCGACGAGGTGATCGACGCGCTGTGGCCGCAGCTCGAACCCGAGGCCGGTGCCGCCAACCTGCGAAAAGCCGCCCACCACGCGCGCCAGGCGCTGGGGCGGCACGACGGCATCGTGCTGCAGGCCGGCGAGGTGCTGCTGTGGCCCGAGCGCCCGGTGGTGGTGGACGCGCAGCAATTCGAGCAGCGCGCCGATGCCGCCCTGGCGCAACGCGACCCCGCCGGCTGTGCCGATGCCGCCGCCAGCTACGCGGGCGACCTGCTGCCCGGCGCGCGCTTTGAACCCTGGGCCGAAGCGACCCGCGAACGCCTGCACGAACGCCAGCTGCAGCTGCTGCGCGCCAGCGGCCAATGGGAGCGGCTGGCGCAGATCGACCCGGAAGACGAGGCGGCGCACCGCGCGCTGATGCAACGCGAGCTGGCGGCTGGCAACCGGGCCGCCGCCTTGCGCTGGTACGCCCACCTGCGCGAGGCGCTGCAGCAGGACCTGGGCGTGTCACCGGACGCGCAGACCCAGGCGCTGTACGAGCGCTGCATCGCCGGCCTGCAGGTGGCCGGGCCCGCCTTCGTCGGCCGCGCCCAGGCCAGTGCCCAGGCCGCCGCCTGGCTGGGCATGAGCACCCAAGAGCGCCCGGGGGGCATCGTGCTGCGCGGGCCGCCCGGCATCGGCAAGAGCGCCCTCGGCCGCGAGATCGCCGCGCAGGCGCAGACCCACGGCTGGGCGGTGTGCCGGGTCGGGGCGGCGCAGACCGGCCGCACCTACGCGGTGATGTGCGACATCACCGAACGGCTGATCGTCGCCGACCGCAGCGTGCTCGACCGCGTCGGGGCGCAGGCGCGCTCGGTGCTGGCGCTGCTCAGCCCGCACGCCGGACCGGCCGCCCCCCTGCCCGGCCCGCTGGGCCGGCACCAGGTGGTGGGGGCCATCCAGCGCCTGCTGCTGGCCGCCACGCCGGGCCAGGACGTGCTGCTGCAGGTGGACGACACGCACCTCGCCGACGATGCCGATGTCGACGTGCTCACGCAGCTGGCGGCCACCGGCGCCGGCCTGTGCCTGCTGCTCGCCACGCGTCCGCCGGCGGCGGGCAGCCCGCTGGCGCGCGCCTTGGGCCGGCTGCAACGCGCGGGCGTGCTGCAGCTGCTCGATCTGGAGCCGCTGCCCGACGACGAGTGCGGCCGGCTGGTGGCGCGGGTGGCACCCGCCGGCGTGTCGGCCGAGGGCGTGGCGCGCATCGTGCGCGCGGCCGAGGGCAACCCTTTCGCCGCCATCGAGCTGGCGCGCTGTGCCGGCGCTGGCGCCGAAGGGCGCTTGCCCGGCGGCGTGGCCGAGGCCCTCACCGAGCGGCTGTGCGACGTGCCCGACAGTGCGCTGGCGCTGCTCAAGTGGATGGCCCTGTGCAGCGACGAGCTGGACGCCGCCACCGTCGAGGCGCTGGCCGCCGAGGCCCAGGTGCCCAGCCTGGCGTCGCTGGACGCCGCCCTGGCTGCCGGCGTGCTGCTGCCGCTGGGCAGCCGCTACCGCTTTCGCCACCACCTGGTGCAGCAGGCGCTGATCGACCAGGTGCCGCCCCACCACCGCCTGAAGATGCACCGCCGCATCGCCACCCGCCTGGCCGAGCTCGACGGCCCGCCGGCCGGCATCGCCCGCCACTGGCTGGCGGCCGGCCAACCGGGTGAGGCGAGGCCCTGGCTGCTGGCCGCCGCGCGCGAGGCCGTGCGCCTGGCCGCTTTCAGCGACGCGCTGCGCCACCTCGAACCGCTGCTGGCGTTCCAGGCCGACCACGCCGAGGGCCTGCGGCTGCGCGCCGAGTCGCTGGACGCCATGGGCGAACCCGCCGCGCTGGCCGCGTACCACGCCGCCGCCGACGTGGCGGGGGAACCCGAGAGCCACAACCTGCGCGCCAAGGCCGCGCTGGCCCAGGTGAAGCTGGGCGATCCCAAAGGGGCGCTGCTCGTGCTGGCCGGCCTCACGCCCACCAGCGTCGAAGGCCAGCTGTGCGAAGCCCTGGCCTACAGCGGCGCGGCCGCGCTGGGCACCGGCGACCCCGCCATCGGCACGGCCAAGGCGGCGGTGGCGCGGCGGCTGGCGCTGCAGTCGGGCGACACCACCTCGCTGGTCATCGCGTCGTGGGCGCAGGCCGCAGCGGCGCACGCGCGCGGCGAGTTGCACCGCAGCGTCTGGGCCGACCTGCACGAGACCAGCCAGGTGCCGCACCTGGCGCTGCGCGTGTTCGACGGCCACCTGTGCATCACCCAGCGCTTCCTGTACGGCGCGCGGCCCTACGCCGAGGTCATCCAGTTTGCCCAGGCCCTGTCCACCGAGGCCCAGCGCCTGGGCGCCGCACGCGGCCACGCGTTCGGCGTGACGCTGCGCGGCGAGGCCGAGTGGCTGGCCGGCCGCCTGAGCGAAGCGCGCGAGCACCTGGTGGAAGGCGCCCGGCTGCACCGCGCCATCGGCGGTCCGGTGGGCGAAGCGCTCTCGCTGCAGCGCCTGGCCGAACTGGCCCTGCACGAGGGCAAGCGGGACGAGGCCCGCGCGCTCGTCGATGAAGCGCTGGACGTGGCGCGCCAGACCGACATCGGCTTTCATCTGCTCGACCGCATCTACGGCACGCGCATCAACCTGCACGCCGACGACCCGGGCGCGGCGCTGCACGTGATGGAGGACGCCAGCGCCTCGGTGCGCGGGCCGCTGGAAACCTGCCCGGGCTGCCGCATCACCTTCGCCGTGCCCGCGGCCATCGCCGCCGCGCGCGCCGGCGAAGTGGCGCTGGCCGAGCAACACGAGGCGCAGTGCGCCTACCTGGCCAACGTGGTGATGCGCCTGCCGGCGTGGTACGCCGCGCACGACGAGGTGCGCGGCCACATGGCGGCCGCATGCGGCGCCGCCGACGAGGCGCAGGCGCGCTTTGCCGCCGCCGCGGCGCGCTTCCGGGCGGCGGAGCACCCGATCGACGCCGAGCGCTGCGAGGGCTGGGGTCGCAACGCGGCCTGACCGCAGCCACGTCGGCCGGCGCCCGCTGTCAGGCAGCGCCCTGCCGCCACCCTCTGGCGGACCGCCAGCGGTGTCCGGCCGGCCGCGCTTACACCGCGCCGGGCACGGCGCCCAGGTTCTGGTCCGTCTTCGTGAAGCGGCGCATCAGGTTCGCGAACAGCAGACCACCCACGTACATCAGCACGCCATAGAGCACGCCCGGCACGGCCATGGCATCCTGCTTGAGCACCGAACTGGCGATCACCAGCGCCAGTGCCGCGTTCTGCACGGCGGTTTCGATCCCCAGGGTCACCGACTGGCGCCGCGACAGACGTGCCAGCCAGGCGACCGAGAAACCAATCGCCAGCATGGTCAGGTTCAGGCCCAGGGCGAACGGCGCCAGGGTGCTGAAGTTGTCGCGCAGCAAGGGCCAGTTCTTGAAGATGGACGCCAGCAGAATGATCACGAACAGCACCGTGCCGATGCGGGTCGCCAAGGGCTCGCGTTGCTGCGTTGCGGCCGGCCACAGGTGGCGCACCCCCATGCCCACGGCCACCGGCAAGGCCAGCAGCATGAAGACCTGCCCCATGATCAGGCGCACCGGCACCTCCACCGTCTGCTGCGTGCCCACGAAGTGGCCCAGCGCCCAGGCCACGATGAAGGGCAGCGTGAAGATGGTCAGCACGCTGGCCACGGCGGTGAAGCTCACCGCCAGGGCCACGTCACCCCGCGCGATGTAGGTCAGGATGTTGGAGGTGGCACCGGTCGGGCACGCGGCCACGATCATGAAGCCCACCGCAAACACACCGGTGATGCCGAAGGCCTGCACCATCAGGTAGCACACCAGCGGCAGCAATACGAAGTGGCAGCCCACGCCCACCAGCAGCGCGCGCGGTTGTGCCACGATGCGACGGAAATCGCCGGGGGTCAGCCCCAGGCCGAGTGAAAACATGATGAATGCCAGACTGGCCGGCAAAAAGATGCTGGAAACAATATCGCCTTGCATGGGGTATCTCCAAAGTGGTTGTTGGTTTGTTGATCAAGCTGCGGTCAGGGAGCGGGGGAGGGAAATCGGGGGGCGTGGCGTCAGAACATCTTTCCTGGGTTGAGAATGTTTTTCGGATCGAGCGCCTGTTTCAGGCAGCGCATCAAGGCGATCTCGCCGGGGTTGCGGCTGATGGGCAGCCAGGGTTTCTTTTCCAGGCCGATGCCGTGCTCGGCAGACACCGAGCCGCAGAAGGCCCGCAGGCCCTCGTAGACCAGGGCTTCGCCCCGCTGCCGCAGCGCCAGGTGGTCCGGCGCGGGCACCTGGACGATCACGTGCAGATTGCCGTCGCCCAGGTGGCCGAACACCCACAACGGGTGTTCACCGATCGCCTGTGGCAAGGCCTGGCGCAGCGCGGTGACAAAGGCTTGCATTTCCGCGATCGGCAAGGACACATCGAAGACCACCGGCGCGCCACCCACGGTGACCTGCATCACGTCGTCGCGCAGTGACCAGAGGGCCTGCATATCGGCATCGGACAGCGCGCCACCGAGCGAGCGGTCCATGTGCTTGAGCAGCGCGGCCACCGCATCGAAGCGCTCGACCGCGACCAGCGCCGCCTGGTGGCTTTGCGGCTTCTCGCGCAGGCGCAGCACCAGCCGGGTGATGACGCCCAGCGTGCCCTCAGAGCCGATGAACAGCTGCTTCAGGTCGTCGCCGGTGTTGCTCTTGATCGGCCGGTTCATGGACGACACCACCGTGCCATCGGCCAGCACGACCTCCAGGCCCGGCACCATGTCGCGCATCATTCCGTAGCGGATCGCCCGGTTGCTGCCGGCATTGGTGGCGGCATTGCCCCCCAGCGTGGCCGATCCGCGGGCCCCCAGGTCCAGCGGGAAGACCAGGTCGTGGGCCTCCACGGCCTCTTGCAGCGCCTGCAGCACCACACCAATGCCCTGCGCATGGCACCAGGCCAGCACACGGGACAACTCCTCGGTGGTGGACGGGCGCACCAGCGCCTGGGCCTGAAGGCGACGCTGAACAAGTCCCCGTGGATGCGATCGCCCGCTGTCGGGATGGGCTGCAAGGCGCAAAACGCAGGCGGGCCGGGCGGCCCGGCGAGGCTTTGCAACGCGGCAGACCGCCCGAGAGCGGGATGAGCGCGCCGCGAGGGACTTGATCAGCGTTGCCTTCAGGTGGTCGGAGCGCAAGACGCCTGCGCTGCGCGTGGCCAGCGCCGAGGCGTCCAGCACCGCGGTCTCACCCACCAGCGCGCGAAGGGATGCGACGGTGTTCATGCGTCTCCTTCTGCACCCCTTCAGGCCGCCTGGATGGTTTGCCCGACAGGGGCCGCCAGCAGTTCGGCCCGCTCGGCCGCGGCCTTCCGGGCAGCCGCCTCGCGCACATGGCCATAGCCGCGGATCGTTTGCGGCCAGGCCGCCAGCCTGAGCACCCGGTCCAGCGGGCGCCGGCGGGGCTGGCTCAGCAGCTCATCGATGTCGCGCTCGTACTGCGCCAGCAGCTGGCGCCCGAGTCGGCGGTCTGCGCGGTGGCGAAACGGGTCCAGCCAGGACCCGCGCAGACCGCGCAGCGCGTTCATGACCTTGAACGCGCCCATCACCCAGGGACCGAGCTCGGTCTTGCGGAGCTTGCCGGTGACCGGGTCCTTCCTGGCAAAGGGCCAGGCACCCAGGTGAAAGTGCAGCGTGAAGTCACCGTCAAAGGTGCTTTGCAGCTGCTGGGCGAAGGCGTCCGAGGTGTAGAGCCGCGCGACTTCCCATTCGTCCTTGATGGCCAGCAGCTTGAAATAGCTCAGCGCCACGGCCTGTGTCAGACGCCCATTGGCCTGCAGTTTCGGGTCGAGCGCGGCCACCCGGTCGACCAGCCTGCGGTAGCGCTGGGCATAGGCCACGTTGTCGTACTCGGTCAGAAAGCGCTGATGCCGCTCGATCATTTGCGCCGGATCTTCATCACGCTCACGCGGCACAAATGCCACCACCGTGGCGGGCTTGGCCCGCTGGCGCACGGCGGCCAGGTCGGCGGCGGCGCGGCGGCCCCACAGGAAGGCCTCGCGGTTGAATTCCACCTGCGTGCCGTTGAGTTCGATGGCCCGGTCCAGCGCGGCCAGCGAGACCGGAATCCAGCCACGCTGCCAGGCCGCGCCCAGCATGAACATGTTGGCCGCCACGGTGTCGCCCAGCAGGGCCTTGGCCAGCTCGATGCCATTGGCCGAGAACACCGCGCCGCCACAGGCCGCCTGGATGTTCCCGAGCATGGCGTTGCTGTCCACCGCCCAGTCCGGGTTGCGCGAAAAATCCGAGGTGGGGATCACATCGGTGCAGACCACCGCACGGGTGCGACCGGGCTGCATGCGCGACAGCGCTTCGTCACCGGCGCAGACGATCAGGTCGCAGCCGATCACCGTGTCGGCCTGGCCCGGCGCGATGCGCGTGGCGTGCAATTGATCGGCATGCGCCGCGATGTGCACATGCGAGAGCACGGCACCGTATTGCTGCGACAGGCCGGTGATGTCCAGGATCGAGCAGGCCAGGCCGTCGAGGTGCGCGGCCATGCCCAGGATCTGCCCGATGGTGACCACGCCTGTGCCGCCAATGCCCGCCACCAGCACCGAGGTGCTGCGCAGCACGGGGCGCGGCACGTCCGGCAGGGGGGGCACGAGCAAGGCGGCCTGCGGGCCCGCACCGGCCTTGGCCGGCTTGCGCAGGCTCCCGCCGTGCACCGTCACGAAGCTGGGGCAGAAGCCCTCGACGCAGGTGTGGTCCTTGTTGCAGCTGTTCTGGTTGATCTGGCGCTTGCGGCCCAGGGGTGTTTCCAGCGGCTCGATCGACAGGCAGTTGGAGGCCGTGCTGCAGTCGCCGCAGCCTTCGCACACCGCGGCGTTGATGAAGGCTCGCTTGGCCGGGTCCGCCCACTTGCCGCGTTGGCGCAGACGCCGGCGTTCGGTGGCGCAAGGCTGTTCGTAGATCATCACGGTGACGCCCTTGACCGTGCGCAGGTGCAACTGCACCGCCTCCAGGTCGTCGCGGTGGTGCACCGTGACCAGCGGCCCGAAGGAACTGCCCTGGTACTTTTCAGGTTCGTCGCTGACCAGCGCGATTTCGCGCACGCCTTCGGCCAGCAACTCGGCAATGGTCTGGGGCACCCCCAGGTCGCCGTCGATGGGCTGGCCGCCGGTCATCGACACAAAGCCGTTGACCAGCAGCTTGTAGGTCATGTTGACCTTGCCGGCGATGGCCTGGCGGATGGCCAGAAAACCGCTGTGGAAATAGGTGCCGTCGCCCATGTTGGCGAACACATGCGCTTCGTCGGTGAAGGGCGACTGGCCCAGCCACATCACGCCCTCGCCGCCCATGTGCGACACGGTGCCGGTTTTCTTGGGGTCCTGCAGCATGGCGATGGTGTGGCAGCCGATGCCGGCCAGCGCACGCGAGCCGTTCACCACCTGGGTCGAGCGGTTGTGTGGGCAGCCCGAGCAGAAACTGGCGTTGCGCTGCGGCTGCGGCGGCTTCGGCACGGGCAGCGTGATCGTCGCCAGACCGCAGGCCGGGTCGAGCTGGCGCAGCAGGTCGGTCAGCACCTTGGCCACGATCAGCGGCGACAGCTCGGCGTTGTTCGGAAACACGCGCGGCGCCGTGCCGCCGTAGGTGGGTGCACCGGCGCGCTTGCCGATGACCTTCGGCGGTTGGGGCAACCCCAGGTCGTAGAGGATGGACTTGATCTGGTCTTCGAGCAGCGGGCGCTTTTCTTCCACCACCAGCAGCGTGGTGGCGTCCTGCGCCGCTGCGCGCACGAACTCCGGGTCCAGCGGCCACAGCATGCCGACCTTGGCGATGCGGATGCCCATGGCGGCCAACTGCGCGCGGTCCCAGCCCAGTTCCATGACGGCCTGCAGCACGTCCTGGTAGGCCTTGCCCGCCGCCACGATGGCCACGCGCGCGCGCGCCACCGGGTGGGTGATGCGGTTCAGGCTGTTGGCCCGGGCGTAGGCCAGCGCGGCGCCCAGCTTGTGGTTGTAGAGCCGGTCTTCGCCGATCAGGGGCATGTCGACGGCGCGGATGTTCAGGCTGGGCGCGTCAAAGGGGTTGGGCGCCGGCAGCGACGGCACGGGCGGCAGCGTGATGGGCGGCCAGTGCGGCGCCACGCGGATGGTGCCGCCGCCTTCCACCACATCGGTCACCACCTTCATGCCGACCCAGCAGCCCGAGAAGCGGGACATGGCAATGCCGTGCAGTCCGAAGTCCAGCAGTTCCTGGGTGTTCGACGGGTACAGCACCGGCATGCCGGCGGCGATGAACAGCGGGTCCGAGAAATTGGCGATGGAGGAGGATTTCGCGCCATGGTCGTCACCGGCCAGTGCGATCACGCCGCCCAGCGGCGAGGTGCCCGCGGTGTTGGCGTGGCGCAGCGCATCGACGCTGCGGTCCACGCCTGGGCCCTTGCCGTACCAGATGCCGAACACCCCGTCCACCCGCGCGCCGGGGAAGTTGCCCACATGCTGCGAGCCCCACAGGGCGGTGGCCGCCAGGTCCTCGTTCACGCCGGGCTGGAAGACGATGTTGTGTTCTTTCAAGACGGGCGCGGCCTGCCACAGGTCCATGTCGTAGCGCCCCAGCGGCGAGCCGCGGTAGCCCGAGATGTAGCCGCCGGTGTTCTTGCCCTCGGCCGCGTCGCGCATGCGCTGCTGGATCGGCAGGCGCGCCAGCGCCTGCGTGCCAGACACGAAGATCCAGCCTTGCTGCTGGCGGTATTTGTCGTCCAGCGTCACGTCCGGGTTCACCAGCGTCGCGCTGCTCGGCGCCGGTTCAGCGATGGTTTGTTGCATGCCTTGTCTCCCTCGCTGGAGTTCTGATTTCGAGTGGCGATGAATATCTCCGCTTGAGCCATGGAGCTCAAGGCTCACACAGGACAGGCCGTGTCAAATTCGGACAATATGGGCCCCGAACTGGCCATCCGGGGCCGCTCAACGCATGGGCAGGGGTGGATGGCACAGATGCTTTTCAAGACCAAGGACCGCCAAGTGGCACGGTTGCAGCGCATGGGCCGGCACACGATCCAACGCCTTTTCGGAGCAGTGCCTGACCGTCTCGCACCATGCCGCCAGCCTGCACCCCGACACAGCCGCGGGCCTGCGCGCCGGGCAGCGGCTGCACGTCTCCAGCGCCGGCATGTTTGGGTACGCGCTGCGGTGCGCGGAGTCGCTGCGCCAGGCGTTGGACGCCGGCGTGCGTGACCACCCGCTGGCCCACACCACGATGCCGGTCAACGGGGTGCTGCAGGGCGCCGACGTCGCCGCGGCCCAGGCGTGCAGAAGCTGCGCCGCGATGTGGGCCAGGGCATCCTGCGCGTCGGCCGGAAGCCGGTGGTGCTGGTCATCCTGGAAACCGCGTTCCTGGCGGCGCTCTGCTTCGTCTCGATGCGTCTGATGGTGGTGTGAACCTGGGCCAGCCACGCGGCGCACGATCTTCAGCGCGGCAGAAACGCCAGCCAGTAGATGAGCAGCAGGTTGAGCAGCACGCTGAAGCCCAGCAGCAGCTTCCACAACATGGTCGGGTCGCGCTGGATCAGCGGGGTGGCGGGCGGTGCGGTGAGCGGGCGCGAGGCGCCGCGCTCCAGCGCGAGCAACAGTTCTTCGGCGGTTTCGAAGCGCAGTTTCTGGTCGCGGCTGACGGCCTTGAGCACGATGTGGTCGAGCCAGATCGGCACGCCGGGCTGGTGCCGGCTGGGCGCCACCGGGTCACGGTAATAACGCCCGGCCTGGTAGGGCAGCACCTCGCCATAGGGCAGCTTGCCCGTCAGCAACTGGTAGAGCGTGACGCCGAGCGCGAACAGATCGCTGCGTGCGTCGGCGGCTTCGGGATCGGCGTCGGTGTCCACCCCGCCGCCGCGCAGCCGGAAGCCCCATTGCTCGGGGTTGATGAAGCTGGGCGTGCCGGCGTGCAGGGCGCGGGCCGACGCGGGCTCGCGGCCGCTGAGCGCCACGCCCAGGTCGAGCAGGCGCAGCACGCCGTCTTCGCCCTGGTGCAGGTTGGCGGGTTTGACGTCGCGGTGGATGACGCCCTGGCGGTGCAGGTGGCCCAGGGCCTTGGCGGCCTGCGTGGCCATGGCGATGCACTGGGCCACGCCGGGGTGGTGCTGGCGGTCGAGCATGTGCTGCAGCGACTCGCCGGCGTGCCAGTCGTACAGCAGGTAGAAGGCACTGGCACCCTGCCCCGCTGCCAGCGTGGGCGGCGCGTCGTGCACGGCCACCAGGTGTTCGGCCGCGCGGCTGGTGGCCATGCGGCGCGCCAGCCAGGCTTCGTGCGCGAGCATGGCGCGCTCTTCGGCGTCGTGCGCGCGCTGCGGGTGCAGGGTCTTGAGGGCGTAAAGCTTCTGCGTGGCCGGGTCGCGCACCTGGTAGACCAGGTTGATGCCGTTGTCGGCCACCACGGCGGTGACCTGCAGGCCGTCGATCGGTTCGCCCAGCTTGAGTCGGGGCGGGATGGGCAGCTGCGCAGCCAGGCGGTTCTGGTCCTGCAGGGTGGCGCTGTCCAGGCCGCGCACGCGCACGGCCAGCGCGGTGAGGTTGTCCTGGCTGCCGCGCTGCAGGGCGGCGGCCACCAGGGCTTCGCACAGCACCTGGGCGGGGGCATCGGCGCCGTGTTCGTCGATCAGGGCCTTCAGGCGCGACTCGTTCAGCAGGTTGTGCACGCCGTCGCTCATGAGCAGGAACAGGTCGCCCACCAGCAGGTCGCCCTGGGTGTAGTCGACCACCACGCGGTCTTCCACGCCGATGCAGCGCAGCAGCTGGTGGCTGAGGTCGGGGTGGGTGGCGACGTGGTCGTGCGTGAGCTGGGTGAGCTGGCCTTGGCGCAGCAGGCAGGCGCGCGTGTCGCCCACGTGGGCCAGGGTGTAGCCCTGGCCGCGCAGCACCATGGCCGTGAGCGTGGTCAGGCCCATCGCCGGCTGCCGGCGCCGGTTCACCCCCGCCAGCCAGGTGTTCTGCGCGCCGATGATGCGGTCCATGGCGACCGTGGTGTCCCAGTGCTCGGGCGTGCCGTAGTAATCACGCACCAGACTGGTGACCGTGGTCTGCGCCGCCTCCTTGCCCAGCCCGCCCGCGCTCACGCCATCGGCGATGGCGACGATGGAGCCCATGTCGGCCTGCCCCGGCGGCGGCAGCATGGCGGCGCAGAAGTCTTCGTTGGGTTCTTTGCGGCCGGCCTGCGAGGCGTAACCGATGTCGATGTCAAAAGCCATGCACCCACCCTAGCAAGAACAGCGCCCAAATTTGGTGCGCCGCAGCAAAGCAGTGGCGTCCCCCCGTTGCCAGGATGCCGTGGAACCGGCTTTGCCGGGCCGCAGGCATCGCCCCCCAGTGGGGGGTGACGCGCACCAGCGCGGCGCAGGGGGCGTCCTTTTCATCCCATCAACATCTGCATGCTGCGCTCGTAATGCGTCGAAAGACTCTCGAATTGCGCCAGCAGCGCCTCGCTGGCGTTCGCCACGGTCTCCAGCCGCGCCAGGCGGTCGCGGCCGGCGGGGCGGCGGTCTTGCGGGGTGGCGGCCAGCATCTGCTGCCAGCCGGTGGCGGCCTGGTCCAGCGCGGCTCGGATGTCGGGCGTGGACAGGGGCAGGCCGTTCAGGTAGGCCAGCGCGCGTTCAAAGTCGCCCTGCACCGCGGTGAGCGTGGCGGCGCGGTCGGCGGCGCCCACGTCCACACCCAGCAGGTCCAGCAGCGTGAGCTGGGCAAAACGCTGCGAGAGCATGCGCTGGCGGCCGGCCACGTTGAGCACCTGCAGCGAAGCGACCGAGCCGGCGCTCTGCAAGCGGGTGGTCAGGCGCTCGGCGTCTTGCAGCAGGCGGTCGGCCAGGTCGGCCACCAGCGCCACGCGATCGGGCGAGGGCTTGCCGGTCAGCGCGGTTTTCAGCGGTGCCCAGCTGCCGTTGAGCAGGCCCAGCGGTTCGCCAAAGCTGGGGGCGGAGGTGTTCTTGCCCAGCCAGGCCAGGTTGGCGTCCACGCGCTGCACCGAATCGTCCAGCAGCGCCTGCTGCTGGCGCGGCTGCACGTCGGCCAGCCGCAGCAGGTGCAGCTTGACCAGGCGCTGCGAGAGCATGCGCAGCTGCCCCGCGCGGTTGACGGCGTCGGCGAAGTGGGCCGAGTGGATGATCTGCTGCGAGACCTGGCCCAGGCGCTGGTTGGTGTGCATGGACGCGTTGCGCAGCAGCTCGAAGGCGCCGTCGTCGGTCAGCGCCCGTGCGCGCATGAGGATGCCCTTGGCGCGCTCGACCAGCTTGCGCTCCTCGAAGCGCTGCGACACGTCGCGCAGCTGCTCCAGCAGGGCCTGTTCGCGCTCGAAGCGCGCCTGCGCCAGGCGGGCCAGCGGCAGCAGGCGCTGGGCGCCGTAGCCATTGACCACCCAGGCGTGCACGCCGGCGCCGGTGGCGCGTTCGATGTGGGCGGCATCGGCGTCCGGGGTGAACAGCAGCACCGGCCGGGGCAGCACCTCGGCCAGCGTCTGCGTGGCCTTGAACAGCGCCTCATCGGGGCGCGCGGCCTCGCCCACCACCAGATCTGGTGCGTGCTGCACGGCGGCCTGCACCAGTTTGCTGCGGTCGTCCACCTCGGCCAGCACGGTGAAGCCGGCACCGCCCAGGTCTTGGATCAAGGGGTGCAGGCCCGGCAGGCCGTCGCGCAGAACCAGTACAGACGTCATACAAATCAACCACTTGTGAAAACGGAGCGGGGCCCGGCGAGCGCCCTGACCCCGGGCCCCGAACGGCCCGGCGCGCGACCCGCTGCGGGGCGCCGATGATATGGCACACCTCTTGCATTGAACAGGCCAGACGTGACGAAGCGTCCAACCCCGACCGCAGCGTCGTGGGCCTGAGCACAACGACGTGCGCAGTGACACAGCGTGAACCGGCCCGACGGCTGGTTCCGCCCCGGTTGTCGACCGGGTCTGAAACCCCAACCCCCTTTCCGGTGCGCCGGTGCCCACACGTTCGCGTCGTCAGCGCGAGCGCACGGGCCCGCCCACCCCAACGCTTCGAACCTTTCACAGGAGTGGCCACGATGAAAAAGATGAAACTGGTGATGGTGGGCAACGGCATGGCCGGCGTGCGCACACTCGAAGAACTGCTGAAGATCGCGCCGGACTTCTACGACATCACCGTCTTCGGCGCCGAGCCGCACCCGAACTACAACCGCATCCTGCTCAGCCCCGTGCTGGCGGGCGAACAGACCATCGAGGAGATCATCCTCAACGACTGGTCCTGGTACACCGAGCACGGCGTCACGCTGCACGCGGGCTTCAAGGTGACCGAGGTGGACCGCGTCAAGCGCGTGGTGCACGCGGTGGGCCCGAACGGCGAGCCCGTCTCGGCGGAGTACGACCGCCTGATCATGGCGACCGGCTCCAACCCGTTCATCCTGCCCATCCCCGGCAAAGACCTGCAGGGCGTGCTGGCCTACCGCGACATCGCCGACACGCAGGCCATGATCGACGCGGCCAAGACCTACAAGCACGCGGTCGTCATCGGCGGCGGCCTGCTGGGCCTGGAAGCGGCCAACGGCCTGATGAAGCGCGGCATGCAGGTCAGCGTGGTGCACGTCGCGCCCTGGCTGATGGAACGCCAGCTGGACGACGTGGCGGGCAAGATGCTGCAGGCCTCGCTGGAAGAGCGCGGCATGAAGTTCCTGATCGGCGCGCAGACGCAGGAGCTGGTGGGCGGTGACGATGGCCGCGTGAAAGCGATCCGCTTCAAGGACGGGACCGAAGTGCCGGCCGACCTGCTGGTGATGGCCGTGGGCATCCGCCCCAACACCGCCCTGGCCGAGAGCATGCGCCTGCACGTGAACAAGGGCATCGTGGTCAGCGACACCATGCAGACCGTGACCGACCCGCGCATCTACGCGGTGGGCGAATGCGCGGCGCACCGCGGCATCGCCTACGGCCTGGTGGCGCCGCTGTTCGAGCAGGGCAAGGTGCTGGCCACGCACCTGGCCGAGTTCGGCATCGGCCGCTACACCGGCTCGCTCACCTCCACCAAGCTCAAGGTCACGGGCATCGACCTCTTCAGCGCCGGCAACTTCACCGGCGGTGACGACACCGAAGAGATCGTGATGAGCGACCCCTCGGGTGGCGTCTACAAGAAGCTCGTGATCCAGGGCGACAAGCTGATCGGCGCCTGCCTCTACGGCGACACGGTGGACGGCAGCTGGTACTTCAAGCTGCTGCGCGACGGCCGCCCGGTGGCCGACATCCGCGACAAGCTGATGTTCGGCGAATCGAACATCGGCGACGCCGGGCATGAGGGCCACAGCAAGGCGGCCGCGATGGCCGACACCGATGAAGTGTGCGGCTGCAACGGCGTCACCAAGGGCACGATCTGCAAGGCCATCAAGGAAAAAGGCCTGTTCACACTGGACGAGGTACGCAAGCACACCAAGGCCAGTGCCTCCTGCGGCTCCTGCACCGGGCTGGTGGAACAGATCCTGATGTTCACCGCCGGCGGCGACTACTCGGCCACGCCCAAGACCAAGGCCATGTGCGGCTGCACCGAGCACGGCCACCAGGCGGTGCGCGAGGCGATCGTGGCCAACAAGCTGCTGACGATAACCGACGTTTTCAAGGCCATGAACTGGAAGACGCCCAACGGCTGCGCCTCCTGCCGCCCGGCCGTCAACTACTACCTCATCAGCAGTTGGCCGAAAGAGGCGAAGGACGATCCGCAAAGCCGCTACATCAATGAACGCAGCCACGCCAACATCCAGAAGGACGGCACCTACAGCGTGATCCCGCGCATGTGGGGCGGCGAGACCACGGCCGACGAGCTGCGTCGCATCGCCGATGCGGTGGACAAGTACCAGATCCCGACCGTCAAGGTCACCGGCGGCCAGCGCATCGACCTGCTGGGCGTGAAGAAGGAAGACCTGCAGGCGGTGTGGCGCGACATCGGCATGCCCAGCGGCCACGCCTACGCCAAGGCGCTGCGCACGGTGAAGACCTGCGTGGGCAGCGAGTGGTGCCGCATGGGCACGCAGGACAGCACCCAGATGGGCAAGGACCTGGAAAAAGCCATGTGGCGCATGTACGCGCCGCACAAGGTGAAGTTCGCGGTGTCGGGCTGCCCGCGCAACTGCGCCGAGGCCGGCATCAAGGACGTGGGCGTGATCGGCGTCGACTCGGGCTGGGAGATGTACATCGCCGGCAACGGCGGCATCAAGACCGAGGTGGCGCACTTCCTGGTCAAGGTGAAGACGGCCGAAGAGGTCATGGAATACACCGGCGCTTTCTGCGAGCTCTACCGCCAGGAAGGCTGGTACCTCGAACGCACGGTGCACTACGTCAACCGCGTGGGCCTGGACTACATCAAGCAGCGCATCCTGGACGATGCCGCCGGCCGCAAGGCGCTGTGGGAACAGCTGCAGTTCGCGCTGGACGGTGAGCCCGACCCGTGGTTCGATTTCAAGGACGCGGCCGTGGACACGCGCCAGTTCATCCCCCTGATCCCCGTCTGAGCCGACCGACATGCAACGCCGCCACCTCCTCATCGCCGCCGCCGCCGCACCGCTGGGCGCGCGGGCCCAGGTCAGCGACCTGGCCGATGCGATCAACAAGGCCGGCCGCCAGCGCATGCTTTCGCAGCGCATGGGCAAGGCCTGGCTGGCGCTGGT
>NZ_JASJOY010000039.1:0-24968 GCF_031426985.1 Hydrogenophaga sp.
CTTTCTTGGTGTCGTGGCGCAGGTACTGCGGGTCGCGCACGTCCACGTCGGCCGGTTCGCCGTCGGTGATGACGAGCAGCAGCTTCTTGCTGCTGCGCTGCGCCTTGAGCGCAACCGTGGCGTGGCGGATGGCCGCGCCCATGCGGGTGGACAGCTGGCCTTCCATGCCCGCCAGGCGCGCCTTGGCCAGGTCGTCGTAAGGCTGGTCGAAGTCCTTGAAGCGCCAGTAGTGCACGTCGTGCCGACCGTCGGAGCAGAAACCGTGGATGGCGAACGGGTCGCCCACTTTCTGGATCGCGTCGGCCAGCAGCGCGCAGGCCGAACGGGTGAGGTCGAGCACCGTCTGGTCCTGGCCGCCGGCTCGTTCGCCGGGCCGCCCCACGGGCGAGCCTGCCCCCTCAGGGGGCAGCGACCCGCGCAGCGGCGGAGCGTGGGGGCTCTGGACTTTGTCGTTTGTTGATTGAGACAGGTCGAGCAGCACGAGAACGGAGATGTCGCGTGTCTTGCGCACACTGCGCATCATGATGCGCGGGTCGGGCTGGCGGCCCATGCGCATCTCGATCACCGAGGCCAGCGCGGCGTTGAGATCGATGTCGTCACCGTCTTCCAGCTGGCGGATGCGCTGCACGCCCTGCGGCTGCATCGCGTCCAGGATGTGTTTCATGCGGCCGATCAGGCGCCGATGTTCGGTGAGGATGGCGTCGATCACCGCCGGATCACCGGCCTTGGGGCGGCGCTCCTGCACCGTGGCCCAGGCCGGGCGTTCGAGCTGGATCAGGTGGTCCCACTCGGCGTAGTGCACCGGCGGCAGCACCGGCTCACGCCCTTCGCTTTCGTTGAAGGACACGCCCAGGTCTTCGTAGGGAAACAGCTCGGTGCCCAGCACCCAGATCTCCTGCGCGTCGTCGCCCGCGCCTTCCACTTCGAGCTCGTTGACGAACGCCATCAGGTTCACCTGCTTGCGCAGCTGCTGCGGCGACTCGACACCGGCGGCCATGCTGCGCTCGAAGTCGAAACCGTCGAAAGCCCAGAAGTAGCGGTTGTCGTCGCGGTAGGCCGCGGTCTGCAAGTCCGTGCGCGGCTGGTGGCTGGGGCCTTGCGTGAGTTCGCGGTAGCTGTGCGCGAGCTGCACGCCCAGTTCCCACGACACGGTGTTGTCGTGCGGATCGGCCTGCATGCGCGGCAGCGCCTCGGCGAACAACGCGCGGCCCTGCGCGATCCAGGGATGGGCGTCTTCATACGCCAGGTCGAGCAGGGCGCGCGCGAGGCGATTGAGCCAGTCGCCGGCCGTCTGGTTGTGTGAAGCCTGCGCAGTGTGCAGCTGCGCCCAGAGCGGACGCAGACCGGGAAAGCGCGCCAGCGTCAGCGCCTCCACCCGCGCGTCTTCCACCAGTCCGATCAGCGCCATCTGCCAGGGGCTGAGCGATTCGGCCGAGATCGGCCGGCGCGTGAACACCACGTGCGCGGCGGCGTGCGCGGCGGCGGCGCGGTACAGCTGCGTCGCGTCCACGGTGCCGGCGTTGCCTTCGACCGCATCGTAGGCGTCGGGCAGGTGGATGAAGTGGTCCTCGATGAAGGGACGGTAGCCGTCACGGGATTCAAAATCCCCTGCTGTCGGGCGCATGAAGAAGTCGCGCCCCCACAGCGCGCGCAGGTACATGTTGATGCGCCGTTGCACGTCCACCAGCAGCGTGCCCTTGCGCTCCTGCTGCAGCATGGCCAGCGACTCTTTGGACCGCAGGCCGAAGTAGGCGATCTGCTCCTCGTAGTTGGTGCGGTGGGCCTGCGCGCCCCAGGTCGCCCAGCGCCGCAGGCCACCGAGCGTGAGCTGGCCGAACAACGCGTCGATCTGGCCCAGCATGGGCCGCAGGCCGCGCGGCGCCTGCGCCACCAGGGTGTTGAGGAACTGCAGGTACTGCAGGAACAGCGCGCCGTCGGCCAGGCGGCGCGCGGCGGTGGGCGCGGTGGCCAGCACCAGCTCGATCACCGCGCCCGAGGTCTTGGACGCGAGCTGCAACGCGGTGCTGGCCAGCTCGCCCACCACGTCTTCGCCGATCTCGGCGGCCACCTGCGGCGCGCTGTCGATCCAGGCGTTGACCAGCTCGTGCCCGCGCCCCAGACCGCGCAAGGCGGCGGCGCCTTTGACGTAGTTGTCCAGCCCGCGCGCAGAGAACACCTTGGTGGCGTCCGGCCAGCAACGCTCCAGCAGCTCGCGCGAGGCCGGGTCCAGCGGGGCGGTCCACTCGGTGTGGTCGTGCAGGTGGACGCTCATGGCCTGCCTCTGCCGATCAGAAGAACGTCGACACGGCAGCGTCGAGCGCGTCGCGCATGTCCGGGTCGTCGGTGATGGGGCGCACCAGGGCCACGCGGCAGGCGGCCTGCGCGGCCACACCCTGGGCGATCAGGCTGCCCGCGTAGATCAGCATGCGGGTGGAGATGCCTTCGTCCAGGCCGTGGCCCTTGAGGTTGCGCGCACGCTCGGCGATGCCGACCAGCTTGCCTGCCACGTCGGCGCTCACGCCGGTTTCGTGGGCCACGATCTCGGCCTCGATGGCGTGTTCGGGGTAGTTGAAATCCAGCGCGCCGAAGCGCTGTTTGGTGGACTGCTTCAAATCCTTCATCAGGCTCTGGTAACCGGGGTTGTAGGAGATGACGATCTGGAAGTCCGGGTGGGCCTTGATCAGTTCGCCTTTTTTCTCCAGCGGCAGCACGCGGCGGTTGTCGGTCAGCGGGTGGATCACCACCGTCGTGTCCTGCCGGGCTTCGACGATTTCGTCGAGGTAGCAGATGGCGCCGTGGCGCGCGGCGGTGGCCAGCGGGCCGTCCTGCCAGCGGGTGCCGTGGGCGTCCAGCAGGAAGCGGCCGACCAGGTCGCTGGCGGTCATGTCTTCGTTGCAGGCCACGGTGATCAGAGGCTTGTTCAGCTTCCAGGCCATGTGCTCGACGAAGCGCGTCTTGCCGCAGCCGGTGGGGCCCTTGAGCATCATGGGCATGCGCACCGAGTACGCGGCCTCGTACAGCTCGACCTCATCGGCCACCGGGCGGTAATAGGGTTGTGCGGCGACGCGGTAGGCGTCGAGGTTGTCGCTCATGTTCGTCTCCACAGACCTTGCACTCGTTGTCTTGTTGCGTTGGCCTGCACCGCGTGGTGCGGCGTGGCCGACTCCGTTCGTGTCCCCCGCCGGCCTGCGGCCGGCTCCTCCTTTACCTCACTGCGTCAGCCCCACCGCACCACGCTCATGGACGCTCAGGCAAGGAGAACGCCCACCCAATGTCCGGAGATCGTGCCTTGTTCGAGAGATGCCGTGGAACCGGCTTTGCCGGGCCACAAGCATCGTCCCCCCTTCAAGGGGGGAAGCCGCGCAGCGGCGCAGGGGGGTTACACCGTCTTCCCGCGATAGATCACCATCGAAGCACCCTGCGACTGCTTGAAGTTGTCGTAGCCGATCAGGCGCACGTGGTTGTCCGGGTTGGCCTGGCGGCAGGCCTCGCACTCGGCCAGCACCTTGTCCACGTCGGTCTCGCCGAACATGGGCAGCTTCCACATGTACCAGTACGAGTCCATCAGGTACTGCGGCTCGGTGTGTTCGATGGCCGGGTTCAGGCCTTTCTTGACGAGGTACTCGACCTGCTTGCGGATCTCGTCCTGGGTCATCGCCGGCAGGTAGGAGAAGGTCTCGAACTTGCGGCTGGCGGGGTCGGAGAGGCGGCTGGTGTAGTCCTGCATGCTCATGGTGAATGTCCTTAAAAAAATGGGGCTGCATCCGAACCGGTCAAGTTCGATTCAGGACGCGAAGCGAAGCCGCAGACCGTGCTGAAGGCACGGCAAGGCTTTGCGACAACGTCATGGATCGAAATCGACCGGTTCACTTGTGGGCGACGTCGAGCTTGTCCACCGTGTCGAACTCGAACTTGATCTCTTTCCAGGTCTCCATGGCGATCCTGAGTTCGGGCGAATGTTGGGCGGCTTCGCTCAGCACGGCCTTGCCTTCCTTCTCCACGGCCACGCCTTCGTTGCGCGCCTTGACGCAGGCTTCCAGCGCCACGCGGTTGGCGGCGGCGCCGGCCGCGTTGCCCCAGGGGTGGCCCAGCGTGCCGCCGCCGAACTGCAGCACCGAGTCGTCGCCGAAGATGTTTACCAGCGCCGGCATGTGCCAGACGTGGATGCCGCCGGAGGCGACCGGCATCACGCCGGGCATGGAGCCGAAGTCCTGGTCGAAGAAGATGCCGCGGCTGCGGTCTTCCTGGATGAACTCGTCGCGCATGATGTCGATCCAGCCCAGGGTGGAGGCGCGGTCGCCTTCGAGCTTGCCCACCACGGTGCCCGAGTGCAGGTGGTCACCCCCCGAGAGGCGCAGCACCTTGGTCAGCACGCGGAAGTGGATGCCGTGGTGCGGGTTGCGGTCGAGCACGGCGTGCATGGCGCGGTGGATGTGCAGCAGCATGCCGTTGTCGCGGCACCAGTTGGCCAGGCCGGTGTTGGCCGTCAGACCGCCGGTGAGGTAGTCGTGCATGATGATCGGTGCGCCGATTTCCTTGGCGAACTCGGCACGCTTGTACATCTCTTCCGGGGTGGGCGCGGTCACGTTCAGGTAGTGGCCCTTGCGCTCGCCGGTCTCGCGCTCGGCTTTTTCAATCGCTTCCTGCACGAAGTCGAAACGCTGGCGCCAGCGCATGAAGGGCTGGCTGTTGACGTTCTCGTCGTCCTTGGTGAAGTCCAGGCCACCGCGCAGGCATTCGTACACCGCACGGCCGTAGTTCTTGCCCGACAGGCCCAGCTTGGGCTTGATGGTGCAGCCCAGCAGCGGGCGGCCGTACTTGTTCATCATGTCGCGTTCGACCTGGATGCCGTGGGGCGGGCCGCCGCAGGTCTTCACATACGCGATCGGGAAGCGGATGTCTTCCAGGCGCAGGGCGCGCAAGGCCTTGAAGCCGAACACGTTGCCCACCAGCGAGGTCAGCACGTTGACGACCGAACCTTCTTCGAACAGGTCGATCGGGTAGGCCACGAAGGCGTAGAAGCAGGTGTCGTCGCCGGGCACGTCTTCGATGCGGTAGGCGCGGCCCTTGTAGTAGTCCAGGTCGGTCAGCAGGTCGGTCCAGACCGTGGTCCAGGTGCCGGTGGACGACTCGGCGGCCACGGCGGCGGCCACTTCCTCGCGGTCCACACCAGGCTGCGGCGTGATCTTGAAACACGCGAGGATGTCGGTGTCCTTGGGGGTGTAGTGGGGTTCCCAGTACATGCTGCGGTATTCCTTGACACCGGCGTTGTAGGTTTTGGTGGCCATGCGTGTTGCTCCTTCTCGGGTGGTCGAACGTCTCGATGTGTCGCCCAAAGCGGCCCGGACTGTGCTGTCTTTCGGGGCGCGACTGCTCTGAACTGGAGCGAATTGTTGGCCGCCACAACAATAAATAAAAGTAAAATGTTTTGACTATGATGATTTATCAAAGTCAATTTATAACGAGGACCCATGAACCTGCGACACGCCACCCTGCACCAGCTGCGCATCTTTCTGGCCGTGGCGCGCCACAGCAGCTTTGCCCGCGCCGCCGAGGCGCTGCACCTCTCGCCGCCCACGCTGTCGCTGCAGGTCAAGCAGCTGTCGGAAACGGTGGGCCAGCCGTTGTTCGAGCAGCTGGGCAAGAAGATCTACCTGACCGCCCCCGGCCGCACGCTGGCCGACGCCTGTGAGGACATCGAGAGCCGCATGGAGCGCCTGGCCGAGGACCTGGCCGCGCTGCAGGGCGTGGAACGCGGCAGCCTCAAGCTGGCCATCCTGACCACCGTGAAGTACACCGTGCCCAAGCTGCTGGGCGGCTTCTGCGCGGCGCACCCGGGCATCGACGTGGCCATGGTGGTGGGCAACCGCGAGAAGCTGCTGCAGCGCCTGGCCGGCAACGAGGACGACCTCTACATCATGGGTCAGCCGCCCGAGCAGATGGACGTGGTCAGCGAGGCGTTTGCCGACAACCCGCTGGTGCTGGTGGCGCCGCCCGACCACCCGCTGGTGGGGCAGACAAGCCTCTCACCGCAGCGCCTGGCGAACGAACCCTTCATCCTGCGCGAGGCCGGTTCGGGCACGCGCCTGACCACGGAAAAGTTCTTCGCCGGGCACGGCATCGTGCTGAAGAACCGGCTGGAGGTGGGCAGCAACGAAGCCATCAAACAGACCGTGGCCGGTGGCCTGGGGCTGGCCGTGCTGTCGGCCCACACGGTGGTCTCGGAACTGGCGCTGGGCGAACTGGTGCAGCTGGACGTGCGGGGCTTCCCCCTCATCCGGCGCTGGCACGTGGTGTACCCGCGCGGCAAGCGGCTGTCGGCCGCGGCCCTGGCGTTCAAGGACTGGATGTTCGACCACCGCCAGGGCGCCGAGGCCGCCCGGCCCCAGGCCCGCGCGCGCCGTCGCTCAGCCGCCGATCACTGATCGTCTGCGACGAACCATTCGCGGATCCGCACCTGGTCGATGCGGCGACCTTCGAGCTTGAGCACCTCGAAGCGCCAGCCCACGCAGTCCACGTGTTCGCCCTGCGCCAGCAGCTGCCCCGCCACGGTCTGCATCAGGCCGGCCACGGTGTTGTAGCGGCCCTTGTCCTCGTCGGGCAACTCGTCGATGGCCAGCCGCGCCTTGAGCTCGGCCACCGGCATGGCACCGTCCACCCGCCAGGAGCCGTCGTCCTGCTTGGTGGCCCAGGCGTCCACCGGCCGCTCGGGCGAGAGTTCGCCGGTGATGGCTTCGAGCAGGTCCAGCGGCGTCATCAGGCCCTGCACCACGCCGTACTCGTCCACCACAAAAGCCATGCGCGTGGCGCGCGCGCGAAACTGCTCCAGCAGCTCCATGCCGCTGAGCGTCTCGGGCACGAAGGTGGCCGGCAGCGCGTGCGCGCCGATGGTGCCGCCCGCGCCCTCTTCGCGCAGCGCCAGCAGGCGCGGCAAGTGGATCACGCCCACCACGTCGTCCAGCCCACCGCGGCACACCGGGTACCACGAGTGGCCGACCGACCAGGCCTTGGGCACCGCGTGTTCGACGGCGTCGTCCGCGTCCAGCCACTGGATGTCGGCGCGCGGCACCATGATGGAGATCAGCTGGCGGTCGTCGAGCAGGAACACGTTGCGCACCATCTGGTGCTCGTGCGCCTCGATGATGCCGGCGTCCACGCCCTCTTCCAGGCTGGCGTTGATCTCTTCTTCGGTCACGTGCTGCTGACCGCTGGTGTTGATGCGCAGCAGCTGGAGCACCCACTGCGTGGTGTGCGTGAGCAGCCACACAAAGGGCTTGGCCGCCTGGGCCACAAAGGTCATGGGCCGCGAGACCCAGCGCGCCACGGTCTCGGGGTAGAGCTGGCCGATGCGCTTGGGCACCAGTTCGCCGAACACGATGGTGACAAAGGTGATGACCGCCACCACGATGCCGGTGGCCACGCCCTCGGCCGTGCGCCCGGCCATGCCCCAGCCCACCAGCGAACCGGCCACGCCGTCGCTGAACGCGGCCTCGCCCACGATGCCGTTGAGCATGCCGATGGACGTGATGCCGACCTGCACCGACGACAGGAACTGGGTCGGGTGTTCCAGCAGCTTCATCGCCGCCTGCGAGCCCTTGTCGCCGGCCTCGGCCATGGCCGCCAGGCGGGCCTTGCGGCTGGCCGCGAGCGACATCTCGGACATGGCGAAGGCGCCGTTGAGCAGGGTGAGGAAAAGGATGAGCAGGGTGTCCATGGCTGCGGGAATTGTCCCTTAGAACCTGCCACGCCCCGCCGGCCGCCGCCCCGGCCCACCGCGCGATGGACAATCGCGGC
The DNA here is from genome assembly GCF_031426985.1 of Hydrogenophaga sp. Classification (GTDB taxonomy): domain Bacteria; phylum Pseudomonadota; class Gammaproteobacteria; order Burkholderiales; family Burkholderiaceae_C; genus Hydrogenophaga. Next base: position 7,795 of record NZ_JASJOY010000039.1, read on the forward strand.
ATGGCCACCTATTTCATTGGCGACGTGCAAGGCTGCGACGCCCCGCTCGGGCGCCTGCTGCAGACCATCGACTTCTCCCCCAGCCGCGACACCCTCTATCTGCTGGGCGACCTGGTCAACCGCGGCCCCGAATCCCTGGCGGTGTTGCGCCGCCTGATGGCGCTGGACGGCAGCGCCCACTGCCTGCTGGGCAACCACGACCTGCACCTGCTGGCCGTGGCCCACGGCGTGCGCAAACCCCACCGCAGCGACACGGTGCAGGACATCCTGGCCGCGCCCGACCGCGACGCCCTGCTGACCTGGCTGCGCCACCGCCCCATGGCCCTGCAGGTGCAGGGCTGGCTGCTGGTGCACGCGGGTGTGCTGCCGCAGTGGGACACGGCGCAGACCCTGGCGCTGGCCGGCGAGCTGGAACGCGAACTGCGGGGCGCCGACTGGGGTGTGCTGATGCACAACCTGTACGGCAACCAGCCCGACCACTGGCGGGACGACCTGCGCGGTTACGACCGGCTGCGCGTGATCGTCAACGCGCTCACGCGGCTGCGTTTTTGCTCACCCGAAGGCGTGATGGAGTTCGATACCAAGGACAGCGCCGACGCGGCGCCCGCGGGCTTCATGCCCTGGTTCGAGGTGCCCGGCCGCCGCAGCGCCGGCACACCGGTGGCGTTCGGCCATTGGTCCACGCTGGGCGACGTGCACCAGTCGGACCTGCTGCCGCTGGACACGGGCTGCGTGTGGGGCGGTTGCCTGACGGCCGCGCGCGTGGGCAGCACACCGGACGCCATCGAGCAGATCAGCGTGGCCTGCCCACAGGCCCAGCGTCCCGGCGGCTGAAGTGGCGCCCCCACGCTCCACCGCTGCGCGGGTCGCTGCCCCCAGAGGGGGCTGATTCGCCTTGGGGCGGCCCAGCGGCGAACCGGCCCGTGCTTCAGGCGTTTTCGGTCGGGTTGGTCTCGGGCGCGGGTGCGCTCTTGAACAGCGCGGCCACCTTCTTGCGCGTCTTGATGTTGGGCGAGAGGCGGCTGGCCGGCTTGGCAGTCGCTTCCCAGGCCGGCGGGGCGTCCGACGGCTGGCTGGGTTCGTAGGGCTTGTCGAACAAGGGGTCGGCCGGGGCGCGCGCCGGGCGCAGGGGGCGGCGATCAGCACCCTCGCGGCTGGAGCGGCCTTCGCGGCTCTGACGCGCCTCGCGGATCTCGCGGCCCTCACGCCCCCCATCGCGCTGGGGTTCGCGGTTGCCGTCTTCGCCTTCGCGCCAGGCGCGCTGGCCGTCGTTGAAGCGGCCGGCCGGGCGCTTGTCGGCCTCCAGCTCCACCGCTTCGAGTTCGAGCTTCTTGCCGATCAGCTTCTCGATGTCGGCCATCAGGCGCGTGTCTTTGGCGCTCACGAAAGAGACGGCCAGACCCGAGGCGCCGGCGCGGCCGGTGCGGCCGATGCGGTGCACGTAGTCTTCGGCGTTGAACGGGATGTCGAAGTTGAACACCGCCGGCACGTCCTTGATGTCCAGGCCGCGCGCGGCCACGTCGGTGCAGACCAGCAGGTCGACCTCGCCCTGCTTGAAGGCGTCCAGCGCCTTCAGGCGTTCGTCCTGGCTCTTGTCGCCGTGCAAGGCGGTGGTCTTGAGGCCTTCGCGTTCGAGCGAACGGGCCAGCCGCGCACAGCCGAGCTTGCTGTTGACGAAGACAAAGGCCTGCGTCACGCCGCGCTCTTTCACGATCTGCTTGAGCGTCTGGCGCTTGTCGTCGTCGTCGACGCGGTAGAAGTGCTGCTCGACCGTCGAGGCGGTGGCGTTGGAGCGCGCCACCTCGATGGTGATCGGGTCCTGCAGGTAGCTGCTGGCCAGGCGCTTGATTTCGGACGAAAAGGTGGCCGAGAACAGCAGCGTGGTGCGGGTCTTGGGCAGGTAGCTCAGGATGCGCTGCAGGTCGGGCAGGAAGCCGATGTCCAGCATGCGGTCGGCCTCGTCGAGCACCACGTACTCGACCTGGTTGAGCACGCAGTTCTTGGCTTCGATGTGGTCCAGCAGACGGCCCGGCGTGGCGACCAGCACCTCGACGCCCTTTTTCAGTTCCAGCGTCTGCGGCTTCATGTCCATGCCGCCGAACACCACGGTGCTGCGCAGCTGGGTGTATTTGGCGTACTGGGCGACCTGGTCGGCCACCTGGACCGCCAGCTCGCGCGTGGGCAGCAGCACCAGGGCCCGCACCGGGTGGCGCGCCGGGGAAGTGGACGCGTTCTCGTGCTTGAGCATGCGCTGCAGCAGCGGCAGCGAGAAGGCCGCCGTCTTGCCGGTGCCGGTCTGGGCGGCGCCCATGACGTCACGCCCCTGCAGCACGACCGGGATGGCCTGTGCCTGGATGGGCGTCATGCTCTCGTAGCCCATCTCGGCGATGGCACGGGCGAGGTTGGGCGAGAGCTGGAGTTCGGAGAAGGATTGGGTCATTGCAGTGCGCGCGCACAGTGCGCGTTAACCCGGTATTGTCTCACTTCGGGTGTTTTTCACCCAGCCACGCGTTGCGCGGCCCACGCAGCGGCGTGGCGCGAGGGCTCGGACGGGCCAGCCGCCGGGCTGGCCCAGCCCCTGGGCCCGGGATGCGCCAGGTCCCCGCCCGATGCTGGGGCAGCGACCCGCGCCGCGGCGGAGCGTGGGGGCGTAGCCGGGCCAGCCGCCGGGCCGCCCCAAGGCAGGCCCAGCCCCCTTGGGGGGCAGCGACCCGCGCAGCGGCGGAGCGTGGGGGCTACAGCGCTCTGGTGTTGAACGTGTCGCAGGCCTTCACGCTGCCCGTTTCCAGGCCTTTGTGGAACCAGCGCTGGCGCTGTTCGCTGGTGCCGTGGGTGAAGCTGTCGGGCACCACCGTGCCCTGGCTCTTGCGCTGCAGGGCGTCGTCGCCGATGGCGGCGGCCGCGTTCAGCGCCTCTTCCACATCCCCCGGTTCCAGGATGCCTTTGGACTGGTGGTTGTGGTGGGCCCAGATGCCGGCAAAACAGTCGGCCTGCAGTTCCAGCCGCACGCTCAGCGCGTTGTACTCGCGCTCGCTCACGCGCCGGCGCGCCTGCTCCATCTGCTCGGTCACGCCCATCAGGTTCTGCACGTGGTGGCCGACCTCGTGCGCGATCACATAGGCCTGGGCGAAATCGCCCGGCGCGCCCAGCTGCTGGCGCAGGGTGTCGTAGAAACCCAGGTCGATGTAGACCTTCTGGTCGCCCGGGCAGTAGAACGGCCCCATGGCCGCCTGGCCGGTGCCGCAGGCCGTGGGCGTGGCGCCGCGGAACAGCACCAGGCGCGGCTTCTGGTACTGCGCCCCACTCTGCTGGAACACGGTGGTCCACACGTCTTCGGTGCCGCCCAGCACCGAGGCGACGAACTGCCCCATCTGGTCGCTGGGCTGGCCCGTGCTGGCCGCGGGGGCGGACTGCTCCACCGGTGCCGCCAGGTCGCCGCCCCCGCCGAGCACGCCCAGGATGGTCATGGGGTTGATGCCGAAGATCCAGCCCGCCACCAGGGCGATGGCGATGGTGCCCAGGCCCACGCCACGGCCCCCCACCCGGCGCGGCGCACCGCCGCCACCGAACATGCCGCCACCCGATGCTCGGCGGTCCTCAATCTGGTCGGACTGGCGGTTGTTTTCCCATTTCATGGTGTGGCTCCTCGGGCGTGACAGGGATCGGCGGAACTTGGCAATGGCGGCGGGGGTCCCACAAGCGCCATGGTCGGCCGGCATGGGTGGCATCCGGCGCTCAAAACCGAATACCAAAGAATGACAGTTCGCATTATGCAAAGCCCCGGGCGCGCCGTCGCCTGGCTGACCCTGTGTGCCGCGCTGCTGCTGACCGGTTGTGCCCACACGCTCACGGCCAAGGTGACGCGATTCAACCAGTGGCCGGCCGACGCGGCGGGCGCCAGCTACCGCTTCACCAGCGCCGACCCGCAACGCACCCTGGAACTGCAGGCCTACCAGGGCCAGGTGGGTGCCGAACTGCAGCGGCTCGGCCTGCGCCTCGCGGCCGCAGGCGAACCGGCGCGCTTCGTGGTGGACGTGCGGGCCGACCTGAGCGAGCAACAGCGCCAGCGGCTGGTGCCCGTTTACAGCGATCAGTGGGTGTATGTGCCGCCCTGGCGCGACGCGCAGGGCCGGCTCTTCGGCGGGCACTGGGTGCCCGACCCGATGGGAGCGCGCTACGCGGGCGACCGCACGGTGACGCAGACGGTGCAGCGCAGCCAGCTGCAACTGCGCATCAGCGAAAGCGGCCCGGGCAGCGGCGCACGCAGGGTGTTTGAGGCCACCGCGGTGCACGAGGGCAGCGACGACGATCTGGTGGCCGTGGTGCCTTACCTGGTGCAGGGCACGTTCCAGGACTTTCCGGGCGCCAACGGACAGGTGCGGCGGCTGAGCTTCGACCTGCCTGGCCGCTGACGCTTCAACGGCTGGGCATCCGGGCGCAGGCCCAGCCGGTCAGGTCTTGGGCAGCGTGACGCCGACCTGCCCCTGGTACTTGCCGCCGCGGTCTTTGTACGAGGTCTCGCAGACCTCGTCGCTCTCGAAGAACAGCACCTGGGCGCAGCCTTCACCGGCGTAGATCTTGGCCGGCAGCGGCGTGGTGTTGGAGAACTCCAGCGTCACGTAGCCTTCCCATTCGGGCTCGAACGGGGTCACGTTGACGATGATGCCGCAGCGGGCGTAGGTGCTTTTGCCCAGGCAGATGGTCAGCACACTTCGCGGGATGCGGAAGTATTCGACCGTGCGCGCCAGCGCAAAGCTGTTGGGCGGGATGATGCAGACGTCGGAATTGATGTCCACAAAGCTCTTCTCGTCGAAGTTCTTCGGGTCCACCACCGAGCTGTAGACGTTGGTGAAGACCTTGAATTCGGGTGCGCAGCGGATGTCGTAGCCGTAGCTGCTGGTGCCGTAGCTGACGATCTTCTGGCCCGCGGCGTTCTGCCGGATCTGACCCGGCTCGAAAGGCTCGATCATGCCGTGCTGCTCGGCCATGCGGCGGATCCATTTGTCGCTCTTGATGCTCATGCTGCCTGCTCCGTGGAATAGCCCGCGATTGTAAGGATGCCGCCCCCACGCTCCGCCGCTGCGCGGGTCGCTGCCCCCCAAGGGGGCTGACCTGCCTTGGGGCGGCCCAGCGGCAGGTCTGCCGCCCCCACGCCCCGCCGCTGCGCGGGTCGCTGCCCCAAGAACGGGGAGAGTCCCGGTCTTCGCCGGGACAAAGGGGGCTGATCCGGCTTGGGGCGGCCCGGCGCCGGATCGCCGTCAGCCGCCTGCCGTGACGGTGCGCACCACCAGGCGGTCGTCGCCCAGCACGATCAATGCAAACAGCAGCTCGTCCAGGCTGTTGGCCTGCGCCGTCTTGCGCGCCAGCAGGGGTGTGGCCTTCGGGTTCAGCACCACGAAGTCGGCCTCGTGCCCGGGCGTGAGGTTGCCCACCACGCCCTCCAGGCCCAGCGCCTGCGCCGCGCCCGCGGTGTGCTGCCACCAGAGCTGGCCGGGCGTGAGGCTCAGGCCCGGTTTGGTGTGCCCCTCCCGGCCCACGGTGTAGGCCGCCAGCATGGTGTGAAAGGGCGAGAAGCTGGTGCCTCCGCCCACGTCGCTGGCCAGGCCGTAGCGCATGCCGGCCGCGTCGGCTGCGGCGTAATCGAAAAAGCCGCTGCCCAGGAACAGGTTGCTGGTCGGGCTGACGGCGGCGGCCGCGCCGGTCTCGCGCATCAGCGCGCGGTCGGTCGCGTCCAGGTGGATGCAGTGGGCGTAGACGGCGCGCTCGCGCAGCAGGCCGAAGTCGCCGTACACGCCCAGGTAGCTGCGCGCCTGCGGGTACAGCTCGGCCACCCACTTCACCTCGTCGTGGTTCTCGGCCACATGGGACTGGATCCACACGTCGCCGTAGCGGGCCGCCAGTTCGCCCGCGCCACGCAGCTGCGCGTCGGTGCTGGTGGGCGCAAAGCGCGGCGTGATGGCGTAGCCCAGCCGGTCCACGCCGTGCCAGCGGCGGATCAGCTCGTCGGTGTCGATCAGGCTTTGCTCGGTCTGGTCGCGCACACCGTCGGGACTGTGGCGGTCCTGCAGCACCTTGCCGGTGATGAAGCGCAGGCCGCGCGCCTGCGCGGCTTCAAACGCCGCGTCCACCGACGCGGGGTGCGAGGTGGCGAAGGTCAGCGCGGTGGTCACGCCGTTGCGCTGGAGTTCGTCGAAGAAAAACTCGGCCACGCCGCGCGCGTAGGCCTTGTCAATGAACCGGCTTTCGTGCGGGAAGGTGTAGTGCTCCAGCCAGGGCAGCAGGCCGGCGGCGGGCGCGCCGATCACGTCGGTCTGCGGGTAGTGCACGTGCAGATCGACGAAGCCCGGCGCGATGATGTGCCCGCGCAGGTCTTCGACGCTCACGCCGGCGAAGCGATCGATCAGCGCACCGTGCGCGCCGGCCGCACGCACCACCCGGCGGCCGGTGGCGTCGGGGCCGATGACCAGCAGGCCGTCGCTGTCGTACAGCGGCTGGCCATCGTCATCGAATCGCAGAAGGGCGGCACGGTAGGCTTTCATGGAGCCGACAGCTTAGCCGCTAGCGCGCCCGCCGGCATACGGCGGAACGCATGCACACCATGCGCCTGGACCAAGATGCCGCCGATCGGGCTTCGCCCGGCGGCAGGCATCGCCCGACCGCCCTGTCAGGAGATGACGCCGCAGGCGGCGCGGGGTGATTCAGTGACCCATTCAGCGCGGCAGCTTGGTGGCCACGCCCTCGACCAGCCAGTTCATGCCCAGGATGGCGCCGTCGTCCAGCGCCTGGCCGGCGGCGATGGCGGTCTTGCCCTCGTTGTCCTTCACGCCGGTCTTGCCACCGCTGAACACGGCCAGCTGGCCAGCCGCCATGTCTTTCTGGCGGGCCAGCACTTCGGCCTGCACGGCGACGGGCACCTTGCTGCCAAAACCATCGACGCGGATCATGCCCTCGCGCACGCCGCCCCAGACCTGGGCGCTCTTCCAGCTGCCGTCCAGCACGGCCTTGACGCGGCGGGTGTAGTAGTCGCCCCACTGGTGGGTGACGGCGGCCACCTGCGCGTCCGGCGCGACCTTGCGCATGTCGGAGTGGTAGGCCACGGCCAGCTTGCCGCGTTCCTGCGCCGCCACCATCACCGCGTTGGAGCCGGTGTGGAAGGCCAGCACCTCGGCGCCCTGGTTCATCAGGCTCATGGCGGCTTCGCGCTCACGCGTGGGGTTGAACCATTCGCCCAGGAAGACCACGCGCACGCTGGCCTGGGGGTTGACCGAGCGCATGCCCAGGGTGAAGGCGTTGATGCCCTGGATCACCTCAGGAATGGGAAAACCCGCCACATAGCCGGCCTGCGTGGCCATGCGCCCCGCCGCGATGCCGGCGAGGTAGCGGCCTTCGTAGTAGCGCGCATTGGACGTGGCCACGTTGGGCGCCGTCTTGTAGCCGGTGACCGATTCGAACTTCACGGTCGGGAACTCGCGCGCCACCTTGAGCGTGGGTTCCATGTAGCCGAAGCTGGGCGTGAAGATGATCTGGTGGCCCTGCACGGCCAGGTCGCGGATGACACGCTCGGCGTCCGGGCCTTCGGCCACGTTCTCAACGTAGGTGGTCTTGACCTGACCGGGCAGCGCGGCCTCCACGGCCAGGCGACCCTGGTCGTGCTGGCGCACCCAGCCGGCGTCGGTCAGCGGCGCGACGTAGACGAACGCGGCTTTGACCGGCGTCGTGGTTTGGGCAAAAGCGGGGGAGAAAAAACAGGCGGCCGCGAGCGCGGCAGCGAGGTTTTTGTACATGGTGGTCCTCTACATGGCTTCCAAGTCAGAAAAAAAGCGAGCCGGGGAAGCACCGGCTCGCAGGGCAACAATTTTATCCGTTGGGCGCCTGAAGCGCCGAGATAGCGGTCGAATGCCCGGTTTATCCGGCTCAAGTCCGGGGCCGGCGTTCCTAGAATTTTCAGCAGGGCCAGCCTTCCTGCGCCCACCCAACACACCGAGTCATCCATGGACCTCCCAGCGCTCAAGCCCCTGCCGATGAACGAGATCGTCAGCTTCTCGACCCAGAAGTCCTGGGGCATCAGCGACCCCGTCCGCTTCTACCAGCTGATCGACGAGCTCAAGACCCTGATCTCGCCCGGCCACTACATCGGCGACAACCTGATCACCTGGGGGCGCAACAACTCGCTGTTCGAGGACGACGCCTTCCGCAAGGCCTGGACCGACAACATCCAGAACGACGCCGACCAGGCCATCGCCTGGCGCCGCTACATCCTGGCCACGGCCGCCTGCCATTGCGTGCACCTGCCGGGCGATTTTGTCGAGTGCGGCGTCTACACCGGCACAGGCATCAAGACGGTGGCCGACTACCTGGGCGGCACCGCCTTCCCCAAGACCTTCTGGGGCTTCGACACCTACGACTACCACCCGGTGCAGGGCCACGATTTCGCCGGCCAGCAGGCGGGTTTTTTTGAACAGGTCTGCGCCCGCTTCGCGGCCTATCCGCAGGTGCGGCTGATCAAGGGCCTGATCCCCGAGTCGTTCGTGCAGGGCTGCCCCGAGCAGGTGGCCTTCCTGCACATCGACCTGAACAACGCCGAGGGCGAGCTGGCCACGCTGGAGGCGCTGTTCGACCGCGTCGTGCCCGGCGGCGTCATCGTGCTGGACGACTACGAATGGGCCGCCTACCGCAAGCAGAAGCAGGCCGAAGACCCCTGGTTCGCCGCCCGCGGCTACCGCGTCATGCCCCTGCCCACCGGCCAGGGCATGGTCATCAAACGCTGCCCCCCCGAACAGGACGGTCCGCGAACACCTGTTCCGGGCTTTCCCCGGCCCACGGATTCCTAAAATTTCTTTCACGCCCGCCGCCCCACCCCAGCGGCGCATCCCTACACCAGCCGGCATCCAGCCAAGGACGGAAACCTTGAAAAAAGTACTCAACGTGGGCGGCAACAGCAAGGCCATCCCCCTGCCCCCCGCCTACACGGGCTACGAACACCTGCTGCTGGACATCGACCCGACCGGCCAGCCCGACATCTGCTGCGACGCGCGCCTGCTGTCCACCCTGGACGCCGGCCAGTTCAACGCCATCTACTGCTCGCACAACCTGGAACACTACTACCACCACGATGTGAAGAAGGTGCTGGCGGGTTTCCGCCATGTGCTCAGCGACAGCGGTTTTGCCCACATCCGCGTGCCCGACGTGGGTGCGGTGATGCAGGCCGTGGTGGAGCGCGGCCTGGACATCGAGGATGTGCTCTACCAGTCGTCGCTCGGCCCCATCACGGTGATGGACGTGCTCTACGGCTACGGCAAGCAGATCGAGAGCAGCGGCGTGGAGTTCTTCGCGCACAAGACCGGCTTCACGCCGAAGTCGCTGTCCAAGGCGCTGGTGGCCGCCGGCTTCGGCCACATCTATTGCACCAGCGGCAACCTGGAAGTGACGGCCTGGGCCTTCAAGGGAACACCCGATCCCGAGGTCTGCAAGGCCTTCAACCTGGCCCTGCCCCAGGCGCAGGCGGCCGAACCGGCCCTGGCCTGAAATGGCCTGAGATCAGGCCCCCGCGGGGGCTTGAACGACCCCGACAAAACAAACCCCCCGTGGAGCGTTCCACGGGGGTTTTGTTTTGGGGCTTCCGGAAAGAAGGGCCGACAGGACAGATCGGCCTCGGCCCCCACCTGCCCGACGGGATCAGCCGCGGATGGCCACGCGCTCGACCGCGTCGCCAAAGTCCTGCACGAAGCGCGGCATGTCGAACAGGGGCGACTGGCTGCGGCCGGCCTTCAGGCGCTGCTTCAGGTCGGCGTGCAGCGCGGGCTGGGTGGCGATGTCGATGGCACGGGCTTCGTAGTCGGCCAGCGTCGTCGTGATGAGTTCGGGCAGGTCCAGCGCGGTCAGCAGGCTGCCGGCCATGCGCGAGGCGAAGGTGCGGCCCGAGCGGGTGAGCACGGGCAGGCCCATCCACAGCGCGTCGTTGGCGGTGGTGCCGGCGTTGAAGGGGTAGGCGTCGAGGAACAGGTCGGCCGCGGTGTAGCGGGCCAGGTACTGCTCGGGCGAGACGCGCGGCGCGAACAGCAGGCGCGCCGGGTCCACACCGTGTTCGCCGGCGCGGCGCGTCAGCGACGCCTGCGACCAGGGGTTGTCGGCCAGCAGCCAGAGCACGCTGCCGGGCACGGCTGTGAGCATGCGCATCCAGCTGGCAAAGACCTCTTCGGTGAACTTGTAGTTGTTGTTGAACGAGCAGAAGACGAAACCGTCTTCGGGCAGGCCGCACTGCGCCCGACTGGGCAGCGGCGCCACCGGGCGCTGGCGGTCGCTGCACTGGAAGACGTGCGGCAGGTACAGCGGGGTCTCGGTGTAGAAGGGGCGCTCGGCGTCGGGGATGAGGAAGCGGTCGGCCACCACGTAGTCGATGCCCGGGTGGCCGGTCGGGCCGGGAAAGCCCAGGTAGGTGATCTGCACCGGAGCCGGCTTGTGCGCAATGATGTCGGGCCGCGCGCCCGAGGTGATGCCCTGCAGGTCCACCACGACGTCGATCTCGGCCTCGCGGATGGCGCGGGCGGCGCTGGCGTCGTCCAGGTCGGCGATGCGCACGTAGTGGTCGAAGGACTGGACCACGCGGGCGCGCAGGGCCGAACCGTCTTCGCGGCTCCAGCAGAAGCCGTAGACCTCGAAGCGGTCGCGGTCCAGCAGTTCCAGCAGTTCCACCGTCAGCAGCGACACGGCGTGCAGGCAGAAGTCCGACGAGAGGAAGCCGATGCGCAGCTTCTCGTGCCGGTAGCCTTTTTCGGGCGCCAGGCGTGGCACGCGCAGGTTGACCTTTTCGGTGATGAAGCGGATCGACGTGGCCAGCTGCAGGCCGGGGTCGTCGCTGGCCGAGAGCATGGCCAGCGGCGAGGTGGCCTTGAGCACCTCGCCCTGCCCCAGACCGGGCACGGGCGTGAACACCGGCCAGCTGCACTGCTTTTGCCGCAGGTGCACCCAGTGCTGGATGACCTTGGGTTGCTGCGGCTCGGCCAGCAGGCTGGCGAACAGCTGGCCTTCGGACCGGTCGTACTGGCGCATTTCCTCCAGCAGGCGGCCCATGCCGTTGACCACCAGCAGGTACAGGTCTTTCTGGTGCGTGGGCGTGACCAGCGGGTGGTCCAGCATGGACTGCCAGATGGTCAGCGCGTGCTCTTTGCGGCCCAGGCGCTCCACGGTGGCGCCGAGGTTGAACCAGGCCTGGGCGAAGTCGGGCTTGCTGTTGATGGCGGCGCGGTAGGCGGCTTCGGCCTGTTCGTGCAGCTGCAGCTGGCCGTAGATGACGCCCAGGTTGAACTGCACCACGTGGCGCAGCGGCGATGTGCTGCCGGCCAGCCATTGCTGGTAGAGCGCTGCGGCCTGCTGCGGGCCCTGGGTGGCGCACAGGCGGTCCCCCGCGGCGATGACCTGGAAGGCGTCCAGCGGGGGAGCGGCGGTGTCGGCAGCGGTGACGGAGGCGGGTGCGTTCATGGGCGGCTTTCGTGGGCAAGTCACCCGGCCCACGCGCGCGCAGCGCACGGACCGGTGGTGCCAGCCATGGTAGGTGCGCCGCGCCGGTCGCAAAACCCGGAACAGGCCGGCCAAACCCCGCCAGTTCACCGGACGACGGACGCACCGAAGCCGGGCCCCTTCGCAGGGGCCCGGCTTCGGGCGGATCACGGGCCAGGCGCTGCCGCCCGGCCGTCAGTGGCCTCAGGCCAGCGGATCGATCGGCGGCTGGCTCACACCCACCAGTTGCACACCCGCATCGGCCACGTCGGCGGTGGCGAACCACACGTCGGCGACCTCGTGGGTCTGGCCGTCGGTGGTCTGGTAGCCGGCAGTCAGGCCGACCCAGTTGCCGCTGTCCCAGACCGAGGTGGCCTGGCCGTTGGCGTCGATGGACACGATGCCCAGGTCGCTCAGGCTGCTCAGCTCGCCGGCCTGACTGACACCGTCGCCGTTGGCGTCTTGCCAGACGCGCAGGGCGGCGAAGTCCACATCGGCCAGGCTGATGCTGCCGTCGCCGTTGCTGTCGAGCGCGGCCAGGGCGGCAAAGCCGTCGGCGGCGGTGCTGCCGTCGGCCAGGCGCGTGGCCGTGCCGAACAGTTCCGAACCGTCGTTGATGCTGCCGTCGCCGTTGCGGTCCAGGGCCAGCAGGCCGTCGCCACTGCCCACCCAGCCGGTCTGGTCCAGCGCGCCGTCGGCGTCGATGTCGAACACCACACCGTCGGCCAGGCTGACCGTGTGGATGCCGTTGCCGTCGAGGTCGAAGACCAGGGGCGAGACCAGGGCGCCGGTCTGCGCGACCTCCATCGAAGCCCGTTGCTCGACCGTGAACGCGGCCGACCGCGCCATGTCCAGGGCAGCCAGCTGACCGGCCGTGAGCTGGTCGATCTGGGGCACCGTCAGGGCAGCGATCTGGTCGGTCGTGAACGCGGCGAACTGGGTGTTGGTCAGCGCCGTGATCTGGGTCGTCGTCAGGCTGGGGATGTCCACCGCCTGGATCGCCGCGATCTGGGCCGTGCCCATGGTCGCGAAGTCGGCGGTTTCGATCCCGGCCAGCTGGGCACCGGTCATGGTGACGATCTGCGTGACCGTCAGCGCCTGCACCTGGGCGGCCGTCAAGCCACCGATCTGCGTCGTCGACAGCACCGCGATGTCTTCGTTCTGGATCGCAGCGATCTGACCGGCCGTGAAGGCGGCCAGGTCGGCGGTCTCCAGCGCCTGGAACTGCGTGGTGGTCAGCCCCTGCACCTGCGCTGTGGTCAGCGCGGGCGCCTGGCCGGCGGTCAGGGCGGCGATCTGCGTCGCGTCGAACAGGGCCAGGTCGTTGACCTCGATGGCCGCGATCTGGGTGTTGGTCAGGTTGGCGATCTGCGCCGTGGTCAGCGACGGGATCTGGGCCGCCGTCAACGCGACGATCTGGGCCGTGGTCAGCGCCGCCGTCTGCACAGTGGCCAGGTTGGCGATCTGGCTCGTGCTCAGGGTGCCGAAGTCCAGTGCGTCGATGGCCGCGATCTGCGTGGCGTCCAGGGACGCCAGCGTGGTCGTGGTCATGGCCGCGAACTGGGCCGAGGTCATGGCGCCGAGCTGGCCGGCGGTCAGGCCGTCGGCCTGGGTGCTGGTCAGGGCGGCGATGTGACCGGCCGTGAAGGCGGCCACGTCGGCGTTGTCCATGGCCCCGATCTGCGTCGAGCTCAGTGCATCGAACTGGCCGGCGGTGAGCGCGGCCACCTGGGCGGTGGTCAGTCCCGGCATCGCGGTGCTGGCCAGTGCAGCCACATCGACCGTTTCCAGCGCCACCAGCTGGGCAGTGCTCAGGGCACCCAGCTGGGCGCTGGTCAGGCCAGGCACCTGGCTGTCGGTCAGGGCCACGATCTGGGCCGTGGTCAGGGCGCCGATGTCCTGGGTCTCCAGGATGCCGATCTGGGTGCTGGTCAGAGCGGCCAGTGCCGTGGTGTTCACACCCGCCCACTGGGCGGTGCTCAGGGCCTGCAGCTGGCCGTCGGTCAGCTTGGGCAGCTGGGCCGTGGTCAGCGCACCCACCTGCGTCGGGCTCAGCGCAGCCATCAGCGAGGTGGACAGCAGGGGCAGCTGTTCACTGGTCAGCGCGGCCACCTGGCCGGTGGTCAGCGCCGCCATCTGGGCGGTGGTCAGCGAGGTCACGGCCGTGGTCGAGATGGCGGCCACGTCGGCGGTTTCCATCTTGGCGATCTGGGTCACCGTCAGGGCCGCCAGCTGGGTGCCGGACAAGGCGTTCACCTGCTCGGTGGACAGGCCTTCCACCTGCGCCGTGGTCAGCGACGCGATCTGGCTCGTCCCGAAGTAGCCCATCTGCGCGACGGTGAGCTTGGCCAGGTCGGCCAGTTCGATCGCCCCCACCTGGGCCGAGGTCATGGCGCCGATCTGACCGGCCTCCAGGTCGGTGACCTGGGTGGTGGTCAGCGCGGCGATCTGCGCCGTCGTGAGGTAGGCGAAGTCGGCGTCCTCGATGGCTTGCAGCTGCGTGGTGTCGAACAGCGCCAGAGCGGCGGTGCTGATGCCGGGCATCTGCGCCGAGGTCATGGCCGCAATCTGAGCGGCGCTCAGCTCGGCCGTCTGCGTCGTGGTCAGCGCGGCGATCTGGTCGCTGCCGAAGGCCGGGATCTGCGCCGCTGTCAGCGCCACGATCTGGTCGGTCGTGAGCTTGGCCACGTCGGCCGTTTCCATGGCCGCCAGCTGGGTGTTGGTCAGGGCCACGATCTGGGCCGTGGTCAGCGCGGCCACCTGGGCGGTGGTCAGGGCCTGGATCTGGGCCGTGGTCAGGGCGTTGACGTCGCTGCCCAGCGCCTGGATCTGCGTGGTGCTCAGGTCGTCCAGGTCGGCCACCTCGATGGCGGCGATCTGGCTGCCGGTGAGCGCCCCGACCTGGCCGGCCGACAAGCCGGCCAGCTGGGTGGAGCTCATGGCTTCAATCTGCGCGGTGGTGAACGCGGCCACCTGCGAACCGGCCAGGCCGAGCAGCTGGGTCACGCTCAGCGCGGCCACATCGGTCAGGTCCAGGGCGGCCAGCTGCGCGGTGGTCAGCCAGGCCATTTGTGCCTGGCTGATGGCCTGCACCTGGGCCGTGGTCAGCGCCGGGATGACTTCGGGCGAGATACCGGCCAGGGCACTGGAGCCCAGGGCCTGCAGCTGTGTGGTGGTCAGCGCTGCGACCTGCGACGAGGTCAGCGCACCCACCTGGGCCGCGGTCAGGACTTCCACCTGGTCGGGCTTGAGCGCCACCAGATCGGCCGTTTCCAGGGCCCGCACCTGGGCGGTGGTCAGCGCGGCCACCTGGGCCAGGCTCAGCGCCTGGATCTGGGCCGTGGTCAGGCTGGGGATCAACGTGGGCGTGATGGCGCGCAGGTCGGCCGTTTCCAGGGCCGCGACCTGGGCGGTCGTCAGCGCGGCCACCTGGGCGGCCGTCATCGCGGCCACCTGGGCGGTGCTCAGGGCCACGATCTGCGACGTGTTGAACGCGGCCACATCGGCGGCTTCGAGCTGCTCGAACTGGCCGGTGGTCAGCGCGGCGATCTGGTCCGTCGCCAGGGCGCGGGCCTGGGCCGTGGTCAGCGCGGCCAGCTGGGCGCCGGTCAGCGCCGGGATGTCGGCGGCCTCGATGGCGGCCACCTGCGCGGTGCCCATGCCGGCGATCTGCGCGGCGGTCAGCGCCGCGATCTGCGACGACGTCAGCGCGATCACCTGGGCGGTGCTCAGGGCCGCGACATCACCCACTTCCATGGCCTGCAGCTGTTCAACGCTGAGCTTTTGCAGCTGGGCGTTGGTGAGCTGACGCACCTGGGCGGTGGTCAGGGCCACCATGTCGGCGGTCTCCAGCGCGCCGATCTGCTCGGTGGTGAGCTTGCCGATCTGGTCGGTGGTCAGCGCGGCCACCTGGGCAGCGGTCAGCGCCAGCACCTGGCCGGTGCTCAGGGCCGCCAGGTCGGCGGTTTCCAGCGCGGCGATCTGCGCCGTGCTCAGGTTGGCCACCTGGGCGGTGGTCAGGGCCTGGGCCTGGGCCGTGGTCAGGGCCACGATCTGGTTGGTCGTGAGCTTGACCAGGTCGGCGGTTTCCATGGCCGCGACCTGGGCTGTGGCCATGGCGGCCACCTGGGCGGTGGTCAGGGCCTGGGCCTGGGCCGTGGTCAGCGCCACGATCTGCGCGGTGGTCATGGCGGCCAGGTCGGCCGGGTCGAGCGCGGCGATCTGGGCCGTGCCCATGCCGGCCACCTGGGCGGTGGTCAGCGCGGCGGCCTGGGTGCCGGTCAGGGCGACGATCTGCACCGTGGACATGCCGGCCAGATCGGCCACGTCGAGGGCGGTGATCTGCGCCGTGGTCAGCGCGGCCACCTGGGCGGTGGTCAACGCGGCCACCTGGGCGCCGGTCAGCGCCGCGGTCTGCGCGGTGGTCAGCGCGGCCAGGTCGGCCGTCTCCAGCGCCGCAATCTGGCCGGTGGTCAGGTCGTCGATCTGCGCGGTGGTCAGCGCGGCGGCCTGGGCGGCGGTCAGCGCCACGATCTGCGCGGTGCTCAGCGCGGCGAGATCGGCGGTTTCCAGCGCCGCCACCTGGTCGGTGGTGAGCTTGGCGATCTGGCCCACCGTCAGGGCCACGGCCTGGGCCGTGGTCAGGGCGGCGATCTGCGCCGTGCCCAGCGCGGCCAGGTCGGCCGTCTCCAGCGCCGCGATCTGGGCGGTGGTCAGTGCGGCGGCCTGGGCGGTGGTCAGTGCGGCGGCCTGGGCGGTCGTCAGCTTCACGATCTGCCCGGTGGTGAGCGCGGCCAGGTCGGCCGTCTCCAGCGCGGCCACCTGGGCGGTGGTCAGCAGCGGGATCTGGTCGGTCGTCAGCTGGGTGACCTGCAGCGTGCTCAGGGCGGCGATCTGCGTCGTCGTCAGGGCCTGCAGCTGGGCTGCGGTCAGGTTCTGCAGCTGGGCCGAGGTCAGGGCCGGCACGTCGGCCACTTCGATGGCGGCGATCTGCGCGGTGCTGAACTGGACCAGGTCGGCGGTCTCCAGCGCCACGATCTGCTGGGTGCTCAGCCCGGCGATCTGGGCCGTGGTCAGCCCGGCGATCTGGGCCGTGGTCAGCGCCACGATCTGGGCCGAGCCCAGCGCGGCGATGTCGGCGGCGTCGATGGCGGCGATCTGCGCGGTGCCCAGGGCGGCGATCTGCGCCACGCTCAGGCCCCCCACCTGGGCGCTGGTCAGCGCTGCGATCTGCGCCGTGCTGAGCGACGGCAGGTCGGCCACCTCGATGGCGGCGATCTGCGCCGTGGTCATGGCGGCGATCTGCGCCGGCGTCAGGGCACCGATCTGCGCGCCCGACAGCGTGGCGATCTGGGCCGCGCTCAGCGCGGCCAGGTCGGCGTTTTCCAGGGCGGCGATCTGATCGGTGGTCAGCGCGGCGAGCTGGCCGTTGGTCAGCGCGGTGGCCTGGCCGGCGGTCAGCGCGGCGATCTGAGCCGTGGTCAGCGAAGGCACGTCGGCGTCGTCAATGGCCGCGATCTGCGGCTTGGTCAGCACGGCGATCTGGCCCACGGTCAGCGCGGCCACCTGGGTGGCGTCCAGCGCCGCGATCTGCGCGGTGGTCACGAACGGCAGGTCCGCCAGCTCGATGGCCTGGATCTGGTCGGTGGTCAGCGCGGCCACCTGGCCGGTGGTGAGCT
>NZ_JASJOY010000039.1:25068-47480 GCF_031426985.1 Hydrogenophaga sp.
CGATCTGGGCCGTGGTCATCAGGGGCAGGTCGCCCACTTCGATGGCCTGGATCTGGTCGGTGGTCAGCGCGGCCACCTGGCCGGTGGTGAGCTTGTCGATCTGCGCCGTGCCCAGCGCCGCGATCTGCGCCGTCGTGAGTGACGGGACATCGCCCACTTCAATGGCCTGCAGCTGCGCCGAGGTCAGCGCGGCCACGTCGGCCGTCTCGATGGCGGCGATCTGGCCGGTGGTCAGGGCCGCGATCTGGCCCACGGTCAGCGCGCGGGCCTGGGCCGTGGTCAGGGCGGCGATCTGGGCCGTGCCCATGGCGGCCAGGTCGGCCGTTTCGATGGCGGCCACCTGCGCGGTGGTCAGCACGGCAACCTGACCCACGGTCAGGGCAGCGGCCTGCTCGGTGGTCAGGGCGACGATCTGGGCCGTGGTCATCAGGGGCAGGTCGCCCACTTCGATGGCCTGGATCTGCGCCGTGGTCAGCGAGGGCAGCTGGCCCACGGTGAGCGCGCCCAGCTGGGTGCTGGTCAGCGCGGCGATCTGGGTCGGCGTCAGCGCGGCCAGCTGGCCGGCGCTCAGCGCCTGCACCTGTGCCGTGGTCAGGGCCTGGACCTGGGCGGTGCCCAGGCCGGCCACGTCGGCCGTGCCCAGCCAGCCCAGCTGCTCGGTCGTCAGCGCCGGCACCTGGTCGGTGCTCAGCTGCCCGATCTGCGCCACGCTCAGCGCGTCGATCTGGGCCGAGGTGAGCTTGACCAGATCGGCGGTCTCGATCGCGGCGATCTGGCTGCCCGACAGGCGCACCAGCTGGTCGGCGGTGAGCTTGCTGATCTGGGTGGTGGTCAGCGCGGCGATCTGGGCCGTGGTCAGCGCGGGCACGTCGATGTCTTCCAGCGCCACCAGCTGCGCGGTGGTCAGCGCGGCGATCTGGGCGGTGGTCAGCTTCTCGACCTGGCCGCTGCTCAGCGCCACGATCTGGGCGGTGGTCAGCTCGTCGATGTCGGTCGTCTCAATGGCGGCCACCTGCGCGGTGGTCAGCAGCTCGATCTGGCGGGTGGTCAGCCCGGCGAGCTGGCTGCCCGAGAGCGCGGCGATCTGATCGGTCGTCAGGCGCACCAGGTCTTCGTCTTCCAGCGCCTGCAGCTGGGTGGTGGTCAGCGCGGCCACCTGGGCGGTGCTCAGGTCGTCGATCTGGGCCGTGGTCAGGGCCACGATCTGCGCCGTCGTCAGCTTGGCCACGTCGGCCGTTTCAATGGCGGCGAGCTGCGTGGTGGTCAGCGCGGCGATCTGCGTGGTGTTCAGGTCATCGATCTGGGCCGTGGTCAGCGCGGCGATCTGGGCGGTGCTCAGCGTGACCAGGTCGGCCGTCTGGATGGCCTGCAGCTGGGCCGCTGTGAGGGCCGCGATCTGGGCCGGCGTCAGGGCCTGCAGCTGGGCCGCGGTCATGGCCTCGATCTGGCCGGTGCTCAGCGTGGCCAGGTCGGCCGCCTCGATGGCCGCCACCTGGGTGGTCGTGAGCTTGTCGATCTGGGCCGTGCTCAGGGCGCGGAACTGCGCCGTGGTCAGCGCGGCGATCTGCTCGGTCGTCAGCGCGGCCAGGTCGGCGGTTTCCATCGCGGCGATCTGGGCCGCGGTCAGGCGCGCCACGTTGGCGGCCGTCAGCGCGGCCACCTGGGCGGTGCCCAGGGCCTGGATCTGCTCGGTCGTCAGCGCCACCAGGTCGGCCGATTCCAGGCCGTTGAGCTGGGTGCTGGTCAGGGCGGCGATCTGGGCCGGCGTCAGGGCGCGGATCTGCGCGGTGCTCAGCGACTGCAGCTGGGCCACGCTCATGGCGGTCACGTCGGCGGCGTCGAACAGCGCGATCTTGGCCGGCGTGAGCGCGGCCAGCTGGTCCGTGGTCAGGGCCGCGACCTGGTCGGAGGTCAGGGCGACCAGCTGGGCGTTGCTCAGCTGCACCAGGTCGGCGGTCTCGATGGCCTGGATCTGGCCCGTGGTCAGCGCGGCGATCTGGGTGGTCGTGAACTGGCCGATCTGGGCCGTGCTCAGCGCCGCGATCTGCGACACCGTCATCGACGGCAGGTCGGCCACTTCAATGGCGGCCAGCTGCGCCGGGCTCAGCGCGGCCACCTGGCTCACGGTGAGGGCGGCCAGCTGGGCGGTGCCCAGCGCGGCGATCTGCGCCGGCGTGAGCGCGGCCAGCTGGGCCGTGCTCAGGCCCGCGATGCGGGCGGGGGCCAGGGCCGGGATGTCGGCGATCTCGATGGCCGTGATCTGGGCCGGCTTGAGCGCGGCCACCTGGCCGGCGTCGAGCGCGGCCACCTGGGCGGTGGTCAGCGCGGCCACCACGTCGGTGGACAGGGCGGCCACCTTGGCGGTGGTCAGCGCGGCGATGTCGGCGGTGTCGATGGCGGCCACCTGGCCGGCCGTCAGCGCGTTCAGCTGGGTGCTGCTCAGGGCGTTGAGCTGGCTGGCGCTCAGCGCGGTGACCTGGGCCGGCGTGAGCGCCTGCACCTGGGTGGTGGTCATCTGGGCCAGCACGGCGGTGGACACGCCTTGCAGGTCGGCCGCGTCGATGGCGGCGATCTGCCCGGCGGTCAGGCCGCTGAACTGTTCGGAACTCAGCGCCGCGATCTGGGCCGAGGTCAGCGCCGTGAGGTCGGCGTTGGCCAGGGCCTGCAGGTCGGCCACCTCAATGGCGCGCACCTGGGCGGTGGTCAGCGTGGCGAGCTGCTCGTCGCTCAGCGCGGTCAGTTGCGCGGCGTCCAGTGCCGCGATGGCGGCGGTGGACAGCAGGCGCAGGTCGCGCGTTTCCAGCGCGGCCACCTGGGCGGTGCTCAGGGCATCGGCCTGGGCCGCGGTGAGGGCGGCGGCCTGGTCGGTGGTCAGCGCGACGATGTCGTCGGTGCCCAGACCGGCCAGCGCGGCGGCGCTGAGGCTGACGAGGTCGGCCGTTTCCAGGGCCGCCACTTGCGAGGTGCTCAGCGCGCCCACCTGGGCGGACGTCAGCACGGCCGCCTGGTCGGTGGACAGGGCCTGGACCTGGGCGTTGGTCAGCGCGGCCACCTGGGCGGTGGCCAGCGACTGCACCACCGCGGTGGTCAGGGCGGACAGGTCGGCGGTTTCGATGGCACGGATCTGGGCGGTGCCCAGGTGTGCGGCCTGCGCGACCGAGAGGGTGCCCACCTGGTAGGGGTTGAGGCCGGCGATCTGGGCGTTGGTCAGGGCGGCGATCTGGGCCGAGGACAGCTGGGCAAAGGCGCCGGTGCTCAGGGCGGTCAGCGCGTCGGGGTTGATGGACGCCAGCTGCGCGGTGGTCACGGCGGCCACCTGGGCGGTGCTCAGGGCACCCACCTGGTCGCTGCCCAGCGCCGCGAACTGCGCGGTGGTCATGGCGGCGAGGTCGGCGGTCTCCAGCGCGGCGATCTGGGTCGGCGTCAGCGCGGCCACCTGGCCGACGTTGAGCGCTGCGGCCTGCGCGGTGGACAGCGCGGCGATGGCGGCGGTGGACAGCTCGCGCAGATCCGTCGTCTCCAGGGCCGAGAGTTGCAGCGTGCTCAGCGCGGCCACCTGGGCGGTCGTCAGCACGGCCGCCTGGTCGGTGGTGATGCCTTGCACCTGGGCCAGGGTCAGGCCGCCGATCTGGGCGGCGGTGAGGCCGTCGAAGGTGCCCGCGTCGATCACGGCCAGGTCTTCCACGTCCAGCGCAGCGATCTGGGTCGCACTCAGCGCGGCGACCTGTGCGGTGCTCAGCTGCGACACCTGCTCGGGTGCGAGGGCCTGCACCTGGGCCGTGCCCAGCGCGGCGACCGCGGCGGTGGACAGCGCGGCCACCTGCTCGGTGCTCAGGGCGCGCATCTGCGCGGTGCTCAGCCCGGCCACCTGCAGCGCCGTCAGGCGGCCGATGGTGGTGGTGGGCAGGTCGGCCAGGTCGGCGGTTTCGATGGCGCCCACCTGGGCCGCCGTCAGCGCGGCGAACTGTGTGGAGGTCAGGGCCAGCAGCTGCTCGGCCGTGAGCGCGCCCACCTGGGCGGTGGTCAGGGCCTGCACCTGGGCGGTGCTCAGCTTGGCCATGGTGGTGGTGTCGAAGGCGGCCAGGTCGGCGGTTTCGATGGCCGCGATCTGGGCCCCCGTCAGCGCCGCCATCTGGGCGGTGGTCAGGGCGTCGATCTGGGCCGAGGTCAGGGCCGCCATCTGGCCGCTGGTCAGGACCGGCACCTGGGCGGTGGTCAGGGCGGTGATGACGTCGGTGGCGATGCCGTCCAGGTCATCGCCCTCGATGGCGGCCACCTGGGCATTGGTCAGCTGCGCGATCTGGGCGGCGCTGAGCGCGGCCACCTGGGCGGTGGTCAGCGCCTGGATCTGCGCCGTGGTCAGGGCGCGCAGGTCGGCCGACTCCAGCGCACGGATCTGCGCGGTGGTGAGCTTGACCAGACTGTCCTCGGGCAGCGCACGCACCTGGGCAGTGGTCAGGGCCTGGATCTGCGTGGTGGTCAGGGCCTGGATCTGGGCGGTGGACAGGGCACCGATCTGCGCCGTCGTCAGGGCCGCGATCTGGGCGGTCTTGAGCGTCGGGATCACGGTCGGGTCCAGGTGGGCCAGCTGGCTGGCCGAGAGCAGCGCGAAGTCGCTGCCGTCCAGCGCCGCCACCTGCGTCGCGCTCAGCGCGGCGATCTGGGCGGTGGTCAGGGCCATCACCTGGCTGGCGGTCAGGGCCTGTACCTGGGCCGTGCCCAGGCTGCCCAGGGCGCTGGCCGACAGCTGCACCAGGTCGACCGTTTCGATGGCCGCGATCTGGGCCGTCGTCAGCTTGGGCGCCTGGGCGCTGGTCAGGGCGGCCATCTGGGTGGGCGTGAGGGCACGCACCTGGGCCGTGGTCAGCGCGGCGATGCTGGTGGTGGGCAGGGCGCCCACATCGGCCGCATCGATGGCGGCGATCTGGCTGGCAGTCAACAGCTTGAGCTGGGCCGTGCTGAGCGCGCCGAGCTGGCCGGCGCTCAGGGCCTGGATCTGGCCGGTCGTGAGCGCGGACAGGTCGTTGGTGGCGATGGCCCGCACCTGGGCCGTGGTCAGCGCGGCCACCTGGGCCGGCGTGAGCCGGCTGACCTGTTCGGTGCTCAGGGCCACGATGGCGGCGGTGGACAGCTGGGCCACGTCGGCCGGGTCCAGCGCCACCAGCTGGGCGGTGGACAACGCGGCCACCTGGGCGGTGGTCAGGGCGGAGGTCTGCGCGCCGGTCAGGGCGGCGATCTGGGCCGTGCTCAGGCGGGCCAGGTCCACCGTCTGCAGGGCTTTGACCTGGGCCGTGGTCAGCGCGGCGATCTGGCCGGTGGTCAGCGCCGGCACCTGGGCCGTGGTCAGGGCCGCGATCTGGACCGAAGTGAGGGCCGCGACGGCGGTGGTCGAGAGGCTGGCCAGGTCGGCGTTTTCCATCAGCGCCAGCTGGGCGGTGCCGATCTTGGCGACCTGGGCCGCCGTCAGGGCGGCCGCCTGGGCCGTGGTCAGCGCCGCGATCTGCGCGTTGCTCAGCGCCGGGATCACGGCCGTGGACAGGCCCGCCACTTCGCTGGGCGTGAGCGCCGCGAACTGGGTGGGCGAGAGGCCTGCGACCTGGGTGGAATTCATGGCGGCGACCTGGTCGGCCGTCAGCGCACCGACCTGGTCCAGGCTCAGGGTGCGGATGTCGTCGGTGCCCAGCGCCCTGATCTGCGCAGCGGTCAGCGCGCCCACCTGGGCGGCGCTCAGGGTCTGGATCTGGGTGGTGGTCAGGGCGTTGATGTCGGCGGTCTGCATGGCCGCGACCTGGGTGGGCGTGAGCGCGGCCACCTGGGCCAGCGTCAGCGCACGCACCTGGGCGGTGCTCAGGCCGGCGACGGTCTGGGTCGCCAGCTGGGCCAGGTCAACCGTCTCCAGCGCCTGGATCTGTTTGGTGCTCATGGCCGCGATCTGCACCGGCGAGAGGGCCGAGGCCTGCACCGAGGTCAGGGCGGCGATCTCGGCCGTCGTCTTGGCGGCCACCTGGGCGGCCGTCCATTGCGTCACCAGGCGGATGGCCTGCTGGTCGGCGCTCAGCGGGGTGGTCAGCGCCGCGATCTGCGCGGTGCTCAGGGCACCGATCTGCACGTAGTTCAGGGCGCCCACCTGGTCGGCCGTCAGGGCTGCCACGTCGACGGTTTGCAGGGCCTTGGTCTGGGCACTGGTCAGCGCGGCCACGGCTGCGGTGCCCAGCGCGCTCACCTGGGCCGTGCTCAGGGCCACCACCTGGGCGGTGGTCAGGCCCACGATGGCGCTGGCGCTCAGGCTGGCCATGTCGGCCGATTCGATGGCCGCCAGCTGCGCGGTGCTCAGCGAGGCGATCTGGGTCGAGGTCAGCGCCCCAACCTGGCTGCCGGACAGGGCTTGCAGCTGTGCGGTGGTCAGCGCCTTGACGGCGGCGCTGGACAGCTTGGCCAGGTCGGCGTTTTCCAGCGCCGCGACCTGCGTGGTCGTCAGGGCCGCGACCTGGTTGGACTTGAGGGCGGCGGCCTGCGTGGTCGTCAGCGCGGCGATCTGGCCGGCGCTCAGGGCCTGCAGGTCGTCGGTGGCCAGCGCGCCCACCTGGGCGGTGGACAGGGCCGCAATCTGGTCGGCGCTCAGCGCGGCGGCTTGCGCCGTGGTCAGGGCCACCAGCTGGGCCGAACTCAGGCCCTTGATGGCGTCGGTGCTCAGGCTGGCGATGTCGGTGGACAGGGCGGCCACCTGGGCGGTGTTCAGCGCGGCCACCTGGGCCGAGGTCAGCACACCGACCTGGGCACCCGTGAGGGCGGCGGCCTGCGCGGTGGTCAGGCCCTTGAGTGTGGCGGGCGCCACCTTGGCCAGGTCGGCGATCTCGATGGCCGCCACCTGGGTGGTGCTCAGCGCGGCGAGCTGGGCGGACTTGAGCGCGGCGGCCTGCGCGGTGGTGAGGGCGGCGATCTGGCCGGCGCTCAGGGCCTGCACGTCGTCGGTGGCCAGGACGGCCACCTGGGCCGTGGTCAGGGCGGCGATCTGCGCGGTGGTCAGCGCAGCGGCCTGGGCAGAGGAAATCCCCACCACCTGCGCGGTGGTCATGCCCTGCAGCGCAGCGGTGGTCAGACTGGCGATGTCGGTCGAGAGGCCGGCCACCTGGGCCGCGCTCAGGGCGGCGAGCTGGGCCGCGCTCAGTTCGGCCACCTGGGCGGCGGTGAGGGCGGTCATGTCGTCAGCGCCCAGGCCCTTGACGGCGCTGACGCTGAGTTTGGCCACATCGGCCGCTTCGATGGCGGCCACCTGCGCGGTGGTCAGGGCGGCGATCTGGGTGGACTTGAGGGCGGCCGCCTGCGCGGTGGTCAGGGCGGCGATCTGGGCGGTGCTCATCGCCCCCACATCCGCCGCCTCCATGGCGGCGATCTGGGCGGTGGAGAAAGCCGCGATCTGGGCCGGGCTCAGGGCGGCGATCTGCGCCGTGGTCAGCCCCACGATCTGGGCCGTGCTCAGACCGGCCAGTGCCGACGGGCTCAGGCTGGCGATGTCGGCCGACATGGCGCCGATCTGGGCGCCGCTGAGGGCGGCCAGCTGGGCCGAGGTCAGGGCCTGCAGCTGGGTCGTGGTCAGGGCATCGATCTGGGCCGTGGTCAGCCCCTTGACGGCGGTGGCCGTCAGCTTGGCCAGGTCGGCGTCTTCCAGCGCAGCCACCTGGGTGGTGGTCAGCTTGGCCACCTGGGCCGAGGTCAGGGCGCCGGCCTGGGCGGTGGTCAGGGCCACGATCTGGGCGGTGCTCAGCGCAGCCAGGTCGTCGGTGGCCATGGCGGCGATCTGGGTCGGCTTGAGCGCGGCGATCTGCGCCGGCGACAGGGCCGCCACCTGCGTGGTGGTCAGGCCCACGATCTGCGCCGTGGTCAGGCCCTGCAGGGAGGCGTCGCTCAGGCTGGCGATGTCGGTGGAGATGGCAGCGATCTGGGTTGCGCTCAGGGCACCCAGCTGGGCCGAGGTCAGGGCCGCAAGCTGGGCCGTGCTCAGCGCGTCCACCTGGGCGGTGCTCAGGCCTTTGAGGGCCCCGAGGCTGAGTTTGGCCACATCGGCCGTTTCCAGCGCGGCCACCTGGGCGGTGCTCAACGCGGCCAGCTGGGCCGAGGTCAGGGCACCGGCCTGGGCCGTGGTCAGGGCCGCGATGCGGTCCGCCGCCAGTTGCTGGATGTCGTTGGTGGCGAGCGCCGCCACCTGCACCGGCGTCAGGCTGGCCACCTGGCCGGTCGTCAGCGCGGCCACCTGGGCGGTGGTCAGGGCCACCACCTGGGCGGTGGTCAGGCCCTTGATGGCGCTGGTCGAAATGCTGGGCACGTCGGCCGCTTCGATGGCGCCGATCTGCGTGGTGCTCAGGGCCGCGAGCTGCGTCGAGGTGAGTGCGGCGACCTGGCCGGCCGACAGGGCGGCCACCTGGGCGGTGCTGACGCCTTTGAGCGCCGCGGCGCTGAGGGCGCCCACGTCGGCGGTTTCCAGCGCGGCCAGCTGGGTGGTGCTCAGCAATTTGAGCTGGGCCAGCGTGATGGCGGCGGCCTGCGCCGTGGTCAGCGCGGCGATCTGGGTCGCGTCCAGCTGGGTGATGTCGTTGGTGGCGATGGCCGCCACCTGGGCGGGCGTGAGGGCCGCGATCTGGGCGGGGGTGAGCGCGGCCACCTGGGCGGTGCTCAGGGCCACCACCTGGGCGGTGGTCAGGCCCTTGACGGCGGCGGTGCCCAGGCTGGCGATGTCGGTGGAGATGGCGGCGATCTGGGCCGTGGCCAGGGCGGCGATCTGGGCCGAGGTCAGCGCCCCCACCTGGCTGGCGGTCAGCGCGGCCACCTGGGCGGTGGTCAGGCCCTTGACCGCGGTGGCGGTCAGGGCGGCAAGGTCGGCGGTTTCGAGCGCGGCCACCTGGGTGGTGCTCAGCGCGGCCAGCTGGTTCGACTTCAGCGCCGCGGCCTGCGCCGTGGTCAGTGCCACGATCTGGTCCGTGCCCAGTTGCTGCAGGTCGTTGGTGGCCATGGCTGCCATCTGCACCGGCGACAGCGCGGCCACCTGGGCGGCCGTCAGCGCGGCCGCCTGGGCGGTGGTCAGTGCCACCACCTGCGCCGTGCTCAGGCCCTTGACGGCGCTGGTGGACAGGTTGCCGAAGTCGGCCGACTCGATGGCCGCGACCTGGGCCGTGCTCAGGGCTGCGATCTGGCCGGAGGTCAGGGCCCCGGCCTGTGCACCGCTCAAGGCGGCGATCTGCGCGTTGCTGAGCTTCTTGATGTCATCGACGGCGATGGCCGCGATCTGGGCATTGCTCAGCGCGGCGATCTGGCCCGTGGTCAGGGCGGCCACCTGGGCGGTGGTGAGCGCGGCGATCTGGGTCGCGCTCAGGCCGGGCAAGGCGTCGGTGGTGATCTGGACCAGGTCAACGGTCTGCACGGCGGCCAGCTGGGTTGCGGTCAGCTTGGCCAGCTGTGCCGAGGTCAGCGCGGCGGCCTGGTCGGTGGACAGGGCCACGATCTGGGCCGTGGTCAGGCCCGAGATGGCGCCGGTGGCGATGCCAGCGACGTCGGTGCCCAGCGCGGCCAGCTGCGCTGTGGACAACTGGGCGAGCTGTGTGCCCTTCAGACCCGCGACCTGGGTGGAGCTCAGGGCATCGATCTGCGCGGTGCTCAGCAGCTTGAGGTCGTCGGTGGCGATGGCCCCGACCTGGGCCGCCGTCAGGGCGGCGATCTGTGTGGTGGTCAGGCTGGTCACCTGGGCGCTGGTCAGCCCGGCGATCTGGGTGCTGGTCAAGCCCGGCAGCGCCGCGGCGCTGATGTTGTCCACGTCGGCGGTTTCGATGGCCGCGATCTGCGCCACGCTCAGCGCACCGAGCTGGGCCGAGGTCAGGGCCGCGATCTGGTCCGAGGACAGCGCCGCCACCTGGGCGGTGGTCAGGCCCTTGACGGCGGTGGTGGACAGGTCGTCCACCACCGACGCAGCCAGCGCGGCCAGCTGCACGGCGGACAAGGACGCCAGCTGGGCCGAGGTCAGGGCCCCGACCTGCCCCGACGACAGCGCGGCGATGTCTTCGGCGGCCAGGCCCTTGATGGCCAGCGTGGTCAGCTGCGCGAGGTCCTGGCTTTCGATGGCCTGGATCTGGGTGCTGCTCATGGCGGCCAGCTGGGCCGAGGTCAGGCCGCTGGCCTGGGCGGTGGTCAGCGCGGCGATCTGACCAGCGGTCAGGGAAGCGGCGTCGGCGGCCTCGATGGCGGTCACCTGGGTCTTGGTCATCACCGCGATGTCGGCCACCTCGATCGCCGCGATCTGACCGGCGGTCATGGCCGCGATCTGAGCGGCGGTGAGGGCCGGGAACTGCACGGTCGAAAAAGCCGCGACATTGCCCACCGACAAGGCCTGGATCTGGGCACTGGTGAGGGCCGGGATCTGAGCAACGGTGAATTCGGCAACGTCTGCCGTGGTCAATCCAGCGATGTCGGTGGTGGTCAGGGCTGCGATTTCCACGGGGGACAGACCGGTGATGATGCTCATGAGGCACTCCTAAGTGCGGGCCAGGGCCACGCGTATGCAGGGATTCGGCAATCGACCGGACACCATCCATCGGAAGGTCAAAAGCCGGCCACTCTGATGGGATCGGCTTTCGGCGCAGCAACTTGAGGCACCGGGGCTTGAGGCATGTTAGGAATCCGGCCCCTGCGCAATGGCGGGAAGAACAGGCACTTTCCCCCGCTGCTCCGGCGTTTGGCGCGGACCACATCGGGCAACCTATGCAGCACGACAAAGGTCCTCCGGGCTGCGGCGCCGCGCGCACTTTTGTGACATCGGTCACAAGCGCTCAAACGGGCGACGGCACCCGGGCCCGCCTGCGTTGTCCGCCCTCCCACCACCAGCCACGCCCTGCACCCATGCTGTCCCGACTGACATCGCCCACCGACCCCATCGGCCAGGCCCTGGCCGGGTTCCGCTCGGCCTTTCGCAGCGTCGGCGTGTTCAGCGCGGTCATCAACCTGCTGATGCTGGTGCCCTCGCTGTACATGCTGCAGGTCTACGACCGCGTCATGACCAGCCAGAACGAGACCACGCTGCTCATGCTCACGCTCATGGTGCTGGGCGCCTTCCTGCTGCAGGCGGGGCTGGAGTTCGTGCGCAGCTTCATGCTGGTGCGCGTCGGCGCCCAGCTGGACATGCAGCTCAACCAGCGCATCTACACCGCCTCGTTCGAACAGAACCTCCGGCGCGGCGGCGGCAACGCCGGCCAGGCGCTGGCCGACCTGACCACGGTGCGCCAGTTCATCACCGGCCAGGGCGTGTTCGCCTTCTTCGACGCACCCTGGTTCCCGATCTACCTGGTGGTCATCTTCCTGTTCGACTGGGTGCTGGGCGTGTTCGCCGTGTGTGGCGTGGCCACGCTGGTGGTGCTGGCCTGGGCCAACGAACGCGTCTCGCGCCAGCCGCTGGCCGAGGCCAACAGCATGGCCGTGAACGCCGGCCAGCTGGCCAACAACAACCTGCGCAACGCCGAGGTGATCGAAGCCATGGGCATGCTGCCGGCGCTGATGAACCGCTGGTTCGCGTTGCACAGCCGCTTCCTGCAACTGCAGGCCGACGCCAGCGAGAAGGCCGGCATCGTGATGGCCACCACCAAGTTCTTCCGCACCGCGCTGCAGTCACTCATCCTGGGCGTCGGCGCGCTGCTGGCGCTCGAAGGACGCATCACCCCCGGCATGATGATGGTCGGCTCGGTGCTCATGGGCCGCGCGCTCGCGCCGGTGGAACAGCTCATCGGCGTGTGGAAAACCTGGGCCTCCACCCGCAGCGCCTGGCAACGCCTGAGCGAACTGCTGGCCGCCCACCCGCCGCGGCGCGACACCATGTCGCTGCCCGCCCCACAGGGCCACCTGGCGCTCGACGGTGTGGTCGCTGCGCCCCCGGGCAGTCCCACACCGGTGATCCGCCAGCTCAGCCTGCAGCTGCCCGCCGGCGAGGTGCTGGGCATCATCGGGCCCAGCGGCTCGGGCAAGTCCACCCTGGCGCGCCTGCTGGTGGGCGTGTGGCCGGCGGCGGCCGGCAGCGTGCGGCTCGATGGCGCCGACGTCTACCAGTGGAACAAGGCCGAGCTCGGCCCCCACCTGGGCTATCTGCCGCAGGACATCGAACTCTTCGCCGGCACCGTGGGCGAGAACATCGCGCGCTTTGGCGCCGTGGACGCCGAACGCGTGATCGAGGCCGCGCGCCGCGCCGGCGTGCACGACATGGTGCTGCGCCTGCCCAAGGGCTACGACACGCCGCTGCGCGATGGTGGCGAAGGCCTCTCGGGCGGCCAGAAACAGCGCCTGGGCCTGGCCCGTGCG
Source organism: Hydrogenophaga sp. (assembly GCF_031426985.1). Taxonomy (GTDB): domain Bacteria; phylum Pseudomonadota; class Gammaproteobacteria; order Burkholderiales; family Burkholderiaceae_C; genus Hydrogenophaga. The sequence goes on from NZ_JASJOY010000039.1 coordinate 37,399, forward strand.
CTCTACGGCGACCCGGCCCTGGTCGTGCTCGACGAACCCAATTCCAACCTCGACGACGCCGGCGAGCAGGCCCTGGCCGCCGCCTTGCAGGACCTGCGCCAGCGCGGCAAGACGGTGGTGGTGATCAGCCACCGCAGCAGCGCCATCGCCGCCACCACCCGCCTGCTGGTGCTGCGCGAGGGCGTGGCCCAGGCCTTCGGCCCCACACCGCAGGTGCTGGCCGATCTGGCCCGCGCCAGCCGCCCGCCGGCCAAGCCGGTGGTGGCTGCCGCACCCACCAGCGACCCGGCGCCCGACGCCCTGGCGGCCTGAAGCAACACCTCGAACCCCTGCCATGAGCCCCTCCCCCAACCCCCACCTGCGCGCCGTGCCCAGTGCCCCGCCCACCGCACCCGAAGCCCCTGCGGTGCAGACCGATGCGCGCCGCCACGCGCGCCTGGGCTGGTGGCTGGTGATCGCCGGCCTCTGCGCCTTCCTGCTGTGGGCCGCCGTGGCCCCGCTGGACCAGGGCGTGCCCATGGGCGGCACCCTCACCGTGGCCGGCAACAAAAAGGCCGTGCAGCACCAGAGCGGCGGCACGGTCGAAGCCATCCTGGTCAAAGAAGGCGAGACCGTGAAAGCCGGCCAGCCCCTGGTGCAGATGAACAGCGTGCAGGCGCGTGCCAACGCCGACACCACCCGCACCCAGTACCTGGCCGCGCTGGGCACCGAGGCGCGCCTGCTGGCCGAACGCGACGGCCGCAGCACCATCGTGTTCCCGCCCGAAGTGCAGGCCGCCGCCGGCCAGGCGCACACCGCCGCCGCAGTCGCTGTGCAGCAGCAGCTGTTCGCCTCGCGCCAGAGCGCGCTGCGCAGCGAGCTGGCCGCCATCGACGAAAACATCGCCGGCCTGCAGCTGATGCAGACCGGCCAGAAACTCTCGCTGGACGGCCAGCAGCTGCAGATGCGCCTGCTCAAGGAACAGGTGGACGGCCTGCGCGAACTGGCGCGCGACGGTTTCGTGCCGCGCAACCGCCTGCTGGAGATGGAACGCAGCCAGGCCCAGCTGGTGGCCGCGGTGGCCGAGGCCACCGGCCAGATCGGCCGCAGCCAGCGCCAGATCGCCGAGCTGCGCCTGCGCCAGCTGCAGCGCCAGCAGGACTTCCAGAAAGACGTGCGCACCCAGCTGGCCGAGGTGCAGAAAGAAGCCGAAGCCCTGCGCAGCCGGCTGCAGGGCCTGGACCACGAGGTGGCCAACGCCGTGGTCAAGGCCCCGGTGGACGGCATCGTGGCCGACGTGAACATCTTCACCGCCGGTGGCGTGGTGGCCCCGGGCTTTCGCATGATGGACGTGCTGCCCCTGAACGAACCCCTGATCGTCGAGGGCCAGATCCCGGTGCACCTGATCGATTCGGTGCGCCCACAGCTGCCGGTCGAACTCATCTTCTCGGCCTTCAACCAGAACACCACGCCGCGCGTGCCGGGCGTCGTCACCCAGGTCTCGCCCGACCGGCTGGAAGACCCCAAGACCGGCGTTCCCTACTACCGCCTGCGCGCCGAGATCACGCCCGAAGGCCGGCAGATCATGGGCCGCCTGGACGTGCGCCCCGGCATGCCGGTGGAGCTGTTCGTCAAGACCGGCGAACGCACGCTGCTGACCTACCTGCTCAAGCCGCTGCGCGACAACTTCCGCCTGTCGCTGACCGAAGAATGAAACGCACACGCCGCCTGCTGATCGTCTGCGCCCTGGCCTGCGGCCTGCCGGCGCACGCCGCCCCGCTGGGCCTGCTGCAGGCCTACGAGGCCGCGCGGCAGCACGACCCGCAGCTGCGCGCCGCGCAGGCCGAGCGCGACGCCAGCCGCGAGCAGGCGGTGCTGGGCCGTGCCCAGTTGCTGCCCTCGGTCTCGGCGGTCTACGCCAACAGCCTCAACCACACCGATCTCACCGACGCGGCGGGCGCCACGGGCACGCGCCAGTACCGCAGCACCAGCGCCAGCGTGCAGCTGCGCCAGCCGCTATATCACCCCGAGGGCCTGGCCGCCTGGCGCCAGGGGCAGGCCCTGTCCGCCGCCGGCGAAGCCCAGTTCGCCGCCCGCCAGCAAGACCTGGTGGTGCGCCTGTTCGAGGCCTACGCCGCCGTGCTCTACGCGCAGGAACAGGTGGCGCTCACACGCCGCCAGCTGGACACCTTGTCGCAGCAGCAGCTGGTCAACCAGCGCCTGCTCAGCGGCGGGGAAGGCACCCGCACCGAGCTGCTGGAAACCGTGGCCAAACAGCAGCTGGCCCAGGCGCAGTGGATCGAGGCGCAGGACACGCTGGAACATCAGCGGCGCCTGCTCGCCGCCCTGACCGGCCTGCCGCCGGGCGAGGTGCCCCCCCTGATCGACCCCATGACACCCGCGACCGCGCCGGTGCGCACGCTGGAACAGTGGCAAGCCATGGCGCACGACCAGAACCCCGTGCTGCACAACCTGCGGCTGCAGCTGCAGGCCAGCGGCGAAGAGGTGCGGCGCGCCGACAGCGGCCACCGGCCCCGGCTGGACCTGGTGGCCAGCAGCGGCCGCAGCAGCTCCGACACGGTCAGCACCTACCGCCAGACGCAGCAGGCCAACGCGCTGGGCATCCAGCTCAACATCCCGATCTACGCGGGCGGTGCGGTGTCGGCCGCGTCGCGGCAGGCCCTGGCACGGCAGGACCGTGCCCAGGCCGAGCTGGACGCCCGCACCGCCGAGGTGGTGGTGGAAGTGGAGCGCCAGCACCGGCTGCAGCTCAGCAGCGCCCAGCGCATCCGCGCGCTGGAGCAGGCGGTGGCGTCCAGCCAGCTGCTGGTCGAAGCGACGCAGAAAAGCGTGACCGGCGGTGTGCGCACCAACCTGGACGTGCTCAACGCCCGCGACCAGCTGGTGCAGGCCCGCCGCGACCTGACCCAGTCCCGCCTGGCCCACCTGCTGGCCGGGCTGCGCCTGCGCCTGGCGGCCGGTGTGCTGGACGAAGACGATCTGCGCGCGACCGCCGGGCGCTTCGTGGCCGTCAACGCGCCCTGAAGGGCAGACCGCCGCTCAGGTGTCCTTGGAGATCTTGATGCTGGGGAACTTGCTGGAGAAGTCCTTGGCCTTGGCCGCGATCGTGATCGCGACCTGGCGCGCCACCGTCTTGTAGATGCCGGCGATCTCGCCTTCCGGGTCGGCCACCACGGTCGGGCGGCCGCTGTCGGCCTGCACGCGGATGCTCATGTTCAGCGGCAGCTCGCCCAGGAAGTCCATGCCGTACTCGGCCGCCATCTTCTTGCCGCCTTCGGCGCCGAAGATGTGTTCGGTGTGGCCGCAGTTCGGGCAGCAGTACACCGCCATGTTCTCGACGATGCCCAGGATGGGCACGCCCACCTTCTCGAACATCTTGATGCCCTTGCGCGCGTCCAGCAGGGCGATGTCCTGCGGCGTGGTCACGATCACCGCGCCGGTCATGGGCACGCGCTGGCTCAGCGTGAGCTGGATGTCGCCGGTGCCCGGGGGCATGTCGACGATCAGGTAGTCGAGGTCTTTCCAGTTGGTCTGGCGCAGCAGCTGCTCCAGCGCCTGCGTGGCCATGGGGCCGCGCCAGATCATGGCCTCGTCCTTGTCCACCAGGAACCCGATGGAGATGACCTGCACGCCGTAGTTTTCCAGCGGCTCCATGGTCTGGCCGTCCACGCTCTCGGGCCGGCCTTCGATGCCCATCATCATGGGCTGGCTGGGGCCGTAGATGTCGGCGTCCAGGATGCCGACCTTGGCACCCTCGGCAGCCAGGGCCAGCGCCAGGTTCACGGCCGTGGTGCTCTTGCCCACGCCGCCCTTGCCCGAGGCCACGGCGATGATGTTCTTCACGTTGGGCAGCAACTGCACACCGCGCTGCACCGCGTGCGGGATGATCTTGACCGTGAGGTTGACCGACACGTTCTCCACGCCCGGCACGGCCTTGGCGGCCTCGATGAGCGCGCGGCGCAGCGCCGGGATCTGGCTCTTGGCGGGGTAACCCAGCTCGACGTCGAAGGACACGTCGCCGTACTCGGCCTGCAGGTTCTTCAGGGCCTTGGTGGACACGAAGTCCTTGCCGGTGTTGGGATCGGTGACCGCCTGCAGGGCGGCAAGCAGCGCTTGGGTATCGACGGCCATGGAAGGGGCTCTCCGGGGTACGGGGGGTGGGGGTATGAAGAATCGGACCGAAGTCTAACGGGGTCGGCATGCCCCGCCTAAAATTGCGGGTTCCCTTGCAGAAAGATTCTCGACATGAGCCAGCGCCGCCTGTTCGTCACCACCGCCCTGCCCTACGCCAACGGGCATTTCCACATCGGCCACATCATGGAATACATCCAGGCCGACATCTGGGTGCGTTTCCAGCGCATGCAGGGGCATGAGGTGCATTTCGTCTGCGCCGACGACGCGCACGGCGCGCCGATCATGATCGCGGCCGAAAAGGCCGGCAAGACGCCACAGCAATTCGTGGCCGACATCGCCGCCGGCCGCAAGCCCTACCTGGACGGCTTCCACATCGGCTTTGACAACTGGCACAGCACCGACGGCCCGGAGAACCACGAACTGGCCCAGGCCGTCTACCGCGACCTCAAGGCCAACGACCTGATCGAAACCCGCACCATCGAACAGTTCTACGACCCGGACAAGGGCATGTTCCTGCCCGACCGCTTCATCAAGGGCGAATGCCCCAAGTGCGGCGCGAAAGACCAGTACGGCGACAACTGCGAGGTCTGCGGCGCCGTCTACGCCCCCACCGAGCTCAAGAACCCCTACTCGGCCCTGTCCGGCGCCACGCCGGTGCTCAAGCACTCCGACCACTTCTTCTTCAAGCTGTCCGACCCGCGCTGCCTGGCCTTCCTGGACCAGTGGACCCAGAGCGGCGCGGTGCAGCCTGAGGTGCTCAACAAGATCAGCGAATGGATCGAGCCCGGCGAAGACGGCAAGCCCAAGATGGGCGACTGGGACATCAGCCGCGACGCGCCCTATTTCGGCATCGAGATCCCCGACGCGCCGGGCAAGTACTTCTACGTCTGGCTGGACGCGCCGATCGGCTACCTGGCTTCGCTCAAGAACTACTTCGGCAAGACCGGCCGCGACTACGAGGCCTTCATGGCCGATCCGGCCACCGAGCAGTTCCACTTCATCGGCAAGGACATCATCACCTTCCACACCCTGTTCTGGCCCGCGATGCTCAAGTTCAGCGGCCGCAAGGTGCCCAACGCGGTGTTCGTGCACGGCTTCCTCACCATCAACAACGGCGAGAAGATGAGCAAGAGCCGGGGCACCGGCCTGAACCCGCTCAAGTACCTGGAACTCGGCATGAACCCCGAGTGGCTGCGCTACTACCTGGCGGCCAAGCTCAGCGGCAAGAACGAGGACGTGGACTTCAACCGCGACGACTTCATGCTGCGCGTCAACAGCGACCTGGTGGGCAAGTACATCAACATCGCCTCGCGCGCGGCCGGCTTCATCGCCAAGCGCTTCAACGGCCAGCTGGGGGCCGTCTCGGCCGACGGCGACGCGCTGCTGGACCACCTGCAGAGCCTGGCCCCCACGGTGACCGAGCTGTACGCCGAGCGCGAATACGGCAAGGCGCTGCGCGAGATCATGCTGCTGGCCGACCGGGTGAACGCCTACGTGGACCAGAACAAGCCCTGGGAACTGGCCAAGCAGGACGGCATGGACGCCCGCCTGCAGGACGTGTGCACCACCTGCATCGAAGCCTTCCGCCTGATCTCGCTGTACCTGAAGCCCGTGCTGCCGGCGCTGGCCGCCAACGTGGAAGCCTTCCTCAAGGTCGAGCCGCTCACCTTCGCCGACGCTGGCCGCCTGCTCGGCGCCGGTCACAGCATCGGGGCCTACCAGCACCTGATGCAGCGCGTGGACATCGCCCAGCTCGACGCCCTGTTCGAGCCGCCGCCGGCCCCGGAAGAACCCAAGACCGTTCCGGGCGGCGAACCGGTCGCCGAGACCATCTCCATCGACGACTTCGCCAAGGTCGACCTGCGCATCGCGCAGATCGTCAAATGCGAAGCGGTCGAAGGCTCGACCAAGCTGCTGCGCCTGACGCTGGACGTGGGCGAGGGCCAGACGCGCAACGTGTTCAGCGGCATCGCCAGCATGTACAAGCCCGAGGACCTGGAGGGCAAGCTGACCGTGATGGTGGCCAACCTGGCGCCGCGCAAGATGAAGTTCGGCGTGTCCGAAGGCATGGTGCTGGCGGCCAGCCACGCCGACGAGAAGGCCCAGCCCGGCATCTTCGTGCTGCAGCCCTGGCCCGGCGCCCAGCCGGGCATGCGCATCCACTGACCCGCCATCGATGTTCGCCCCGATCCGCGGCTTCACCAGCCTGCATCGCACGCCGCAGGCCGACCTGAAGCTGGGCACCGTCCTGGCCTTCGTGGCCGGCGCGGCCAACGCGGGCGGCTTCCTGGCCGTGGGGCAGTACACCTCGCACATGACGGGCATGCTCTCGTCGCTGGCCGACAACCTGGTGCTCGGCCAGTTCGTGCTGGCGGGGGCCGGCCTGGTCGCCGTGCTGGCCTTTCTGCTGGGCGCCATGAGCACCGCTTGGCTGGTGAACTGGGGCATGCGGCTGCGCCTGCGCAGCGCCTACGGCCTGCCCCTGCTGATCGAAGCGGCACTGCTGCTGGTGTTCGGCATCTTCGGTGCCGCCATGAGCCTGTGGCAGACCGTGTTCCTGCCGGTCACCGTGGTGCTGCTGTGCTACATCATGGGCCTGCAGAACGCGGTGATCACCAAGATCTCGCAGGCGCGCATCCGCACCACGCACGTGACCGGCCTGGTCACCGATCTGGGCATCGAGCTGGGCAAGCTGCTCTATGTGAACCGCCACCCGGACATGCAGCCGGTGCGGGCCGACCGCGAGCGCCTGCGTGTGCATGCGCAGCTGGTGCTGAGCTTTCTGTCCGGCGGCATCGCCGGCGCGCTGGGCTTCAAATACCTGGGCTACATCAGCACGGTGCCGCTGGCGATCACGCTGTTGTTGCTGGTGATGCGCCCGGCGCTGGACGACTGGCGCCGCCTGCGCACCGCCTGAGTCCGCTCAGCGGTTGCGCTCCAGGTCCGGGTCGGGCACCGACATGGTCGAGACCACCCGCAGGTCGGGGTCGAACACCACGGTGAAGACCTTGCTGTCGCTCTCGTTCGGCCCGTCGTGGTAGCGCCAGTCGTACTGGATTTCCTTCTTCAGTTCGTAGGGCGTGATCTTCATCGGCTTGCCCAGCGTGCGGCGCACCGCTTCCATGGCCATGCCAGGCTGGATCAGCGCAAAGTTGCGCGGCGTGAGCACCTGGCGCAGCGCGCTCATCTTGCCGTCGGCGCCGATGGTGATCTGGTAGTTCTGGTAGCCGGCGGGCTGGCGGTTGTATTCGTAGACCTGGGCGCCATCGGGCCCGTCCCACACCGCTTCGGGCGCGCCGAAGCGCTGGCGCACATCGGCCTCGGTGGACACGCCCTCTTCCAGTTCGCTGATGGCTTGCTGGTCGCACGCCGTCAACAGCCCTGCCACGGCCAGCAGCCACCCGGCCCCCCATCGCACCAGTGGTTTCTGAACACTCAACATGGGACACCCTGTGTGGTTGTGGAGAAATCAGTGTAAAGCGCCACACTGCGCGCCCGCCTCACCCGGCCGGAGCAAAGGTTGCGAGGGGTAACATTTGCCCATGCTGAACAACCTCCCCCCGCTGGCGCCGTTCCGGCCGCGTCTGTTGCAGGACCTGCGGGGCTACAACGGCGAAAAACTGGCGCGGGACGTGGGCGCCGGTGCCACGGTGGGCATCGTCGCCCTGCCGCTGGCCATGGCCTTTGCCATCGCCAGCGGCCTCAAACCCGAGGCCGGGTTGTGGACGGCCATCATCGCGGGCTTCCTGATCTCGGCCCTGGGCGGCACCTCGGTGCAGATCGGCGGACCGGCCGGCGCCTTCATCGTCATCGTCTACGGCATCGTCGAACGCTACGGCGTGGCCAACCTGATGATCGCCACCGCCAGCGCGGGCGTGCTGCTGTTTCTGCTGGGCCTGTTCCGGCTGGGCACGCTGGTGCGCTACGTGCCGGTCAGCGTGGTGATCGGCTTCACCAACGGCATCGCGGTGCTGATCGCACTGTCGCAGGTGCGCGACTGGCTGGGCCTGGACATCGCCCAGATGCCGGGCGACTTCTTCAGCCAGATCGGCACCATCGCCAGCCACATCGGCAGCTTCAACCCCTATGCGTTCGGTCTCGGTGCCCTGTGCGTGCTGGGTCTGTTCGTCTGGCCCCGGCTGTGGGCGGTGGACTCGCAGTTCCGCCGCCAGCTCGACCAGATCGACACCGTGAGCGCGCTCAAGGCCACCTCGCGCCTGCCGGCGCCGGTGGTGGCGCTGGTCACACTGTCGCTGGCGGCCTGGGCCCTGAGCCTGCCGGTGGAGACCATCGGCACCCGCTTTGGCGGCATCCCGCAGGGCGTGCCGGCGTTCGAGCTGCCCGACTTCACCTGGGCCACGGTCAAGCAGCTGGTCACGCCCACGCTCACCATCGCCGTGCTCGGCGCCATCGAATCGCTGCTGTGCGCGCGGGTGGCCGACCAGCTCAGCGACACGCCCAAACACGACCCCAACCAGGAGCTGATGGCCCAGGGCGTGGCCAACTTCGTGGTGCCTTTCTTCGGTGGCATGCCCGCCACCGGCACCATCGCCCGCACGGTGACCAACATCCGTTCGGGGGGGGCGTCACCGGTGGCCGGCATCGTGCACGCGGCCACGCTGGGCGCCGTGGTGCTGCTGGCCGCGCCGCTGGCCCAGCACATCCCGCTGGCGGTGCTGGCCGGCGTGCTGCTGTTCGTGGCCTGGAACATGGGCGAGTGGCGGGAATTCGGGCGGCTCAAACACTTCAGCAACCACTACCGGCTGATGATGGTCTCCACCTTCCTGGTCACCATCGTCTTCGACCTCACGGTGGCCGTGGAACTGGGCCTGGTGCTGGCCTGCGTGCTGTTCGTGCGCCGCCAGAGCGACATCTTCCGCGCCGAACCGCTCGCACAGACCGGACAGCAGCTCACCTACCGGCTCTACGGCTCGCTGTTCTTCGGGGCGGCGGCCAAGATCGACCCCATCGTGGCGGCCGTCCAGCAGTCCCCCACCGCTGTGAACGTGGTGCTGGAAGCCACCCACCTGATCTCGCTGGACACCACCGGGCTGGACGCGCTGGAACAGCTGCACAAGGCCATCGACAAGCGCGGCGGCCACCTGCGCATGGTGGGTTTGAACGAGCAGCCGCGCTCGCTGATGCAACGCTCGGGCTTCGCCGCCAAACTGCACGACGGTGAGTGAACCGGGAGCGCCCGCCGCTGCCCCGGTAAAATCCGCGTTTTCCCTCACACACCCAGCGCTGACCGCCATGTCCTTCTTCGCCCGCCCGCACTACGCGTCTGACGCGACGCAGTTCATCGACCAGCTCAAGACCGCCCAGCCCCAGCTGGAGGCCGAACAGCGCCAGGGCCGCGCCTTGCTGTGGGACAAGACCATCGACCGCGAATTCCAGCGCCAGGCCGAGTCCGCCCGCGTGCCGCAGGGCGCCTACGTCTACCAGACCCTGCCCGACCCGCACTGATCGCTGCTGGCCCGCGCGCGCCCGGCACCGCTGCATGACTCCCGACACCCCTGTGCTCGACGAAGCCCCCGAGGGGCTGGACGCCGTGCTGCCAGCGGTGGTCGACCAGGTCGCGCTGGCCCGCCTGTACGGCGAGCCGCTGTTCTCCATGCCGCGGGACCTGTACATCCCGCCCGATGCGCTGCAGGTCTTCCTCGAAGCCTTTGAAGGCCCGCTGGACCTGCTGCTCTACCTGATCCGCAAGCAGAACTTCAACATCCTCGACATCCCGATGGCGGCGGTGACGCGCCAGTACCTGAGCTATGTGGACGAGATCCGCTCCAGCAACCTGGAACTGGCGGCCGAGTACCTGCTCATGGCGGCCATGCTGATCGAGATCAAGTCGCGCATGCTGCTGCCGCCCAAGAAGACGGCCGAAGGCGAAGAGGCCGAAGACCCGCGCGCCGAGCTGGTGCGCCGCCTGCTCGAATACGAGCAGATGA
>NZ_JASJOY010000040.1:0-45389 GCF_031426985.1 Hydrogenophaga sp.
CCGTGGCTGATGGTGGCGGCCACGGTCTGGCTGCGCTGCGTCAGGCCCGCGAGCTCGATGGCGCGTTCGCAGCGCTGGTTCACCTGGGTCATGCCGGCGGCGGCGCTGAGCCAGCGCAACGGGTTCCATGGCGCATGGCGCTCGCGCGACTGCGCGGCCAGGCGCACGTTGTCCCACACGGTGAAGGGCAGGAAGATGTTGGTCTTCTGGTAGCTGCGGCCCAGGCCCAGGCGCGAGATGGATTCGGGCGAGTGCCCGGCGGTTTCCACACCGCTCAGTGTGATGCTGCCGCTGGTGGGCGGCAGGTCGCCCGAGAGCAGGTTGGTCAGCGTGGACTTGCCCGCGCCGTTGGGGCCGATCACGGCGTGGAGGCGGTCGCGGAACAGGTCCACCGACACGTCGTTCACGGCGGCCAGACCACCGAAGCGCTTGGTGAGGTGTTGCGCCGACAGGATGGACTGGCTCATTTCGGCTCCCCCCCCTGGCGGCGGTTGAGGAACTTGTCGCCCAAACCCAGCAGGCCACGCGGCGCGACGATGACCACCAGCACGATGAAGCTGCCCATCCACAGCTGCCAGTGTTTGCCGGTGTCGAAGTCGCCGATGGCGGGCAGGTCCTTGAGGACGTGCATCACGTATTCGAAGGTGAACGCGCCGATGATGGCGCCCGCGAAGTTGCCCATGCCCCCCAGGATGACCATCATGATCGCGTGCGCGCTCATGTGAAAACCCATCAGCTCGGGGTTGACGAAGCCGGTCTGCGCCGCCCACAGGTAGCCCGCCACGCCGGCCAGCGCGCCCGCCAGCGTGAAGGCGGCCAGCTTGTAGCCGAAGCTGCCGTAGCCCACGGCGCGCAGGCGGTGTTCGTTCACACGGATGCCGGCCAGCACGCGGCCAAAGGGCGAAAACAGCACGCGGCGCAGGAACAGGTAAACGCCCACCATCACCGCCAGCGTGAAGTAGAAGAAGTGGGCCTTGTTCTCCAGGTCGATGCCCAGGGCGGTGGCGTCGGGGCGGAAGTTGACGTACAGGCCGTCCGACCCGCCCAGCGCCTTGTTGTCGAAGAACAGGAAGAACACCATCTGCGCGAACGCCATGGTGACCATGATGAAGTAGATGCCGTGGGTGCGCACCACGAAGAAGCCGATGACCAGCGCGGCCAGGCCGGCGCCCGCGGCGGCCAGCGGCAGGCTCCACCACAGGCTGATGGGCGTGTCGGCCGGGGTGAGGAAGGCCAGCGCGTAGCCGGCCAGGCCGAAGTAGGCGGCGTGGCCGAGCGAGACCAGGCCCGTCACGCCCTGCAACAGATCGAGGCTCATGGCGAAGATGGCCAGGATCATCATTTGCGTGAGCATCTGCAGGTAGAAGTCCGACGCCTCCAGCGGGATCAGCGGGAACGCGGCCAGCGCGACGGCGCCCAGGCCCAGCAGCACCTGCATGGCGCGGGGCAGCTTTTCGAGTGTGGCTTTGGGGGAACTCATGCGGGGGTGCACACGGCGGTTCGTGCGGTCATTGTTTGAACAGCCCTTCGGGCTTGTAGAGCAGCACGCCGGCCATGAGTATGTACACCGCCATGCCCGCGATCTGCGGCACCAGCACCTTGCCGAAGGTGTCCACCAGGCCGACCAGCAGGGCCGCGACCAGGGCGCCGCGCACCGAACCGATGCCGCCGATGACCACGACCACGAAGCACATGATCAGCACCGAGCTGCCCATGCCGGGGTACACGCTGGAGATGGGTGAGGCGATCATGCCGGCGATGGCCGCCAGCGCCACGCCCAGCGCGAACACCACGCCGTGGATCAGGCGGATGTTGATGCCCAGGGCCTCGGTCATTTCTCGGTTGAAGGCACCGGCGCGGATCTTCATGCCCAGGCGGGTCTTGCTGATCAGCGCGTACAGACCCAGCGCCAGCGCCACGCACACCGCCGAGATGACCAGCCGGTACACCGGGTACGACAGGTTCTCGGTCAGCTGGATGGAGCGGTTCACCAGCTCGGGCACCTGCACCGCATGCACATCGTCGCCCCAGAGGATGGAGCGCAGCTCTTCAAAGATGTAGATCAGGCCGAAGGTGAGCAGCACCTGGTCGAGGTGGTCGCGGTGGTAGAAGTGCCGGAACAGCAACCATTCGAGCAGCCAGCCCAGCGCCACGGCGATGACCGTGCCGACGGCGATGGCCAGCACCAGGCTGTCGAGCTGCGAGGTGAGAAACCAGGCCAGGTAGGCGCCGAGCATGTAGAAGCTGCCGTGCGCGAGGTTGACCACGCCCATGATGCCGAAGATCAGCGTCAGGCCGGCGGCCAGCATGAACAGCAGCAGCCCGTATTGCAGGCTGTTGAGCAATTGGATGAGGAAGTTGGCGAAGTCCATGGCACTCACAACAGCCGGGAATGGCGCCGATCCGCCCTTCGACAGGCGCAGGACGGGCGGCTGGCATCGCCCCCCTTTCTGGGGGGAGATGCCGAAGACAGCGCAGGGGGCTTAGCCGAGCCGGCAGCCGGCGCCCGAGTCGGCCACGGCCTTCTGCGCGATGCCGATCACCTTGTTCTGCTTGTTCTCCACCTTGCGCAGGTAGATGTCCTGCACCGGGTTGTGGGACTTGCTCATGGTCCATTTGCCGCGCGGGCTGTCGATGGTCGCGCCTTCCATGGCGGCGTACAGCGCCTTCTTGTTCGACAGGTCGCCCTTGACGGCGTTGGCCCCCTTGACCAGCAGCAGGCCGGTGTCGTAGCCCTGCACGGCGTAGACGTCGGGCTGCAGCTTGAAGGTCTTGGCGTAGTCGAGGCGGAATTTCTTGTTCGCCGGGGTGTCGAGCGAGTCGGCGTAATGCATGGTGGTGATCACGCCATTGGCCGCATCGCCCGCGGCTTCCAGCACGCCCTCGGTCAGGAAGCCCGAACCGTACAGCGGGATGCTCTTGTTCAGGCCGGCGGCCGCGTAGTCGCGCATGAACTTGGCCGCGCCCGGGCCGGCGAAGAAACAGGCCACGGCGTCGGGCTTGAGCGCGGCGATCTCGGTCAGCAGGGCCTGGAATTCGACGTTGGGGAAGGGCAGGCTCAGCTTCTTGACGATGGCACCGCCCGCTGCGGTGTAGCTCTGCTCAAAGCCCTCGAAGGCTTCGTCGCCGGCGGCGTAGCTCCAGGTGATCCAGACCGCCTTCTTGTGGCCGTTGGCCACCATGGTCTTGCCCAGTGCCAGCGTGGGCTGCGAATTGCTGAACGAGGTGCGGAACACGTTCGGGGCGCACTGCGCACGGGTGGCGATGTGCACGCCGGCGTTGGGGATCAGGTTGAGCACGCCCGATTCGCGCGCCACCTTGTGGATGCCCATCTGCACACCCGAGTGCACGGTGCCGACCAGCACATCGACCTTGTCGCGCTGGATCAGGCGGTTGGCGTTCTCGATGCCCTTGGCCGGATTGGACTCGTCATCGACCTTGAAGAACTCGATTTCACGGCCGCCGAGCTTGCCACCCTGTTCGTTCAAGGCCATGCGAAAACCGTTTTCAATGGCCACGCCCAGGGGCGCAAAGTTGCCGGTGTAGGGCAGCATGAAACCCACGCGCAGCTTGTCGGACTGGGCGCGCACCAGCTGCGGCAGCAGCAGGCCGGACGAGGCGGCACCGATGATGGCTGCACTGCGGGTGAGGACAAGACGGCGAGAGGTCATGAGGGGTCTCCGGTGAAAGTTGTGCAGGCACTGTAGGCAGCAGCACCCGGCTTGGCGATACTGGCTTACCCGTACTTTAGGTGTGAACTATCAAGCTGTGAATCACTGGGTCAGTGCTTGGCAAGATAGTGCTGATACATGCAGTATGTTGCATGTGGTGAGGATGAGCACCGGGGGAAACCCTTGGCGGAGGAGGATGGCCCGCTGATACAGCAGATGCAACAGGTCTCGCGCACGCTCTGCCGCGCAGGAATGCAGTGGCTTTGTCGCGCAAGCGCTGGTCGGCGTTGCTCGTGATCGCGTGGCCAATAACGAGCATCTGCGGTTCGTCGATGTTGAGCATCTGCTGGATTCCCTGTGCTCTTTCGTCTGCATCCTTTTTCGCATCGGTGTGGACGATATTCAGTGCTGCGCCCATTCAGGCAACCAGCAATCCACCTGCTAAAACTGAGCGGCCCGACCTGCCTTGACGCAGCGCTGGTCCATGTGCTCTGACCGAGGGCTACGGGTTCCGCCCGGGCTTTTCCAATGTGGATCAGCAGGCGTGCGGCACTGCCGAACGGCTACTCGGTACTGTCCTGACGAAACTCGCGGTTCCATCCCGATGCCCGCTGAGTCTCGATCACCTCCAAGGCCTCGGCGCGCACTTCAGCGTCCAAGCCGGGTGAGGCCTGCAGTGCCTGCAACTTGGTTTCAAATTGAGGCCAGGAACTGAGTGCCACGGCCGTCAGGGCGTCGATCTGCAACGCCGGGTTGCCGCTGTCCAGCATGGCGCACAGCACGACGAACACGTCTGGGTTGAAAGGCCCGCAGGCCAACACCCCCAACGCGCGCGCGGCGGTGCCCAGGTGCTCGATCGTGGTCGCCTCCTGGAGCGTGGCAATGCCTTTTGCGGGTGTGATGAGCCATGCGTCGTGCGCCAACAGGGGCTCAGCGTCGGCAGCTTGCGGCCCATAGACCAGCCCATAGAAATGCCGAGAAAACTCGGGGTCGTCCATCCATGAAACCCAGGCATCCAGGGTGGGGTGCCGCCAGGTCGATGCGGCCGCGCTGGGCAGTCCCGCCAAAGTCCCTTGCTCAACCCGAGTCCAGCCACCGGCCTCAAGCGAGGCGTAGAGCTTTTCGTGTTGCAGCGCTGGCAGAACGCGGAGGATGGCGGGCATGGTTGTTCAAGTGTGGCTCAGAATCAATCGGGCAGGCCAGTGAGGGATTTGAATCTGTCCAGAATGGCCTTGTGCACCTGTTTCTCGATGTCGCTCGTCAGCTGACTCTCGCTGTTGAACAGCATCCTCCCGGCCTCCATTTCGGCCTGAAGCACCCGGGCAACGAAATCCAGTTGCTGCCGAATGAAGCGGCGCAGTCGCTTGGCCCTGCCTGAAGGTTCCTTGCCCTGCGTGGCGAGTTCCTGCGCCTTGCCGGCGTTCTTGACCGCGTCCTTGCTGCTGAGCAGTTGCTTGCGTTTGTCCGCATCTGCTTCGCTCAGCGACCCGGCCACGCGTTCGTTGTAGCCGGGCTTGTCCGGGTTGAGGCGCCTGTCATTGGCGCTGATGCCCGTCATCGGGTCGGCTGCCACCGCTCCGCCAGTGCTCATGGTGCCCTGCGCCGCGTGGTGTGCAGTGTCCAGCGAAATCAGGCCGCCGGCGGGGTTTCGGCTGATCTCGGCGATCTTCAGCAACGCCTGGGTGGCGCCGAAATTGGCGACGGCAGGTGACTGTCCGCCGGCAGGCCGGCCAAGAAAGGTTTGCGTGGTGGCCTGATGGAGCGTCTGATGACTGGCCCCAGTGGCGGTGCTGGTCGCCTGCACATCTGCCACGTGGTTGATGTAGGCGCCGCCATCGCGCACATGCTGCAGGCCGGGTGATGCGGCCGAGGTGTCTGTGGCCCAATGCGCCGGGTCACGGGTCACCTGGGCCGTTCCCCCGCCTGCAAATGTGACGTTGGCCTGCTGGCCCGAAGGTCTGGGCTTATTGAGCTGGGCGGCCAGCGCCAGGCTCTCCGCCCCCGACTCAACCTTGGGTTGTTCGGTTTCTCCCTTGTCGTTTACCTGGGGCTTGCCGTCGGCGATGGCCGCGGCCTTGTCTGCAGCGGCCTGCACATCCGGGTGGTTCATCACATCATCGGCTGCCTTGTAGATCAGCTTGCGCAGAGGCACCCCGAACTTGGCCACAAACTTTGACACTTCCTCGCTGGGGTTGACCTTGGCCACGACGGTGGCTACCCCGTCAGCGACCTTGAGCTGCAGGCTGGTGAGGCGGTAGCGCACCCGCCACATCAGCAGCCGAGCCTTGAGCAACATGCCGCTCAACTTGCCCTTGCCCGCCATCGAAGCCACCTGAGGCCTGATGGCCTCCACTGCCTTGCGCAGCCGATCCTTCTTTTCCTCGTCTTTGTCCTGCTTCTTCTGGCCCGCGTCCTTCTTCTTGCCGGCGTTCTTGGAATCCTTCTTCGCCTTGCGCTTCGCCCGCCAGTCGTCAAACCGCTTCTTCCCCTTCTTGACCGCACCACCGATCTTTTTGGCCACCTTCTTCAGCGCGCCGCCCACTTTCTTCATCACAGCCTTGAGCTTGGCCATGATCTTCTGGGCGATGGCTTTCACCTTGGCGCCCACCTTGCTGGCCGGGCCGCGCAGTTTCTTGAGCAGCCAGTTGGCCACGAAGTCGATCACCACGATCGCGGCGCTGGCCAGCAGGTCGGCGAACTGCGGGCCGGCGCCGCCGGCCTTCACGGCCTTGAGGAAGGACACGAACTTGCCCAGCGCGGCGATGATGCGCTGCACCGTGCCCCAGGCGGCCTGCAGGCCTTCGATGATCGCCATCACCGCGCCGGCGGCCGGCACGATCATGGCCACCACCTTTTCGATCAGCAGCTGGATCAGCGCCTGCGGGATCGCGGCCTTGAGCGCCTCGAAGGCCATCTTGCCCACGTCCTTGATGGCGATGCCACCCTTCTTGAGCACGCTCCAGATGGCGGTGCCCACGCCCAGCACCTGTTCGAGCTTGTCGTCGAACCAGCCCTTGACCGCCGTCTTGAACGCCTTCCACAGGTGGTTCTTCACGCCGTCCATCACGGCCGCGCCCAGGTTGGCGATCCAGCCGCCGGGGTTGGCCGCGATGTCCTTGATGAGCACGATGAAGGTGCCCACCAGATCGGCCACCGCCTTGGCCGCCTTGATGGCGCCGTCCACCACGGCCTTGGCCGCGTCCAGCACCATGAACATGGCTTTCTTGTAGGCGTCGAGCAGGAACTCGAAGGCCTTGCCCAGCGCGTCCAGCAGCTTGGTGACCCCCTTCTTCAAGGCGTCGGCCAGGCGGTTCACCGCGTTTTCGGCGGCCTTGACCTTGGCCTCGATGAAGCTGCGGAAGCGCCGCTTCAGGTTGGGGAAGGCGGCCAGCAGCACGTCGCCCAGCGCGATCAGCGCGGCGCCCACCGCCTTGATGACGGCGACGATGGCCTTGCGCGCGGCCTCGATCACCGCCACCGCCAGCTTCTTGGCCTTGTCGATGGCCGCGCGCACCAGCCGCTTGGCGGCGTCGAAGATGGCGGTGATGCCGCGCTTGATGGCGTTGAAGAACGACGACACCTTGCTGGAGAGCCAGCCGAACACGCCGCCCGATTCCTTCTTCGCTTCGGCCTTCTTGGCCGCCGCGTCGCGTTCGGCGCCGGCCTTGGCTTCGCCGGCTTCGCGCTCGCCGTCGCCGATGTGCTGGGTCGCTTTGTCGTCGGCCTGGCGCTGTTCCTGCGCCACTTTGGTGTGGCCCTTGGCCAGTTCCTGCCCGGCCTTCTGGCCGGTGGCGTCGATGGCCTTGCGCTGCTCGGCGGTCCAGTCGCTGCGGGCCTTGGCCACCTCGCTGCGTGCACCGGCCTTCTCGGCCGCCTGCTCGGCGGCGTTTTCGGCGCGCAGGGCGGCCATCTGTTCGTCGTTCTTGTCCTTCTCGGCGCTCACTTTCTGCTGGTGCTCGCCTTTTTTGCCGGCCATCTCGGCCTGCGCCTGGGCCATGGCTGCGCGCACCTCGGGGCCCTTCTTTTGATTGGCGATGATCGCCAGGCCTTCGGCCGCGGCGCCCGCGTCGGCGGCCCCCTTGCCGCCACCGGCCGCGCCGCCTTGGGCGATCTCGGGCGGCTTGAGCACCTCGCGCGGGCGGGTCGAGCGGATGGCGTTTTCGCCCGCCGGGGCGGCGGCGTCGGCCGCGCCCTGCTGGCGTTGCGTGGCCACGGTCTGGTCCAGCTCGGCCTTTTGCTGGTCGGCGCTGGCCGGGTCGGCTTCGCCGCTGAGCTGCACCTGCGGCGGCGCGCCCGCGGGCACGTCCAGGCCCGGGTCGTGCGTGGGCAGCGCGTCCACCGCGCCCTGCACCCGGGCACCGTCTTCGCTGGAGACCTTGCCCCCTTCGCCGGCGCTCACCTGCGGTTCGGCCACGCCGGCCACCGGCGCCGGACCGGCCGGGGGCGTGGGCGCGGGCTGGGGTGTGGCAGGGGACGCGCCGGGCTGGACCGCCTGGGGCCGCTCGGCCTGCGCGTCGTCGGCAAGGGGCTGCACCGCGCTGGATGACGCGCCGTCTTCGCCCACTTCGGGGTTGGGCATCTGATCTTGCAGCGCCTGGCCTTCTTCGCCTGCGGTGCGTTCGATGGCGCTGCCCACGCTGCCCAGCGCAGCCCCGGCCTGCACCGGGCCCAGTGCTGCCGCCGCACCCAGACCGTCGGCCGGGTCCTGCGCGGCCAGGTCGGGCGGGGCGGCCTCGTCGGTGGCGGGGGCCGCCGCGCCACCACCCCCACCGCCGGCCGCACCGGCCCCGCCGCCGTCGCCCCCACCGCCCACGGTTTCGCCCAGGTCGGCCAGCCCCGCGCCGGCTTCGGCCGACGAGAGTTCGGCCCCCGCCGGAGCCGAGGCGCCGGCGCTGGCATCGGCCTGCTGTTCGGCCTGGTCGTCGGCGTGTTCTTCGCTGGCGTTTTCGGCCACGCGCTGGCTGTCCTGGCTGTGTTCACGCGCTTCGCTGGTCGCCTGGGCACGTTGCGTGGCCTCGGGGTCTGTCTGGGTCGCAGCGTTGGCGGTAGCGGCGCTGGGCGCGGCCTCGGCAGCGGTGTCGTCGTCGCTGTCGGTCGCTGGGGCACCCGCGGCGGATGCGCCGGCGGCGTTGTCGCCTGCGTTGGTGTCTCCGGTGTCGGTCGGGCCACCGGGGGCCTGTTCGCCGCCGGTGTCGGCCTCGCCGGGGCCGCTGTCCGCCGCCGTTGCGGGCTCGGCCTGGGCTTCTTCGGCGGCGCCTTCGGGGTGGGCGGCGGCCATCTTGTCTTCGGTCTGTTCCCGCACCGCTTCGGCCGCCGTGCCGCCCGCGCCCGCCGCCGCCGCATCGCTGTCGGGCGTGGCTTCACCGCCGCCGGCATCACCGCCTGCATCGGAGGTGGACGCGCCGCCGCCCGCACCACCCGCAGGCCCTGCGCCCGCGGCGGACGTGGCGGGCGATGGGGTGGCCGTTGCCTGGGGGGCGGCTGTCGCGGCGGGCGGGGTCTTGCTCGCGGCGACCGGCGCTGGAGCCCCTACCGCAGGAGGGGCGCTGGTGGAATGTTCGGCGGCGGGGCCTTTCAGCCGGGCGTGCGCGGGCTTGGCTGGGTGGTCGGCGCGGGCCTTGCCGTCTTGGGGCAGGGTCTGGTCTTTGGCGATTTTTTCGCGTTGCGCGGCACCCTGGGGTGTTGCGGGTTCAACGCCGGCCCCGTCCTGCTGGCCCGGCGCGGCTGTGGCCACCGCGGCTGAGGCTTCGCCCGCGAGGCCGTTCGCCACCGGCGGCGTTGCCGGTGTGGCGTGCGACAGGGGAGCCGCCGTGCTGGCCGCTGCCGTGGTGGACGGCGCCGGCACGGGGGCGGTGCTGCCAGGGTCTGCCACCGGCTGCGGCGCGGCATCAACAAGTGGCCGTGCGGCGGTTTGCAGGTAGTGGGGCAGGGTGCTGGCACGGCTGTGTGCGACCTCGGGCGCACCGCTGGCGGGTGCCCCTTGCGCCGTGCGTTGCGGCTGGCCCGCCGTGCGGGGGGCCTGGGTGTTGCCCGTGGCGTTGTGGCTGGCCCCGGTGTGGCTGGCGCGGCCCTGCGCGCCGGGCGGGTGGCTCAGCGCCGCGACGCGTGCCGTGACCGCCGAACCTGCCGGTGCGGCCCCCGGCGCGGGCCGGCGGGTCGCTTGCGGGGAGGGGCGGGGTGCCTCGAACACGGCCGGCTCGCTGCGGGGGTCAGAGGCTGTCCGGCGGGCGCTGGCCGAGCTTGCGGTACTCCAGCGCCAGGGCTTCGCGCAGGTCGTCGGCCTGCAGGTCGCTGGCGAGCGGCTCCGTTGCCTCGGTGCCGCCGTGCGCGTCCTGGCGCCGCTCGCGCGCCAGCAGCGCGGCCGTCAGCACCGCGTTGCGGATGTGGCCGCCGGGCAGGTCCACCAGGGCGGCCACGGCGTTGAGCACGGCGGGGTCGAGCTGCGGCGCTTCGCCCAGGTGCAGCGACCACAGCGCGCGCCGCTCGGCCACGTCGGGCAGCGGGAATTCGACCACGCTGTCGAGGCGGCGCAGGAAGGCGTCGTCGAAGCGCGCCTTGCTGTTGGAGGTGAGCAGCGCCACGCCGTGGAAGGTCTCCAGCCGCTGCAGCAGGTAGTTGGTCTGCATGTTGGCGTAGCGGTCGTTGGCCTGCTTGACGTCGGTGCGCGCGCCGAACAGCGAGTCGGCCTCGTCGAACAGCAGCACGGCGTCCAGGTGTTCGGCGCGGCTGAGCAGTTGCGAGAGGTTCTTTTCGGTCTCGCCGATGTATTTGCTGACCACGGCGGCCAGGTCGACCTTGACCAGTGGCCGTGCCAGGCGGTCGGCCAGCCACTGCGCGGCCAGGGTCTTGCCGGTGCCCGAGGCGCCGATGAACAGCGCCTTGACGCCCTGGCCCAGGCGCCCGCGCAGCAGCGGCCCCAGCGGCGCGCTGGCGTCGCCGCGGGCCAGGCAGCGGGTGAGCAGCAGACCCAGCTGGCGGTGCACCTGTGGCGGGCCCACCCACGCGTCGGCGGGGATGCGGTCGGTCGACACCTGCGCCCAGGCCGAGAGGCTGCGCGCGCTGGATCGCACCGCCTGTTCGATGGCGGCGGGGGCCGCAGCGCCCGCGCCGGCCAGGGTGGCGGCCTGCGCCAGCACCGACAGGCCGCAGCGCGAGCGCGCCACGGCGTGCAGATTTGCGTGCAGGTCGGCGCGCAGGTCTTCCCGCGGCTCGGCGCCCGGTGCGGTGGTGGTCGCCACGGCGTGCCACAGCGCCAGCCGGTCGCTGGCCTCGGGCCGTTCGAGCTCCAGTTCGTGGAGGTTCAGGTCGGTCTGCAGTGCGGTGTCGGCGCTGCCCAGCACGATCCACGGGCTGTGCCAGTGCGCCAGGGTCGGCAGGCGCAGGGCGCTGCCGGGGGCCAGGTCGGCCTGCCACACCGGCCAGCCTTGCAGGGCCAGCAGGGCCGGGACCAGGCCTTCGCGCGGCGCCAGCTGGGCCAGCGCCGGGGCCGACAGCTCGGGGCCTTCGTCGGCCGAGCGCACTGCGATGGCACGGTGCCCGCAGCGCTGCGCCAGGTCGGCGGCCCAGGCTGACAGCTCCTGCGCGTCGGCCCCGCGCAGCACCACCACGCTGGGGCCGCTGGCCGCCTGCAGGGTGGCGGCCAGCGTGGCGGCCGCGCGGCGCCAGGCCTGCGGCAGCGGCCAGGCGGGCGGCGCCACCGGCTGCAGCGCCAGCCGGCCCAGGCGCGTGCCGTGTGCGGGCGGCGCGGGGTCGGCCAGCAGCGGCAGCAGGGCCGGTGGCAACTGCAGGGTGCGGCTGTGTGCCAGGTCGGTGGCGGGGTTCCCGTCGGGCGAGAGCTGCAGCAGCCCGCTGGCGATGGCCGGGCCCTGCAGCAGCTGGCCCATGGCCTGCGCGGCCGACAGGGGCTGGCCACCGTGCGGCGGCCAGCGCACGGCCAGGCGCGCCACCAGGCCCAGGGTGGGGCGCTGAGGGCCGCTGCGCTGGGCGTTGCCCTGCAGCAGGGCCAGGGCGCCGGCCAGCGCGGCATCGAACTCAACCCACAGGGCCAGTGCCACGGCCAGCTGTTCGCCTGGGCTCAGTGCCAGGGCCTGCGTCAGCGGTGCCAGCGCGGCGGCGTCCACCGCGGGCAGGGCCTCGCTGTCGAACAGGGCCTGGGCGTCCGGGTGGTCGCGCAGATCGTCGGGTAGCAGGGCGCCCAGCGCGCCGAGCAGCCGCTGGTGCAGGCTGGGGCGGGTGCGGTCATCCATCTCAGTGGCTCCTCCGCGCGGCGCGTGACCCGCGACGCATGAAACCGTGGCGACCAGAGGCACCGAGGAACCGGCTTTGCCGGGCCTCTGGTGCCGCCCCCCTCCCGCCGGAGGCGAGAGAGGGGGGTGACGCGAAGCGGCGCGGGGGGTGTTTCATCCTAATCTCCGTCGTCCGGCGCGGGCAGCTGGTCGCGTGGCACGAAGTGGAAGGCCACGATGTGGCCGAACCAGGGCACCCAGCCAGGGTCGGCGTCCAGGCCCAGGCGGCGCAGCGGCAGCGCCACATCGTCCAGCGGGTAGACCACGTCGATGTGGGTGGCGCTGGCGCTGAACCAGCCCTGGCGCACGACCACGTCCCGCAGGTCGAGCCCGGCGTGCCGGCGCAGGATGCGCCGCAGTTTCACCCGCCACTGGCGCAGGGCCTGGGCCAGTGGCGAGCTGCCGGCGGTCAGGGCGCGCTGGTCGGTGTCGGTCAGCGCCAGCCCGGCGCGCTGCGGGTCGTGTGCTGGGGCGCCGCAACGGTCGAGCACCTGGCCCAGCAAGGCGTGGACGAAGGGGCGTTGCGCCTCGGCCGGCTGTGCCCTCAGCCAGGCGTCGAAGCGCAGGGCCTGCAGCACGTTGAGCAGCAGCAGCAGGCCGGCGTGGGCGCTGGCGGGCGCATCGGCCAGCCAGGGCAGGGCGCTGGGGGCGCGAAACCGGTGCGGCCGGCTGGCCGTGGGTGGTGTGGCGGTGTGCGGCTCAGGTGCAGGCCTGTGTTGGGCGGATGGCTCGGCAGGGTGGGTCGCCGCTGGCGACGTGCCGGTGGGGCGCTGGTGTGGTGCGGTGCCTGGGTGGGCGGACGGTTTGCCGGGCGCATGCGGTGGGCGGTCGTCCTCGGTCAACGCGGACATGACAGGCGCTGGGGCGCGCACGGCAGGCGGCGGTGCCGGTCCGGCTGTTGTGGGCACGGCCACAGCGGCGCCTGCATCCTGGTCGGTCGCTCGGGAGGGCTGCAGGGCCAGCACCTGCGCCACCTCGGCCGGTGTGGGCAGCAGTTGCAAGGCGGGCGCCAGCCACAGCGCGGCCAGCCAGGCCGTGGCCGCAGGGGTAGTGGTGCTGGCTGGTGGAAGACGCCTGGCAGTGGCCCGCACGGCCGATTCGGTTTCGCCTGTGGGCGCGGTGGGGGCGGTGGCGTGGATTTCGGTCGGTGTCGGGGCGGCGGGTTCGGCCTGCATTTGCCGTTGCCAAGCGTCCAGCGTGGCCGGGCTCAGGGCCTGGGCCAGGGCGATCAGGTCGCCGTCTGGCCAGGTCGTCAGCGCCTGGCGGGCGGCCTCGGGCGCTTCTTCGCGCAGCAGCGCCACCACCTGCTCGATCGGTTGTTCAGCCGGTGCAAGGGGCGCCAGTTCGGGCAGGGCCGCGGACCAGAACCAGGCATCCACGGGCTGCCCGCGGGCCACGCACCGCAGCCAGGCCAGCCGCGCCTCAAAACGCGAGGCGAAAAACACCGCCGGGGCCTGCGCGGCCTGCGGGTGGTGGTGCGGCAGCGCGTGGGCGGCCAGGGCGCGCCAGGCGGCTTCGAGCGCGCGGGCCATCAGCACCGGGCCGGCGTGGGGGGGCAGGGCCTGCAGCTGCAGGCGCCTCACCAGCACCAGGCGGCCGCAGTCGCCGAAATCGGCGGTGGCCAGCGCGTCTTCCAGCACATGGCGCAGCGGCGTCACCGCGTCGGCCGCGGTGGTGTGCAGCGTGGCGTGTTGCACGATGCGCGCCCGCGGCCCCAGGCGCCGGGCCTGTTCGATGCGCGCGGCGCTGGCGGTCATTTACCGCCCCTGGTGGCGCAGCCGCTCCACCTGCTGGGCGATGCGCCGCTCGGCCGCGGGCTCGGCGCTGTCGCGGGCGGTCTTGACCTGTGGCGCGGCACTGGCCGGCACCGCGCTGGCGCGGGCCTGCTCGGCCTGGGCTTTCTGGCGCGTCGGGGTGGACAGCGGGGTGCCGCTTTGCACCTGCACGCGCAGGCTGCTGTCGAGCGTGAAGGCCGCGCCCGCGGGCGCTTCGACGATGCGGGCCGTGGCGCTGCCCGCGCCCAGGTCTTCGATCACCGCGCGCGCCACCAGGGTCTGCGTGGCCGGGGCGTGCACCAGCACCTGCATGCCGATGCGGGTGGTGGCCGGGTCGATGGTGATGTCCAGCCGCGTGTTCACCACCGCCGGCACCGGGCGCCGGATGCGCGCGCTGATGATGCGTTTGACCGGCGCGTGCGCCGACAGCAGCAGGCACACGCGCACCAGGTCGTTGATGGCGGCGTGGGCCGCGGCTTCGTCCACCACCTGGGCGAACAGCCAGTCCACCATGCGCTGCATCTGCCGCCAGGTGATGTGGTCCACGCCCAGGATTTCGTCACCGAAACCGGGCAGCACGCTGAGCTGGCGCAGCGAGACGGCCGGGTCGAGTTGCGAGAACAGCTCGGCCCAGCGCAGCCGCGTGGCCGGCGGCACGGTGCACAGCGCGGCGTGCAGGCAGCTGGCCACGCCGCCCACGTCGTCCAGCAGGCCGGCGGCGGCCACCGTCACGGCCCGCGGCACGGTGCCGGCGGCGAACAGGTCGCGGATGTTGACGATGTGCTGCGCCGGCTCCACCGCCTGGCGCCAGCTGGCGGCGCTGAACTGGGTCAGCTTCAGCGTCGCTTCCTGCTTGGACTGCATCACCCGCTGGCCCTGGCGTTCGAAGGTCCGCATCAGCAGCTGGCCGGTGGCCGAGGCTTCGCCTTCGGTCAGGCCGAGCTGGTGGGTGGAGACGCTGTCCACCCCGGTGGTGACCATGCGCAGCTGTGCCTGGGTGACCACGCGTTCGAGGTCCACCACGCGGTCGAGCTGCACGAACACCTGCGAGACCGTGCGCAGCCAGCGCACCGGCACGTCGCGCAGGGTGTCGACCATGGCGTCCAGCTCAGGCGGCGGGGTGTGTGCCTCGCTGCGGCAGCGCGGCACGGGGTCGGCCACGTCGGCGGGCTGGGCGGCCAGCAGCGGCACGTCGTTCAGCGTCAGCGTCAGGCGCGGGCGGCGGAACACCAGGTAGGGCACCTGTTCGGCCAGGATGGTCTTGCGCTTGTGGACCAGGGCGTCGATGCGGGTCTGCTCTTCGGCGCGCAGCGAGCGCGCGACCGACAGGTCGTGCCGCACCTCGGCCAGGCGCACCGACAGCGCGTCCAGCGCCGACTGGATGCGCGCCGCCGCGCCCTGGATGCGGTCGCGCGCGGCCTTGGCGTCGGCCTGCAGGCGGCGGTAGTCTTCGGCGCGCAGTTCCACCCCGCGCAGGAAGCGGATGGTGTTGTCGATGGCATCGATGCCGCGGCGGAAGTACACCGCCTCGTGCTTGTCGCTGCCCTCGTCCTGCGCGTCGCGGTCGACCAGGCCGCCCGCGAGCAGGTCTTTGGCGGTGAGGTCCTTCTGGTCTTCGGTGCCGTAGCCGTAGACCTTGAGGTCGTCCACCACCAGGCCGGTGGCGGCCAGGCCGGTGATGCCGCCGACCACGAAGTCGTTCTTGGCCTTGGCCGCGGCGTTGCTGGAGACCACCGAAGCCGGCAGGGTGAAGCGTTCGGCCACGGTGACGGTGTTGTAGGTGGCGCCGATCAGGCTGGCGCCCACCACGTCTTTCACGGCGGGTGGGGCTTCCACGCTGAGCTGGCTGCCGCGCACCAGGGCCGCGCTGGCCGAGGTCTTCACGCTGACGGTGGGCACGGTCTCCACCGCGCCGACCTTGATGAGCTTTTCGCCCAGGGTGGCGTCGGTGATGGCGGCGATGCCGCTGCCGCTCGCGCCGGTGTCCAGCGCCACGTGATCGGAGGTGCCGGTGGTGTCGCGGTTGGCGGTTCCCCCGGTGGTGAAGGTGCCGGTCGCCGGGCCGGTGACGGTGGTGACCGTGGTGATCCGGGGCGTGATGACGGCGCCACCGAACAGGCTGGTGTTGGTCTTGCCCAGCACGAAGGAGCTGCCGGCCGGGGCCGACGAGGCCACGGCGCCGGCGATGGGAGTGCTGGCCAGCAAGCTGCTGCTGCGGGCGGCGGGCGCCGCGCCCCGTGGCTGGGCCTCGGGAGGCGACGTGAAGTCGGGCGGGGCCACGGCGGCGGCGTTCAGCCGCGTGAAGTAGTCGCTGAACTCCTTTTCGGTGGCGGCCGGGTTCTCGTTGCGCTTGACCAGCTCGGCCGCGACCGGCGAGGTGAGGAAGCGCCCGGCATCGGCCACGCCCAGCACGTTCTGGCGCAGCCGGAAGATGTCGGTGCGCGCACGCAGAAAGCCCATGTCGATGTGGTCGCCCGCGGTGCGGATGCGGCCGTCGAGCCGGTTGATGAGTTCTTCCAGGCCGCCGTCCACGGTGCGCGGGGGCGAGGCGGCGGTGCGCCCGGTCTTGGGTTCGCCCAGCTCCACCGCCAGCGCGCCGGCCTGGAAATTGGCCCAGTTGCGCAGCAGCTGGTCGAGCTCGCTCACGTGGCGGGTGTGGGGGTGCGCGGCGGGGTCGGCCGGCGCGGTGGTCGCCGGCACGGGCTCGATCGGCAGGCCGTGGCTGGCGTCGGCGTCGGCCACGCTGGTGTCGCCCTGGGTCTGCCAGGTCCAGCTGCCGGTGGCCAGGGCGCCGGGCGGCAGCGCGTCGCCCACCCAGCAGGTTTCGGTGCCGTTGGACGCCTTGCCCGCCTGGCCCCAGCTGGCCTGGCAGGCGCGCTCGCCCGCGACCAGGGTGAATACCAGGCCGTCGATGCGGCGCCCGCCCAGGCCCGCGCGCGACATGGGCACGGCCAGCCGCGTCCACACCCCGCTGGCGGGCAGGTCGCCCACGCGGTCGCCGTCAGTTGCCGATGCCAGCGTGCCCCACACAAAGGGCCGCGTGGTCACGGCCGGGGTGTTGAGCGCGTCGCTGATCAGCGGTTGCACCGCAATGCGCTGTGCCGCGCCGTCCAGCCGCACGAACACGATCAGTTCGTCGCTGGCCTGGAAGTCCAGCGGCAGGTGGGCGCCGCTGAAACCGTGCTGGGCCGCCAAGCCCGCTTCGGCCTGGGCCACGTGCACGCGGTGGAAGGCCATGGCGTCCAGCGCGCCGGTTTCGTCGGGCAGGGCGTTGGGGTCGTCCTGCGGGTAGGCGGGCAGGTTGCCCACCACCGCTTGCACCAGCAGGTCGTGCCGGCGGCGCAGGCCGTCGCGCCGGGTCAGCAGCTGCAGCCGCTCGGTGCCCAGGCGCTGGATTTCCAGGTCGAACAGCGGGTGCACCGCCAGGTCGAGCTTGAGCAACTCGGGGTCGTAGTGGCGCGCGGGCACCGGCACCAGCAGCTGCACCTGGTCGCGCAGCGAGAGGTTGTAGGGCATCAGGGCGGACGATTCGGCGATCAGCGCGTCCACCATGTCGATCGGCACCGGCTGCGCCTGCACGTCGAACTGGGGCGGGAACAGGCTCTGCCGGCCGCTCAGGAAGTCGGCCACGTCGCGCGGCAGCACGCCGGCCGGGGGCAGCCAGTCGAACTGCTGCTGCAGCGCCGCCGCGTGGCGCTGGTCGGCGGGCAGCTCGGCCAGGTGTTCCAGCAGCTGCGACACACGCGCCTGCCACAGCACATCGTCGCCCGCGCCCGGCACCAGCGCGCTGCGGTTGCGCCGCCCGCCGCCCTGGCGCGCGACGCTGGCACCGTCGGCAAACACCGGGCGGAAGTCGGCGT
Organism: Hydrogenophaga sp.; assembly: GCF_031426985.1. GTDB lineage: Bacteria > Pseudomonadota > Gammaproteobacteria > Burkholderiales > Burkholderiaceae_C > Hydrogenophaga. The sequence goes on from NZ_JASJOY010000040.1 coordinate 17,592, forward strand.
CAAAGCCCACGATGGCCAGCGGCACGCCCAGGCTTTCCCAGGGCCAGGGCTGGCGGCGGACCTGCAACCGGGCTTCGTGCGCGGCGTCGGCATCGAGCTGGGCCGGGCTCCAGCCGGCACGCTCGCGCCAGGCGCGCAGCGAGCGCGGCACGCCCAGCGACAGGCGCTCGCGTTCGGCGTTGAACACCGCGTAGGCCAGCCGGTTGCGAAAGCGCGGGTCCACCGTGTTGCCGTCCTGGCTCCAGGGCGGCAGCGGCCGGTCGGCCGGCCAGGGCGACCACATGAGCTGCAGGCCGTCTTCCCACGCAGCGCCCTGGCTGGCGGCGGTGTCGGTGGCGTTCGCGCAGGCGCCGGCCTGCTCGGCCGAGCGGTCCAGCGCGATGCTGCGCGGCACCGCCACCAGCACCATGGCGTGGGGCAGGAAGCGCGCGCCGTCCAGTTCGTCGAGCACGCGCCGCAGCGGCACCTGGCGCTGCAGGCCCGAGAGGCGCGCCCAGGCGCTGGCATCGGCCAGTTGGCCCTGCAGGGCCAGGTCCACCCGCGGCGAGGCCACGCAGATGGCGTCGTGCGGAATGTGCAGCGGGTAGGCCAGTTCCACGTCCTGCCCGTCGGGGGCGATGGCGTGGCCCGGCATCAGCACCAGCGTGCCGCCTTCCACGGCCAGCGTCAGCCCGTCGACGATGCCCGGCGCCACCGCCTGGCCCAGGCGCATCGCGTCGGCGATGCGGCCCTGCTGCTCGGCGATCAGGGCGGTGTGCGTCAGCGAGCGCTGCGCAAACAGGTTCAGCCGCTTGCGCAGCGGCGGCACGCCGGCCGCGCTGCTGGCGTAGGGCCCCAGCGCCGGCAGGGTGGCCAGCACGTGTTCGCCGGCCACCGGCGCTTCGATGCCGCGCAGGATGTTCATGTCAGCCTCCGCAGAGCCGCCTCAAGGAGGCTTAAGCCCCCTCGGGGGGCAGCGAGTGAAGCGAGCGTGGGGGTGGTCATGTCAGCCTCCGCAGAGCCGCCTCAAGGAGGCTGAGGCCCCCTCGGGGGGCAGCGAGTGAAGCGAGCGTGGGGGTGGTCATGTCGGCCTCCGCAGAGCCGCCTCAAGGAGGCTGAAGCCCCCTCGGGGGGCAGCTAGTGAAACGAGCGTGGGGGTGGTCATGTCGGCGCCCCTGGCAGGCCGGCCAGCCGCGCGAGCTGTTTCGCCGGGTCGGCGGAGGTCGCCGCGTCGCGCAGCCGCACCGCGAAGCCGGCCTGTTCGCTCACCGGCAGCGCTCGGATGGCCAGGTCCAGCTGCGGCGCCACGCCGCTGTCGGCCACCGCCTGCACCAGCTCGGGGGTTTGCAGGTCGGCGCGGGTGGTCTCGTCGGCGGCCTGCACCAGCGCGTCGAAACCTTCGCCCAGGCGCGGGTCGCCAAAGCGCCGGGCGATGTCCAGCACGTCGTCGTGGCCCAGGCCTTCTTCCTTGCGCTCGTCGGCCCGCTGGCTCAGCGCGCTCAGCGTGCTGCGGCGCAGCAGGTCCGACGTGGCCAGGCGCTTGTCGGCCAGCGTGGGCGAGACGGCCAGCCGCGACGAGGCCAGCAGGTTGGCGGTTTCGGCGCGCGCCAGCGTGGGGATGTTGGCGGTGATGGCGTTGAAGCGGGTGAGCAGACCGTCGGCGCGCAGCCGCACGTTCACTTCCTGGTCGATGGCGGCGGCGTTGCCGGCCAGGCGCAGGGTGGCGCTGGAGACCTCGGCCGTGTAGGGCAGCTGGCGTTTGCGCAGGTACCAGAACATGCCGCGCCCCTGCGCCGCGCCGGCCAGCTGCGCGCGCGCGGCGTCGATGGCGTTTTGCCAGGCCAGGGCCAGCGCGTCGGGCGCCAGCACGCCCGGCAGCGTGGGTCGCACCAGCACGGGCGGTTGCGCGATGCGGATCAGCGACTCCAGCGGCGAGCGCTTGGCCACCAGCCCGGCCGAAGCCGAGCGCACCGGCGTGACCACGCTTTGCAGCGTGCGCTTGTGCGCTTCGAGCACCTGGCGCGTGACCGGCGCGACGATGAGGATGGACAGGTGGTCCAGGTCCTCGTCGCCGGCGCGCAGGTCGATGGGCGGCAGGACCAGCGACTCCTGCACCAGCGCGGCCAGTTCGTCGCTGGGGATGAAGGCGAATTCGCAGTCCACCTGCGGCGGGAAGTAGCTCTGCAGCAGCGTGAGCTGGCCCAGCTGCTGTTCAAAGCGCAGGGTGGACGCGGGCATGGGCCCCACGGGGGGCAGCGCCTCGAACTGCCGCACCGCGGCAAAGCCGGCCTGCATGGCGGTGGTGTCGACGTCGTCCAGGTGGTCCTGGTGCTGCTGCAGCCAGGCTTCGAGCAGCGCGCGCGGGCGTTGCGCCAGGCCGGCGGCCAGGGTGGATTCGGCGCCCACTTCGCGCCGCACCATGTAGACGTCGAGCCAGCGCAGCGCACCGCCTTCTAGGCACAGCATGGCCAGGGGTAGGGCCTCTTGCAGCACGCCGGCCTGCTGGCGGTCGAAGAACACCTCGCGGGCCACGCGGGCGCGTTTGGCGCTGGCGTTCTCCACGCCCGAACGGTCCGGGTAGGGGATGAGGGTGATGGCGGTGGCTTCGATGATGTCGCCGTCGCGCACGGTGCGCTGGCCGTCCAGCGAGGTGGGGTAGGCGGTGGTCGGGGTGGCGCTGAACTCGATCGGCCGCAGTGCCAGCACGAACAGGCCCGTGCGGTTGACCGCGCCCGCACCGGGCAGCACCTTCACGCCCAGCTGCACATCCAGCTGCGCGGACTGCGGCAGCGACCCGAGCTGGATCGTCTGGCGCGTGTCCACATTGACCAGTTCGCCCGCCGGGGTGATGCCAATGCCCGGTTCGATCACCAGCGTGGGGCTGTTGGACGCGGCCTGTGTGCCCAGACCCACCATGAGCCCACGGACCACGCCCGCGCCGACGGCCTGGGCCAGGTCCGACTGGCGCGCGCGGATGTAGTTCTGGTCGGCGGTCAGGTCGTCGGCGGTGAGGAAGCGGCCGTCGAAATAGAACGGGCGGCGGCGCCCGCTGTCCACGATGAGCGCGCCCGCGGCTAGCTGCGCCTGCAGGCGTGCGTTGTCCTGTGCGCTGTGGACCGAGATGTCGCTGTTGGCGTTGGCCATGTCACTCTCCTTGGGACGGGCTCGGTGGTTCGGACGTTGCGGTGTTCTTCAATGGACGGCCGGGCGGGCGCCCTTCGGAACGGCCGGGCGGGCGCTCATGCCGCCCCCCGCCACGAATAGGGGTTGAACACGATGGGGCGCAGGCTGTTGTCGGCCAGGTCGCGCCAGCGCGGCTCCTGTACCGCGTCGGCGGCGGGCGCCGGCGCGGCGGCGATGGCCGCGATGGCGTCCGCGTCCAGCGTGGGGAAGGTGTTGGCGTCGGCCTGCCGCACTGGCACCGACACGCGGGCCAGCAGCACGCGGTCCCAGTCGGCGTCGCTGGCGTGTTCGGCCAGCTTGGGCAGGCGCTCGGGGTTCAGGGGCGAGGCGGTGGGCCAGGCGTCCAGCGCGCTTTCCATGCACCAGAGGCGGCGCCCCGCTTCGAGCTGCGCCGGATCGTTCAGGCCTTGCAGGCCAACCAGCAGGGCGTCGAGCTTGGGCGAGCGCGGCTGGGGCCGGGCCAGCTCGCCGTCCGGGCTCTCCAGCGTGGCGTTGACGGTGTGGGCCAGCTGCAGCGTCAGCTCGAAGGCGTCGGCCAGGCGCGCGGGCACCACGTAGTCGGTGGCGTTGAAAGGGCCGGCCGCGAAAGCCGGCGTCTTGCCGTGCGGGCAGATGGCAAAGCGCGCGAACACGTCGAACACCAGGCGCGGCTGGCCGGGCGAGTCCTCGCGCACGGCGTCGATGACGGCGCGCCGCTCGGCGGCCGAGGTGGCCGGGTCCTGCTGGCGGGCCAGCCAGCGGGCGATGTGGATGCACTGCGTGCGCCGCACCTCGATGAGCCGGCCCAGGCGGTCCATGGCCAGGCCCGGTGCCACGAACACCTCCAGCTCGGGGTTGTCGGGGGCGGGGCAGCTCACGCGCAGGCCGGCCACGGTGCCGTGCCCGTACAGCGCGGCGTGGGCCCGGGCCATGCGCCCGCGCAGGTAGCGCTGCTCGTCCGCGAAGTCTTCGGCCCCCAGCAGCACGCCGGTGGCGTAGTGCACCCGCTCGGGCACGCCCTGGGTGGCCAGGCTGTCGGCGACCAGGCTGTCGGCCTGTTCCACCACGAGGTTTTGGTCTGCGGCGCCCATGTTCACTCCTTGACGACCTTGATCAACAGGCTGGCCACGGCGCTCTTGCCCGTGGGCCCCACCACCACCAGCTGCACCTGGTAGGTGCCGGGCTTGAGCGTGGGGTCCAACGCGACCACCGGTTCAGGCGTGCTGATCCGGGCGCCGAGCTTGAGCGTTTCCATGGTGGGGCGCTCAGCCGGTCAGCAGCGTCCAGTTCCAGAGCTTGACCGCGCCACCGACATCGCTGGAGCGGTCGCCCGAGAGTTGGAACCCCTTGCCGAAAGGCACCTGCACCACCGGTTCTGGGTTGCGCGAACCGTCGGCGTTGATCAGGTCGATCACCGCCGTGGGGCGTGTGGTGTCCAGCACGATGACGGTGACGTTGGCGGGCTCGGAGTCGTTGCCCGAGTCGTCGGAGACGACCAGCTGGAACACGTGCTTGCCGGGCTTGAGCGGCGCGCGTTCGGAGGCCAGCACGTCGAGCCGGGGCTCTTCGGACTTGACCGCGGTGTCGGTGCCGGGAACGAATTTGGCCATGGTGAAAGCTCCTTGGTGGGTGGGACAGAAGAAGGGTCAGGTGGGCGGCAGGTGGGTCCACGTGTAGGCGGTGATCTCGTGGCCCGCGTCGGCGGTCGATGCGCTGCCGTCGAGCTGGAACGGGGTGGTGGGGCCGCTGGTCGCGACCGAACCATCGGGCGCATCGGGTGTGGCGGGCGTGCTGCCGTGCCACTGGGCGCGCGCCACTGGCGGGGCCACCGGCGCCGCGGCGGGTGGCAGCACGCCGTCGAAGGCGCCGGCGTGCGCGTCCAGCGAGGCTTCGCCGCGCAAGGTGTCCACGCCGCCCAGCGCCGAGGTCTCATCGCCCGGGCCCACGCGCACCGGGCGCGGCGGCGGGGCGGCGCGTAGAAAACTGTCGGCACCGATCAGCGAGGCCACGCCGACCATGAAGGGGTAGGCCGCGCGGACCACGCTCACCGCCACATGGGCCGGCGCCCCGAGCTGGCTCAGGCGCTGGATCAGGCCGAACTCGTCGGCGTCCGCCGTTTCGTGCACCAGCACCGTCACGCGGTGGGCCAGGTCGTCGAACAGGGCGCGGCGCGCGGCGGCGGTCTGCCGGTCCAGCAGGGCCTGGTCGCTGCTGCGATCGGTGCCCAGGCGGCGGAACAGCGCCAGAAAGGTCTGCAGCTGGTCGTCTTGCAGGGTGGCCGCGTCGCCCAGGAACAGGGCGTCGCCCACCACCGAGTTGCCCGACTGGGTGATGCCGCTGGTCAGCGGGTCGAGCCGGTCCTGAAGCTGGGCGCCCAGGATGGTCGAGAGCGTGCGGCGCAGCCGGAAGTCCTCCACCACCACGATGCGGCCCTGGGTCACGGCGCCGTCGGTGGCGATGTCCAGCGCCCGCTGCAGGCCCGCCAGCGTGCCGTGGCGGCGGGCCAGGGCCGCGGCGTTGGCCAGCATCCAGCGCGCGCGCTCGGTGGGCAGGCCGCTGTGCAGCGACAGGCCGACCCAGCTGGCCAGCCAAGGCAGGGCCTCGGGCGGGCAGCTGCGGGCGTCGGTCATCAGCGCGGCGGCGGCCACACGGGCTTCGATGTCGGTGAACAGGCCTTCGAACAGGTGCAGGAAGCGGTCGAGGAAGTCGGCGCCGGTGGCCGCGCCTGCGCGCTCGGCGTCTTCGCCGAACACCTGCTCGTGGTAGAGCGCGGGCAGGTAGCGGTCGCGGTACGACACCCGGCCGGCGTAGGCGCGCAGCGCGACCAGTTCCGGGCTGGCGCGGCCGTCGCCGAACAGTTCCACCGCCACCCACAGGCGCGGGCCCTGTAGCGCGCGCACGGCGGTGTGGGCACGCTGGATCAGCACGGTGAACAGGCCGCTGCGGCCGGGCACCGGCGCGCAGCCCAGCACGCCCTGGCCCTGTGGCAGCTCGGTGGGTTCCTTCACCCAGGCGGCGCGCGGCAGGTCGTCGGGCAGCGCGGCCTGCACGGCCGGTGGCAGGGCGATGCGTTCGCCCAGCAGGTGCGGGTACCAGTGGGCGCGCTGCTCGGGGTCGCCGGGCGCGAAGGCGGGCACCCCGGCTTCGCTGGTGGCCAGCCAGACCAGCAGCGCGCAGCCCGGCGGCACCACCGCTTCGGCGTACAGCCGGTGCCAGACGGTGGCCGGGTCGCGCGTGTCCACCAGGCCCAGCGAGGCCAGCACGCGGGCCTGCGGCGTGCGGCCGTCGGCCGCGTTCACCACCAGGCCGTAGCGGGCGCGCGAAGCGGTGGACACCCGGGCCACCCGCGCCGGCAACACGCCCTGCGGGCCGCTGCGCGGGTAGTGCAGCCGGTCGCCGGGGCGGCCGTTGAGGAAGGGGCCGCCGGTCCAGCCCGTGAGCGGGAAATAGTCGCCCAGCGGCGGCAGCGTGGCGGCCATGTCTGGCGGCAGCGCGGTCTGGCCCGGGGCGCTGGCGGCGGCCAGGCGTTCTTGCGTGGACGGGGGCAGCGCGTAGGTGAACACGCCCGGGTCGCGGGCCTGGCCGTCGGCCGCGCTGAGCGTGCCGCGGGTGGCCACGGCCAGGCGCCCAGCCTCGACAAAACCCAGCGTGTGCGGGAAGCGCGGCCCTTCCAGCGCCAGCGGCAGGGACAGCCGGCCGTCGGCCAGCAGCAGGCGCACCCGCGCGCCGCCCGCCGCGCTGCGCAGCAGGCTCAGCACCACCAGCGGGCCGTGGCGGTGGCTGGCCAGGGCCACGGCTTTTTCATCCGGCGGCAGCTGGGCGGCCAGGGGCTGCCAGCGCGGCGGGTCGGGGTTGGGCTGATGGGCTTCAAACCGGGCGTCGTGCTCGCGCCCGACCCACAGCGGGGCCTGCGCCTGCGGCAGCCCGTGCAGGCGCGCCAGCCGGCCCTGGTCGACGTCGAGCGCCCAGACGCCGCCGCCCGGGGCGCTGGCCAGGCGGTGCAACTGGAAACCGGCCGGCGCGGCCAGCCGCGTCAGTTCAAACCGGCCGCGCAGGTCCACCAGCCAGAGGGCGCCGTTGGCCGCGAGGTAGAGCACGTCGTCGTCGCCCACGGTCATGTCGCTGACCGGCTGGGCCTCGGGCGGCAGCGCAAAGGCGCGCGGCGCCAGCCCGTGCTGCGCCGCCAGGTGCGAGGTGGAGACGATCTGCGTGCCGTCCCAGTGCACGTGGTTGCCCTGCGCGTCCACCGCCATGGCCGGTTGCAGCAGCACGTCGTCGACGCGGGTGGCGGTTTCCTGCAGCGTGCCGGGCTGTGCGCGGCTGGCCAGCCGCGTGCCGGTGATGCGGTGGTGCAGCGTCGGCTCCACGCCCATGTCCACTGCGGGCGCGCCGTCGGCCTGCGGCACGCGCCAGGGCTGCAGGCCGCCCGTCTCGTGCGACAGACCGTATGAGCGCAGGCCGTTGATGTCCATGGCGGTCAGCAGAGGGTGGGCACCACGGGCAGCGCCAGCGCGGGGGCATTGCCTGTGGCCGCGGGGTCGTCGAATGGTGTGGTGACCGAGGCCGGGGCATTCACCCCTTCCACCACCACCACGGCGCTGAGTTCGGGCAGTTGCCAGGCCTCCAGCGTGAGCGTGGTCACCGCCTTGCCGGCGCCGGGCAGCTCGGTGTAGACGCCGTCCCGCGCTTCGAACAGGCGCACCGGCGAGACGCCGGCCACGCCCGGGGTGCGGGCCACCACCACTTCCAGCTCGCGGTCGGTGAGCGGGCGGCCCAGGGGGTAGCCGCCGTCGGTGCTGGCGCTGTCGGGCCAGGGGCCGTCCACCCCGGCCAGGCCCAGGGGCAGCGGCCACAGATGGGTGCGCAGCGCCTGGCGCACGTCGCTCATCACCTGCTCGCGCGCAAAGCCATCGGCTACCTGCACCGCCACCGTCACGCCGATGGGCCGGTACTCGCAGCCGATGACGTACAGCTCGGTGGCCAGCGGGCGCCGTTCGTTCAAGAAGGCGTGCACCGCTTCGAGCAGCGGCCGGTCGGCGCGCGGGCAGGGCGCGGCGCGGTCCACGCTGGCGCGCTGGGGCAGCACCATGACCGACACCGCGCCGGGCACGGCGGCGTTGCGTTCGTGCGGCTTGAAGCGCGGCAACACGGCCACGCGGCCCACCGCCGTGCCCGGTGCCTCGCGCGCCAGGGCGCGGTAGTCGCCCTCTGTGACGGCGCGGTCGCGGTGCTGGAAGTGGGCGGGAATGCGGCGCTCGGCGGCGTCCAGCGTTTCGGCGTCGGCGCCGCCGTGCAGGGCCAGCGGCTGCAGCACGTTGATGGCCGGGCTGGGCTTGCCCTGGGCGCCGGTGACCGGGTCGGCCACGCGGTCGAGCGGGCCCAGCAGACCGGGCGCCAGGTTGCCCGCAGCACCCCCGCCCACGCGCAGTCCGTCGACCACGATGCGGCTGCCGGTGCTGGGCACGCGGCCCTGCACGCCGTTGCCAAAACGCACCGTGCCGGCTTCCACGTCCAGCTGCACCGCGCGGTCCAGCGGGCCGCAGCGGCCCAGGTCGTCCACCGCGGGCCAGACCGCGCTGCCGCTGATGGCGTCGTGCACGATGACCTGCAGCGTGGCCGGGTCGGCGCTGCCCAGGGCGCTGATGCCCAGGCCGTGCAGCTGGTCGGAGCCCCCGTCCGACACGCCGATGGCGCGCGCCGGCAGGGCCTGGCGCTGCTCCACCGCCACCGCGTTGATGCCGGCCCAGGCCAGGCGCAGGCTGGTGGTGGCGGTGTGGCCGGGCGGCAGGCGCAGGCGCAGCCAGGTGACCAGGCGCTCGGCCTCGGCTTCGTTTTCCAGCCGCGGTGGCGCGTCGCCCACGCCGGCCATGAGGTTCAGCCGCGGATCGTTGGCGGGGGCGCCGATGCTGGCCAGGCTGGGCAGGGCCAGGCGCAGCACGCCGGCCTGGCGCAGGCCGCGGGTGCCGTCTTCCAGCACGTCCAGCGCCAGCATGTCGGGTACCTCGGGGGTGCGGGCGTCGCTGCCGGTGCTCATGTCCCACAGCAGGGGCAGGGGCGCACGGGTGCTGATCGCGGCGTCGTCCAGGGCGTCGCTGCCCTCGGGCAGGTCCAGCGCCGGCACCAGGCCCACGTTGAGAGCACGCGAGCTGCCGGGCACGTCGGCGCCCAGGGTCTGCAGGGCCTGCTGGCGCTGCGCGGCGCTGGGGGCCAGCAGCGCGATCCACAACGCGCCGTCCACCGTGGTCTGCAGGATGTCCACGCCCACGCTCAGGTCCTGCCCGGGCGCGAACACCGGCGTGGTGACGTAGCCGGTGGGTGTGCCTTCCACCCCTTGGTAGACCGCCTGCAGGTCGGGCAGCAGGGCGTTGAATTCGGCCTGCTCGCTGGCGCTGAGCTTGCGCCGCACATAGGCGCTGCCGGTCAGCGGGTAGGCGGTGCAATAGCCCTGGGTGGCGAACGGCAGGGGTTTGTCGATGGCGGCGCCGGGCGGCACCGGCACGGCCACCACCTGCTTGTCGGCCTTGACCTGCAACGCCACCAGGCCACGCGCGGCCGCGGCCGGCTTGAGCGGCATGCCCAGCAGGCGCAGGTAGGCCAGGCGCTGGCGCTCGGGGATGAGGTTGGCCCGGTACAGGATGGTGTCGCCCAGCCAGGCGAACAGGTCGATCAGCGTGCGGCCCGGGTCGCCCGGGCGCGGGTGCGTCCACTCGGGCGTGTGGGCCGGGATGCGCGCCAGCAGCTCGGCGACCAGGTCGTCGTAGCTGCGGTCGTCGAGGGCGGGGGGCTTAATGGGCACTGCGTGCCTCCATCACCAGCGTCAGGCCCACGCGGGCGGGGGCACCGGTGCGCAGCAGGCGGTAGGCGATCTCCACCCGCACGCCGTCGGGCACACCGGTGGCAGCGTCGCTCACCGGGTCCACCGCGATGCCGTCCACCACGATGCGGTCTTCCCAGCGTTTCAAGGCATCGCCCACCAGTTCCTTGATGCGGCTGCGCGTGGCCACCGTGTTGGGCTCGGTCAGCAGGTTTTCCAGCCCGGCACCGAAGCCGGGGTGCATGAGCTGCTCGCCCGGGCGGGTGGACAGCAGCACCTGGATCTGTTCGCGCACGCTCTGCGCCAGGCCCGGGTAGTGCAGCTGGCCGTTGGCGTCGGGCACCGGCAACAGCGGCCAGCCCAGCGGTTCGGCGGTGTTCAGGACTTGGGCCATGCGCTACTCCTTGGCCTTGGGGATGGGGATGCAGATCTTCAGGAACGGCAGCCACCAGAAGATCAGGTTGAACAGCTGCAGGAAGATGTTCAGCACGATGAAGGCGCACAGGGTGATGATGGGCAGCGAGAAGCTGCAGATCCACCCCAGGCCCAGGCCGTTGCCGCCGTCGCCCTTGCCGTCGCGCAGGTCCTTGGCGTCGGTGCGCAGCAGGGCCGCCAGCTTGGGCGGCAGCGCAAAGGCCACGGTGGGCCGCACGCGGGCGAGCTGGGCGCGGTCCATCAGGTCGGGCAGCGGGATCACCGGCACCGGCGCGCCCGACGACTCGAACCAGGGCGCGATGCTGAACGGCTCGCTGTAGTCGGACCACACCAGGCGGCCCGGGCAGCCGGGGCGTTCGGGCTTGAGGCGCACGAAGGCGCGCACCACGTAGCGCGCTTCCACGCCGGAACCGTCGGCCTCGAAGCGGCCGCGCGCGGGCAGCACCTGCGCAAAGCGCTGTTGCAGGCAGAGCAACGAGGCATCGAACACAGCCTGCGCCACCGTGGCGCTGACAGCACCCCAGCGGTCGGGCACGCTGAGGCTGGCGCCGGGCACCGCGTCCAGCAGCACGGCCTTGGCGCGCAGAAGGAAGTCGTAGGCGCTGCTGCGCTCGGTGCGCAGCAGCCGGCCCTGGCCGTCGCGCATGTCGGTTTCCACCTGCAGCTGGCGCAGCGCGGCCTGCATCGCGGCCGGGCCGGTGCCGCTGCCAAAAGCGTCGAATTCGTTGCCCAGCTGCAGCAGCAGGGCGCCGAGCTGCCGGTCCAGCGCCAGGTACTCGGCGTGGCCCAGTGCGCTGGGGCGTTGCTGCGCGGCGGCGGCCCATTGTTCGGTGCTGAAGCTGCGCGCCGCCGGCACGGTGAAGTTGCGGGCGCCGCCCTGGCGCAGGTGGACCACCAGGTCGTCGGCCAGTTGCTGGCGTTCCTGCGGCGTGCTGCCGAAGACGGGCGGCGTGGCGGCGCGCTCGGTCAGCTCGCCCGACGTCAGTCGCAGGTTGCCGAACAGCAGCGTGCGCGCGACGCCGTCGGCCACGGCCGGCGGGGCCTTGAACAGGGGCTGAACGTCTTCGTTCACCGCCACCCGGGCGCTGGCCAGGCGGGCACTGCCTGCGGTGCGCACCGCGCGCTGGCTGGGGGCCAGGGCGTTGAGCACCGGGTGGCCCAGGTCCACCGCCAGGCCGCGGCGGTCCTGCACCGGGTCCAGACTTTCGTCCACCGCTTCCCAGCCAAACACCTGGGTGCCGGCTTTGAGCCAGGCCTGCTTGTGCGCGCCCACCACGCGGCGCAGCACGAAGCCGCTGCTCTCAATCTGGGCCGGGTCCAGGCGCGGCTGGCCGGGCTGGTCGCAGAAGGCTTCCATCACCACCAGGTTGAACACGCGCTGCACCGGCGGGAACAGGCGCGGCACACCCTGCTGGCGGGCCGGCACGCTGGCCCGCAGCGCGGCGTGGGCGGACGGATCGCCCAGGTCGGCCAGCAGGCCCTCGACGAAGTCCTGGTCGCGCCGCTCCACGATCAGCGGCGCCACCGCCGGCTGCTGCGGCCCCGCGCGCAGGCCGCTGAGCCGCACGGGGTGGGCCGGGCCGTGGGCCTGTGCCGTGGGCGCTCGCAGGGCCAGCGGTCGCGGCGGGCTCTGGGGCCGGGTTTCGAGCGTGGTGGCGGTCATGCGGGCCTCACCAGATGTTGCCCGCGCCGGGGGTGTACGACGTGGACACCACCGCGTTGCTGATCAGCGTGTCGCACTTGACCACGCCCGAGAAGTTGGACATGGCGGCGTCCACCGTCACCGTCGCGGCGCTGACCTCGACCGTGGTGGCCTGCACCTTGACCTTGGCCGGTGACTGCACGGTGATGCCGGCCGGCTCGATGGTGACGGTGTTGCCCGCGCATTCGATGGTGACCTTGCCGCCGGCCTCGTCGGTCATGGTCAGCTGCACGCCGCCGGGGGTGGAGCATTCGATGGTGGCGGTCGCGTCGCTTTCTTCCACGATGGCGATGCGCGTGCCCGCCTTGCCGGTGATGCTCCAGCGGTCCACCCGGCCGTTCAGGGTTTCGGGCGGCGTGGCCGTGCCGTTCCACAGCCCGCCCACCACCACCGGGTGGCGCGCATCCCCGCCCACGAACAGCACCAGCACCTCGTCGTCTTCCTGCGGGATGAAAAAGCCGCCGCGCCGGGCGCCGGCGAAGGGGCTGGCCACGCGCGCCCACAGGGCCACGTTGGCGTCGGAGTCCAGGGCGTACAGCTCCACCTTCACGCGGGCGAGGTTCTCGGGGTCGTTCACGTCGGTGACCCGGCCCAGGTAGGGCATGGCCAGCGCGTGCATCGGCACGCCGAAGTCGGTGAAGGGCAGGGTGTCGCGTTGCATGGCCGATGTCCTTTCAGCTTCTCAACCCGGTGGGCCGAAGAAGGCGCATTCGGCGTGGAACTCGGTCTCGAAACCGCGCTGCATGTCGTAGCGGTGGGTGCAGGCGGTGACGTAGTAGCTGTTGTCAAAACGCGGCGACACGCCGGCCAGCGCAAGGTGGCTGCCCACGCGCAGGGCGGGGTTGCCCTCGCACCGGCCCTGCACGCGCACAAAGCGGCGCGCGCGCTGCGCGAACTCGGCCTGGGCCAGCGCGTCGGCCTCGGCCTGGGTCAGCGCCAGGCGGTGCGCGGTCTGCTGCACGCGCTCGCCCCAGGTTTGCTGCAGCAGGTCTTTGCCGGTGCGGCCGCTGCCCGGGCCCAGCGGGGCGCCGCTGCCCGTGCCCTGCACGGCAACGCCCTGGGCCGGGTCGAAGCCGGTGACCTTCACCTCGCTCACCTGGTGCGCCAGGTCGGCCACCACGCGCAGCTGGTGCAGCTGGCTGTGCAGCCGCAGGGTGATCTGGTTACGCTGCACGTCGGCCCGCGGCGCAACCTGCAGCTCACGGCCGACCACCTGCAGGTCGGCGCCGTGGCGCGCCAGCAGGCGGCGCAGAAAGGCCAGGTCGCTCTCGTCGTACTGCACCTCCAGCGCCGACGTGTCCGACAGACCGGTGACGGTGGCGGTCAGGCCCAGGCGGCTGGCCACCGTGCGCGCGATGGCGGCCACCGACTGCTGCTCGTACACGGCGATGCGCCGCGTCATGCGCGCCTGCTGGGCCGGGTCTTCGGCCTGCACGATCAGGCGCGGCGGGCCTTCGGAATCGAAGGCGAATTCCAGCGCGCTGACCCGGCCGGCGAAGATCTCGGTGGGCGCGGCGGCCTCGCCGGCATAGACCTTGAGCTCGGCGCCCAGCTTGAGCACCTGCTCGTCCTCGAAGGCCGGCCCCACCTGGCCGCTCTCGCGGGCGGTGAAGTTCACGAACGTGGCCTCCAGGCTGGACAGGGCGCCTTCCTGCTCGCGCATCACCAGCGACTGCAGCAGCGCGCTGGCCATGGCGTTGTCCTGCCCGTCGATGCGCAGCGTGGGCCGCGCCGAGTACAGGGCCAGGTTCGAGAGGTTGCTTTCGCCCATGGTCGTGCTCTGTGGTGGCTGCGGGGGTTCGGCTGCTCAGTCGGCCATCAGCCGGTCCAGGCGCCAGGCCTCGCGTTGCAGGGCGGCTTGCAGGGCGTGCTCGTCCAGGCCGGGGTTGGCGCTGGCCGCCGCGTCTGCCAGCGGCGGCGCGGCCGGTGGGGGCTGGGTCTGCACGTCCAGTTCTTCGATGACGACGGCCATGGTGGTTTCCTTTGATCGACGCTTCAATCGAACTTGATGCGGGCCGACGGGCCCATGTCGGCCTTCATGCCGGACGAACTGGCGCTGACGGCCTGGCCACCCAGCGCAAAACCGCTGCCCATGACCGTGCCCGGTGAGGGGGCGGCCGGCATCAGGGCGCGGGTGTTCAGTGTTGGTGTGCCGCTGGCAGCCTTGGGGCTGCCCAGGCCGGCAAAGGCCTGCAGACTGCTGGCGCCCGCTGATGCCCCCAGGCCCAGACCGAGTCCCAAACTCGCCCCCGCAGACACCCCGGCGGAAAACCCCACCGCAGCCTTGAGCTGCACGCCGCCGCTGGCCACCGCGGCCACCCCGGCGCCGGGGTTGCGCATGCTCTCGAAACCGTTGCTGGCCGCCAGGGCCCGGCCGGCGCCGGCGTTGCCGCCTTGCGCCGCCATGCCGCTGGTGCCGCGCTGGCCCACGGCCGCCAGGCTCACGCCGCCGCCCGCGGCCGCCGCGGCGTCGGGGTGGCCCGCGGGCAGTTCGGCGAACACGTCTTTCGGGTCTTGCGACGACAGGCCGATCTTGAGCGTGGAGCGCAGCGGCACGCCTTCGGCCGAGAAGAAGTCCAGGTTCTCCTTGAACGACTCCAGGATGCCTTTGAACAGGTAGGTGCCCCAGCGAAAACCCACCAGCGCGGGGGCCTGGTCTTTGTTGCTGCTCTTGTCGCCCGGGTTGAGGAACTGCTTGATCCGGTCGGTCTCGCCGCGCACGTCGGCGCCGTCGTGCGTGCTGTCGAACACCAGGTCGAATTCCAGCTTGGCCGTGGTCTGCGCCACGAACTGTTTGGCGTTGGCGTCGCGGCCCTTTTTCTCCAGCGTGTTCTGCACCGAATACGACAGCGAGGTCGGGTTGAACTGCACCAGCACCGCGTCCGTGCTGCTGACGCCGGGTTCGTTGCCGGGGTTGGCCTGGTCAACCTTGAACAGCTTGGCCTTGTGTTCGTCGGGGATGCGCATGTCAGGCCCCCTCCATGAACAGACCTTCGTGCACCAGGTGGATCTCTTCGATGCCCACGTCGGCGCTGCGCGCGTTGAAGTCCGCCGCCTTGAACTTGACCGGCATGGCGCGTTCGAGCCGCCAGCGCAGCACCGGCTTGCTTTGCAGGTCCAGCAGGGCGATGCGCACCGTCAGGCGGTGGGCGAAGGCGCCGTTGGCACGCGCGGGGTCGGTGCGGGCGCCGGCGAACAGACCCCACCAGCTCCAGAGGTCGCTGGCGCGGGTCATGCCGCGCTTGAGCACCACGGTGGCAAAGCTCACCTGGCCGGCGCGCTGGTGGGCGCCGTAGTTGGCGCCGCCTTCCTTGATGGTCTTGGGCTCCATGGCCGCTTCGAGGCCCGAGACTTCGGCGAAGGCGCCCTGGCACAGGGGTTCGCTGCTGCGGTCGTCGCTGCCGCCACCGCGCGCGGCGATGGGTTCGCGGGTGAACTCCACCACGAAGCGGTTGCCGAACAGCGGTGCCTCGAAGCCGTCGTTGCGGGGGCTGGTGGGCTCGGCCATGGTGCGGTTCCGGCTCGGGTCAGGCGGCGTTGGCCAGGACCGGTGCGGTCCCGGCCTCGCGCAGGTTCAGCACCACCACGATGCGCTGCACCGGCTGGGCCGGCTGCAGTTCGATGCGCACGATCAGGCGGCCGCTGTCGATGTCGTTCGGCTGCATGGTGTCGCGCCCGCAGCGCACGTCGAACGGCGTGCCGTCGCTGGACAGCGCGCCGGCGCTGAGCAGGGCGCGCATCAGGTCGTTCAGGCGGTTGCGCACGCGCGCCCACAGGTGCTCGCCGTTGGGTTCGAAGGCGAAGTCGTCGCCTGCGCGCCGCGCGGCCTGCACCACCACGTTGAGCAGGCGGCGCACGGCGGCCTGGCGGGTGCGCGGGTCGGCCGAGCAGCTCACGTCCGACAGCAGCTGCGGCCCGCGCGGGCTGGGGCCCAGCAGGCACACACGGTCGGCCAGCGTGAGCGTGCCCAGCGGCGTCCAGGCGGCGTCTTGCAGCACCTGGGTCCAGGGCAGGGTGGGGGTGCTGTCCTGGTAACGCAGCAGCGGGCGGGTGGCGGCCGATCGGTAGGCGCCGCGTTCGAGCGCGCTGCGGGCCAGCACGCCGGCCAGGCTGCCTTCGGGCGCTTCGACGCCGCCGGGGGTGTCGGCGCTGTCGGCGGTGCGCAGCCAGGGGTAGGCCAGCTGCAGGCGGTCGCTGAGCAGGCCGTCGTCGCCCGTGCCGGTGTCCTGGAGCCAGCCGGGGGTGCGCGCCATCCAGTGCACCCACTGCGACGGCGCGGGCAGGTCGCGGCCATCGCCCAGCAGGGGCAGCGAGGCGAGCAACTGCACGTCGCGCCGGGCGTGGGCACGACCCGGGTTGTCCAGCAGCTGCAGGGCACGTTGCAGCAGCTGGCGCCAGACCTCCAGGCCGCGGGCGTTCAGGCGCGGCGGTGCCACGCGCCGGCCGGCCGGCTGGGACTCGGGCGGGGCCTCGGCCACGCAGTCCACAAAACGTTCGGCGCTGCTGGCCACCTCGGCCGGTGGCACGGCGCTGCTCAGCGGCTGGGCGCAGGCGTCCACCAGGTCGGGCAGCACGGCGAAGCTCACGTCGGGCAGGCCGTAGACCTGTTCCAGGCCCACCCAGTCGGCGGGCGAGAGCGCGGGCGGCGTCGCGCCGCCCTGCAGCCCCACCAGCGTGCCCAGCCTCACCTGCCGGCGGATGCCCGGCAGTTGCGGACAGCGGTCGGTGTCTTCGTCGAAATCCAGGCCCTGGCCGGGCTGCGGAAAGCAGGCGGCAATGCGGCCAACGGCGGTGTCGTACAGGGCGCTGGGGTCGCCGGTGCGCACCACCCAGGCGCGGCGCCCGCCCTCGCCAAAGAAGGCGCGCAGCGCCACGCCCAGCGGGGTGGCGACCACCGGGTCGGCCGCGCGCACGCTGCGGTCGCGCACGCCGCGCTGGTCCCAGGCGAACAGCTGGTCGAAGGCGTCGAAGCCGTCGATCCGCAGGGGCAGGTTCAGCAGGCGCTGCACGCGCTCCCAGGCGTTGAGTTCGTCACCCGTCAGCAGCCGGCCGGGCGCCCATTCGCGCTGGTGCAGATCGTCCAGCAGCGCCTCGGGCAGGGGGCTGAGTTCGCGGCAGGCCTTGAGCAGGCTGGCCCAGCGCGGGGCTTGCGCGCTGCTGCCGGTGTGCCGGTCCAGAAAGCTCGCCAGGGCCTCGCGTTCGGTGTCGCCCGCCGCCTGGGCGATCAGGCTTTGCGCAAAGCGGGTTGGGCCGTCCAGCGCCACCCGCAGCCGGGCCAGCGGCAGGCCGCCCACGCTGTGCACCCGGTGTGATCGCAGCCAGCGCTGCAGCACCGCGGGCAGCAGCTGCGGGCCATCCGTCCGCGCCACGCGCCGGCGCGCCACCGTGCCCACGAAGCAGGCGATGTCGCTGCGCAGCGGGTGGGAGGCCACGGTCGGCGCGAGCTCGAAGCTCAGGCCGGGGCGGCGGCGGGTGGTGGTGGGCATGGCGGCTCAGGGTGGTCGGTGGTGGCAGCGAGAGCGTTCACTCGACCTGGTAGCCCTCGCAGGAGAGCACCAGCTCTTCCATGGCGACGTCGCCCCCACCCTTGCCGGCCAGCGTGGGTCCGGTGTATTTGAGCGGCATGGCGTTCTGCAGCCGCCAGGTGGCCACGGGGCCGTTGCGGGCTTCGTCCTGCAGGTGGATCACCACGGTGCGCTTGGCCTGGTAGCCCTCGGTGCGGGTCTGCTTGATCCAGTCGAACAGGTCTTTGCTGCCGACCAGGCCACGCTTGAGCGTGACGTCGCCCACCTTGTGGATGCCCGGAATCTTGCGCACGTGGTTTTCGGCGTCGGTCCCGTTGCGGTACTCGGCCACGGTCATTTCGGTGACCAGGCCCGACACGTCGGAAAACCCGGCCATCACGCCCGTGCCCAGGTCCACCTGGAAGTTGAACGCACCATAGGGGGTGTCGCGTTGGATCATCTTGAGGCTCCTGTGTGCGTAGACGAGGGGGGATCAGCTCTTGGCGTCGGCCGTCTTCTGGCCGATGCGGAAGATCACGAATTCGGCGGGTTTGACCACGGCCACGCCGACCAGGCAGATGAGCCGGCCGTTGTCGAGGTCGTTCTGGGTCATGGTGCTGCGGTCGCAGCGCACGAAGAAGGCCTCTTCGGGCTTGCTGCCCAGCAGGGCGCCGTTGCGCCACTCGTTGTAGAGAAAGTCGGCGATCGTGCCGCGAACGTTGGCCCAGAGCATTTCGCCGTTGGGCTCGAACACCGCCCACTGGGTGCCGCGGTCGATGGAGGCGCCGATGTAGTTGAAGTAGCGCCGCACGTTGAGGTATTTCCACTCCGGGTCGCTGGAGATGGTGCG
The DNA here is from genome assembly GCF_031426985.1 of Hydrogenophaga sp. Taxonomy (GTDB): domain Bacteria; phylum Pseudomonadota; class Gammaproteobacteria; order Burkholderiales; family Burkholderiaceae_C; genus Hydrogenophaga. Next base: position 36,038 of record NZ_JASJOY010000040.1, read on the forward strand.
CGCGCCCCAGACCCGCAGGCCGCGGCCTTCGAGGTGGCGCAGGCAGTTCACGCCGATGGGGTTGAGCAGTTCCTGCTGGCCGAAGTTGACGGCGGGTTCAAACCGCAGCGCGCCGCGCACCACCTCGTTGGCGGGTGCTTTGTGCACGCCGCGTTCGATGTCGTTGCGCGCGTAGATGCCGCACACATGGCCCGAGGGGGGCAGGGCGATCTCGGCCGGCTGGTTGCTGTTCGGGCCGGCCAGCGGGTTGGACGCCACGATCCAGGGGTAGTAGAGCGCGGCGCGGTTCGAATCCACCAGGCCGCGCAGCTCGCGCATCTGGCCCGGGGTGACGGCGGGCGGCGCGTCGAGCACGGCCATGCGATAGCGGCGCGGATCGGCCACGTGGGTGAGCAGCGCGTCCTGGATGGCCTGGTAGGTGTCGGGGTCGGCGTCGGTGTAGAAGGCCGAGTAGCCCGGCGCGGCCACGATGGACACGTCTTCCAGCCCGACCAGGATGCCCAGGGCCTCGGCGTATTCGTCGGCGTCGGGCGCGGCGCCGTCGCTGCCGCCGCTGAGGGTGTAGACGGTCTTGGGCTCGGCGCCATCGCTGTCGAGTTCGCCACCGCCAAAGGCCGTGAGCAGTTCGGTCACGGTGGGGGCCGTGGTGCCCAAGTACAGGCCCACCGGCTGCACCAGCCGGGCGGCGCGGGTGGCGGGCTCGGCGGCCAGCACGCTGCCGATCCAGCTGGGGCTGCTGCTGGCCAGGGTCAGGCCGGCGTAGCCGGTGTTGTCGTTGGCGCCCGCGCTGACGCTGACGTTGAAGCTCAGCAGCACCACGCTGTAGGTGGCGTCGAGGTCGGCCACCAGGTCGGCGATCTCGGGCGAGGCGGGCGGGCTGTCCTGGGTCCAGGCGCCCGCGGCCTTGAGGAAGACGCCCACCGAGCTGCCGTCGGACTTCTGGTGCACGCGCACCGCGCTGCCATCGGGCAGGCCCGCCAGCGCCTGCGCGCCGGTGGGTGTGCTCACCTGCTGCACGGTGACGGTGGCGCCGTTGAAATGGCTGCCGTCGAAGCGGGCTTCGAACCAGGCTTTTTCGGCGCCCGCGGCGGCGCCGGCCACCACCGGTGTGCCCACGCCGCTGGCCGCCTGGGCGCCGCTGCCGGTGGCCCGCACCACGTACAGGCGCGCGCCGCCGTTGTTGAAGAAGGCCTGGGCGGCGTGCGCGAGGTAGTGGCGGTTGTGCGCCGGGTCTGTGTCACCGGTGAAGGCGAGGTCTTCGAGGCCGCCGTAGGTGCGCTCGAAATCGGCAAAGCTGGTGAGCAGCTCGGGTGCCACCCCGACCGGGCCCTTGCGCGTGGGGCCGGCGAACGCGCAGGTGCTGGTGCCCACGCCCTCGATGGATTTGGAACGGAAGCTGACTTCCTCGACGTAAACACCGGGTGCTAGGTATTCGGGCACGGTTGATCTCCTTGGGGGGTCGCAGGGTTGCCAACGGGGTGGTCTAGGGCCATGTCACCAGGTCCGTTCGGCGCCGGCGGGTGCCAGCTGAAAACAGCTGCTCACCCGTTGCCACAACCCTCACGTCGGCATGGCCGGCGCTGCGGCGCTGCAGGATCAGCGCCGGGTCGGGCGAGGGGAACTCGGTGGCGGTGCTGGGGCGCACCACGCTGCGGTCGAGCACCAGCGTGAGGGCGACCGCAAATTCGCGCGTGAGCCCGGCCGTTGGACGGGCCAGCGGCAGGAAGGGCGGGGCCGAGACGATCACCACCAGGGCTTCGCCATGCCGGTCGGTGAAGCTGCGGCGCAGCGCAAAGCCGGGCAGCGCGGGCTGGGCTTCCACCAGCACGTTGGCCAGGCCGGTGGCGCTTTCGCTGCCGCTCACGGCCACCTTCAGCCGCAGCACCGCCCAGGCGGTCTGCAGGGGCATGCCCGCCGCGGGCGCCAGCCGCACCGTGACCGGCTTGAGGGCGTTGTCGGCGTCGTCCACGGCCTCGGCGCCTTCGGGCAGCCAGCGCGGCAGCGCCAGGCCGATGCGCTGGGGCAGGTAGCGCTGCGCCGGGTCCTGTACGTTCAGGGCCAGTGCGCTGCGCGGCGGCCGGGCGGGCGGGTCGTCAAAGGCCCGGGTGTAGGCCTCCTGGCCGTCCACCTCGCGCAGCACGTAAAAGCCGCTGCGGTTGCGCAGCACCTGCACCCCGGGGGCGTCGATGTGCAGCGGCGCCAGCACCCGCATCTCGCTCAGGTCGTCGATGAATTCGATGGCGCCGAAGACGCGGCGATCGATCAGCTCGATCATCGGGTGACCTCCACCAGTGCGTCCACATCGTCGGTCAGCGCGATGCGCGTGGCCACCACCGGCTGGGCGTCGGGCTGCGGGTCCAGATCGAGGATGACGTTGCGCGCCACATAGCCCAGCGACGGGCGCAGGGGCGGCACCAGCACCTGCCAGAGCTTGCTCAGGTCGTCGAGGGTGAGGTCTTCGGGCGAGAGCGTGACCAGATCGCCCGGACCGAAGCCGCTGCCGTCGGCAAAGACGCTGCGGTCGAGCACCGGACGCTGGTGCAGCTCGCGCATGGTCCAGGCCAGCAGGCCCTGTTCCTTGAGCGCGGTGTCGCCCCAGACGGAGATGAGCAGGTGCAGGTTGACCGTGAGCGGGACCGGTTTGCCCAGGGGCAGGGTGCCGGGCGGGCGGTTGCGCAGGTGTTCGTTGTGCGAGATGCGGTAGAGCAGCAGGGTGACCTTGGCGTCGTTGCCATCGAGCTTCTTGAGGTCGGACACGCCCAGGGGTTCGAACTTGCAGCTCACGCCGCTGATGGGGCGCAACTGGTAGGCGCGCGAGAGCACCTGCGCCAGACCGCTGGTGAGGGCGTACAGGCCGGTGATGCTGGCCATCAGTGCATCCTCGGTGGTGGCGGGGCGCCGGGGGCCGGGGGGCGCACACCCGGGGCGGTGTGGGCCAGGGCCTGCAGCTGCGCGTCGTGCAGCGCATCGTCGGCCGCAGGGCGGCGGTAGCGCACGCGGCCATCGGCGGCCCGGTGGGCCTGCAGCAGGCCCAGCGCCTGCAGGTGGTCCAGCGCCGAGATCACCACGGGCAAGGGGGTGGGGCTGCTCACGCCCAGCAGCCACCAACGGGCAATGCCCTCGGCCGTGTCACACGCGTTGGGGTGACGCCAGAGGTAGTGGGACAGCTGCTGCACGGTGTGGGCGGTATCTGGGTTCATGGGGACAGGGACCCCAGGGATGGGTTCCCACCCCATCGCAAGCTCGGTGCCAGATGCCCGCGTTTTGCAAGTGCTTGATTTCGTGAGCTTTCTCACGCTGCTGCCGATGTGAAGCAGGACAAATTTGTCCTGCCGCTGAGCGGGCGGAACGGCCGGAAAGCCGCGCCACGCCTGGGTTTGATGGGCCAGGACAAATATGTCCTGGCGTCTGCGGGAAGCGACAGCCAAAGACAGCCAAAAAAAAAGCCGTCGGTATGCCGACGGCGGGGGCCGCGCGGGGGGCGACCGGGCTCAGTGCGCCTGGGCCACCGGTGAAGCGCTCAGGAACTCGCCCGATTCGATCTTGTACTTGCGCATCAGCTCAAAGAAGGCGCGGCGGTTTTTCTTGGCGGCGCGCGCGGCGTGCGTCACGTTGCCGGCGTGCGAGGCCAGCAGCTGTTCGATGTACTGGCGCTCGAAGGCTTCCACCACCCGGGCCTTGGCTTTGCGGAACGACTCGTCTTCGGCCGGGAGGCACATGGCGCCGGAGGGGTTGTCGAGCTCGATGTCGTCGGCGCTCAAGCGCTGTGTGGCCGACATCAGCACCGCGCGGTCGATCACGTTCCGCAACTCGCGCACGTTGCCGGGCCAGTCGTGGGCCAGCAGCTTCTTGAGCGCCGCGGGCGAGAGCGAAGGCAGCGGCAGGTTCCATTGTTTGGCCGCGTTGCGCATGAAGTGCATGGCCAGCGTGGGGATGTCGGCGCTGCGTTCCCGCAGCAGGGGCAGGTGCAGCGAGAGCACGTTCAGGCGGAACAGCAGGTCTTGCCGGAAGCCCCCGCGCGCGGCCAGTTCGGCGGGCGTGCGGTTGGTGGCGGCGATCACGCGCACATCGGCGTGCATCACCTGGTTGGAGCCGACGGCACGGTATTCCTTCTCTTGCAGAAAGCGCAGCAGCTTGGCCTGCGCCGCGCAGGGCAGGGCGTCGATTTCGTCCAGGAACAGGGTCCCGCCCTCGGCCTCGCGCACCAGGCCGGCGCGGGCCGCATGGGCGTGGGTGAATGCGCCCTTGGCGTGCCCGAACAGCTCGGCCTCGATCAGCTCGGTGGGAATGGCGCCGCAGTTGACCGCGACCCAAGCACTGCCCGCGCGCTGGGACAGGTAGTGGATGACGCGGGCACACACCTCTTTGCCGGTGCCGGTTTCGCCCAGGATCAGAACGCTCGCGTCGTAACGCGCGATCACCGGCAGACGGGCCACCTGGCGGGCAAACGCGGGGCTGTCGCCGATCAGGTCGTGCAGGGCGGGCTGGAACGCGCTCTGCAGCGCCGCGTCAGCCGGGCCATCGCTCAGGCCCAGTGCCCGTCTCAGACGGGCTTCAAGCTCGGCCGACGCGATCGGCGCACACATGAAATCGCCTGCACCGGCCTGGGACAGCGCCCCCAGGTGCCGCGCGCCGAGATCGACCCCCACGGCCAGGGTCGCGCACGCCGGGGCCTGTTTTTTCAGTCGTGTCAGTTGTTGCACCGCTGGGGGCACGTCGTCGGGGCCCACCAGCTGGATGAGCAAGTCGTGCTGTTCGAGGGCGGTGTCGAACGAACCCAGGCTCAGGCCGCGGTTGTCCAACTGGATGGATCTCAGGGCGTCCAGCAGCGCGGCGCAGGTCCCGCCGTCGGGTTCGCTGCTGCACACCATGACCGTCGCGGGCGCGCCAGGCGCCGAAATCGGATGCCGATGCATGACCTCCTCCTTCCATCGTTGTCGTCGGCCAGCGCACCGGTCCGACGGTGTGCCGTGTGGGCGTGCAGGCGGCATGCAAGCGGCGTGCATTGGGCGGTGTGCTCACGCCCCCGGCGGTGCGGGGGCCATGGCCTGGCTCGCCACATGGCCGGTGCTGCCAACAGCCCGCAACCCGGTGGGTGCGGCGCTCGCAGCTTAGACCCTGGCCGACGGCGGCGTCAATTCGTGGGGAGCGGTGCGGTGGCTGCCGCATCCTCAGGGGAGGGGGTGGCAGTGGATGGAGGCGCGGGGCGTCTTGAACCCGGAGGGGTTCGAACAAATCTATGGAGGCCGCATGAACACTGAGTTTTCGGTGTTCAGTTTTTCGCGTGTTCCCCTACCTGTTCCCCTGCGGCGAAAAAAGCAGTCGAAGGTCGGTGGTTCGACGCAAGCTTGTGCCCTTCAGGCTTCTTTGGAGGCCACCAAGTTGAGCGGCAAGCCCTAGTACAAGACGGCGATCTCGCCGCGCCTGCCGAAGGAAGTGAACGAGAAGACGGCGGCGAAGTACCAGGAAGCGCTGACGCGGCAGATGGGCTGAAAGACCTTCTTTTCGCCCAGAAAACCCAGGATTGCCCCGGGTTTTTGTGCCTGCTTGAAGCGCTCAGGCGCTCACAAGTTCACCGGCATCCCGCTGCGCAACGACTGCGTGATCGCCTGGCCGATGCGCGTGGCCTCGGTGGCGTCGTTGAGCGTCAGTGGCGAGGGCTGTTCACCGCGGCAGGCCGCCACAAAGGCTTCCATCTCCAGGCGGAAGGCGTCACCGAAGCGCGCGAAGAAATCCGGCAGGGCGCGGTGGCCCACGCCGCGCGCGTTGCGGTACTGCACGCGGCTGGCGTGCGCGCCCATGCCCACCTGCAGCGTGCCGCTGGTGCCGATCACCTCGGTGGTGGTCTCGTGGCCGTGCGGCATGGTGCGGCTGGCGTAGAACACGGCGCGCTGGCCGCCGTCGAATTCCACAATCGCCAGGCCGTTGTCCACGTCGCCACACTCGGCCAGGCCGGGGTGCAGGGCGATGGTGCCGCTGGCGAACACGCGCGTGGCCCTGGGGTTGCCCAGCATCCAGCGCGCGAGGTCGATGTCGTGCACGCTGCAGTCCATGAAGATGCCACCCGAGCTGGGCGCGAACTTCACGAAGAAACCGTCGGGGTCGTTCTGGTCACAGGTCTGCGAGCGCACCAGGAAGGGCTTGCCGAGTTCGCCCTGATCGATCGCGGCCTTGGCCTCGGCGTAGCTGGGGTCGAAGCGGCGCACGAAGCCGACCATGGCCACGAGTTGGGGGAAGTCCTTGGCCACGGCTTCCACGGCCTCGCAGGTCGCCACGTCCAGCGACAGCGGCTTTTCGACGAAGACGTGTTTGCCCGCGCGCAGGCAGGCGATGGTCTGGTCGGCGTGCAGCGTGGTCGGCGTGACCAGCACGATGGCATCGATGTCGGCGTCGGCCAGCATCGCGTCCAGCGTGTCGTGGCAGCGGGTGACGCCCAGTTCGCTGCGCGCCCAGTCGAGTTCGGCGGCCACCGGGCTGCAGGCGGCGACCAGACGGGCGCCGGGGGTGTTGCGGGCCAGCTGCTGCGCGTGGCGCTTGCCCAGGCGGCCGAGGCCGGCGATGCCGACGTTGAGGAGGTTGGTGCTCATGCTGACCTCCTCAGAATGTGATCGGCTGGCCGGTGGTCGCGCTCTGCGTGGCCGCATCGGCCAGCTTCTGCGCCAGCACGCCGTCCTGCACCGTGGTCTTGAAGGCCTGGCCCGACTGTAGGCAGCTGAAGAAGTGTTCGATCTCCAGCCGGTAGGCGGCGGCGTAACGCTGCAGGAAGAAGGCCTCGGGTTTGTCGGCCTGGATGCCATTGGCCCCCCAGTGCTGCACCTCGGTGGGCGTGTGGTTGCCACACTGCAGCAGTCCCGCCGAGCCCAGCACCTCGAAGCGCTGGTCGTAGCCGTAGGCGGCGCGGCGCGTGGTGTTGATCTGGCACAGGCGGCCCTTGTGCGTGCGGATGGTGACGGCGGTGCAGTCGAAGTCGCCCGCGGCGCCCACGGCCGGGTCGGTCAGCACCGAGCCGGTGGCGCTCAGCCAGGCGGCTTCATCGCCGTCGGCGCAGAGGATCCAGCGGAACACGTCAAAGTCGTGGATCAGCATGTCGCGGAAGATGCCGCCGGACTGCTTGATGTACTCCACCGGCGGGGCGCCTGGGTCGCGGCTGGTGATGACCAGCATCTCGGGATTGCCGATCTCGCCCGCGTCCATGCGACGGCGGGCTTCGTTGAAGGTGGGGTCGAAGCGGCGCTGGAAGCCGATCATGCAGCCCACGCCCGCCGCGGCCACGGCCTGCGCCACGGCCTCGGCGCGCGGCACCGACAGGTCCACCGGCTTCTCGCAGAAGATGTGTTTGCCCGCAGTGGCGGCGCGCGCGATCAGGTCGCTGTGGGTGGTGGTGGGTGAGCAGATGGCGACCGCGTCAACCGTCTTGTCCGCGAACACCGTGTCGATGTCGGCGACCTGGGCGCCCAGCTGCTGGGCCAGGTCGGCTGCGGCAGCGGGTACCGCATCGCAGATGTATTTGAGCTGCACGCCCGGCTGGGCGGCGAGGTTGGTGGCGTGGATGCGGCCAATGCGACCAGCGCCGAAAACGGCTACGTGCTTCATAAAGTTCCTGTCTCCGGATGTTGGGATCTGTCGCCGCGCGCGCGTCGCGCGTGGGGTGTCCGGACTATACGGAACTTCCGGCTATTTTGGAAAATTATTTCCAGAATATTTTCAAATCGAAATGAAGTGCGGCGGCTCAGCCGTTGCTGCGGGGCGAGGTGGGCCGGTAGGGCAGCTCCAGCGCATAGGCCAGGGCGATGAACAGGCTTTGCGCCAGGCCCATGGTGCTGGTGAGCGAGCGGAAGCCGAAGGTCGAGTTGTCCTGCACCACCAGCACCGCCTCGGCGTCCTTGGCCAGCGGGCTCATGCGGCTGTCGGTGATGGCGATCAGCCGCACCCCGCGTTCCTGCGCCAGCGCCACGGCGGCCAGGGTCTCTTCGGCGTAGGGGGCGAACGAGATCGCCAGCATCACGTCGCCCGGCCGCACCGAACGCATCTGGCCCAGGTGCATGCTGCCCAGGCCCGACATCAGGCAGACCCGTTTGTCGGTGTGCTGCAGCGCGTAGTCCAGGTAGACGGCCACCGGGAAGGAGCGGCGCGAGGCCGCGATCCAGATGCAGTCGGTCGCCAGCAGCAGGTCCACCGCCTGCTTGAAGGTCGTCTCGTCCAGGTTGGCCTCCAGCTCGTGCATGGCGGCCTGGCTGCCGGCCAGGAACTCGCGCGCGATCTCCACGCTGGAGAGGCTGCCCGAGCCCGACTCGATGATGTCGCGGATGCGGGCGCGGTAGTTGCGGCTGGGCGCGAGCTGGCGCGTCAGGCCCTCGCGGAAGATGGCCTGCATCTCCGAGAAACCCGAGAAACCGAAGTGCTTGGCAAAGCGCACCACGGCCGAGGGTTGCACCTGGCAGTGGGTGGCCAGTTCCTGGATGCCTTCGAGGCCGATGTGGTCGCGGTGCTGTTCGACGTAGCGGGCGATGACCTTGAGCTGCTTGCTCAGGCTTTCGTATTCGGTGCTGATGCGCGCAATGAACTGGTCGACGCTGGTCTTGCCGTTGCCCTTGGATGCCATGGCCCTGAAACTTTCATGTGCCGCACCGGCGGCGCTGCCGGGCGTGGAAATGGATTTCTCCCTGCATTCTGATTGAAAACCCGGTTTCCAGTGGCAGGGCTTACGCCAAGTACGGCTGCAGGCCCATGTTCTCCGCGAAATAGAGCCGGAATTCACCCGGCCGCTCGGCCTGGCTGGCCGCCGGCGCCATGCCCAGCGCCGCCAGCGTGTGCTGCAGCGCGCGGATGGCCTGGGTGTCCGGGTCCTGGTCGATCACCACGTCCAGCATGCCTTCGCGCAGGTACTGGCGGTGGTCGTCCGAGATCTCGTGCGTGACCCAGCAGACCTTGTCCTGCGCGAAGCGTTGCAGCGCGGCGTGGATGCCGGGTGAGCCGGCCCCCGTGTTGTAGAGGCCGACCACGTCGTGCCGCCCCTGCAGCGCGTTCTTGAGCGCGAGATAGCAGCGGTCCGGGTCGTCGTGGGTCTCGGTCACGTCCACGTCGCAGCGCAGTTGCGGGAACTGGGCGGCCAGCAGATCGCGGCAGCCGCCGCTGCGTTCGATGTGGCCCCGGTAGTCGCGCCGGCTCGACAGGATCAGCACGCGTCCCTCACGGCGGCACAGCCGGCCCAGCAGGTAACCCGCGGTGCGGCCGGCGGCCGGGTTGTCGATGCCCACGTAGTCGGCCTGCGGCACCTCGTCGACCCGGGTCACCACCATGGTCACGTGTTCGCCGCGGTCGCGCGCGGCCTGCAGCGCCGTGCGGTCGAGCA
>NZ_JASJOY010000040.1:45427-87069 GCF_031426985.1 Hydrogenophaga sp.
CCCACCGCCGGCGTGTCGGGCGCCGAGACGATCAGCGCCTGGCGCAGGTAGCGGCGCGGGCCGATGGCGCGCACCAGGGCCGCCTCGTCCTCTTCGGGCGTGGTGACGCGGTGCACCACCAGGCGCTTGTCCAGCATCGCCACGCCGCGCTGCATGGCCTGGTTCAGGCGCCGGAAAAACGGCGAGGGGTTGTCGGGCAACACGATGTCGATGTGGACCAGGCCGTGCTGCGTGTCCGGCAGCACGCGCGGGATGCCCAGCTGCCGCGCCGCCTGCACCACCTTCTCCCGTGTCTTCACCGAGGCCGTGTCGCGCTCGTTGAGCACGCGGTCCACGGTGGCCACGCTCACGCCCGCCAGCTGGGCAATTTCGGTGAAACGGGCGGTCTTTTTGCGGCGCTTGGGGTTTTCCATGATTTGACGATTTTTCGTCAATTATCCAGGCGCGGTTGGCGCCGGGCAAACCTACATTGCGCTGGCCGTGCAGCCTGTGCGTGGCACCAGAACGCCAAGGAGACAAGCCATGAAGATTGCCCTCGACCCGTACATGATCCGGCACCTGCCGCTGACCGAGCTGCCCGCCGCGGTGGCCGCGCTGGGCTACGACCAGATCGAACTCTCGCCCCGCTCGGACTTTCTGGACTGGTGGGTCATGCCCCGCGCCACCAAGGAACGCATGACCGGCTTCAAGGCCGCGATGCGCGCCGCCGGCGTCGGCCTGGCCACGCTGCAGCCCATGTACCGCTGGGCCAGCCCGTTCGAGGACGAACGGACCTGGGCCGTGCGCTGCTGGAAGAAGGCGATCGAAGTGACCGTGGAAATGGACTGCCAGCTGATGATTTCCGAGTTCGGCCGCGGTGCGTCGCCCGAGCGTTCGGTCGGTGAGCGCCCTGGCGCCAACACCAAAGAAATGTGCGAGGCCGCCTGGTTCCGCAGCATGGACGAGCTGCTGCCCATCTTCGAGCGCGAAGGTCTCACGCTCAGCGTCGAGCCGCACCCCGAGGACTGGATCGAGCAGATGCAGCCAGCGGCCGACATCGTCAAGAACATTGGCTCCAAGGCCCTGAAGCTGTCCTACATCGCGCCGCACACCTTCTATTACGGCGACGACATGGCCGCCATGATCAAAGAGGCCGCGCCGGTGCTGGCCCATGTGCGCGTGGCCGACACCTTCAACCACAAGAAGAGCAGCCAGCTGCGCTACATCGTCAACCCGCCGGGCTCTACGCAGATCCGCGTGCACCAGCACCTGGACATGGGCCAGGGCGAGATCGACTGGGACGTCTTCTTCCGGACGCTGGCCGAGGTGAAGTTCAACGGCGTGCTGTCGTCCTGCGTGTTCGCCTGGGAAGAGCGCGCCGACGAATCCAGCCGCTTCATGCGCACCGAGATGCAGCGCCATCTCGACAAGTTTTCCAACCAGTAATTCCATCCCCTTCGGAGAAATCTCATGACCTTGAACATTGGCGTCATCGGCACCGGCATGATCGGCCGCGACCACACCCGCCGCATCCAGCAAGTCCTCTCGGGCGCCCAGGTGGTGGCCCTGTCCGACGTGAACGCCGCCAGCGCCGAAGCCGTGCGCAAGGACCTGGCGCCCAACGCGAAGATCTACGAGACGGGCGAAGCCCTGATCGCCGCGTCCGAAGTGCAGGCGGTGCTGGTCACGTCCTGGGGCGCGACCCACGAGCCCTATGTGCTGGCCGCCATCGCCGCCGGCAAGCCGGTGTTCTGCGAGAAGCCGCTGGCCACCACCGCCGACGGCGCGCGCCGCATCGTCGAGGCCGAAGTGAAGTTCGGCCGCCGCCTGGTGCAGGTCGGCTTCATGCGCCGCTACGACGCGGGTTACGTCGCGCTCAAGCAGGCCGTCGAACAGCACACCGGCGCGCCGATCCTGGTGCACGCCGCCCACCGCAACCCGGCCGTGCCCGAGGCCTACGTCACGCCCATGGCCATCCACGACACGATGATCCACGAGATCGACGTGTTCCGCTGGCTGCTGAACGACGACTATGTCTCGGCCCGCGTGCTCTACCCGCGCAACGCCGCGCGCAGCCACAGCAAGCTGCGCGACCCGCAGGTCGTGGTTCTCGAAACCCAGAAGGGCGTGCTGATCGACGTCGAGATCTTCGTCAACTGCGCCTACGGCTACGACATCCAGTGCGAGGTGGTCGGTGAAGACGGCACGGCCAAACTGCCCGAGCCCATGACCGTGGACATGCGCCTGGGCGCCAAGCGCCAGAGCACCATCCTGACCGACTGGAAAGACCGCTTCGTCGCCTCCTACGACGTCGAGCTGGCCGACTTCATCGCTGCCGCCTCGCAGGGCGGCGCCACCGGCCCCAGCGCCTGGGACGGCTACGCCGCCGCGGTCACGTCCGACGCCTGCGTCAAGGCGCAGGAGAGCAATGGCCAGGCGGTTGCGATCGAGCTGCCCGCCCGCCCGTCGCTGTACGCCTGAGCCCCCACGCTCCGCCGCTGCGCGGGTCGCTGCCCCCCAAGGGGGCGCGTTCCGCCTTGGGGCGGCCCGGCGGCGGAACATCCCCACCATCCATCGATACAAGAGAAAACACCATGCGCTTTTCCCTCAGCCACATCCTGGCCCCGCGCCACTCGCCCGCCCAGTTCTTCGCCATGGCCCGCGCCCTGGGCGTGACCGACGTCGAGATCCGCAACGACACGCCCAACGTGGTCGGCACCCTGCCGGGTTCGTTCGTCAAGACCGCGGCCGAAGCCGCCGGTGTGAACCTGCTGTCCATCAACGCGCTGTACCCGTTCAACGTCTGGAACGACGACCGCCGTGCCCAGACCGAGCGCCTGGCCGACTACGCCGCCGCCAGCGGCGCCAAGGCCCTGGTCATGTGCCCGCTCAACGACGGCACGCCGGTCTCGCACGCCGACGTGGTGACCGCGCTCAAGGCCATCAAGCCCATCCTCGAATCGCGTGGCATCACTGGCCTGGTCGAGCCGCTGGGCTTCCCCGTCTCGTCGCTGCGCCGCAAGGCCGACGCCATCGCCGCCATCCAGGAAGCCGGCGGTGAAGGCCTGTTCAAGCTGGTGCACGACACCTTCCATCACCACCTTGCGGGTGAGACCGAGTTCTTCCCCGAGTGGACCGGTCTGGTGCACATCTCCGGCGTGGCCGATGCCGACGTGACCGTGGACCAGATGCTCGACGCCCACCGCGTGCTGGTCGACAAGCGAGACCGCCTGGGCAACGTGGCGCAGATCCGCGCCCTGCTGGCCGCCGGCTACAACGGCCCGTTCAGCTTCGAGCCCTTCGCCACCGAGGTGCAGGAACTGGCCGACCCGCAGGCCGCGCTGGCCGACAGCATGGGCTGGCTGCGCGAACAAGTGGCCGCCTGAAAGCGGTCGGCAAGTGGTTCGAAGGGCACAGGCGCTGCTCGGCGTCTGCGCCCTTCTGGACATCTGAAGCGTTTCAGATGTAGTCCACCCAGGTCGCGCCCGCATCGGCCGAACGCACGCAGCTTTCGACCCAGCGCACGCCTTCGATGCCGGCTTCGATGCCGGGGTAGTGGACATCGATGGCTTCTCCCCGGTCGCTTGCCACCATGGCCTGTGCGTAGCGCACATACAGGTTGGACCAGGCTTCGAACAGGCCCTCGGGGTGGCCACCACCAATGCGGTCGTCGGCCAGGGCGTTCGGGTGCAGATAGCCCATGCCGCGCTCCAGCACCTGCAGGGGCTTGCCCTGCACTTCGAACGTCATCTGGTTGGGGCGTTCGTCCCACCACTCGATACTGGCCTTGCTGCCGATCACGCGCACCTTCTGGCCGTGCATGGAGCCTGCGTTCACCGCACACGACCACACATAGCCCACGGCGCCGGTGTCGTACTCCATGATCGTGAAGGCGTTGTCTTCCAGCGGCGCGCGGCTCTTCACGAAACTCTGGCGCGAGCACATCAGGCGCTTGATCTTCAGCTGCGGCAGCATCACCTCGCTCAGGTACAGCGGGTGCGTGCCGATGTCGCCCAGCACATAGCTGGGACCGGCCATCTTTGGGTCCACGCGCCACTTGGTCGCCGGGTTGGCGGCTTCCACCGCTTCGTTGTGGAAGCCGTGCGCGAACTGCATCTGCACGATGCGGATCTCGCCCAGTTCGCCGGCCGCGATCATCTCGCGCGCCTGCTCGATCAGCTGGTGGCCGGCGTAGCCGTAGGTCACGCCGACGACTTTCTTTTTGGCGGTTGCCAGGGCCCGCAGCTCTTCGGCTTCGGCCGTGGTGAAGCACAGGGGCTTCTCGCACACCACGTGCAGGCCGGCTTCGAGCGCGGCTTTGCTGATGGCGAAGTGCGTGCCGTTGGGGGTGGCGATGGACACGGCTCGGATGCCGTCCGGGCGATGGGCTTCGGCTGCGAACATGGCCTTGTAGTCTGCATAGCATCGCTCGGCGTCCACGCCGATGCCGGTGCCGAAATCGCGGCCGCGCTGGGCGTCGATGTCGAAGGCGCCGGCCACCAGCTTGAACACGCCGTCGCGCAGCGCTGCCGAGCGGTGGATGTAGCCGATCTGGCTCTGGCGCCCGCCGCCGACCATGCCCCAGGGGATGGATGCAGGAACGAGGTTTTCTCCGTTGATCATGGTGTGTGTGCTCCGTGTGTGTTCAGTGAAAACCGACGCTTTTGAGAAAGTCGCGGCTGGCCTTGACGTCGTTCATGACCGAGCCCTTGTTGCGCGGATCGCGTTCCTGCTCGACCGTGATGTAGCCCTGGTAGCCGATGTCGGCCAGCGCCTGGCGGATACCGTCGTAGTCCAGAGAGCCCTGGCCGATCGGGCACATCACGCCCTCGGCGCAGGCTTCGAAGAAGCGGATGCGTTTGGCCAGCACCGCGTCGAACGCCGCGCGGTCAATGTCCTTGAAGTGCACATAGTCGATGCGGTGCGCGTACCTGCGCAGCCAGGTGGAGGGGTCCATGCCGGCGTAGTAGCTGTGGCCGGTGTCGATGCACAGGCCGGCCACCTCGTGCGGGATGTCGGCCATGATCTGGTCGATCTCGTCAGCAAACTCGATGTAGCCACCCGCGTGGGGGTGGATCACGGTGCGGATGCCGTAGGTGTTCCACGACAGTTCGGCGATGGCGCGGATGTGGCCGACCATCGTCTGCCATTGTTCTGGCGACAGGCGCGGTGCCCGGTCGCTGTGGCCAGCGGCGTAGTCCCGTTCGTCGTGACCCCAATCCATCACCACCAGGTAGGGCGCGGCAAAGCGCTGGCCTTCTTCGGTGGGCAGCTTGGGCAACTGGCGGATCAGCGCGCAGATCTCGTGCGTCTGGCGCAGCAGGTTTTGTCCGTTGGCAGGCGCCACCAGGTCGTCGAAGATGGTGCCTGCCACGATGCGCAGGCCGTTCTTGTCCAGCTCGGCCGACACGGTGGCAATGTCCAGCGGCATGTAGCCGTAGGGGCCGAGTTCGAGGCCCTGGTAGCCGGCCTGGCTGGCCTCGCTCAGCACGTTGGTCCAGTGCGGCAGGTGCGGGTTCTTGACGTCGTCGACGCCCCAGCAGCAGGGGGCGCTCATGATGTGGATGCTCATGGGTGGGGTGGTGAAAATAGAAGAATGAAAAAGGTGCTCAGCGCTGCGCGTGCTTGTCGAGGTGGCGCTGCATCTCGGCGCGCATGAAGCGGCTGGATTCGTCGGCGCGGTCTTCCCAGGCGAACACGCAGGACGACAGCACGCCGTCGAACTTCACCTCGGCCAGGGTGCCGAAGAACAGGTCCCAGTCGATCTCGCCCTGGCCCATGTCCAGGTGCTGGTGCACGCGGATCTGCGTGGAGCCCGGCGGGTTGACGATGTAGCGCAGCTGGCTGCTTTTCTTGTGGTTGAAGGTGTCGGCCACGCGCACGTGGGCCAGCACGGGCGCGGCTTCGCGGATCATCCCGGCCATGTCGTCGCCGTAATAGAAGGTGTGCGGCGCGATATAGCTGAGCTTCAGCGCCTTGGAGCCGATGTTCTTGACGATGTCGGCCGCCGGCTGCATCTGCTCGATCCAGTCTTCGGGATGCGGCTCCACCGACAAGGTGAGGCCTTCGCGCTCGAAGATCGGCAGCAGCTCGTCCATGCTGCGGAACCAGGCGGCTTCGCACATTTCTTTGGTGTTGGCGCCGGGGCGCTCACCGACCGAGCGCTCGGGTGACGAACCCCGGCCGAACTCGCTGATCATCAGCTGGCAGTCCATCTCCACGGCGACCTCGATCGCCTTCTTCCAGCAGCGCACGGCCCAGGTCCGCTCGTCTTCGAACGGGCTGGCCCAGCGGTACATGGGCTGCAGCGTTGCCAGGCCGACGCCGGCCGAACGCATCGCGGCCTTGAAGCCGGCCATGCGCTCTTTGGTGGCGCGGGGCATGACCCACCAGTCCAGGAAGTCCGAGCGGGGCGAGAGTTCGATCTGGTCGTAGCCCAGCGCGGCCACCGCCGACGGCAGCTCGGTCAGCGGCAGGTGCCGGATCATGTACGGGTCGAGGGCGATTTTCATGGCGTGTCTCCTGTGGCTGTCAATTTATCATTGCTCTGATAGTCTGTTTGCCTTTTGCATGGGGCCTCGGCTGCATCAGGAGCAGGCGTGGATTGTTGATTTCCCATAGGTGAAATGCAATGCAGAGGTCGATTCAGCTATCAGGCACATCACCGCTTCATTGAAGATCTGATAGAACTATCATGGGTAGAGACAAAAGCAGCGAACCGACCATGGCCGATGTGGCCCGTCAAGCCGGTGTGGGCGTGGCCACGGTGGACCGGGTCATCAACCGGCGTGCCCCGGTGCGCGAAGACACGGTGCTTCGCGTGCTGGCCGCGGCCGAAGCGCTGGGCTTTCGTCGCGCCGGTCTGATCCGCCGCCGAGCCGGCGAGCAGACGCGGGCGCCCACGCTGGGATTTGTGTTGCAGAGCGCGCGTTCGCCCTTCTACCGGACGCTGGGCGCCGCCCTGCAGGCCGCCGCCCAGGCCATGTCAGCGCCGTCGCCCAAGGTGGTGTTGTCCTACCTGGAAGACCTGACGCCACGCCGCGTGGCCCAGGGCATCGTCGAGTTGGGGCAGTCCTGTGACGCGGTCGCCGTGGTGGCCGCCGACCACCCGCAGATCTCCCAGGCGGTGGAGTCGGTGAGCGCGCAGGGCGTGCCGGTGTTTGCCCTGGTGTCGGACCTGACGGCGCCCTCGCTGGCGGGCTATGTGGGCGTGGACAACCGCAAGGTGGGCCACACCGCGGCCTGGACCATGGCCCGCCTGTGCCGTCCCGGCAAAGTGGGGCTGATCCTGGGCAGCCACCGCTACCTGTGCCAGGAGCAATGCGAGGTCAGCTTCCGTTCCTGGCTGCGCGAGAGCGCGCCGGCCTTTCAGGTGCTCGAATCGCTGGTCAGCCTCGAAGACGTGGGCCTGGCGCGGGCCACCACGCAGGAGTTGCTGCACCTGCACCCGGACCTGGTGGGCGTCTACGTCGCCGGGGGCGGGGTCGAAGGCGTGATCGAGGCGCTGCGAGAGGCGGCGCGGCCTGATCTGGTGGTGGTCTGCCACGACCTGACCGAGGTGACGCGGCAGGCCGTTCTCGACGGCTGTGTCACGCTGCTGCTGTCACACCCTTATGACTGGATGGCGGTGCGCCTGTGTGAGGCCATGGTGTCGGCGGTGCGCACGCCGCCCGGTGGCACCAAACTTCAGGCGGCACTGCCGTTTGTGGTCTGCACGCCCGCCAACATGTGAGGGCTCAGACCGACGCCTGCTGGATGAAGCCTGTGGCCGCCAGCAGCCACAAGGTGCCAAAGACGAAGGGCAGGGCCTTGGCGGCCCAATTGCCGCGGTTGCCGGCGCCGTGCGGCGTGAGCTGGCACAGCCGGTCCAGCCCGGCGGCCCGGTAGGCGCGCTCGATGACGTGTGAGGCATCGAGCGCGGCGTAGATGCTGATGCCGATGACCGCCGACACCGCCATGCCGAACAACGGAAAGCCCTTCACCAGCCAGCGGTGCTGGTCGACGTTGAGCGTGCCGTAGGCGGTGAACAGCAGACCTTGCGAGAGGATCAACCACATCAGCCGGTGGTTGATCAGGTTGTCCTCATGGGTCCACTGCTCGCGCAGCGCGTTGTAGAAGCTCCAGTCGTTGGGGGTCGGAGGGGCGTCTGGCAGATGGCTCATGGTCGGGTGGCGCTGTTCGGTGGCGGCTGCAAAAAAGCCACCTGAGGTCGCCCTGCAGGTGGCTGAAAGTCCGAGGAGGGACCGTCGATGAAACTCAGGCGCGGCGCTTGCGGTTGCGGTACTGGTCCGCGACCACGGCGGCCACGATGATCGCGCCCTTGACCATCTCCTGGTAGTAGGCGTCGATGCGGATGAAGGTGAAACCCGAGGTCATCACGCCCAGGATCAGCACGCCGATCACGGTGCCGGTGATGCGGCCCTTGCCGCCGACCAGCGAGGTGCCGCCGATCACGACCGCGGCGATGGCGTCGAGCTCGTACATCACGCCCATGCCGGACTGGCCCGAGATGGCGCGGGCGGCGGTCACGGTACCGGCGATACCCGCCAGCAGACCTGCGATGGTGTAGATCCAGATCAGGTGGCGGTTGACGTTGATGCCCGAGACGATGGCGGCCTGGCGGTTGGCGCCGATGGCGTAGGTGAACTTGCCAAAACGCGTGTGGCGCAGCACCACGTGGAAGATCGCCGCGACGATCAGGAACAGATAGACCGGGTTGGCGCCGGAGCCGATCCAGGCGAAGTCGTCGGTCAGCATCGACACCGGCATGCCGCCGGTGAACCACTTGGCAAAACCGCGCGCGGCCACCATGGTGCCCAGCGTGGCGATGAAGGGCGGGATCGCGGTGTACGCAATCAGCGAGCCGTTGATGCAACCGATGACCAGGCCGGTGAGTGCGCCCGCCAGGATGGGCCAGATGATGGGCAGGTCCACCAGCGTCGGGAACACGGCGCGCGGGAAGTCGCTCACCTGCGCCAGGCTGGCCGCGACCACGGCCGATGCCGCGACCACTGAGCCGGATGAGAGGTCGATGCCGCTGGTGATGATCACCAGGTTGACGCCGATGGCGATGATGCCGATCACCGCCATCTGCAGGATGATGATCTGCAGGCGGTCCAGGTTGAAGAGGAAGCTCTGGTCGTTGACGATCCAGCCCAGCACTTCGAAGAGCAGGCAGATGCCGACCAGCACGGCGAAGATGCTCGCCTCCTGGGGCATCTTGAACTTGGAGGATGTGTTCAGTGTCATGGCGGTTTTTGCGACTTGGGTGTTCATGGGGTGTCCGTCCGGTTCACTTGGAGGCCAGGTCCATCACGCTGACCTGGTTGGCTTCGCTGCGGTCGAGGATGCCGGTGATGTGGCCTTCGTGCATCACCGCGACGCGGTCGCTCATGCCCAGCACCTCGGGCATTTCCGACGAGATCATCAGGATGGCCACGCCCTGACCGGCCAGCTCTGAGACGAGGCGGTGGATCTCGGCCTTGGCGCCGACGTCGATGCCGCGCGTGGGCTCGTCCAGGATCAGGATCTTGGGGTTGGTCAGCAGCCAGCGCGCGACCAGCACCTTCTGCTGGTTGCCGCCGGAGAGGTTTTGGATCACCTCCTGCATGTCGGGCGTCTTCACGCGCAGGCGCCGGGCCATGTCGATCGCGTCTTTCGTCAGCTGCGCGCTCTGCACGAAGCCCAGCTTGTTCACATAGCGCTGGTTGAGCACCGCCATCTCGGCGTTGGTCTGGATGTCCAGGCACAGGAAGCAGCCGGTGTCCTTGCGGTCTTCGGTCAGGAAGGCCATGCCGTGGCCCATGGCCTTGGCGGGGGTGTCGATGCGGACTTCTTCGCCCTTGATGCGGATGCTGCCGCTGGTGGCCGGCGTCACGCCGAACAGGGTCTCGGCCACGTTGGAGCGGCCCGACCCCACCAGGCCAGCCAGGCCCAGGATCTCGCCGGCGCGGATGTCGAAGGACACGTCCTCGAAAACGCCCTTGAGGGTGAGGTTCCGGACCGACAGCACGACCTCGCCGATCGGCACTTCCTGCTTGGGGAACATCTGCGTGATCTCGCGGCCCACCATCATCTTGATGATGTCGTCGCGCGTCACCGCGCTCGATGCGCAGGTGGCGATGTATTGGCCGTCGCGGAACACCGAAAACTCGTCGGCGATCTCGAACAGCTCGTTCATCTTGTGGGTGATGTAGATGATGCCCTTGCCCTGTTCGCGCAGCGTGCGGATGATCGCGAACAGGTGGGCCACTTCCTTTTCGGTCAGGGCCGAGGTGGGCTCATCCATGATCAGCACGTCGGAGTTCCAGGACACGGCCTTGGCGATCTCCACCATCTGGCGGCTGGCCACTGACAGGGTCTGGATCTCGGCCAGCGGGTCGATCTGGATGTTCAGTCGCGCGAACAACTCTTCGGTGCGGCGCCGGAGCTCGGCGTGGTCGACGAAGCCGAAACGGTTCTTGGGCTCGCGGGTGATCCAGACGTTTTCCGCCACCGTCATGTGCGGCATCAGGTTGAGTTCCTGGTGGATCATGGCAATGCCCTGGCTCAGCGCATCGATCGGCGACTTGAGCGTGACGGGCTGGCCCTTGAGGCGGATCTCGCCCTTGTCCGGCGTGTAGACGCCGGCAATGATCTTCATCAGCGTGGACTTGCCCGCGCCGTTTTCGCCCATCAATGCATGCACCGTGCCGGCCCGCAACTGGAAGCCCACGTTGTCCAGGGCGACCACGCCGGGGAAGGCTTTGCGGATGCCCCGGATTTCGAGCAGCGGCGCGGTGAGGCCGGCCTGGCCGGCCGCTGCGGGGCGCTCCAGGGTGGCGTTGTCGGTCATGAGAGGGGTCTCCAGTCACACAAAGGGGAAAAGGGCAGCCCATTGGGCTGCCCTGGGCGGCAAAACGATCAGTTCTTGCCTGTGTACTTGGCCAAATTGGCCGGCGTCACAAGTTCGAACGGCACGTTCACGAAACGGTCCACGGGTTGCTTTTTGATCAGCTTGAGTGCGGTCTCAATGGAACCCGATCCCTGACCGGCGGCATTCTGGAACACGGTGACTTTCAGATCGCCGCCCTTCATGGAAGCCAGCGCATCGGGCGTGGCGTCGATGCCAGCCACGAGGGAGGAGGAGGACCACTTCTTGGCGGCCTTCAGCGCGTTGATGGCGCCCAGGGCCATTTCGTCGTTGTTGGCGATGACGGCGTCGAACTTCACACCCGAGGACAGCCAGTTGGTCATGATGTCCTGGCCCTGGGTACGGTCCCACTTGCCTTCGCGCTTGTCCGCGATCTTGATGCCGCTGCATGCTTTGGTAGCCACCACGTCTTCGATGTCCTTGGTGCGGGTGCGGGCGGCTTCGTTGGACAGTTCGCCCATCAGCACCAACACCGAGCCTTTGCCTTTGAGCAGGCGGCAGACCTCCTGTGTCTGCACGGTGCCAGACACTTTTTCGTCAGAGGCCACCACGGCAACACCCGCGGGCAGCTTGTCGAAATCCACCGGTTTGCGGTTCACATAGACCAAGGGAATCTTGGCGTCGGTCACCATCTTGGTGATCTTGGGTGTCACGTCGGTGTCCACCGGGTTGACGATGATGGCGTCGTACTTCTGCGCAATCATGTTCTGGATCTGGCTGAGCTGTTTGCCCACGTCATTGCCAGCGTCTTCCACTTGCACGGTGGCACCTGCCTTTTTGCCCGCGTCCAATGTGCCGTTTTTCAGGATCGTCAGAAACGTATCGAGCTGGGCCATGGCCAGACCGACCTTCTGGGCGTGGGCGGCCATGGGGGCCAGCAGGGTGCTGGAAATGGCGGCTGCAATCAAAAGCTTCTTCATCTGTGTCTCCAATGGGTTGAGGATGTTTGCCAGAACCGACCCGTGCTTCGGCTCGTCGGAATTTGCGACCGTTCTACGGTTGGCAGGGTGAACTGTAGGCGTTTTGGAAAATTATTTTCTAAGTATTTACACCGAGAGAAAATAATTTCTGTAAACACTAGACTTCGTCAAAACCCGCCATGCCAGCGCATTTTTTGCAAGGCTGTGGCGGCCGCCCACCCCGCTTGTCCTCTGAACGAGTCCTACACCCGATGCCATCACTTCAATTCCCATCCGGTCGCCGCCACGACCTGGCCTGCCTGGGCCGGCTGGCGGTCGACCTCTACGCCCAGCAGTTCGGCAGCCGCCTCGAAGACGCGCGCAGCTTCGCCATGTACCTGGGCGGCAGCTCGGCCAACCTGGCCTTCGGCGTCGCCCGCCTGGGCTGCAAGAGCGCCATGATCTCGCGCGTCGGCGACGAACAGATGGGCCGCTTCCTGCTGGAGCGCCTGCAGGCCGAAGGCTGTGACACCAGCCAGGTGCAGATCGACAAGGACCGCCTCACCGGGCAGGTGCTGCTGGGCTTGAAGGACCGCGACACCTTCCCGTTGCTGTTCATGCGCGAGAACTGCGCCGACATGGCGCTGGACGCCGCAGCCATCGACGAGGGCTTCATCGCCCAGTGCCGCGCGCTGGCCATCACCGGCACGCACCTGTCGACCGACGGCACCCGCGCCGCTGCCCACAAGGCGCTGCAGGCTGCGCGCCGCCACGGCACGGTGACGGTGCTGGACATCGATTACCGCCCGGTGCTCTGGGGCCTGACCGGCCGCGGCGCCGGTGAGAACCGCTTCGTCGACGACGCGGGTGTGACGCGCCAGCTGCAGCAGAGCCTGCCGCTGTTCGACCTGCTGGTCGGCACCGAAGAAGAGTTCTTCATCGCCGGCGGCGTGGCCGACGACATCATCGCCAGCCTGCGCGCCGTGCGCGCCCTGTGCCCCACCGCCACGCTGGTGGTCAAGCGCGGTGCGCTGGGCTGCTGCGTGATCGAGGGCGCCGTGCCCGACGACATCGACGCCGCGCCGACCTACCGCGGCGAGCGCGTGGAAGTGCTCAACGTGCTGGGCGCGGGCGACGCCTTCCTCTCCGGCCTGATGGCCAGCCTGCTGCAGGGCAAGGACTGGGCCGAATCCACCAAAATCGCCAACGCCTGCGGCGCCATCGTGGTCTCGCGCCACGCCTGCTCCGCCGCCATGCCCACGCCGGCCGAACTGGCCCACTGGTTCGGCGGCAGCCGCAACCCGAAGGTGGACGCCGACGAGCAGCTGGCCCACCTGCACCGCGTCACCGCCGCCCGCCCGGGCTGGGACGACCTCTGCGTGATGGCGTTTGACCACCGCAGCCAGTTCTACGACATCGCGCGCGCCGCCGGCGCCAGCGATGCGAAGGTGCCTGCGCTCAAGCAACTGCTGGTGCAGGCGGCCGAACAGGTCGAGCGCAGCCGCCAGCTGCAGGGCCACACCGGCGTGCTGATCGACGGCGGCGACTACGGCCGCGACGCGCTGGCCAGCGCCACCGGCCGCGGCTGGTGGGTGGGCCGCCCGGTCGAGCTGCCGGGCTCGCGCCCGCTGCGCTTTGACGGCACCCGATCCATCGGCAGCGCACTGATTCACTGGCCGACCGAGCAGGTCGTCAAGTGCCTGGTGCACTACCACCCGGACGATGCGTTCGAGCTGCGCCTGCAGCAGGAGCAGACCGTGCTGGAGCTGTGGGAAGCCACGCGCGAAAGCGGCAACGAACTGCTGCTGGAGATCATCCCGCCCAAGGGCATTACGCCCGACGGCACGGCCGACGCGGCCGTGCTGCGCGCGGTCAAGCGCTTCTACAACCTGGGCGTCAAGCCCGAGTGGTGGAAGCTCGCGCCGATGCAGGAGCAGGGCTGGCGCGAGCTCGAGGCCCTGATCAGCGAACGCGACCGCCACTGCCGCGGCGCCGTGATCCTGGGCCTGAACCAGCCGCTGGATTTCCTGGCCGCGAGCTTCGCCAACGCCACCAACCCCATCGTCAAGGGCTTCATGGTCGGGCGTACGCTCTGGGCCGATGCCTCCCTGAAATGGTTCAAGGGTGAGATGGACGACGCGGCTTTCGTGGACGAAGTCGCCCGCAACTTCGCGGTGCTGGTGGATGCCTGGCGCTCGCGTCACACCGCCCAGCGCGCCGCCGCCTGAACACACCGACCCAAGACATGAAAACCGTACGACTCACGATGGCGCAGGCGCTGGTGAAACACCTGGCCGCCCTGCGGATGGAGGTGGAGCACCTCGATGGCCACACCTCGATCGAACCCTATTGCGGCGGCGTGTTCACCATCTTCGGCCACGGCAACGTGGCCGGCCTGGGCGAGGCCCTGGTGGCCGAACGCGAGCGCCTGACCACCTACCGCGCCCACAACGAACAGACCATGGCGCACGCCGCCATCGCGTTCAGCAAGGCGCAGTTCCGTCAGCGCATCATGGCCGTGTCCACCAGCATCGGCCCGGGTGCGACCAACATGGTCACGGCCGCGGCCGTGGCCCACGTGAACCGCCTGCCGGTGCTGCTGCTGCCCGGTGACGTGTTCGCCACCCGCCGCCCCGACCCGGTGCTGCAGCAGATCGAGAGCTTCGGCCAGGGCGACGTCAGCGCCAGCGACTGCTTCCGCCCGGTCACGCGCTACTTCGACCGCCTGACCCGTCCCGAGCACATCCTCACCGCGCTACCGCGCGCGATCCAGATGATGACCGACCCGGCCAACTGCGGCCCGGCCTGCCTCTCGCTGCCGCAGGACGTGCAGGCCATGGCCTTCGACTGCCCCGAAGACTTCCTCAACCCCGGCGTGCTGCGTTTCCGCCGTCCGCCGGCGGACGAGCGCGAACTGGCCCACGCCGTCGCCCTGTTGCGCAGTGCGAAGCGCCCGCTCATCGTGGCCGGGGGCGGCGTGCTCTACAGCCAGGCCTGGGCCGCGCTGCGCGCCTTCGTCGAAACGCACGGCGTGCCCGTGGTCGAGTCGCACGGCGGCAAGAGCAGCCTGCCCTGGGACCACCCGCTCAACCTCGGCGCCATTGGCGTCGACGGCGTGTCCTGGGCCAACGACATGGCGCGCGAGGCCGACGTGGTGTTCGCCGTCGGCACCCGACTGCAGGACTTCACCACCGGTTCACACGCGCTGTTCCCGCAGGCGAAATTGCTGAGCCTGAACGTGCAGCCTTACGACGCCGGCAAGTGGAGCGGCACCGCCCTGGTGGCCGACGCCCGCGTGGGCCTGGGCCAGCTCGAAACCGGTCTGGCCGGCTGGGCCGCCGATACCGCCTGGACAGCCCGCGCACAACAGCAGGCCGCGGCCGCCAACGCCCGCATCACCGAGCTGACGACGAACGCGCCCAAGGACATGCTGCCCTACGACGCCGAGGTCATCGGCGCGGTGCGCGACTCGGCCACCGAGCTGGGCCTGGACAGCGGTATCCGTGACGTGGCCCTGTGTGCCGCCGGCACGCTGCCGGCCGAGCTGCACAAGCTCTGGCGCGCCAGCCTGCCGGGCAACTACCACATGGAGTACGGCTATTCGTGCATGGGTTACGAAGTGGCCGGCGGCCTGGGCGTGAAGATGGCCCGGCCCGAGCAGGAGTCCATCGTCCTGGTGGGCGACGGTTCCTACATGATGGCCAATTCCGAGCTGGCCACCTCGCTGCTGCTGGGCCAGAAGATGATCGTCGTGATCCTCGACAACCGGGGCTACGGCTGCATCGAACGCCTGCAGATCAAGACCGGCAGCCCGGGCTTCAACAACATGCTGGACGACTGCGTGCCCGAAGGCGGCGAGCGCAGCAGCATCGATTTCGCGATGCACGCCCGCTCCATGGGCGCCGACGCGGTCCACGTCAAGGACGTGGCCGAACTCAAAGCCGCCATGGTCAAGGCCCGCCAGGCCACGCGCACCCAGGTCATCGTGATCGACACCACCCACCACCGCACCACCGACGGCGGCTGCTGGTGGGAAGTCGCGGTGCCCGAGGTCTCGGGCCGCCGCGAGGTCAACGAGGCCCACGCCAACTACGTCAAGGCCCAGACGCAACAACGCATCTGATCCCGCTTTCGCTTTCTCGCTTTCTATTTCCCATCACAACATCCTTTCTCTGAGAGACACCCCATGAGCTGGAACGTCCGCATTGGCATCAACCCCCTGTCGTGGATGAACGACGACCTGCCGTCCCTGGGCGGCGAAACCCCGCTGGAAACCGCGCTGAAAGAAGGCAAGGAAATCGGCTACGAAGGCTTCGAGCTGGGCAACAAGTTTCCCAAGGACGGCCCGGGCCTCAAGGCCAAGCTCGACGAGTTCGGCCTGGCCTGCGTGTCGGGCTGGTACTCCGGTTTCCTGGCCGAGCTGGAGCCGGGCCAGACCAACGCCACCGCCGTGGCCGCCGAGATCGAGCGCTGCAAGGCCCACATGAGCAAGCTGCAGTACAACGGCGTGAAGGTCGTGGTCTACGGCGAATGCGCCGGCACCGTGCAGGGCCAGATCGACACGCCCGTGTCCAAGCGCCCCACCTTCGCCAATGACGCGTTGTGGCAGGCCTACGCCGAGCGCCTGAACGCCTTCGGCGAGCACCTGCTCCAGACCTATGGCATCCAGCTGGCCTACCACCACCACATGGGCGCTTACGTCGAGTCGCCCGCCGATGTGGACAAGCTGATGGCCCTGACCGACCCGGCCAAGGTCTTCCTGCTGTTCGACACCGGCCACGCCTACTTCGGCGGCGCCGCCACGCCGGTGGACCTGCTCAAGAAACACGTCAAGCGCGTGGTGCATGTGCACTGCAAGGACGTGCGCACCCCCGTGATCGCCCAGGCCCGCAACGACGGTTGGAGCTTTCTGAACGGCGTGATCAACGGCACCTTCACCGTGCCCGGCGACGGCAGCATCGACTACGCCGCCGTGCTCAAGACGCTCAAGGACAACGGCTACGAAGGCTGGCTGGTGGTCGAAGCCGAACAGGACCCGGCCGTGGCGCCGAGCTACCAGTACGCGAAGAAGGGTTACGACACCCTGCGCGGTCTGGTCAACGCCCTGAACTGATCCAACGGAGACGCAACATGGTCAGCCCATTGCTTGCCAAAGCCGCGCCCACCGGACGCGAGATCGTCAACGTCACACCCGAGCGTGCCGGCTGGACCCATGTGGGGTTTCGCGCCCTGCGCCTGGCGGCCGGCGAGTCCGATGCGCTGGACACCGGGGAGCGCGAGCTGTGCCTGGTGGTGCTCACCGGCACGGTGGACGTCACCATCGACGGTGAAACCCACGCCAACCTGGGCATCCGCAACAGCGTGTTCGACGAGGTGTCGCCGGCGGCGGTGTACGTGCCCTCCGGCAAGACGGTGCAGATCCGCGCCGTGCGGGCGGCCGAGGTGGCGTTGTGCAGCGCGCCGGACGACGCGCGCAACCGCAAGGTGAGCGTGCTGGACCCGGCCAAGATGAAGCGCAGCGTGCGCGGCAAGGGCACGAACACCCGCTACGTCTGCGACATCCTGCCGCACGATGACCCGACCGCGGCGCACCTGCTGGTGGTGGAGGTGATGACCCCGGCCAGCCATTCGAGCAGCTACCCGCCGCACAAGCACGACCAGGAAACCCCGCCGACCGAGACTTTGCTGGAAGAGACCTATTACCACCGGCTCAACCCGCCGCAGGGCTTTGCCTTCCAGCGGGTCTACACGGATGACCGCAGCCTGGACGAAGCCTGCGCGGTGGAAGACCACGACGTGGTGATGGTGCCGCGCGGCTACCACCCGGTGGTCGCGCCCCACGGCTACGACCTGTATTACCTCAACGTGATGGCGGGGCCGAACCGGTTCTGGGTGTTCAAGAACGACCCTCAACATGAATGGATGTTGAAGTAGGGATCACCCCCCCTGCGCCGCTGACGCGGCTTCCCCCCTCTCTGGCGCGCCTGCGGCGCTGGGAGGGGCGACGGCATCTGCGGCCCGGCGAAGCCGGTTCCGCGATGCCCCTGGAGTGCGGACTCGCACTCCGGAGAGGTGTCAGGCCAGCTCGTGCCGGTCGGCAGCGGCATACAAATCTTGCGCGAAGGCCGGGTCCGAAGACACCACGTCGTCGGCCATGGCGCGCAGTTGCTCGGCTTCTTCAAAGCGGGTCAGCGGGCGGGCCGGGGTGGCGTTGCGGGTGTCGAACCAGCCAGCGAACATCTCGCGGACGGTGGACAGGAAGTGGGCGGAATGGGAGAAGGTTGCAGTGCTCATGACACGCTCCAAACGACAACAGCGGTTTTGCTGCACTGCAGTATAGGGTTAACCCTATGTTTTGTGCTGGAGAGTTGCGCCTATTTCCCCGTGCATTTGTCCACCACGTCACGTTCTTGGGCCTGAGCCGGTCCTGATGCCCCCGCCAAAACCCGGCGCCAATGCTTCCCGCAGGTGCGCCACAAACGCCGTGACCGCGCGCTGTCGTCCCGACCAAGATTAAACGCAAGGCCGGTTTGCCCATGGGCGTTGCAGGCCTGTGGGCCATCAAGCACCTGGTCTCCGGTGAAGAAATAACGAGCTTCACCATGCTCACGGTGAACGCCGACGATCATGGGCTGGGCAAGCACTTTCACAAGCCTGGTGACGAGAGGCGAATGGTCGTCATCCTGCTGCCTTTCCGGCTGGCTTTCGCTTTGCAGGTGCATTGACATCTGTGCGCAGTCGTTCCAGGTAGTTGGCCCATTCATCCATCATCTCGCGGCGTTGCTCCATGAACTCGGCGCGGTCGTAGGCGGCTCCTAGCGGTCCTGACTTGCCGTGAGCGAGCTGCGCTTCGATGACGTCGGGGTGCATGTTCAGCGTTTCCACCATGATGGTCCTGGCCATGGCTCGGAAGCCGTGCGGCGTCATGTCGTCATTGCTGTAACCCATGCGCCTCAGCGCCACGCGCAGTGTGTTTTCGCTCATGGGGCGTTGTGCACTGACCAAGCTTGGGAACACGTAGGGCGAATGCCCGGTGAGCGGGAACAACTCGCGCAGCAGTGCGACAGCCTGAGAGGCCAGTGGAACGACATGTGGTCGGCCATTGAGCTTGCCGTAGACCGTGCGTTTCATCTTTGCCGCTGGGATGGTCCAGACGCGACCGTCAAGATTGACCTCGTTCCATTGCATGGCCCGCATGTTGCCCGGGCGCTGAAAGAGCAGGGCGGACAGGAGCAGGGCGGCACGTGTGACAGGCTGGCCGGAATAGTCGTGGATGGCCCGCATCAGCTCGCCGGCCTGTGCCGGTTCCAGAATGGCGGCCATGTGCTTGATGTTCAGCGGCTCCAGTGCGCCGTGAAGGTCGGGCGCGGGATTTCCGCTCGCAGCGGCCGGTAGCGACTCCATAGCGGAACACCTGGCCGGCGGTCTGGCGCAGGGTGTGTGCAGTTTCCCGTGCACCCCGCTTTTCAATCTTGCGGAGAGTGTTGAGCAGCATGGGGGCCGTGATCTCCGCTAGGGGAACAGGGCCAATCCAGGGGAACAAGTCCTTTTCCATGCGTTCGAGCCAGCGTTCCCCGTACTGTTTGCTCCATCCGCTGGCCTTGGTGGCATGCAACTCACGCGCGACTTCCTCGAAGCTGTTGGCCTCCAAAAGTTGGGCTTCCAGCCGCTCGATTTGCCGACGTTTGGACGGGTCCGAACCCGATTGCAAGGTCTGACGGGCGGCGTCACGCCCGCTGCGGGCTTGCTTCAGGGACACTGCAGGCTAGGTACCGAGCGCCAGGCGTTTTTCCTTGCTGGAGAAGTAGTACTTCCAGAACCAGCGCTTGGATCCGCTGGGAGAAATCTCCAGGTAGAGACCGCCGGCATCGGTCAGCCGGGCACGTGCCTTGCTCGGCGGGCATACGGCGGATTTGCAGGCGATGTCGGTCAACATAGGGGGAACAACTTTGGCCGAATGGCCAAAAAGGGTGGTTTGTTCCCCTAACTGTTCCCCTGTTTCGATCGAGCTGCAACGGGTCTGCCCGGAATCTTGCGGGACGCGAATTTCAATAAACTGTATTGAAATCAAAGTCTTGCAAGACAATCCGGGATCTCCTGGGACGTCTTGAAACTGATCAATGGCCTGCCCGGAGGGACTCGAACCCCCGACCTGCTGCTTAGAAGGCAGCTGCTCTATCCGGTTGAGCTACGGGCAGATGGTGCCGGTCTGCTGATACAAAAAAGGCCCACAGAGTGGGCCTTTTTGTTCTTCGATGAATGGTCGGAGCGGCGGGATTCGAACTCGCGACCCTCTGCTCCCAAAGCAGATGCGCTACCAGGCTGCGCTACGCTCCGACAAGCCGACGAGTATACCCCGTACGGAAGCCGTTTCGGGGCGGACCGCCCTGGAATCAGCAGCCACGGGTCACGGGCATCTCCACCTCGCCCTTGAGGGCGACGTGCTTGGCCAGTTCCAGCTTGGCGATGGCCACGCGGTGGACTTCATCCGGGCCGTCGGCCAGGCGCAGCGTGCGCTGGTTGGCGTAGCTGTAGGCCAGCGGGAAGTCGTCGCTGACGCCGCCGCCGCCGTGGGCCTGGATGGCCATGTCGATGATGTCGCAGGCCATGTTGGGTGCCACCACCTTGATCATGGCGATTTCGGCCTTGGCGACCTTGTTGCCGACGGTGTCCATCATGTAGGCGGCCTTGAGTGTGAGCAGGCGCGCCATTTCGATCCTGCAACGGGCGTCGGCGATGCGTTCGTGCCAGACCGACTGCGCGGAGATCGGCTTGCCGAAGGCCACGCGCTGGTTCAGCCGCTTGCACATCAGTTCGAGCGCGCGCTCGGCCGCGCCGATGGAGCGCATGCAGTGGTGGATGCGGCCGGGGCCGAGGCGGCCCTGGGCGATCTCGAAGCCGCGGCCTTCGCCCAGCAGCAGGTTGCTGGCCGGCACGCGCACGTTCTTGAGCAGCACTTCCATGTGGC
Source organism: Hydrogenophaga sp. (assembly GCF_031426985.1). Taxonomy (GTDB): domain Bacteria; phylum Pseudomonadota; class Gammaproteobacteria; order Burkholderiales; family Burkholderiaceae_C; genus Hydrogenophaga. The sequence continues at coordinate 66,186 of NZ_JASJOY010000040.1, forward strand.
CATGCGGTGCGTCGTCGTAGCCGAACACGCTCAGCGGGCGGACCACCGTCACGCCGGGGGTGCCGGCGGGCACGACGATCATGCTCTGCTGCGAATGGCGCGGCGCTTCGGGGTCGGTTTTGCCCATGACGATGTAGACCTTGCAGCGCGGGTCACCGGCGCCGGACGACCACCACTTGCGGCCGTTGAGTACGTAGTGGTCGCCGTCACGTTCGATGCGGCACTGGATGTTGGTCGCGTCCGACGAAGCCACCTCGGGTTCTGTCATCAGGAAGGCCGAGCGGATCTCCCCCTTGAGCAGGGGCTCCAGCCACTCGTCCTTGATCGCTTCGCTGGCGTAGCGCTCCAGCGTTTCCATGTTGCCGGTGTCGGGGGCCGAGCAGTTGAAGACCTCGGCCGCGAACGGCACACGACCCATGATCTCGCACATGGGGGCGTATTCCAGGTTGGACAGGCCCTCAGGCGCGCGCGGGCTGCGCGGCAGGAACAGGTTCCACAACCCGGCGGCGCGGGCCTTGGGCTTGAGTTCTTCGATGATGGTGGTCGGGATCCAGGCGTTGCCCGCTGCGCGGTTGGCAGCGATCTCGGCGAAGAAGCGCCCTTCGTTCGGATAGATGTGCTCGTCCATGAAAGCCAGCAGGCGCTGGCGCATGTCCTTGACCTTGTCGGTGTAATCGAAATTCATGGTGTTCCTCGGGTGGTGGGGTCTGTGTTGGGTGGAAAAGACTCAGGCCTGCTGCGCAAAACGCCAGGCCATTTCGGCCAGGGGGCGGGCGCCTGCGGCCGACGACACAGCCTGTGCGCTGGACGCGGTGCCCGCTTCCACACGCTTGGCAATGCCCTGCAGGATGGCGGCGAGGCGGAACAGGTTGTAGGCGAGGTAGAAGTTCCAGTCGGCCTTGAGCTGCTCGGGCGTGGCGAAGCCCGTGCGCTCGCAATAGCGGGCGATGTAGTCGGCCTCGGTGGGGATGCCCAGGGCCTGCACGTCCAGGCCGCCGATACCGCGGAAGGCGCCGGGCGGGATGTGCCAGGCCATGCAGTGGTAGCTGAAGTCGGCCAGCGGGTGGCCCAGGGTGGAGAGTTCCCAGTCCAGGATGGCCAGCACGCGCGGCTCGGTCGGGTGGAACATCAGGTTGTCCAGGCGGTAGTCGCCGTGCACGATGGAGACCAGCGATTCGTCGCGCGCCATGGCGGGAATGTGCTGCGGCAGCCATTCCATGAGCTTGTCCATCTCGGGGATGGGCTGGGTGACGGACGCCACGTATTGCTTGCTCCAGCGGCCGATCTGGCGCTCGAAGTAGTTGCCGGGTTTGCCGTAGTCAGACAGGCCGATGGAGGCGGGCCGCACCGTGTGCAACGCGGCCATGACGCGGTTCATCTCGTCGTAGATGGCGCCGCGTTGCTCGCGGCCGAGGTCGGGCAGCGACTGGTCCCACATCACCCGGCCTTCCACGCATTCCATGACGTAGAAGGCGCGGCCGATGACCGATTCGTCTTCGCACAGCACGTGCATCTGCGCCACCGGCACGCCGGTGCCGTGCAGCGCGCCCATGACGCGGAACTCTCGTTCGATGGCGTGGGCCGAGGGCAGCAGCTTGGCCACCGGGCCGGGCTTGGCGCGCATCACGTAGGCGCGTTGCGGCGTGATGAGCTTGTAGGTGGGGTTGGACTGCCCGCCCTTGAACATTTCCAACGACAGCGGACCGGTGAACCCGGTCATGTGCTGCTCCAGCCAGCGCTGGAGGGCCGGGGTGTCGACGGTGTGTTGGGCCGCCACCGGTCTCGTGCCGGTGAAGTTCTGTTGATCTGTCATGCGGTTACGAGGGTTGAGGGACGGCGGGGCGCCGTCAGGTTTCGGCTTCGGCGATGCGCATCAGCATGTCGCGGTTGCGCACCACCAGCCCGCCTTGCTCGATGCGGATCGCGTTCTCGCGCTCCATGGATTTGAGTTCCTGGTTCACCCGCTGGCGCGAGGCGCCCAGCAGCTGTGCCAGTTCTTCCTGCGCCAGTTGCAGACCGATGCGCATTTCGTTGCCGTCCGACAGGCAGGGCACGCCGTAGCTGCGCACCAGGTGCAGCAGCTGTTTGGCCAGGCGCGCGCGCAGCGGCAGGGTGTTGAGGTCCTCCACCAGTCCGAAGAGCGTGCGGATGCGCCGTGCCTGCAGGCGCATCAGCGCTTCGTAGAGCTCCACATGGGCAGCCAGGATCTTCTGGAAATCGTTGCGGGCCACGCACAGCAACGTGGTCGGTCCGTGCGCATAGGCGTCGTGCGTGCGCTGGTCGCCGTCGAACATCGCCACATCGCCAAACCACACGCCCGGCTCCACATAGGTCAGCGTGATCTGTTTGCCCGACAGCGAGGTCGAGCTCACGCGCACCGCGCCGCGCGCCACGGCCGTCCATTCGGACGGCGGGTCGCCGCGCGCGACGATCAGGTCGCCGTCCTTGAAACGCTTGACGTAGGCGCATCGGAGTATGTCGTGACGCAGTGAGGGTGAAAGGCTTGCGAACCAGCGACCACTGTTGATCGCCTCGCGTTCTTCCATTGTCAGAATCGGTTCGTCCATCGCATGTCTTTTGAGTGACTGGGTTTGCAAGGATTGTCACCACTGGGACGCCGTGGTGGCATCAGGGATAGTGCGGGGAACTGTCCCGCAGGTGTCGCGTCGGTGCTCCGTAAATGGGAGCGCGGGGCGCAGGTGATCCGGCGCCGGAACGCCCACCGCCGCACCAGTCCCCGGTTCAGCGAAAACCCGGGGAGCCTCCCCCCCGCCCTGGAGCAGCGGCCAGAGCTGCGCTGCCGTGCGCGGGTTAACGGTACAGCGGGGCGCGCTTGTCGAGGAAGGCCGCGATGCCTTCGCCTGCATTGGCGTGGTGCAGGTTGCGCACGAAGTGGTCGCGCTCGGAAGCCAGCTGGGCGTGCAGGCTGGTCCCCAGCGCTTCGTTGCCCAGTTCCTTGATGCTGGCCAGCGCATTGGGCGCACGCGCGTTCAAGCGCGCAGCCAGCGCCAGCGCATCGGTGAGCGCTTCGCCGGGCTGGCTCACCGTGTTGATGACGCCCATGGTCTGCAGTCGTTGGGCGTCGATGCGGTCGCCGCACATCAGCAGCTGCAGCGCGGTGGCGCGGGGCAGGGCGCGCAGCAGGCTCCAGGTGGCGCCGCCATCGGGCGAGAGGGCCACGTTGCTGTAGGCCATCACGAACACGCTGTTCTGCGCGGCCACCACCATGTCGCAGGCCAATGCCAGCGAGAAGCCCGCGCCGGCGCAGGACCCTTCCACCGCCGCGATCACCGGCTTGGGAAAGGCGCGGATGGTTTCGATCCAGTTGTGCAGGCTTTCGATGGACGCGGCCTGCACCCCGGGCGGCTGCTGGCGGTTGGCCAGCAGCCGCTGCAGATTGCCACCGGCGCAGAAATGGCTGCCTTCGCCGGTGATGACGACACTGCGCACCTCGGGGCTGCTCTCGGCCACGTTCAGGGCTTCGACACCCGCGGCATACATCTCGGGCCCGAGCGCGTTGCGGTGCTCGGGGTTGCTGATGGTCAGCACCATGGTCTGGCCATGGCTGTGGCTCTGGAGGCTGGCGGTCATGGCTCAGGCTTCTTCGTGTGAAAGGCTCAGGCCCAGCGCACCACGGCGGCGCAGCCAGGGGGAGGGACGGTAGCGCGGGTCGGCGTAGACCGTGCCCATGTTGAACAGGATCTCCAGCACGTTGGTCGGGCCGATGCGGTCGCCCATGGCCAGGGGCCCCATGGGGTAGCCCAGGCCCAGCGTGACCGCGACCTCCAGGTCCTTGGGCGAGCAGATGCCTTGCTGGCACATGTCGGCCGCGATGTTCACGATGGTGGCCACCACACGCTGTGTGACGAAACCGCCGCTGTCTTTGATCACGCTGACGGCTTTGCCGTCCTGGGCGAACAGGGCGCGTGCGGCGTCACGCATGTCGGGGCGGGTGGCGGGGTTGGTGGCCAGCACGCGGCGTTTGGTGGCGGCGTCGTCCAGCATCATGTCGATGCCCACGGTGCGCGTCGGGTCCAGGCGCTCGACCGCGGCCAGTGTCGTCACATCCAGCCCCAGCGGCGCCACCAGGATCAGCGCGGCGGCCGATGGCGCCTGCGCCGTCTCGATGCTGGCGCCCAGGTTCTTGAGCAACTGGTACAGCTCGGCCCGGCGCGCCGCCTTGGGCGACACCCACACCGGCGGAAGCTGATCCACCTGAGGGACCGCCGGCTCGGGCGGCACCACGGCAGCGCCGTTGTCATAGGCATAAAAACCTTCGCCCACCTTCTTGCCCACCACGCCGCCGGCCAGGCGCTGCGCGGTGATGACGCTGGGACGGTAACGCGGCTCGTCGTAGTACTGGCGGTAGATGGATTCCATCACCGGATGCGACACGTCCAGCGCCGTCAGGTCCATCAGCTCGAACGGGCCGAGCTTGAAGCCCATCTGGTCGCGCAGGATGCGGTCGATGGTCGCGAAATCGGCCACGCGCTCGCTGGCCACGCGCAGCGCCTCTGTGCCATAACCCCGACCGGCGTGGTTCACGATAAAGCCGGGCGTGTCTTGTGCCGATACCGGTGTATGGCCGAACTGGCGGGTGTAGTCCGTCAGTTGCTGGCAAACCGCCGCGCTGGTCTTGAGTCCCGCGATCACCTCCACCACCCGCATCAGGGGAACCGGATTGAAAAAATGGTAGCCCGCCAGCCGCTGGGGATGCTTCAGCGCGGCCCCGATGGCCGTGACCGACAGCGACGAGGTGTTGGTCGCCAGCACCGTCTGGCTTGGGACGATGGCCTCCAGATCGGTGAACAGGCGTTGCTTGACGTCCAGTTTCTCCACGATGGCTTCCACCACCAGATCGCAGCCCGCCAGGTCGCTCAGGTCAGAGGCGGTCGAGAGGTTCGCCAAGTACCTGTCCTGCTGGGCCGCTTCCAGCCGACCTTTGGCCAGCAGCTTGCTCCAGGTGTCGGCGAGAGCCGCGCGGGCCGCGTCGGCTGCGCCCGGTTGCAGGTCGAACAGACGCACGCGACTGCCCGCTTGCGAGGCCATTTGCGCAATGCCGCGCCCCATGGCTCCGGTACCGACGACACCCACGGTTTGAAATATGGATTGCATATGAAAGTATTAATTAAAAGGCAGTACTTGCAAGCTATGACAAAATGTTCCAACGAAGGAAAGAAGGGACTCTGACGTGCGCCACATCTGGGTTGGCTGTATTTTGCTATCAACCGCCGTTGGCGGTCAGGCGGCCACGCTCGGGCGCCACAGCGGCGCTGCGGTGATCGGTCGCCCGTTGGATGTTCGCGTTCAGGCCTTGCTGGGGCCCGATGAAGACCTGAATGCGCTGTGCGTGCAGTCAGACGTCTTCTATGGTGACACGCAGGTGTCACCGGGCGCGGTGCGCACGGTCGCTCAGAAATCGGCGCCCGACGCCGAAGCGTCCCTGCGCATCCGGGCGTCCGTGCCGATCGATGAGCCTGTCGTCACGCTCTATGTGCGTGCCGGCTGCAACGCACCGTTTTCTCGGCGGTATGTGTTGCTGGCCGATCCGGTCAGCGAACCTCAGTCGGCCGCCGCGCCGGCGGTCGGGGGCTCCTCGGCATTGCCTGCACGGGCACTGCCGTCGGCGAACGCCCTGTCTGCGCCCACCGCTGGCGGAGCCGCGGTCGCTGCGCCGTCCGGGGGGCAGGCTCCGGCGGCCAGCTCCGGTGCGGGCGTTACTGAGCCAGCACCGGCGAGGCCGGCCAAACCAGCGGTGGCGCCCGCGGTCAAGGACAAACCCGCCGGCGTAAAACCGCCCAAACAGGCCAAGCCGACCAGTCTCGTGCGCAAGCCTCCAGCGCCGGCCATGCCGCGCCTGGAACTGGATCCGGTCGATGTTGAGCTGACCCTCGACCGCGATCCTGTGCTCAAGATGTCGTTGTCCATGCTCAGCGAGCCCACTGCATCGGATGCAGAGCGCGCTGCGGCGGCCCGCTTGTGGAAGGCCATCAACGCCTCGCCCGAAGACATCTTGCGCGACAACCAGAAACTCGAAGGACTGGAGGCTGAGGCCAAGGGTCTGCGTGAGCAGGAGGCCCGCAGCAAGGCAACCCTCGAAGCGATGGAGAGCCAGCTGGAGCAATCCCGCTACATGAGCTGGCTGGTCTACGCGCTGGGCGCGTCCCTGCTCGCGGCGGTCTTGGCCCTGGCGTACCTCTGGCGCAAGCGCGGTTCTGCCGCCAGTGGCGACGACAGCGCGGTGCGCGCTTGGTGGGCGGCCGCCGAGGCCGAAAAACAAATGGAATCGGGCCTGGCCATGCCCAACGGCAAGGCCGGTGCGCAGGCGCTCGATCTGGACCTCGACCTCGACCTGGGGACGGCGGGGCAGGGGCGCCATTCGTCTTTCGACAGCATGCGGTCATTGCAAGACAGTGGCCTGGAAGCGGACAGCGCCCCGACGCCGTTGGCCGCCGACAACAAACGCGACTTCGCCGGCAGTCAAATGGGGGTGTCGCGTTCCGTGGCGACCGAAGAGCTGTTCGACGTGCAGCAGCAGGCCGACTTCTTCGTCTCGCTGGGCGAAAACGAACAAGCGATCCAGGTGCTCAAGAACCACCTGGCCGACAGCCAGGAGCCCAGCGCGCTGGCCTACCTTGATCTGTTCAAGCTCTACCACAAGCTGGGGCGCCGCGACGACTACAGCCGTCTGCGCGAAGACTTCAACCGCCTGTTCAATGCCGGTGCTCCGCCGTTTGACCAGTATTCCGACGAAAGCCGGGGTCTGGAAACCTACGAAAGCGCATTCAGCCGTATCCAGGCGCTGTGGCCCCAACCCAAGGTGCTCGACGTGATCGAGCGCTCGATCTTCCGTGAGCAGGGCGATGCCGACGCAGAGGTGTTCGATCTGGAGGCCTACCGCGAACTGCTGCTGTTGCACGCGATCGCCAAGGACATGATCAAGAAGCGCGAGGACACGGAGGGCCGACCGTCAGAAGATTTTCAGCACACGGCCATCAAGCCGCTGAAGGCAGCGGGCAACAAGGCTTTGGCGTCGGCCGTGGCGGCCAGCGTGGTCGCGGGGCGCGAGACCCAGCCCATGGACGTGATTCCGCACGCTTCGCCCCGGCTGGGCCTTGATGTGGATCTGGACGAACTGGTGGAAATCTCGGCGTTTGAAGCATCGTTGCCCGAGGTGCCAGCGCCTGTGCAGCCGACCGCCAAGCCCACACCAGGCCCTGGCGCGTCGCGAGACCTCGATGCGGGCAATCTGATCGATTTCGAGATGTTGGACTTCATGCCGCCCGATGACGATGAGCCGTCGGACAAGATAGGCTGAAGCCGCGCACACAAAAAAAGCGCCGGATTTGCCGGCGCTTTTTTTATGTGGTGTTCGGTGGTGTCGTGTGGCGCCGTCAGCGGCGCACCTGCAAGGCGCCAGGGTTGACGATGTTGGTGGGCGTGCCCTTGATGAAGTTGACGACGTTGTCAAAAGCCGCGGAGAACAGCGTTTCGTAGTTCTCCTGTTCCACATAGCCAATGTGGGGCGTGCAGATGCAGTTCTCCAATCTCAGCAGCGCGTGTCCTTGCAAGATGGGTTCGGATTCGAACACGTCGATGGCCGCCATACCCGGGCGGCCGCGGTTCAGCGCGGTCAGCAGGGCTTCAGGCTCGATCAGCTCGGCGCGCGAGGTGTTCACCAGTAGCGATGTGGGTTTCATGCAGGCCAGATCGTCCAGCGTGACGCATCCCGTGCTGGTTTCGCCCAGCCGCAGATGCAAGGACAGCACGTCGGATTGTTCAAACAGCTGCGCGCGGCTCTCGGCCACGGCGTAGCCATCTGCGTACGCGCTGGCTTGCGCGTCCTTGCTGCCCCAGACCAGCACATGCATGCCAAAGGCGCGCCCGTACGCTGCCACGAGTTTGCCGATGCGGCCATAGCTCCAGATGCCCAGGGTCTTGCCGTGCAACACCATGCCCAGTCCGAAGTTCACCGGCATGGAGGCGGCCTTGAGGCCGGACTGCTGCCAGGCGCCGTGCTTGAGGCTGGCCACGTACTGCGGGATGCGGCGCATCGAGGCCATGATCAACGACCAGGTCAGTTCGGCCGTGGACACGGCCGAACTGGTGCCTTCGCACACGGCGATGCCCCGTTCGGTGCAGGCCTGTACGTCGATGTGGGCGCCGATGCGACCGGTCTGCGCGATCAATTTCAGGCGCGGGAGTTTCTCCACCAACTGCCGTGGGATTGGCGTGCGTTCCCGGATGAGCACCAGCACGTCCGCATCGCGCAGCCGCACCGACAACTGCCCCACGCCTTTGACGGTGTTGGTGAAGACCTTGGCAGGGTAGGGTTCCAGTTTCTCGGCGCAGCGCAGCTTGCGGACGGCGTCCTGATAGTCATCAAGGATCACGATGTTCATGGGCACTATTGTGCCCGCAAGACCCTGCGCCACTGCCCCGCAGCAAGGCGGCCACTTCGCACGCTCGTGTGGGGGGCAGTGGCCGCCCGATCACGTGTTGCTACGCAACCCTTGGGGTCAGTGGTGGACCGCGCTCAGACCGGGTTCCTGTGCCGCGAGGCGCTCCAGTTCAGCGCACACGTCGGCGATGCTGCCCGAGAGGACCACACGCGTGTCGCCCCGCGCACCGTCGCCCTGGCCGTTGGTGGCGCGGACAATCCGAACCGCTGCCGTGCGGTGGGCACAAGGCTGCGGTCCTGGTGGGGCCGTACGACAGGTGGTGGAGGCTTCTGGTGCATCAGCTATGGCTGCGGATCGACCCAGCCAGCCGGCGCGGGTGAAACGCTGAGCAACCGATGTGAGCTTGTGTCGAGCGGATGTGGCCGGCGGCTGGGGCAACCAGCTGTCGATGAGCTGCAGCGGTGCGCTCCAGGTGTTGCGTTGGATGCGGATTCCCATGTGAAACTCCAAAAAGGGGTTGGACACAGGCAGGATTGAGATGAAAGCCTCCAGCGCAGGGATGTGCCAGCCCGGCGTGCACACGCCAGCTGCCAACCGCCCGCCACCCGCGCCGGTGGCACCGACCCGAGGCCGGGTCAGATCAGGAAACTGTTGCGGATAAGGCCCACAGCCAGCCCTTCGATTTCGAAGGGTTCGCCGGGCTCGACCAGGATGGTTTTGTAGTCCGGGTTTTCGGCGTGCAGCTCGATCTGGTTCTGCCGGCGCATGAAACGCTTGACGGTCACGTCGTCACCGAGACGGGCCACCACGATCTGGCCGTTCTTGGCTTCTTTGGTGGACTGCACGGCCAGCAGATCGCCGTCCATGATGCCGACGTCGCGCATCGACATGCCGCGCACGCGCAGCAAGTAGTCGGGCGTGCGCTGGAACAGACTGCGCTCGACGTGGTAGGTCTGGTCCACGTGCTCCTGCGCGAGGATGGGCGAGCCGGCGGCCACGCGGCCGACCAGCGGCAGCACCAGCTGCGACAAGCCCGGAATGGGCAGACCCATCTGGCGGCCCCGGGCGGCGTTGATGGACTGGAGGTCTTCGCTGCGCAGGCGGATGCCGCGGGAGGTGCCACTGACCAGTTCGATCACACCCTTGCGCGCCAGGGCCTGGAGATGCTCTTCAGCCGCGTTGGCCGACTTGAAGCCCAGTTCACTGGCGATCTCGGCCCGGGTGGGGGGCGCGCCGGTGCGGGCAATGGCGCTCTGGATCAGTTCCAGAATTTGTTGCTGGCGGGCGGTGAGCTTGGGCGGGAAAAAGGGCGAGTCGATCATGGGGACCTCGTGGACAATCGGCGAACCAGCGGTGCACAGGCTGCGTCTGCTGGATGTCTGTTCAACTGTTTTCTTATCCAGTGACTGTATTTTTGACCAGTTTCGGAGGTTTGGCAAGTGGGTGATGCAAAAACGCCGCTGAGGCGGGTGATCCTGGGCACGGGCGGCACGATCGCCGGGCGCGCCAGTCGGGCCGGCGACAACGTGGGCTATGTGGCCGGGCAGGTCAGCGCGCAGGACCTGATGGCGGCGGTGCCGCCGCTGGCCGGGTGGCCGCTGGAGGTGGAGCAGGTGGCGCAGATCGACAGCAAGGACATGGGGTTCGCGGTCTGGCAACGGCTGGCGGAGCGGGTGGCCCACCACCTGGCGCGCGAAGACGTGGCGGGGGTGGTCATCACCCATGGCACCGACACGCTGGAGGAGACAGCGTTTTTCCTGCACACCGTGCTGCGGCCCGGCAAACCGGTGGTGTTGACCTGCGCCATGCGGCCGTCCACCGCGCTGGTGCCCGACGGGCCACAGAACCTGCTGGATGCGGTGACCGTGGCCGGCGACCCCCGAGCCCGCGGTGTGCTGGCCGTGTGCGCCGGTGGTGTGCACGCCGCCGAGCACGTGACCAAGGTGCATTCCTACCGGGTGGATGCGTTCGATTCTGGCGACGCAGGCCCGTTGGGTTGTGTGGAAGAGGGTGTGGTGCGCTGGTTCCATGCACCGTCGGCGCAGTCCCAGGCCGAGGTTGTTGATGCCCGTCGCCTGGAGGCCGTGATGCAGGCGGGCGCCATGCCCCGGGTGGCCTGGATGACCAGCCACGCCGACGCCGATGGCACCCAGGTGCGCGCCATGCTGGCCTATGGTGCCATCCACCCGGAGGCCATGCCGCACGGCATGGTGGTGGCGGGGACGGGCAACGGGACGCTGCACCAGGCGCTGGAGGCTGCGTTGCTGGCGGCGCAGGCCCAGGGCGTGCAGGTGCGCCGGGGCACCCGTTGCGCGCGCGGTCGCGTGGTGCCCGGCGCCGCAGGGGCCCTGGAGGACACGCATGGCCTGGCGCCTGCCAAGGCGCGCATCGCGTTGGCGTTGGAACTGATGGGGCTTTGAGTCGGCGCCGCATGGCGCCAGCCGCCCAGAAAAAAGCCCGGCAGTGCCGGGCTTTTTTGCGAGGGTGCAGGCGTTTACTTGGCCAGTGCGTCGAAGGCGCGGGTGGTGATGTCGTCCACCGAACCCATGCCGCTGATGGCGCGGTACTTGGGGGCGGCGGCAGCGTCTTGCTTGGCCCAGTTGCTGTAATAGTCCACCAGGGGACGGGTCTGGGCGCTGTAGACCTCCAAGCGCTTCTTGACGGTTTCTTCCTTGTCGTCGTCGCGCTGGATCAGCGGTTCACCGGTCACGTCGTCGTGGCCTTCCACCTTGGGCGGGTTGAACTTGACGTGGTAGGTGCGGCCGGAAGCCGGGTGCGAACGGCGACCGCTCATGCGCTCAATGATGGCGTCGAACGGCACGTCGATTTCCAGCACGTAGTCCAGCTTCACGCCGGCGGCCTTCATGGCATCGGCCTGGGGGATGGTGCGGGGAAAGCCGTCGAACAGGAAGCCGTTGGCGCAATCGTCCTGCGCGATGCGCTCCTTGACCAGGTTGATGATCAGGTCGTCACTGACCAGGCCCCCGGCCTCCATAACAGCCTTGGCCTGCAGGCCCAGAGGGGTGCCGGCCTTGACCGCGGCGCGCAGCATGTCGCCGGTCGAGATTTGCGGAATGCCGTATTTCTGGCAGATGAAGGTGGCTTGCGTGCCTTTGCCGGCACCGGGAGCACCCAGGAGAATCAGTCGCATCGTTGTCCTTGTTGCAGAGTTTCAATGGATGGGCCGCTTGTCTCGGCGGCTGCCCCGCCGCAGGCGGGCAAAGGCTTTGTTTGAGGATAGCATGCGTCTCCCGCCGCCCTCCTTACAGGCGGGCGCCGTGCTCGCAGACCCGACCGTTCAGGTCGCCGCCAGCAGAGCCCGCACGCGGGCCAGGTCTTCGGGGGTGTCCACGCCGGCGCCGGGCGCCTGCGCACTCAGGTACACGGCGATGCGCTGACCATGCCAGAGCACGCGCAGCTGTTCCAGCGATTCGGTCTGCTCCAGCGGTGCCACGGCCAGGGTGGGGAACTGACGCAGGAAGCCGGCGCGGTAGCCGTAGATGCCGATGTGCCGCAGCGGCGCGGGCGAGGGCAGGGTGTGGCGCTGGGCAGCGTCGGCCATGCCGTCGCGCCACCAGGCGATGGGCGCGCGGCTGAAATACAGCGCGGTGTTCTGCCGGTCCAGCACCACCTTGACCACGTTGGGGTTGAGGAAGTCGTCCATCCGGTCGATGGCGTGGGCCGCGGTGCTCATCACGCAATCCGGGCGCTGCGTCAGTTCGTCGGCCACGGCGTCGATCAGCGCTGGTTCGATCAAGGGCTCGTCGCCCTGCACGTTGACCACCACCGCGTCGTCGGACAGGCCGAGCAGGGTGCAGGCTTCGGCCAGGCGGTCACTGCCCGATGGGTGGTCGCTGCGGGTCAGCAGCACCGGCACGCCGTGGGCTTCACAGGCCTGCACGATGCGGGCGTCGTCGGCCGCCACCACACAGCGGGCGGCGCGGCTTTGTGTAGCGCGCTGCGCCACCCGCACGACCATGGGCAGGCCGGCGATGTCGGCCAGCGGTTTGTCGGGCAGGCGGCTGGAGGCCAGGCGTGCCGGGATCAGGACGGTGAAGCCCTGGCTCATGCGGCGGCCGGCGGTGCGCTCGGGCGGGCGGCTTCGTCCTCGGTCAGGGGCCGCGCTTCGTGTTCCAGAAGGATGGGAATGCCGTCGCGGATGGGGTAGGCCAGTCGTGCGCTGCGCGAGAGCAGTTCCTGGGTGTCGCGTTGGTAGATCAGCGGGCCTTTGGTGACCGGGCAGACCAGCAGTTCAAGCAGTTTGGTGTCCATGCGGGCGATGATAGTGCGGCGGGGGTCAGCGACGGGCCCTGCGCTGGGCCAGCAAGGTGTCGAGCGCCGTCCAGAAGGCCGGCTCCGGCGTCAGCTCCAGCGGCACGGCCCAGGCCTGGACGCCGGGCGGTAGCTGGTCAAAGAGTTTGACCGCGTCTTTTTCGGTGCAGACCACGGTCGCGCCGGGCGGCAGATCGAGCGCGGCGTAGTCTTGCGCCTGGGCATGGTCGGCCATCGGGATGGCGCGCTGAAGCGGCAGGCCGCGTTCGCGCAGCATGTCGAAAAACACCTCGGGTCGGGCGATGCCGGCCACGGCGGTCAGCGGCTGCTGGGTCAGTTCTGCCAGGGGCAGTTGCTGCCCTTGTGGGCCCAGCGCGTGGTTCGCCAGCCGGCGCCGCGCGTCGAAGACGGGCATGCCGGGCGGCACCTCCAGGGAGGCGCCAGTCACGTCGTCCCGCTGCTGGTGCAGCAGCAGATCGGGGGCGAACCGGTCGCCGCGGGCCGGGGGCCACGGTTCGCGCAGCAGACCGGCGGGCAACTGCCAGCCATTGCCACTGCCGCGTTCGTCGAACACCGCGATGGACAGGTCGCGGCCCAGCGCCAGGTGCTGCAGGCCGTCGTCGCACAGCAGCAGGTTGACTTGCGGGTGCGCGGCCAGCAGCGCACGGGCGGCGTCCACGCGCTGCGCGGCCACGAACACCGGCACCCGAGTGCTGCGGTGGATCAGCGCGGGTTCGTCGCCGCAGGCGCTGGCGGGCGTGCCATCTTCCACAGCCAGCACCCCGTCGCCCTCGCGGCCGTAACCGCGCGAGACCACGCCCGGACGCCAGCCGGCAGCCTGCAGGTGGCGGACCAGGGCGATCACAGTGGGGGTCTTGCCGGCGCCGCCGACGACCACATTGCCCACCACCACGACCGGCACGGGCAGGCGGTGCACGGTCAGCACACCGGCGCGGTAGAGGGCTCGGCGGAGCGCCCCCAGGGCGGCGTAGACCAGGGAAACGGGCCAGAGCAGCCAGGCGAGAGGGCCTCGCCGCGACCACACGGCTTGCCAGTGGGCCGGGCTCATGCGCCGTGCGTGGGCAAAGCGGTCAGGACTTGCCGCCCGCCTGCTGGGTGGCGAAGGTCACCTGCACCAGACCGGCACGCCGTGCCGCGTCCATCACGTTGATGACCGACTGGTGGGTGGCGGCCGCGTCGGCGCTGATGATGACCACCACGTCCTTGTTGTCCTGCGCGGCGCGGGCCAGCGCGTTGGTCAGCGTGTCCACGCCGGCGCCTTCAAGCACTTCCTTGTTGATGGCGTAGCGCCCATCGCTGCCGACGGCCACGACCACTTCTTTGGGGTTGGACCGCTGTTGTTCCGCGTCGGCCACCGGCAGGTTGACCTGCAGTTCGGTGAATTTGCTGTAGGTGGTGGTGAGCATCAGAAAGATCAGCACCACCAGCAGGACGTCGATGAACGGGATCAGGTTGATCTCGGGCTCATCGCGGGTTCCGGGGCGGAAATTCATGGCGGCGTCCTCTCGGTCACTCAGCGGCGCAGGGTGGCGAGGTGGCGGGCAAAACGCTCGGCCGCCAGTTCCATGGACAGCAGGTAGTCGTCCACGCGGGCGCGGAAGTAGCGCCAGAAAATCAGCGCCGGAATGGCGACGATCAGGCCAAAGGCGGTGTTGTAGAGCGCGATCGAAATGCCGTGCGCCAGCTGGGCCGGGTTGCCGCCGCCGGGCGTGACGCCCATGCCGCCGTCCGCGCCTTGGGAACCGAAGATTTCAATCATGCCGATGACCGTGCCCAGCAGGCCCAGCAGCGGGGCGGCCGAGGCGATGGTGGCCAGCGCGCCGAGGTAGCGCTGCAGCTTGGCGGCCGCCTGGCGGCCGGCACCTTCGAGGTTGGCACGCAGGTCTTCGTCGCTGGCGCGCGGGTTGCCGCTGAGGGTGCGAAAACCGGAGGCCAGCACCTCGCCGAGCACCGAGTTCTGCTCCAGCTGCTTGACCACGTCCGGGCCGGGCACGCCGTTGCGCGACACCATGATGGCCTCGTCCAGCAGCTTGGCGGGCACGATCTTGGCGGTTTTGAGGCTGATGAAACGCTCGATGACCAGCGCCAGGCCCAGCACGGAGCAGGCGATCAGGGGCCAGATCGGCCAGCCGGCCGCTTGTATGATGGAAAGCAAATCAGGGCTCCAGACGAGGGCCGCCAGCCGGCGGCGCGGTGCGATGCCGGGATTATGGCGCAGGCCTCCCGGCGCCATTTCCGAACCACCCCCCGTGCCGCTTTCAGCGGTGCACAGATTCTGTGGATAACTTTGTGAAGAACCGGGTGTGCAACACGCGCCGGGCCGCACGGAATCTCGCTTCCAACACTTCGATGACAAAACAGGCAGTGCAAATCGCTTTGAAATCAAGGGCTTGCCAGCGGCGCCTTGTGCAGATGCGCGGCGCGGGGCCAAAACCCTGCAACGGCGCGGTGTGTGGACACATTTGCCCCGGAGACGCCTGTGGCTGAGCCGTTTGCCCCTTTGCAGGACGCTGCGGCGCGGCCCGTCTGGGCGGTTGGGCCGCTCATGCGTGCCATTGCGGACAGTCTGTCCGCGCGCTTCAACCCGGTCACCGTGCGCGGCGAGCTTTCGGGCTTTTCGCGCGCGGCCAGCGGGCATTGTTATTTCACGCTCAAGGACGAAGCCGGTCAGCTGCGCTGTGCGCTGTTCCGGCGCTCGGCGGACCAGCTGAACTTTGCCCCGCGCGATGGCATGGTGGTCGAGGCGCTGGGCAAGCTGGACGTGTACGGCCCGCGCGGCGACCTGCAGCTGATCGTGGACCGGCTCAAGCCGGCGGGGCAGGGCAACCTGTTCGAGCAGTTCCTGCGGCTCAAAGCGCAGCTGGAGGCGGAAGGTCTGTTCGACAGCGCCCGCAAGCGCCCTTTACCGGCGCAGCCGCGCAGCATCGGTGTGGTGACCTCGCTGGGGGCGGCCGCCTTGCGCGACGTGGTCACGGCGCTGCGCCGGCGCGTGCCGCATCTGCCGGTGGTGGTGTACCCGGCGGCGGTGCAGGGCGTACAGGCGCCGGCCGAGCTGTGCGCGGCGCTGCAAACCGCGTACCGGCGACACGCCGCATGCGGTGAAAGCGAGGTTCTGCTGCTGGTGCGCGGCGGGGGGGCGCTGGAAGACCTGTGGTCGTTCAACGACGAAACCCTGGTGCGCACGCTCGCCCAGGCGCCCATGCCGGTGGTCTGCGGCGTGGGCCACGAAACCGACTTCACCCTGGCCGATTTCGTGGCCGATCTGCGGGCCCCCACCCCCACGGCGGCGGCCGAGCTGTGCGCGCCGGCACGTGAGCAGCGGCTGGGTGAGCTGCAGTACCTGCAGGAGCGGGTGCAGTCGCTGGTGTGGGCGGGCGTGGACGAACGGGCGCAGGGGCTGGACCGGCTGGCGCAGCGCCTGGGCCGACCTTCGACCCGGTTGCACGACAGCCGCCAGCAACTGCTGGGTCTGCAACACCGCCTGCACGGCGGCGTGCAACTGGCTGTTGCGGCCCACCACAACCGTCGCGCGGCGGTGGCCCAGGCCTTGCCGCAGGCTGTGCGGCGCGCCCAGGAACTGCAGCGCCAGCGCCTGCAGCACAGCGAGCATGCGCTGGACCTGCTCGACCCCCGGCTGGTGCTGCAACGCGGCTACGCCTGGTTGGCCGATGCCCAGGGCCTTGCCGTGACCGGCGTGGCCCAGGTGCAGGCGGGGCAGGCACTGACCGCGACCCTGGCCGATGGCACGCTGGACCTGACGGTCAACGCCGCTGCCCGCACGCGATAAACCCGGTCGCACACGGAATAAAGGCCGTGCCTACAATCCGGCCTCGGTGGAGGGTTGCAGCGTGGCTGTTCCGCCCTCCGTTCACAACACCAACCGCACGAGGAACCCCATGGAACACACCCTGCCCGCACTGCCGTACGCCATCGACGCCCTGGCGCCGCATTACTCCAAGGAAACGCTGGAGTTCCACCACGGCAAGCACCACAACGCCTATGTGGTCAACCTGAACAACCTGCAAAAGGGCACCGAGTTCGAAGCCATGGACCTGGAGTCCATCGTCAAGAAGTCCAGCGGTGGCGTCTACAACAACGCGGCCCAGATCTGGAACCACACCTTCTTCTGGAACTGCATGAAGCCCAACGGCGGCGGCGAGCCGTCTGGCGCGCTGGCCACCGCGATCAACGCCAAGTGGGGCAGCTACGCCGCCTTCAAGGAAGCTTTCGTCAAGAGCGCCGTGGGCAACTTCGGTTCCGGCTGGACCTGGCTGGTCAAGAAGGCCGACGGCTCGGTCGACATCGTCAACATGGGCGCCGCCGGCACCCCGCTGACCACCGCCGACAAGGCCCTGCTGACGGTGGACGTGTGGGAACACGCGTACTACATCGATTACCGCAACCTGCGTCCGAAGTTTGTCGAGACCTTCCTGGACAAGCTGGTCAACTGGTCCTTCGCCGAAGCCAATTTCGCCTGATCGACCCGTGTGGCCGGGCCGCAGAGTGGCCGCCCAACAAAGCCCGAAGGTCTTGCCTTCGGGCTTTTTTTCTGGCCGGATGCAAAAAAAGTCGAAAAATGTTGTTCACTTTTCGCATTGCGGTAAACCAGTTCAAAAAATGAACTTGGGGTCAGAGGCTTGAAAGCAAAATCCCGGACGATCCCCGGCGCCCCCACCGAGCACCCGACTGGTCGGTGGGGAGCAGACAACCACACAGGAGCAACGCGATGACATCGTCTTCCACCATCATCTACACCCTCACCGACGAGGCCCCGCTGCTGGCCACCAGCGCCTTCCTGCCCATCGTGCGCACCTTCGCTGCGCCCGCGGGCGTTGACGTGGCGACCAGCGACATTTCGGTGGCGGCGCGTGTGCTGGCGACCTTTGCTGACTACCTCACGCCCGAGCAGCGTGTGCCCGATGCGCTGAGCGAGCTCGGTCAGCTGACGCTCAAGCCCGAAGCCAACATCATCAAGTTGCCCAACATCAGCGCCTCGGTGGGACAGCTGGTCGCCTGCGTGCGCGAACTGCAGGCCAAAGGCTATGCGCTGCCGGACTATCCGGAAGACCCGAAGACCGACGAGGAAAAAGCCATCCGTGCGATGTACGCCAAGTGCACGGGCAGCGCCGTGAACCCGGTGCTGCGCGAAGGCAACTCCGACCGCCGCGCGCCGCGCGCCGTGAAGGAATTCGCTCGCAAGAACCCGCACAGCATGGCCGAGTGGAGCCAGGCCTCGCGTTCGCATGTCTCGCACATGCACGCCGGCGACTTCTACCACGGTGAGAAGTCGATCACGCTGGACAAGGCACGCGACGTCAAGATGGAGCTGATCACCAACAGCGGCAAGACCATCGTGCTCAAGCCCAAGGTGTCGCTGCTGGACCGCGAGGTCATCGACAGCATGTTCATGAGCAAGAAGGCCCTGCTGGAGTTCTACGAGCGTGAGATCGAAGACGCCCGCAAGACCGGCGTGATGTTCTCGCTGCACGTCAAGGCGACCATGATGAAGGTCTCGCACCCCATCGTGTTCGGCCACTGCGTGAAGATCTTCTACAAGGACGCGTTCGCCAAGCACGGCGACCTGTTCAAGGAACTGGGCGTCAACGTCAACAACGGCATGGCCGATCTGTACGCCAAGATCGCCACGCTGCCGCAGAGCAAGCAGGACGAGATCAAGCGCGACCTGCACGCCTGCCACGAACACCGCCCCGAACTGGCGATGGTCGATTCCGCCAAGGGCATCACCAACTTCCACTCGCCCAACGACGTGATCGTGGACGCGTCCATGCCGGCCATGATCCGCAACGGCGGCAAGATGTGGGACGCCAACGGCCGCCTCAAGGACGTCAAGGCCGTGATGCCCGAGTCGACCTTCGCCCGCATCTACCAGGAGATCATCAACTTCTGCAAGTGGCACGGCGCCTTCGATCCCAAGACCATGGGCACGGTGCCCAACGTCGGCCTGATGGCCCAGCAGGCCGAGGAGTACGGCTCGCACGACAAGACCTTCGAGATCCCCGAGGACGGTGTGGCGAACATCACCGACCTGGCCACCGGCGAAGTGCTGCTGAGCCAGAACGTGGAGCAGGGCGACATCTGGCGCATGTGCCAGGTCAAGGATGCAGCGATCCGCGACTGGGTCAAGCTGGCCGTCAACCGCGCCCGCAACTCCGGCATGCCGGTGGTGTTCTGGCTCGACCAGTACCGCCCGCACGAAGCGCAGCTGATCACCAAGGTCAAGATGTACCTGCACGAGCACAACACCGCCGGGCTGGAGATCCAGATCATGAGCCAGGTGCGTGCCATGCGTTACACGCTGGAGCGCGTGATCCGCGGCCTGGACACCATCAGCGCCACCGGTAACATCCTGCGCGACTACCTGACCGACCTGTTCCCCATCATGGAACTGGGCACCTCGGCCAAGATGCTGTCCATCGTGCCCCTGATGGCCGGTGGCGGCATGTACGAAACTGGCGCCGGTGGCTCCGCGCCCAAGCACGTGCAGCAACTGGTGGAAGAAAACCACCTCCGCTGGGATTCGCTGGGCGAGTTCCTGGCCCTGGCCGTGTCGCTGGAAGACCTGGGCCTGAAGACCGGCAATGCCAAGGCCAAGATCCTGGCCAAGGCGCTGGATGCGGCCACCGGCAAACTGCTGGACAACAACAAGAACCCCTCGCCCAAGACCGGGCAGCTGGACAACCGCGGCAGCCAGTTCTATCTGGCCATGTACTGGGCCCAGGAACTGGCGGCGCAGACCGAAGACGCCGCGCTGGCCGCCCAGTTCGCGTCTTTGGCCCAGCAGCTGACCGACAACGAGCAGACCATCGTGGCCGAGCTGGCGGCGGTGCAGGGCCAGCCGGTGGACATCGGTGGTTACTACCAGCCCGACGCGGAGAAGCTCGCCACCGCGATGCGCCCGAGCCAGACGCTCAACGCCATCCTGGCGTCCGCGGCGGCCTGAGGGGGGCTCTGAGGGGGTTTTCTTCTCGGCTCATAAAAAACAGCCCGCCGGCTCAAGCCGGCGGGCTGTTTTTTTGTGTGGAACCGGGCGGATTCAGTTGGACTTTTTCGTGCCGGCGAACGGCGGCCCGTTGAGCTTGGCCCCGGCCTGCAAACCGCGCTTGGCAAACCAGCCCCGGTTCATTTCCAGCACATAGCGCACCGGTTCGGCCGAGCAGTGCGAGTCGAGCGTTTGCGGCTTCATGTCGGCCAGGTTGACGATGGTGCCGTCGTCGGCGATGAAGGCAGCGGTGAGCGGCAGCAGGGTGTTCTTCATCCAGAAGCACTGGCCGGCGCGCTGCTCGAATACGAACAGCATGCCCTCGTTGGCGGGCATTTCCTTGCGGTGCATCAGCCCGGTGGCGCGCTGCTCCGGGGTGCTGGCCACCTGCGTCTGGATCAGGTGCATGCCCGCCGACAGGGTGACCCGGGGCAGCTGGAGCTGGGGGGCATCCTGGCCCCAGGCCGGCCCGTGCAGGGCGGCAAGCAGACCTATCAGGGGGGCGATCAGACGTTTCATGGGGCAGGCTCTGGACGGCGGAAATGCGGCGATTGTCCCTCATCCGATGCGCGGGATCCGCGGAGGTCGGCCCTTCAATCGGGACTAGAATTTGTCGGCTTGGCCCTGTGAGACGCTCTCCGCTGCAGGGTTGAAACCGTTTCAGAACAAGCCCACCACCCGAGACCCGAATCCATGTACCAGCACATCCAGGTGCCCGCCCAAGGCCAGAAGATCACCGTCAACGCCGACATGTCGCTCAACGTGCCGGACGAGCCCGTCGTGCCGTACATCGAAGGCGATGGCACCGGTCTGGACATCACGCCGGTGATGCTCAAGGTGGTCGATGCCGCCGTGGAAAAGGCCTATGGCGGTCGCCGCAAGATCCACTGGATGGAGGTGTACGCGGGCGAAAAATCCACCCAGGTGTACGGTCCCGATGTGTGGCTGCCCGAAGAAACCCTGCAAGCGCTGCGCGAGTACGTGGTGTCCATCAAGGGGCCCTTGACCACCCCGGTGGGCGGTGGCATCCGTTCGCTGAACGTGGCGCTGCGCCAGGAGCTGGACCTGTACGTCTGCCTGCGCCCGGTGCAGTACTTCAAGGGCGTGCCCTCGCCGGTGAAAGAGCCGCACAAGACCAACATGGTGATCTTCCGTGAGAACTCGGAAGACATCTACGCCGGCATCGAAT
>NZ_JASJOY010000041.1:0-13647 GCF_031426985.1 Hydrogenophaga sp.
TGACCGAGGCGGTGCGCCGCAAGCCCTACAGCGTGCTGCTGCTCGACGAGGTGGAGAAGGCCCACCCGGACGTGTTCAACGTGCTGCTGCAGGTGCTGGACGACGGCCGCCTGACCGACGGCCAGGGCCGCACCGTGGACTTCAAGAACACGGTGATCGTGATGACCAGCAACATCGGCTCGCACCTGATCCAGGCCATGGTCGGCCAGCCGTACGACGAGGTGAAGGAAGCCGTGTGGGGCGAACTCAAGGACCACTTCCGGCCCGAGTTTCTCAACCGCATCGACGAGACGGTGGTGTTCCATGCGCTGGACGCGCAGCACATCGCGTCCATCGCCGGCATCCAGCTCAAGGCGCTGCAGGCCCGTCTGCAGAAGATGGACCTGCGCCTGGACGTGTCGGCCGCCGCGCTGTCGGAGCTGGCCAAGGTCGGTTTCGACCCGGTGTTCGGCGCCCGGCCGCTCAAGCGTGCGATCCAGCAGCGCATCGAGAACCCGCTGTCCAAGCTGCTGCTGGAAGGCAAGTACCCACCCAAGTCGGTGATCCCGGTGGGGGTGGACCCGGTGCGCAACCCGGGCGTGTTCGAGTTCGCGGACGCCATCGCCTACGACTGATGGACGGGGTGCCCCGCTGGGGCGCCCCCTCTACCGCGGCGCGGGGTGCGCTCCTATGATGGCCCGATGACCCAGACGCCCCCCGACCTCCCGTTGCGCGCGCTGTTCGACGCACAGTACCAGGCCAGCCGCGCGCAGATCGACGTGCCCCTGTCGCTGCGGCTGGACCGGCTGCGCCGCCTCCGCGCGCTGATCGACACGCACGGCGCGGCACTGGCCGAGGCCGTGCAGGCCGACTTCGGCGTGCGCTCAACGCGCTTGACCGAGGTGGCGGACTTCTTTGTGTTGCGGTCCCTGCTGGGCGACCTGGAACGCCACACCGGCGCCTGGATGAAAACGCGGCGTGTGCGCACGCCGTTGTACCTGCTGCCCGCCAGCGCCCACATCCAGCGCCAGCCGCTGGGCGTGGTGGGCGTCATCGGCCCCTGGAACTACCCGTTGCAGCTCACCCTGGGCCCGGCCGCCACGGCGCTGGCCGCGGGCAACCGGGTGATGGTCAAACCCAGCGAACTCACCCCCCACAGCTCGGGCCTGCTGGCCACGCTGCTGCACCAGGCGTTTTCGGCCGACGAGTTGTGCGTGGCGCAGGGCGGGCCGGACGTGGCGCGCGAATTTGCCAGCCTGCCGTTCGATCACCTGTTCTTCACCGGCTCCACGGCCGTCGGCCGGCAGGTGGCCGCCGCGGCCGCCGCCAACCTGACCCCCACCACGCTGGAGCTGGGCGGCAAGTCGCCCTGCATCGTCGACGCTTCGGCCGATCTGGACGCGGTGGCGATCCAGATCGCCCACGGCAAGCTGCTCAACGCCGGCCAGACCTGCATCGCGCCCGACTACCTGCTGCTGCCGCAAGGGCGCGAGGCCGAGTTCGAACGCGCCTTCGCCGCGGCCGTGACGCGGCTGTTCCCGACCGGCGCCGCCCACCCCGACTACGCCAGCATCGTGACCGATCGGCACCATGCGCGCCTGCTCGCTCTGGTGGACGAGGCGCAGGCCCAGGGGGCCCGCGTGGTCGAGGTGGCGGCGCGCATCGGCTCGGGCCATGCGCGGCAGATGACGCCGGTGCTGGTGTTCCAGCCCGCGGCCGACGCGCGCCTGATGCGCGAAGAAATTTTTGGCCCGGTGCTGCCGGTGCTCAGCTACACGAAACCCGATGACGCCATCGCCACCATCAACGCCGGGCCGCGCCCGCTGGCGCTGTACTGGTTTGGCCGCGACACCGCCGCGCGCGACCGCGTGCTGCGCGGCACGGTCAGCGGCGGCGTGACGGTCAACGACACGCTGCTGCACATCGCCCACGAGAACCTGCCCTTCGGCGGCGTGGGCGAGAGCGGGTGGGGCGCTTACCACGGCGAAACCGGCTTCCTGCGCTTCACGCAGCAAAAGCCGGTGCTGGTGCAGTCGCGCTGGGCGGCGTCCAGCCTGTTCTACCCGCCCTACGGGGCGCGGTTCGACCGCGTGATGGGCCTGCTCAAACGCTGGCTCTGAACGCCGCTGGACCGTGGATCAGGCCGCGGCGCCGTCGTCCTCGTCGTCCTGCACCCGGATGGCCATGGTCTGCAGGTAACCCTGCTGGCGCAGGCCGAAAGCCAGTTCCGACACGTCATCGCCCAGCAGCAGCGAGAGTTCTTTTTCGCTGCGCCGGCCGTTGGCCATCAGCAGCAGCGTGTGCGCCTGGCGGCCGATCAGGTCGGGGCGCGACAGGGCGTCCCAGGCCTTGGGGGTTTTGGCGATGCGTTCGATGGTGGCCATGGTCTCGTGTCCTTCCTGCGCGCGTGACAGCGAAGAGAGCAAGATGCGGGCCGCGTGTGACATGGCGGTGACACCGAGATTGCCCGCGGTCCGTGCCCGATGGGTGGGCACGCCGCACCGACGGGGGGCGCTATCCTCTCGCCGCGCACAAACTGGAGGCACGCCCATGAAACCATCTGCACAGAACGTCACCATCTTCCACAACCCGGCTTGCGGCACCTCGCGCAACGTGCTGGCGCTGATCCGCGAGGCTGGCATTGAGCCCGTGGTGGTGGACTACCAGAAAACCCCCTACACCCGCGAGCAGTTGAGCGGCCTGCTGCAGGCCATGGGCCTGCGCCCGCGCGACGTGTTGCGCACCAAGGGCGACCTGTACGCCGAACTGGGCCTGGCCGACCCGGCGCTGAGCGACGCGCAACTGCTGGACGCCCTGCTGGCCCACCCGGTGCTGGTGGAGCGTCCCATCGTCGTCGGCCCCAAGGGCACGCGGCTGTGCCGGCCCAAGGAACGCGTGCTCGACCTGCTCTGATCTGATCAGGCCGCGGGTGCCGTGGACGGCCCGAAGCGTGTGGGCGGCTGGCCCAGTGCCGCGCGGAACATGGCGGTGAAGGCGCTGTCGCTGGCGTAGCCGCTGGCCGCCGCCACCTGACCCACCGGCGTGCCGCGCGCCAGCATGGGCAGCGCGTGCGCCAGCACCACCTGCTGGCGCCAGCGCTGGAAGCCCATGCCCAGTTCGTCGCGGAACAGCCGCGCCAGCGTGCGTTCGCTGGCGCCGCTGTGGTGGGCCCACTCGGCCAGGGTGGCGTGCAGGGCAGGGGCGTTCATGACCGCTTCGCACAGCGCGCGCAGGCGCCGGTCGCCGCGCTGCGGGTCGGGCATGGGCACGCCCAGGGGCTGGGTGGGGGCATGCGCCATCTCGGCCAGGACCAGGGTGGCCAGGGCCTGCTGCTGGGCGGTGTGGCCGGCGTGGTGCGGCTGGTCCATGGCCAGCACAAGTTCGCGCAGCAGCGGCGAGACCACCAGCACGCGCGAGGCGTGCCAGGCCCCGGTGACGACCGAGGCGTCCACGTACAGCGTGAGCAGCTGCGAGGCTTCGAGCATGGTGACCGCGTGCCGCGCCAGCGGCGGGATCCAGACCGCGCGCGAGGGCGGCACGATGGTGGTGGTCTCACACGCGGGGCCGTCGGCGTGGGCGCCGGTCGCCACCGTCACCTGCAGCAGGCCGCTGGCGCAGTAGGCCAGCTGGCCCCAGGCGTGGTGGTGCGGCTCGAACTGCGTGTCGTGCCCCATGGCGCGGGCGCGGCAGCGCACCGGGCGGTCGGGGCTGGGCTGGTAGGCGTCGGTGTCGCCGACCGGGACGGCCTGGCGCTGGCGGCGGGTGTTCATGGGGTGCTGGGCGCTTTGGCGGAAATTCGACAGGACTTGTCTTTTTATCGCAAAACGCCAGACGCTGCTGCGCCTAACATGCCGCCGATGAACACCGCCACCCTCGACGCCAGCGCGCCCGCCAACCCCATTCCCCTGCAGCAGGACGCCGCCGTCATCGGCCTGGTTGGCCTGGCGCACGGCACGTCGCACTTCTCGCACCTGCTGCTCGCGCCGCTGTTCCCGGTCTTCATGCGCGACTTCGGCCTGAGCTTTTCCGATGTCGGCCTGCTCATGACCATCTTCTTCGTCATCTCGGGCTCGGGCCAGGCCATGGCCGGTTTCGTGGTGGACCGCATCGGTGCGCGGCCGGTGCTGTTTGCCGCCATCGGCTGCTTCCTGCTGGCGGCGCTGGCCGCGTCCGTGGCCACCGGCTACCCGGGCCTGGTGCTGGTGGCGGTGCTCGCCGGCCTGGGCAACGCACCGTTCCACCCGGCGGACTTCACCATCCTCAACCAGCGCGTGTCGGCGCCGCGCCTGGGCCATGCCTTCAGCGCGCACGGCCTGACCGGCAACCTGGGCTGGGCGCTGGCGCCGGCCTTTCTGGTCGGCATCACCGCGCTGGCCGACTGGCGCACCGCCTACCACGCGGCTGCGCTGTTGTACGTGGGGGTGCTGGCGCTGCTGTTCTGGCAGCGCGACAAGCTGCTCACGCAGGTGCATGTGCGCCATGCCGATGCGCCCAAAGGCTCGGACACGGCCTTTCTCAAACTGCCGGTGGTGTGGTGGTGTTTCTCGTTCTTCCTGCTGTCCACCATGACGCTGGCGGTGGTGCAGAGCTTTGCGCCGTCCATCCTGAAGGCCGTGCACGGCGTGAGCGTGGAAGCGGCCACCCTGACCATCAGCGCCTACATGCTGTGCGGTGCCTTCGGCATGCTGGTGGGCGGCTTCGTGGCGGCCTACACCAAGCAGAGCGACCGCGTGGTGGCGCTGGCCATGAGCGCGGGGGCCGTCCTGCTGCTGGTGTGCGCCACCGGCTGGCTGGGCGCCACCGGCACCATGGTGGCGCTGGCCGCCACCGGTTTTGCGGTCGGCGTGGGCGGCCCCAGCCGCGACATGATGATCAAGAAAGCCACGCCCAAGGGCGCCACCGGGCGCGTCTACGGCACGGTGTATTCGGGGCTGGACGTGGGCTTTGCCGTCTCGCCCCTGGTCTTCGGCAGCTTCATGGACCGCGGCTGGTTCGCTGCCACGCTGGCCGGCGCGGCGCTGGTGTTGCTGGTGTCGGTCTATGCGGCCGTGGGTGTTGGCCGCCGGACGGCCTGACGGGCACCCCCGCCGCGCTGCGCGCGACCCTCTCAAGGGGGCGACACCAGCCGTCCGGCAAAGCCGGCCCGGCGGTGTCTCCGGACGGACTGCCTCATGCGGTGCGCGGCGCGCTTGGGGTGATGGCGCGGCACAATGCCCGCATGACCTCACAACTCGCCGGCCACCTGCTCGTTGAATGCCTGATCGCCCAGGGCGTCACCCACGCCTTTGGCGTGCCGGGTGAGAGTTACCTGGCGGTGCTCGACGGCTTCCACCAGCACGCCGACCGCATCCGGTTCGTGATCAACCGGCAGGAAGGCGGGGCCGCCTTCATGGCCGAGGCGCAGGGCAAGCTGACCGGGCGCCCCGGCATCTGTTTCGTGACCCGCGGGCCGGGGGCGACCAACGCTTCCATCGGCCTGCACACCGCGTTCCAGGATTCAACGCCCATGGTGCTGTTCGTCGGCGACGTGGCCAGCGATGCGCGCGACCGGGAGGCTTTTCAGGAGGTGGACTACCTGAGCTTCTTCGGCCCGTCCACCCGCGGCATGGCCAAGCGGGTAGAGCGCATCGACGACGCCCGCCGCATCCCCGAATACGTGGCGCGCGCCTTCGCCACCGCCCTGAACGGCCGGCCCGGCCCGGTGGTGCTGGTGCTGCCCGAGGACATGCTGACCCAGACCGTCGAGGCCCGGCCTCTGCCGCGCGTGGAGCCGGTGCAGGCCTGGAGCGACCCGGGTGCGCTGCGCGACTTGCGCGCGCTGCTGCTGCAGGCGCAAGCGCCGCTGGTGATCGCCGGCGGCGGCGGCTGGACGCCGCAGTCCGCCGCCGCCCTGCAGCGCTTTGCCGAAAACTGGCAACTGCCGGTGGCCAACGCCTTCCGCTTCCAGGACTGTTTCGACAACCACCACCCGAACTACGCGGGCGACATCGGTCTGGGCATCAACCCGGCGCTTGCTGCGCGCGTGAAAGAGAGCGACCTGATCATCGCGATCGGCCCGCGCCTGGGCGAGGCCACCACCGGCGGCTACACGCTGATCGAAGCGCCGGTGCCGCAACAGAAGCTGGTGCACATCCACGCCAGCGCCGAAGAACTGGGCCGCGTCTACCAGCCCACGCTGGCGATCCACTCCACCATGAACGCGGCGGCCCGATCGCTGGAAGTGCTGACCGCGCCGCCCGGTGTGGCCTGGGGCCAGTGGACGCAGGCCTGCCGCGCCGACTACGAAGCCAACGTGGACGTGGCCAACGGGGGCATCACGCTGCCCGGCGCCATCGACATGCCTGCCCTCATCCACACCCTGCAGCGCCACCTGCCGGCCGATGCGGTGCTGACCAACGGCGCGGGCAACTTCGCCAGCTGGCTGCACCGTTTCTACCGCTACACCGGTCTGGCCAAGGGCCACAAGACCCAGCTGGCCCCCACCAACGGCGCCATGGGCTACGGCGTGCCGGCCGGCATCGCCGCGGCCATCCTCACCGGGCGGGTGGCGTTCACCATCGCGGGCGACGGCGACTTCCTCATGAACGGGCAGGAACTGGCCACGGCCGCGCAGCACGGCGCCAAGAGCATCGTGCTGCTGCTCAACAACGGCAGCTACGGCACCATCCGCATGCACCAGGAGCGCGAGTACCCCGCACGCGTGAGCGGCTCGGACCTGCGCAACCCCGACTTCTGCGCCCTGGCCCGCGCCTACGGCTACACGGCCGAGCGGGTGGAGCGCACCGAAGACTTTGAAGCCGCGCTGCTGCGCGCCCTGGCCGCGCCGGGCGGCACCCTGATCGAGGTGCCGCTGAGCGAAGAAGTCATCACCACGCGCGGCACCTTGTCGGCCATCCGGCTCAAGGCACAGGCCTGATCGGGTGAGCGCCCCGCGGTGCCACAGCGCCCGGGCATTCCGCACGCGCCGGCGGGTTTTTGCCCTGTTTGGTGAATGGATCACAAAATGGCGGGGAACCCGGCGCTAGGACGCCGTGCCCCGGCTGCCTACAGTTCTCCCATCGTCAACGCACAGGAGAAACACCATGTGGACCGCACCCGCCAAGAGCTCAGCCAGCGCCCCGGCATCGGGCATGGGGCTTGTTCCGCAGGGCCTCGAACAGGCACTGCTCATGCGTGTCATGGACGAGATCGACTACGGCGTGTTGGTGATCGACGCCCAGGGCCGCCTGCGCCACGCCAACCACCTGGCGCGCCACGAGCTGGCCAGCCAGCGCCTGGTCATGAGCCAGGGCGGCATGCTGCTGGGCATCACCACCGACCTGAGCGAGCAGATCCAGCAGGCGCTGGAACTGTCCCTGCGGGGCCAGCGCCGCCTGCTGCTGCTCAAGGACGAAGCCAAGACCAAACACCTGTCGCTGGCCTTCGTGCCGCTGACCCACCCGCTGGAAAACGACGCCCCCACCGTGCTGGTGCTGCTGCAGCGCCAGAGCGCCTGCGAAAACGTGTCGGTGCGCATGTTCGCCCGGGCCCAGAACCTCAGCCCCAGCGAAGAGGCGGTGATGATGGCCCTGTGCCGCGGCCTGTCGATTCCCGAGATCGCCCAGGAGCACGGCGTGGCCCAGTCCACCGTGCGCAGCCAGATCAAGGCGCTGCGCGAAAAGACCGGCAGCACCAGCATCCGCCACCTGCTCCAGCGCATCAACAGCCTGCCGCCCATGGTGTCGGCCTTGCGGGCCATTTCGCCGGTGTCGCACAATGCCATGGCCTGAGTCCAGCCATGCGCCTTGATGCCCTACAACGCCGACCGTCCCACTGACCTCTCTTCCACCGCCCACATCGAAGCGCTCGCCGCGATGGGCGTGCCGCGCCGCTACCGGCGCGGCGCCCTGCTGATCCAGGAGGGTGAGACCGGCGACACCCTGTACATCGTGCTGCAGGGCCGGCTGCGCGCCTTCCTGGGCGACGACAGCGGCAAGGAACTCACCCTGGGCACCTACGGCCCGCTCGAATACGTGGGCGAAATGTCGCTCGACGGCGGGCCACGGTCGGCCAATGTGGAGGCCACCGAAGCCAGCACCTGTTCGGTCGTCTCGCGCGCCACGCTGCTGACCTACATCGCCGACCACCCGGAATTCGCGCTTGAACTCATGGGCCGCCTGATCCGCCGCGCCCGCCTGGCCACCGAAAGCGCGCGCAGCGTGGCGCTGATCGACGTGTACGGCCGCCTGGTGCGCCTGCTCAACCAGCTGGCGGGCGAGGCCGATGCCCAGGGCGAGCGCGCCCTGCGCGAGCGCATGACCCACCAGGAACTGGCCCAGCACCTGGCCTGCTCGCGTGAAATGGTCAGCCGCCTGCTCAAAGACCTGGAAACCGGCGGCTACATCGCCGTGCGCGATCGCCGGCTCCACCTGCTCAAGACCTTGCCGGCGCGCTGGTAGGCGCTGCCCGCGCGGTCAGCTGGCGCTGTCCAGCCACAGCCGTGCCACCTGCGGCGCGGCCATGCTGGTGCCCACCATGCGCACCGTCGCCGCGCTGCGCGTGCCGGCGGCCCGCACGCCCCACAGCGTGGCGTGTTCGTCGCTCACCGCGAACCGGTCGGGCACTTTCTGCACACCGGCCCGTTCGGGGCGGGCGGCGTCCGGGTCGGGGCTGCGCGGGCTGTACCGTGCCATCGGGTCCATGCAGCTGCCAAAGTAGCGGATGCCGCCCACCGACAGCGTGTTGGCACCCGTGGCGAGGTCGTTGAACGTGCCGCTGCGGCGCACCGGGGTCGGGTTGTCCGGGTGGTCGATGAAGCTGCCCAGCCCGCCGCTGGTGTCGTAACGGCGGTCCTGCAGATAGGACTGCCGCGCGCCGGTCTGGGTCCCCGCGATTTCGTCGTCGCGCTCGATGTACGCGTCCAGCACCACGGTGCGCTCGCCGCGGTTGGTCACGGTGATCTGCCAGACGCCGGGCGCGCTGCACACCGTGTCCTTGAACCAGCGCGCGGTGGGCGCCACGGCCAGCAGGGCACAGGCACCCGGGGCGCCGAGCGCCGAGGTGGGCGGGAACAGCAGCGCACACTGCGGCGCGCTGGCCGATGGCCAGACCCCGGCGTCGCCCACGCCCCGCGCGGGCAGGGCGGGTTGCCCGGGGGGCGCCAGCGTGATCTGCACGTCCTGCACCAAGGCCTCGGGTTGCGCCGTGTCCTGCAGCCAGCACTCCAGAAAGCTCTGGCTGTGGTCGTCAGGCTGCACGCGCCAGTGCAGCGTGACCGATTCGCCCGGGGCCAGCCGCTCGTTGGCGTGGGTCTGCGCCTGGTAGGCGTTGCCGGCGGGCACCACCAGCTGCGCGTTCAGGCCGCTGGCGGCCACCAGCTGCGACAGCGCCGACTCGATCAGCGACGAGCCGTTGTGGGCCCCGGCCAGTGCACCCCAGCTCAGGTTGATGGCCACGGTGGCGCCGTCCGCGCAACGCGCCAGCGCCCAGGCCAGGGCGTCGAGCACGCTCACGTTGAGCGCACCACCGGAACTGTCGGCGGCACTGGCCCAGTCGAGCTGGGCCACCACCAGTCGGGCGCGGCTGCCGGCGTCGTCGGCATCGCGCCAGTCCGGCGGGCTGTCTTCGTGGCCGATGGTGCGCACCGGCATGCGCGGGCTGGCCGCCAGGCTGGCCACGTGTGTGCCGTGCTGCTGTGCGTGGTTCAGGCCCCACAGCTGCAGCCAGCGGTACAGGCCGTCTTCGTCCAGCCGGCCCTGCCGGGTGTGGCGGGCCATGGCCGCTTCGATGCGGCCTTGGTCGAGTTCGTGGCCATAGCCCAGGTCGGTCGGCGTGGGGCCGGCACGGCGCGGGTCCAGCGGCACCGCGTGCCGCGTGGCGGCGGCACGGCCGTGGGGGCCTTCGGTCGAGTCCTGGCGCCAGAACGCCGCCACCCGTGGGCGGCGCGAGCCGTCGAGAAAGTCGGCGTGCCCCAGCGCGATGCCGTTGTCGATGATCACCACCACCGGGCCGGACACCTGGGTGGGCGCGCGGGGTGCGCCGCTCCCCGGGCGGGCGATGGCCTGCGGCGCCAGACCGCGGGCGTGGTGGCCGACCGGCAGGCCCAGTTCGCAGCGTTGCACCAGGCCCTGCAGCGCACCGCCGACCTGCAGGGCATCGAAGAAGCCGCGCCTGGCGCGCGCGGTGCAGACACGCAGGCCGTTCCAGCGCAGATAGATCCGGGGCACCTGCAGCCAGTCGGGGGTGCTGCGCGCCACCAGGTCGGCCACGCCGACGCCGGGCGCGAGTTCGATCAGCAGCGGCAGCCACTCGGGATCGGCGGGCGCTCCCAGTGGGGAGCGAAAGCCCTCAAAACCGCTGGTTTCGGCCCAGGCCAGGTACGGGTCGCTGTGGGCGTAGGCCTGCGGGTCGGACCAGGCGATGCCGGTGAAGCGGCCCGGTGGCAGCGCCTGCCAGCCCCCGGCGGGGCGGCGGCTCATTGCCACTCCTTGACGGCCTCGTTCCAGAGCCAGGCCATCAGCGGGCCGGTGGGCAGGGTGAAGGCCGCGCCCAGCTGCTGGCCGGCGTCACCGTTGTCGATCGAGTCCTGCAGGTCGAAGTCGCGCGCCGCGCCGCGCGGCCCGCTGTAGTGGCTGCCTTTGAACTCGCGTTCCTTGAACGCGCGCCCCGCGCTGCGGCCCACCATGAACTCGCCCAGCAGGGTGCCCAGCACGCGGCCGCAGGCCGAGTCCACCGGGTAGTGCACGCCCGCCACCGTGCGGTTGACGGCGATGCGGTAGGCCTGCCGTTGCAGCTGCACGTCGGTCGCGTCGTGGCCGGTTTCGTGTGCCGGGCCCGGGCGCGCGGTGCGCAGCAGGGCGTTGAGCAGCGTGGCCACGGTGAAGGCTTCGGTTGCGTGACCGCTGGGGTAGGCGCCGTGTCCGGGCGTGGGGATCATGGGCTGGATCTGCGGCGACAGCTCCACCGGCCGCACCACCGCAAAGATCTGCTTGAAGCGCATTTCCACATGGTTGGCCAGCGCAAACGCCAGGGCCATGAGCTGGTAGGTCTTGGGGCGGCGGTGGTCCTGCGCGCCGATGACGGCGGCCCAGAACGGCACGGGCAGCCCCATCTGCGACAGGATTTCGGCGCCGCGGTCGCCGCGCAGGTCGGCGTAGGCCGCGACCAGTTCGGCCTGGGCCTTGAGCAGGTCCAGGTCGGGCGCCGTGAGGCTCAGCATGTCGTGCTGCTGGTAACCCTTTTTGCCCAGCGCCACGTGGTGCAGGCCGGCCTTGCCCTTGTGGGCGCTGAACTGCAAGCCTTCCACCAGTTCGCTGAAGCAGGCCGCCAGGCGCGGGCCTTCGGACCAGAGCTTGAGGTTGGCCGGGTCGTTGAAACCCGGCACCGGCGGGGTGATGACCGCGCCCTCGAAGGGGCCGGCGATGGCGTTGCGGTTGAGCATCTGCGCTTCGGCGCTGGCGCCGCTGGCGCCTCCGATCCCCCCAATACCGCCTATTCCGCCGATACCCCCAATGCCACCGATGCCTCCAATGCCACCAATACCCCCAATGCCACCGATGCCACCGATGCCACCAATACCGCCCCATGTACCCATTGCTGACTCCTTCAATAAAAGTGGTGTTCAGTGACCGAGACCAAGACCCGTCATGGCCATGGCAGCGCGCTGCCGGATCGGACTCTGGCTTCCGTAGGCCAGAAACTTCGCCACGGTCAGATCCGGCTGCAAGGTGAGCAGTTGCTTCAAGGTCGCGCGGGCCTGTTCCACCTGCCCTGATTCAAACTGTGCGGTCATCAGGACTCGCAACGTGGCGAGGTAATAGCGATTGCGCTGCAGCGACCGTTGACACAACTCGATGGTCTTGGTCAGATCGTTGGCCATAAGGTAACTGTGCGCGACCAGCATTTCGATGAAGAAGCGCTGCGGGTCCAGTGGTGACAGCGCCAGCGCCCGCTCGGATTCGCGGACCGCGTCGGCCGGGTCGCCCCACATGGTCGACCAGAAACCGGCGTACAGCCAGGCTGTGTGGTCGTTGGGGTTGGCGTCGGTGGCCTGCAGCAGCAGCTGGCGCGACTCGTCGAGCTGGGTGCCCAGGTGGCACTGCACATGGCCCTTGATGGCCAGCGCCAGCGAGCTGTGCGGCTCCAGGTCCAGCGCGCGGTCGGCGATGTCGATGGCCTGGCGGAACTCGCTGGGTGCGTTGCCGCTGCGGCCCTGGATGATGTTGAGGACGTGCCACTTGGCCATCCAGGCCCAGGGGGTGGCCACACGCCGGTGGCGTTCGGTGACCGCTTCGAGCAGCTCGCGGCTGCGCTCCAGGTCGCGCGCGGTGGAGCGGTGCATCAGCGCGATGCCGCCCAGCAGCAGCGCGTTGCTGTCGAGCTGCGGACAGGGCAGCACGGTGGCGCGCTGCACGGTGTTTTCAATCACGGCCTGGCTGGCGCTGTCGGTCAGTTCGCGGATGAGCTGGCTGTCGGCCTGCAGCAGGTCGGCGATGCTGCCCACCACGCGGTCGGCCCAGACCACGTCGCTGCGGCGCGCGTCGCTGAGCTCGGCCATGACCACCACCCGGTCGCCCAGCACGCTGTAGCTGCCACTGAGCACATAGCCCGAGCCCAGGTGCGCCTGGATCTCGCTCAGCTGCGCACCCCGCCCGCGAAAGGCGGTGGTGGACAGGCGCGAGATCACGCGCATCTGCCGGCTGCGCGAGAGCTGGGCGATCACGCCGTCGGCGATCAGTTCGCCGATCACCTGGTGTTCATCGAGGCCGGTGCTGCAGTCCAGCGGGATGACGGCGATGGTCGGGCGCAGGTCTTCCTGGGTGGGAGGCAACGGCGCCTTGGATGGGACCACGCCAAGGCGCTCGGCCGGCCGCACGCGCCAGGTGCGCACCGGCTCGGGCCAGTGCTTGAGGTAGCTCTCGCCCATGTCCTCCAGCTCGCCGTCGACGCCGTCGACGATGCCGTCGCGGATGTTGGCCGTGACCATCGTCTCGCCCGGGCCGGCCAGCGAGGCCACCCGCGCGGCCAGGTTCACGCCGTGGCCGTACACGTCGCTGGCGTCCACGTAGAGGTGGGTGCCGTTCAGGCCGGCGCGCAGGTGCAGCTGGTGATCGCCGGCCAGGGTGGTGTTGACCGGGTCGAAGAAGCGGTGGCAGGCCAGCGCGGCGTGCACCGCGTCTGACGCCGATGAGAACTCGGCCAGCAGCCCGTCGCCCAGGCTCTTGACCAGCCGGCCCCGCCATTGCGGCAGCACCACCGACTGGGCGTGCTGCATGAAACGGTGCCAGTGGCCCACCACGGTGGCTTCGTTGGCGGCCATCAACCGCACCGACTCCACCAGATCGATCACCAGCACCACCTTGTTCTGCTGCAGGGGCAGCACCCCCACCAGCGCAGCGGCCGGCTGCTCGGGGGTAGGGGGGGGGCGTTGTGGCGTGGGGACGGTCATGCCTGGTGGTGTGAAGTGCTGGGTGGCAGTTTCTCACACTCGCTTGCGGCGGCGGCGCGCAGACGTCTCACGGGTTGGGCGCAGGCCGCGGGTGCGGCGGGCCAAAAAAAAGCCGCTCGAAAGAGCGGCTTTTTTGTCGAGGACCGTGGCGCAGAAGCGCGGGGCCTCGTGCCTGATCACTTCAGGTGTTCGTTGATCATCTTGGTCATTTCGAACATCGAAGCCTGGGCCTTCTTGAAGAT
>NZ_JASJOY010000042.1:0-1334 GCF_031426985.1 Hydrogenophaga sp.
AAGGAGCAGCAATGGCAGCAGGCAAGGAAATACGCGGCAAGATCAAATCGGTGGAGAACACCAAGAAGATCACCAAAGCCATGGAAATGGTGGCCGCCTCCAAGATGCGCAAGGCGCAGGACCGCATGCGTGCGGCCCGGCCTTACGCCCAGAAAGTGCGCCAGATCACCGGCAACCTGAGCAGGGCCAATCCGGAGTACACGCACGCGTTCATGCAGACCAACGACGCCAAGACCGCCGGTTTTGTCGTCGTCACGACCGACAAGGGTCTGTGCGGTGGCATGAACACCAACGTGCTGCGTGCGCTGACCAACCAGCTCAAGGACCTGCAGGCCAAGGGCCAGGGTGCTGAGGCGGTGGCCATCGGCAACAAGGGGCTGGGTTTCCTCAACCGCATCGGTGCCAAAGTGGTGTCCAGCGCAACGGGTCTGGGCGACACGCCCCACCTGGACAAGCTGATCGGCCCCGTCAAGGTGCTGCTGGATGCGTACACCGAAGGTCGCATCAACTCGGTGCACGTCTGCTACACCCGCTTCATCAACACGATGAAGCAGGAAGCCGTGATCGAGCAGCTGCTGCCTTTGAGCGCTGGCGACCTGCAGGACCAGGCCACTGGCCGTGACTGGGACTACGTCTACGAACCCGACGCTGCGGCCGTCATCGACGAACTGTTGCTGCGCTACGTGGAAGCCCAGGTCTACCAGGCCGTGGCCGAGAACATGGCGTCCGAACAGTCGGCCCGCATGGTGGCCATGAAAGCCGCCACCGACAACGCCGGCAGCGTCATCAGCGAACTCAAGCTGGTCTACAACAAGACCCGCCAGGCCGCGATCACCAAAGAGCTGTCGGAAATCGTGGCCGGCGCCGCCGCCGTTTGACGTTCACCCGAATTCAGAGAATTTAAAAGGTATCCATCATGTCTCAAGTACAAGGCAAGATTGTTCAGTGCATCGGCGCCGTCGTGGACGTGGA
Organism: Hydrogenophaga sp.; assembly: GCF_031426985.1. Classification (GTDB taxonomy): domain Bacteria; phylum Pseudomonadota; class Gammaproteobacteria; order Burkholderiales; family Burkholderiaceae_C; genus Hydrogenophaga. Next base: position 973 of record NZ_JASJOY010000042.1, read on the forward strand.
ATTTCCGCGTAACGAGATGCCGCGCGTTTACGACGCCCTGAAAATGGAAGGTTCCGCCCTGACGCTGGAAGTCCAGCAACAGCTGGGCGACGGCGTGGTGCGCACGATTGCGCTGGGCTCCTCCGACGGCCTGCGCCGCGGCATGCTGGTGACCAACACCCACGCCAACATCACCGTGCCCGTGGGCAAGGCCACCCTGGGCCGCATCATGGACGTGCTCGGTGCCCCCATCGACGAGCGCGGCCCGGTTGACCAGACCCTGACCGCTCCCATCCACCGCAAGGCCCCGGCTTATGACGAGCTGTCGCCTTCGCAGGAACTGCTGGAAACCGGCATCAAGGTGATCGACCTGGTCTGCCCGT